>JAPLNM010000141.1:65646-70577 GCA_026692845.1 Planctomycetota bacterium | reverse complement strand
GCCCGAAGTCGCTGAGCTAACCGTAAGGAAGCAGGCGCCGAAGGTCAACTTGATGATTGGGACTAAGTCGTAACAAGGTAGCCGTAGGGGAACCTGCGGCTGGATCACCTCCTTTCTAAGGATAATTAGAACGTAGTGCCCTTCGGGTCACTATGATAACGTGAACCAAAACGACATCAACGAAGCTCGTCCAAACGGGTTGGTCTCTCACGACCAACCTTGAACACCGGATTTCAAAATAGAAGCCCGGCTCGGTAGAAATACTGAGCCGGGTTTTTTTTTGCACTTTACGCATAACTGCGTGCAAAGTAGTTCTCCAGCCCTATGCTCGATACGGCCCCTATGCTCGATATGGCATCGTGCACGTGCACGAATCGGTGCATCGCCTTTTGTTCTCGCTCCCTTCGCCCCATTTGGGGAGAAGGACTGGGATGATGAGTCGATCCCGCGAGTACTCCAGATCGCTCACCAGCATATGCGATGCCGTATCCGATCGCAACAAACCGAAAACCGCTCCTTGGGTGGAATGCCCCAGGCCCCCGGTCGGCTCGTCCGACCGGAAGCACAGCTTCATCAGCTAGCGGGATAAAATTCTGCGGACGAGCCAAAGGTTTTTCCGATAGAATTCGAGCTGTTCGATCCGTCTGATATCGAGAAAACCATGACGACCGCCAAAGAGCTTTCAAATCGCAGCGGCGTGACGCTCATCGAATTGATGGTGGTCATTGCCATCATCTCCATCCTAGCTGCTTTGTTGCTACCGGCCGTCCAAGCAGCCAGGGAAGCCGTTAGGCGAATCAACTGTGCCAGCAACCTTCGACAATTCCATTTCGATTTTCGCTCCCAAGATGATTTCAAAACGGATCGATTCGGCGAAATCCAACTGGTCAACATCTGTCCCACATCGACCCAACGACTTGGGTATCGCAGGAATGATTTTGTGGATTCCGATGAGGCCAAGCGAAATTCAAGCAGTTCGCTTCAGTTCTATGAGGCAACTGCATCTGTTCCTGTGCGTTGGGATTACCCTTTGTTTTCCCAGGAAAACGTGCGAAGCGGTAAAACCCTCGATCTGATTGGTCAGATGATCGAATACCGGCGTCACAGTAAAAGTTTGGCAAACTACCTTTACTATGATGGGCATGTGCAGAGCATCCCCGCCACGGGCATTGAAGAATGGGTGCAGCGGGGTTGGAATTTTTTGGATGTGGGCGCAGCTGCCTTCAGCGAGTAATCTGTGACGATTAATCCGCCTTGACGATTTCAAATTGGTGCGGCTGCATCTTGAGCGACTCGGCCACCTGGGCATCGAGCTGGGCCATTTTCTCTAGTCGCTCGTTGATCAAGGCATTTTTCTTTTCTTCCAGTTGCTCGCGAGGGACTACGGAATAGATCCATTCAGGAACTCCCGTCAAAACGATTCCACGGAAAATCTGGTCGTGGTGGTAGCGGTTTTTGTTCTCGATGGCTTCCTTGACCTTCTTGGCTTGCTCGGCGATCGGACCTGACTTGAGAACTTCCGCAGCAATGTCCACTCCGGTTGCAAGCGATTCGGCGGAAAGTTCAGCCACATCGACCGAGTCGATTCGGACTTTGTATTTTCCTCACGCAAGACCCGTGACTTGAATTTTGTAATCGTTGAGTTCATCTAGGATGGGTGTCCAAGGCAAGATGCTCGCGGCATCCTCTGGAAAGAACGGAAGGGCCTTATCAAGTTTCTTGAATTTCACGCTTGTGGCAGTCGCTTGAAGTCCCTCGACGTTGCAATTCTCCTGAGAGACAACTCTATTTTGTTTGGCGTCGATCCCTACGGCAGCCACCAGGGATGGGAAATTCATCCCTTGGAGGATCGAGGCGGCCATCAGGGCTTGGCCTGGTGGTCCTGGGTGAACGGCGTCACCGGCGGTGATTCGATTGTATTTGTCTGCTTTGCTCCTGGCTGCATCGAGGACTTGGAGGTAAGGGTGAAATTGGTCGACGAACTTACCGCTATTTTTCTCGGAGATCGCTTGGACTCCTTCGGAAAATTTTTCGAGGGTTTGGTTGTAACCGGTCAATGCGGTTTTGCCTTGTTCGTCATTATCGAGGGGCTGAGGGGTAACCCAAGCGGTCCGGATGTTGGCCGCCTGAGCCTGATCGGCCATGCCTTGCAATCCATCCATGTAGGGCTTGAAAGTTTGCTCGGAGAATTCGCGGTAGCTGCCATCGTTCATTCCGAAGTCGACGGTCATGGCCGTAGGCTTATGGAGGAGCACATCTCGAGCGAATCGAGAGTTTCCACCCACGGATCGATCGCCACCGATCCCTACATTTCGAAAGGTGATTTTCCAATCTGGAAAGCGTGTGACTGTCCACATTTCGACGTAGTTGGAGTACAGATGTTGTTCGGTGATGCTATCGCCGATCATCACCACGCGGTCTCCGTCCTTGAAGAAAAAGTCTTCGGCATGGACTGCAGATAGTGGGACAGAATATAGCGGGACAGAAAAGCTGCTGACGAGAATGGCCAAACGCATGGAGAGTTTCACAGGAGGATCCCTTGAGAAAAGTGGGGGGGATTGAACGCGGGGTCTCGGGGGCGCCAAGAGACCCTAGATCTTATCAGAACAAGAGCGGCCAAACACATGGGGCTTGCCAGACCTTTTGATCCAAAAATTCGGGAAACGCACTAGCTTTTACGGTATGTTTAGGGTTCCCATTCGTCTACTTGAGCGAACGAAGCGAAAGGCGCCCAGATGAACCACAGATCCAAAGAAACCGTCCTAGAAGCGGCATTCACACACAGAATGGCGGAGCCCGATGGCAAGCCAGGAGAGGTACCGACGCAAATCCATGAGGATTGTGGTGCTCGAACCGCGGCTCTGTTGTCTGAAGGTATCGCCCCAGTTGAATCGGTCGAAAAATCAGGGATCCATCGCCAGTTGTTGCATGGGGGCAATAGAGCGTTCGATCTACAAAAAACACCGTCCTTAAAAGGTCCTGAAAAATTCCACCCTTTCAACGCCCGATATTGGATTGGTGAAGAAATCGGTAAGGGCGGTATGGGGCTGGTTTATCGAGGCTGGGATTTGCAACTGCAACGCCATGTAGCCATAAAGATCATCCGCAAAGATCATCAAGGTAACGAGCAGCACCTTCTTCGATTTCTACGCGAAGCCAGAATCGCCAGTCAATTGCGTCATCCGAGTATCTTAGGAATTCATGATTTTGACGTCGAGCCCTCCGGTTCGGCTTACATCATCATGGACCTAATCACCGGAAAAACGATGGAGCAAGTCATCGCCGAAACGATTGTCGAGGAATCAAAACCGCATTCGATGCTCACGACGTTTTTGCAGATTTGTCAGGCCATGGTTTTTGCGCATGCCAACGGAGTTGTCCACCGAGATTTAAAACCAGCGAACATCATGGTAGGTGACTACGGTGTCGCAACCGTTCTCGATTGGGGCTTGGCCAAGATCCTCAAAAACAGCGTTTTCCGATCCGATAACCTGCTTGAGGAAGTTCTCATCCCGCTGACTCAAACAAACATCGTGGAACCACTGGCGCACAAGAAACCCAATTTTGATACCGTCTTTGGCACGGTCATGGGCACGCCATACTACCTAGCTCCGGAACAAGCCCGTGGCGAAGTCGTTGATTATCGAGCGGATGTTTTTTCTCTCGGCGGCATTTTATGCCACCTACTTACAGGCTCTCCACCTTTCATCGGTGACAAGCTGTTCGAGGTCTATCAAAAAAGCGTTTGCGGAGACATGTCCTATGCGTTCGAGCAACTTGATCGATGCGGTGCTCCGATCCCGATCGTTCATTTGGCCAAGCAATGTCTTGATCCCAACGTCGCTAGTCGGCCGAAAGACGCGAGCTTTTTGGTCGAACGCCTAACCGAGTATTTCGAATCAGGACAGCGCCGAGCCGAAGAGGAGCTAGTCCGATTTTTCGATTTATCTCTGGATCTGTTTTGCATTGCGAACAACCAAGGCTATTTCTGGCGACTCAACGATAATTTTTCTCGGACTCTCGGATACACCGTTAAGGAACTTACATCCAAACCGTTTATCGACTTTGTCCATCCAGACGATCGGCCCGATACCCTCAATGAGATAATGAAGCTATCGCGGGGCGTGCCGACTATTCAATTCATCAATCGTTACCGACACAAAGATGGCCACTACCTATCTCTCGAATGGTCCGCTCGATCGGTAGAACACGAAGGCGTGATCTACGCCGTAGCGCGAAATGTATCCGAACGCCTTCGGCTCGAAGAAGAGCGATTCCGACTGTCGGAAATTGTCGAATCGGCCAGCGATGCGATCGTGGGAAGGAACCTACATGGATTGATTCAAAGCTGGAACTCGGGAGCTGAAAAACTATTCGGCTACACAGCCGAGGAAATGATCGGACACCCCATTACCAAATTGTGCCCAACCGATAGGCTCGATGAGGAGACGGAAATTTTGAGGATACTTAGCGAGGGAGGACGGGTCGAACATTTTGAAACCGTACGTCTTCATAAATCCGGCGTACGAATCGACATCTCTGTGTGTATCTCGCCGATACGCGACGCAAGCGGAAAAATAATCGGCGCATCTAAATTCGCGAGAAAAATCGCAACTCAAGGCTCTTGAGCAGAATTTGCAGGTACGTTTTGAGACGCGATGCTACAACGTGAGCCAACCAGCGCAAGCGGTTGGGCGATTTGAATCGGCCCCCTACGACGCTGCGTTTGGGTTCGAGCGCTTGTGCGATTCCGGCGGTGGAGCACAATCGAATCGGTGAGGGGCTTATGGCAATCGCCCGCGGCTTGCGCCCTTGCGGCTCACTACGTGAACCACCAGCTCTAGCGCTTGTGCGATTTCGGCGGTGGAGCACAATCGAATCGGTGAGGGGCTTATGGCAATCGCCCGCGGCTTGCGCCCTTGCGGCTCACT
>JAPLNM010000141.1:0-65614 GCA_026692845.1 Planctomycetota bacterium | reverse complement strand
ACGTGAACCAATCAGCGCCAGCGCTTGTGCGATTTCGGCGGTGGAGCACGATCGAATCGGTGCGGGGCTTATGGCAATCGCCCGCGGCTTGCGCCCTTGCGGCTCACTACGTGAACCAACCAGCGCCAGCGGTTGGGCGATCCCGGCGGTGCAGCACGATCGAATCGGTGCGGGGCTTATGGCAATCGCCCGCGGCTTGCGCCCTTGCGGCTCACTACGTGAACCAATCAGCGCCAGCGCTTGTGCGATTTCGGCGGTGGAGCACGATCGAATCGGTGCGGGGCTTATGGCAATCGCCCGCGGCTTGCGCCCTTGCGGCTCACTACGTGAACCACCAGCTCTAGCGGTTGGGCGATTTGAATCGGCCCCCTACGACGCTGCGTTTGGGTTCGAGCCATCGAGCAAACGTCGATCAAGCAAACGTCCTTTACAAACGACCCACGCATCAATCTTATCCGATGTCCGTGCTAGGGCGGCGAACTAAATTCGCCCTAATCGCTCGAGGGCTTCGTCGGCCCAGGGGCTTTGGGGTGACAGTTGCAAAAACCGCAACCAATGCTTGGTCGCATCTTCGGATCGTCCAAGTTCATCCAGGGATCTTGCCAAATGATAATGAACGTCTGGATAGTGGTCGTCCTTGGCCAATGCCCCCTCGAAGGCTGCGATCGCCAAATCGACTTGGCCGGTTTCTGCCAGCACGCATCCCAAACTAGCGCGGGCCTCGACGAAGTCTTCGTCGATTTCGATGGCATTGTAAAATCGCTCTCGGGCTGCTTGGACCTGGCCTGCTCTTAGAAGCAATTCCCCTAGTCCAAACACAATCTCGGCGCTTGGCCCGTACTTGGCCAAAATGACACGATGCCACTCGATCGCTTCGTCGATGCGGCCAGCATCTTCGAGTTCCTCGGCTGCAGCGAGCATTGAGTCGCGGGTCCAGGGTCCTTGTTCGAGAGACTGTTTTGGCCCTAGCAGCGGGGCTGTCGTTGCATGGGGGTTCATCACCAAGATCTCTGGCTCTTGAGATCCGGTCTGGGCTTGCTCTGGCTCGTCGAAGTTTAAGTGGAGTTGTCCGTGAGAACCGAACAGTTTGCCCTCTTCGTAGAGCAGGATTCGGCGTCCATCGATTCGGATGTCTAGATCGATCAAGCTACGGTTGGCGATCCGAGTGCCGAAGTCATCGAGTTGTTTTTTCAAGTCGGTGACTTGGGCTCCTTGTCGAATCCACGAAGCGATTTGCTTGGCGCATTGGACTTGTTCAAAATCGAAGTAAGGGAGCTTATGAGCGACTTTGATGCTCGGTAGCAAGCCGATACGATGCCAGCGTCGAACTGCGCTAACACGAGACTTGATCAGGCTCGCGACCATCGCTGGGGTGTAGAGTTGTTTGTGGGATGGGTCGTCGACGAGTCCGAGCGCCGTCCACAGATCGTGTTCATGGATAAGCGTTGTGGAGCCTTGGCGGATTCGTTCACGAAGTTTCTCATTGAGCATGGCTTGGATATCTTCGTCGGGGAGTTCATCGGCCCCGATGACGACCAAGTCCAATTCGCCGGAGAGTTTATCGGCGACCGTAGCGTGGTATTGCTTGAGCCACTGGCAGGCTTCTTTGCGGGTCATTGCCCCGAGCTTGCCCAACAAGCCGATCCGTTTGTTTTCCAGGACCAGAGGGGGTGAATGCGTCATTGGTTGGGGGTCAGGTTCCGTCGTTACCCATCGAGAGATTCCAACTCTTCATTGCATCCAATTGCGATCGTTTGGTCATATCGAACTGAAGGGGCGTAACGGTCACGCCACCGGATGCCAAGGCCATCAGATCGGTTTGGTGCTCGGTAGGTTTCGGGGGTGGATCGTTGGTGGACCAATAGTAGTTTCGCCCCTTGGGGTCTTGGCGTTTTACGTACTGGTCCCCGTAGCGTTCGATTCCCATCGGAACGGTATGGATGCGGGGCATTTTCCCTGCACGGTAGTCTCGGGTCGCTTGGGTGGAGATGTTGATGTTGTAAAGTTCGGGCGCGTCGTCTTGGTAGTCCAAGATTTTTCGGATCAGTTGGACTGCGATCGAACCGGCGGCTTCGAAATCCGCGTGGGGATCTTCTTCGAGCGACACGGCGATGCTTGGGACGCGAAAGAAGGCACCTTCGATGGCTGCTGCGACGGTTCCGGAGTAAAGGACATTGATGCCTGCGTTTAGGCCGCCATTGATGCCGCTGACGATCAGTTCGGTGGGCTTGGGGGCCAGTTCGGTCAGTCCGAGTTTGACGCAGTCAGCCGGTGAGCCATCGACTGCCCATCCTCGAAAGATCTCGCCGTCGAAGATCTGCTTGCAGGTCAGCGGAGACAGGTATGTGATCGAGTGACCCACACCGCTTTGTTCGGTCGCAGGTGCCACGACGGTCACTGGTCCTAGGGATTCCAGGGCGATGCGTAGAGCGCGTAGCCCTGGGGCGTGGATACCGTCGTCATTTGCCAGAAGGATATTCAAGGTCAGTGTCCTTTACCAACGGATACCATCGCGGAGATTTTTCGAATAGCCCTTCTCGAATTCTTTGATGTTCGGTTCGAGGCTATCGGGGATTTCCTCGGGCAATTGGATCAGCGGTTCGACAATCAAGTCGCCACGGAGTCCGTCGGGACCTTTGAGGCCTTGTCCTTTGACCCGCAAGCGTTTTCCGCTGTCGCACATCGTTGGAATGCGAATGGTCACATCCCCGCGCAGGGCAGGCACATCGATCTTGGCCCCGTAGATGGCTTCGGCTAGGCTAATTGGAAGTTTCAGCTCGATATTGTTGCCGTTGATTTTCACGGCGTGATGGGATTGCATTTGGATCGTGAGGATCAGGTCGCCGGATGGACCACCACGGTTTGATTGTCCAAGTCCTCGCAGTCGGATTTTCTTTCCGGGAGCGACGTCGCTCGGGATCTTGACGCTGAGGTCTTCGGTTCGCCCATCCCCTCGATTGAGTTTGAATTGGACCTCGCCCCCTTCGACAATGATGCGCAGTGGGACCGAAATCTCCGCGGCGACATCCCCTGGAGGGTTCGGATGGGAGTGCGAGGAGGCTCTGGAAGACGAGGAACCCGAGCGGCGCGACCGGGAGCGAGATCGTGAGGAGTCATCGGCGGATTGAGCACCAGATCCAGCACCAGATCCAGCACCAGATCCAGCACCAGGACCAGCACCAGGACCAGCACCAGGACCAGCACCAGCACCATGGAAGAAATCGAAGAACTGGAAACCCTCGGAGTTCTCGAAGGCTTCTCGGAAGTCGAAGCTTGAAGGGCCGCTTTGGGACCCACTGAAGGGCCCATTTTTGTACGCTTCGTAACCTTCGCCGAATTGGTCGTAAAGTTTACGTTTTTCTGGATCGTGCAGGGTGTCGTAGGCGACTTGCACACTCTGAAAATGTTGCTTGGCCTTCGAGTCCTCAGGGTTCAGGTCCGGATGGTACTTGCGCGCAAGTTTCCTATAAGATTTTGCGATTTCATCCTGACTGGCCGAGCGGCTTATACCCAGCGTGCTGTAGTAGTCTTCTGCCATATCCTGAGCGTTTGCTTTCGGTTTAAAATCGAGGCGTACCGGACCTCGATTTTAACGTCATTGGATGGAAACGCACCCTCAAAATTGGGATCAACGCTGGCAAATTGGATCGACACCGATGGCCAAGGGTTGCGGGTTTGCTAAGCCTCGGGTTGGTGGCCATCGTTCAAAAGGTCGGCTGGAACCATTTTTTCCTGGGTCCGATCCCAACCCATCATACGGTTGGTCCGCCAGCTTTCGTTGGCCATATTGACTGCGACGACTCCGGCGAGTCCGAGTTCGATTGGGCAGTTGAGCGGTTCACCGTTTCGCAGGTGGTTATGCAAGTTGGTATGGTGCAAGTTTTGGTCTTCGCCGCCGGTCTTTTTGTGCTGGCCGAGAACTTTTCCATCGGGATCTTTTGCAACCCAACCGTCGTTGTTGAAAAAGAGCGTACCGTCGTAACCTCGGATCAGGTGGTCGACGCGTACTCGGTTGCCCATGGTCCCTAGGACGTAGACGGTCATGCCTCGGGGGTACTCGCAGATCATCTCGATATTGTCAGGCAGATCGCGTCCGTCTGGCCATTGCCAGATGCCGCCCATACCGACGACGCGGCGTGGGTAGAGCAAATTGCAAGCCTTCATAATGCGGGTGATTCGGTGGATGAACAGGTCGGTGCAGATACCACCGGAGTAAGCCGAATAGCACCTCCACTCGAAGTAATGGTTTGGATTCCAGTCGATCTTTGGGGCCGTGCCGAGCCAAGCGTTCCAATCGAGGTCGGCGGGTTTGTCTTTGTGTTGGGAGACCAAGTCCGGTTCTCGCCAAGGCCCTGCGCCTTTGCTGTAGCGTCGGACGTATTCGATTTGAGCTTGGAGAACCTTGCCGATCATCCCCTCTTGGATGGCTTTGCCGGCCGAGATGTAGCTGTCGTCGGACATTGCCTGTACGCCGACTTGGACCGGGCGCTTGGTTTCCTTTTGCTTTTTGACGACCGCTTGGGCTTCAGGAATCGTGTGCGTCAGCGGCTTTTCGCAATAGACAGCTTTGCCGGCTTCCATCGCATCGATGGTCATTGTCCAGTGCCAGTGCTCGGGAGTTGCCACAACGACGTAGTCGATGTCTTTGTGTTCGAGCAATTTGCGGTAATCGGTTTCGGCATGGTCGGCTTGAATGGTCGCCTTGGCTTCTTCAGCCCTGGATTTCCAGCAGTCGACAACGCAGACTGGGTGAAGGTTATTTTTCTCTTTGAGGTTGTTGATCACTCCCATGTGGGCTTTGCCGATGACCCCACCGCCGATGAGCCCAACACCGAGTCGGTCGTTGGCTCCGATGACCCTCGCATAACTTTTGGCAGACAATTGGCTCGCAGCCGCCGCAGCCGCTGAGGCGGTGGCTAGGAAGGCACGGCGTTTGAAGGCACTTTGCTGGCTTGCTGGTGCATGGGGCTTTGAAGCTTCACTCATGGGACTTTCCTACGGAGTTCTTGGAGGGGATGGATTCAGGTGGGTGCGAACCGCAATGCCCATGCCTAGGGATTGGTGGATCCCGAGACAGCATTGATCGATTCGCTCAGTGCTTTTTGCCTCGATACGATCTGGTCTCTGAGAGCTTGGATTTGCTTGAAAGTTGCAGAAATTTCCGAACGGGTTGTCTGAACATTCTCCCCGAGTCGCAAAGCTTCGGCACCGATGACGTCGAGTTCTTTTTTGTACTGAGCGAAATCTTTATCAAGCTTGGATCGTTCATCCTGACCTAGTCGGACTTGGTTGTCGGCGATGCCTTGGGACTTCTGCATTTCCGCAAGTTCACGTTGGATCAACACGGCGTCTTGCAGCGCGGCGGTGATTTGGCGGCGAACTTCACGGAATGCGTATTCGTAATCGTTCAGCGAGCGGACAAAGACGGGTGTGACGATTTTAATGATGTCCTGTTTCCCAAGGTCGTTGGATGTAACCGAATCGAACACGATTCGGTCCCCTTGCTTGAAGGAAACCTTGGCCCCATCTTCGCCGCGCTTGAGTCGAGCATCGACAGAACGCCCGCTCAGATCGTAAAAACCGCCTTCGGTCGCGGTGCGTTGTTCCTGTGCATCGACTTCGATCGTGTAGTCCTTGAGGAACTCGACTTGGACATAGACCTGCTCGGGCGGGGTCCCTTCGGGGGGACGGGCGCCGTCATTGAGATAAGACTGCAGAACTCGGGCCTTGATCGCCTCTTTGACGCTCAAGCCCGTCGGTTCAGCAGTCGCCAAAGCAGGATCGATCGAGAGCAGTTTGGAAAGCTCGTTTAGATCCATTCGACCGAAGATCGCGGTTTCTTCTGCCTTCGAGCCCTCGACTGCAAATGCATCGTGGGAATCAAGCGGCATGAGTTCGTAAACCGACCAGGAAGGAAATCGCCCCGAGCCGATCGCTGCTATCTGCTCAGCGGTCAGGACACTCGTGGGTTTGATCTTAATGATCCCGGCGTTGGCCTCCGTGACGACAAACTCACCAAGGTAAATCGATGGCAGTAATCCCCGCTGGTCGTTGGACTCTCCAAAGACATGGACGATCGTCTGGGTGGTGATTCCAAGATCGATGGCGGGCGCTCCTGCCGGTGCGTTTGCCGCCGCAGCGGGAACTGCCTGGCCTGGGTTGGCCGCATTGGGGTTGGCCGCATTGGCGTTGCCCGCATTCGGATCGGCCTGATTGAGCATCACCGGAGCGACCATTCCAAGCTGCAAGGTGGCTTCGTTCTGCGCAAGCCCGGTAACGTTGGCTCCGCGCCACACCCGGCCGCGTTCGACGCTCAAGCGTTCGAGTTGCGTGGTCACCGGAATGTAGCTGTCCAGGTCGGGATTTGGGTTGAGTTTATCGCCGCTGCGGACCCGATCGAGCTCTCGCTCTTTGTCGGCGACTTTCTTGCGAAGCGTGTCGTAAGCCTTCACGTAGCCGTTGCGGCGACTGGCCACCCCAGCCGTAAAAAACAGAAAGCACCAGACTTGGATGAACATCAAAGAGACTAGGACGGCATGCAATGCCCCCCACTCTTTGACGGACTTGACCATCATCCAGATAAATAGGGCCAGGGTCAGTACGACCACCAACCACACTATCATTCCCATTAAGTCCATGAGGTCAGCCGTGATGGGTTAAACGAAAAGGAACGTCTGCTGAATCGCTGAACTCGGCTATCATCGCCAAGTTTGCCAAGAATTCCCTAGCATAGTTGGAAATATTCGGCAGTCCTATTCTTTTTGAGACAAATCCGATGGTAAGTTAGTGAAAATCGGATGTCAAGCAACGATGCGACGGGGAGTTGGGCCCCTTAGATCGACTTTGCTTGTTTTGCCGAATGCCACCGAATCTACCGATTCGATGAGACTTTTCCTTTTTTCTAGCTTCTCCAGTTTTTCGGATTTTTCCGAAAAAGCATGCTTTTTTGCAAAACCAACCATGGCCGAACCCATCATCAGCGTCAGCGGACTTCGTGGCGTACTAGGCTCAGAGCTAACCCCCGAAGTGGCGATACGATTTGCCAACGCTTTTTGCAGCCAACTAGGTCCCGGAGCGGTACTGTTATCCCGGGATGGGCGAACCAGCGGCCCATTTCTCTGCGACGCGATCGCCTCGGCCATCGTCGGCTCGGGTCGCGATTGCCTTGATTTGGATGTGGCCGCCACTCCGAGCGTCGGCGTGGCCGTCCAAACCTTGCGAGCCGCAGGTGCGATCCAGGTCTCGGCCAGCCACAATCCCCCGGCTTACAACGGTATGAAACTCTTCGGCCCCGATGGTCGGGTCGTCCCATCGGAATTTGGAAACGGTGTCTTGGCCGCCTACCGCCAATACCAACATGACCCCCAGAAGGCATCCTGGGCACCGATCCAAAGCATCGGAGTGCGGTGCAAAATCGACGACCCGCACCAAGCCCACTTGGATCGTGTCCTTGCAACTGTCGACTCGCAAGCGATCCGACGGTGCGGTATGAAAGTGCTTGTCGATAGCAATCATGGTGCTGGCTCGATCCTCGCGTCGCGACTGCTCAATGCCTTGGGATGCGAGTTTGTCATCCTAGGCGATCTGCCCGATGGTAAATTCAGCCACCCACCCGAGCCAATCCTCGAAAACCTCTCGGCAGTCGGTGCGAGCGTCACCCAAGGTGGCTTTGCCGTCGGATTCTGCCAAGACCCTGATGCCGATCGTTTGGCCGTTCTCGATGAGCATGGGGCCTATATCGGAGAGGAGTACACGCCGGTATTGTGCATCATGCGCGCGATGATGCAACATCGAGGACCTTTGGTCACCAATTGTGCTTCGAGCTCCATGACCGAGGACTTGGCCAAAAAACACCAAGTCCCGTTTTTTCGATCCAAAGTCGGAGAAGCCAATGTCGTCGATTGCATGCTCGAACACAAAGCGCTCTATGGGGGCGAGGGAAGTGGCGGGCCGATCGACCCCCGCGTCGTACTGGTCCGAGACAGCATCGCCGCAATGGCTCAAATCCTCGATCTCATGGCGGCCACAGGCCGTTCGATTTCGCAGCTCGTCGGCGAGCTACCCGCCTACGCGATGATCAAGGACAAGATGACCTTAAGCAAAGAAAAACTCGACGCTTCGATCGACCTGCTTCGATCCAAACTCCAAGCCGATTCGGTCAGCACCCTCGATGGAGTCCGGCTCGATTGGGCAGATCGTTGGCTACTGCTGCGGGCCAGCAATACCGAGCCCTTGGTCCGTCTGATTGCCGAAGCCCCCGATCGCCAAGGCGCTGAGGAGTTGATACGACGTGCAAAATCGCTGATGCAAAACGGCTAAAAAAGCTTTTCAGGGGAACCGAGTTACCCCTTTTTTGTCGATTTCTAAGGGTTCTGAGTTGCGGGCCATTTTCATCAGCCGCTACATTGGATCGGTTGTCTTTGCTCACCTGACATCTTTTTCCGGAGATCCCCATCCATGCTCGCCCCGAACCTCTCCACCCGATGGATCCAACGTCTTGCAATCGCTTCGCTCCTGGGCGTTCAGTCCACCTGCGGATTGGCAACAGCCTTCGCCCAAGACCAATCGATCGAATCTGCCGCTGCCGCAACGCAACTTGGCTCTCAGCTCGATCCGTGGCTCTCAGCCCTCCAGCTAAAAACCCCGCAGTTTACTCTCAGCGGCATCGGCTCGATTCCCATCGACGACAAAACCCAGCAAGTCGAGGTCCAACTGGTCCGTCATTCGGATTCCGATTTTGAACTGGTGCTCAAGCACCCCGAGTATGCGCTGACACTTGTCCGGACCGAGGATCTGACGGCCGTGGTTTTGCCCAAGCATCGCAAGGTGTTTTGGGGCCAAGGCTCGGTCGATTCCGAAGATCACCTCGACAGCAAAGAACTGCTCAAAAGAACCATCAAAGCAACCACGCAAATCGCCGTCCCATTCGAATTGATCAAGTTCCTCGACGGCCCTGCGGCGGCCGAACTGCTCATGGCTTCCAACCAAATCAAACCCGTCGCGCAAGTACCAAGCTCAGCCCAACCCGTCGCGAATTCCACCCTTTGGCAGATTTCCCACAACGCGCAAGTCACGTTGAACCAGGCCGGTACACCCTCTGAGTTATCCATCGCAACGCTCGTGATCAACGATCTGCGAGCAACCCTGGTGTTGTCCAACGAGCACAAAGCAATCTTTCCGCGTCCCGAGGGCCAAAGTCCCCGCGATTGGGTTCAAAGCCACTGGGGAGATTACGACATCGAGCCGATCGCTCGAGAAGAAATCGAAAAAACCATCGCACGCGGCATGCGGCGCGCCACAGAGATCCTGGCCCCATCGAGCCGATTGACCGAACCGATACAGAAAAATCGCAAAATCAAACACGGGGAACTCCGCTGGATCGATGGCCAACGCGTCGCACTTTTGTATGGCACCCCCGAAGAAATCGGCAAAGCGCACGGCCAACTGCTCAAGACCGAAGCGATGCGCTGCATCGATTCGGTCCTCTATGGGTTTGGGTTCGCACAGACTATCGCCAACGGTCGATGGTTCCGCAAGGACCTCGACGGCGCATACGCCCAACTCAAAGCGCACATCCCCCAGCGGCACCTGGTCGAAACACGCGCCATGGCCAAATCGCTCGGCCTCGACGAACAACTCGTCGAGGCCCTGAATGTCTTTCCTGAACTGTTTCACTGCTCGGGATTCGCGCTGATGGGCAATGCGACGGCCGATGGCAAACTCTATCACGGCCGAGTGCTCGATTACATGACGGCCATCGGATTGCAGGACGCAGCGACGACCTTCATCGTCGCTCCCGAAGGGCAAATCCCATTTGCTAACATCGGATATGCCGGTTTCATCGGCAGCGTCAGCGGCATGAACGCCGAAAAAATTTCGCTCGGTGAAATGGGAGGCCGGGGCGAAGGCCAATGGAACGGTGTACCCATGGCAACCCTGATGCGTCGAGCCATGGAAGAATGCGATTCTCTCGATGAGGTCAAAACGCTCTGGAGCCAAAGCCCTCGGACGTGCGAATATTATTACGTGTTTGCCGACGGTCAAGAAAAATCAGCCGTCGGCGTCGCAGCGACCCCCGAGAAAATCGACTTTGTCGAGCCAGGAATGTCCCATGAACTGCTCGGGGAGGGAATTCCAAACGCCGTGGTCCTCTCGGAAGGCTCCCGATTGCAAAAGCTTCGCAACCGGATCGAGCAACACTATGGCAAGATCGATACGGCTCAAGCCATGGAGTTGATGTGCCGTCCGGTGGCAATGGAATCGAACCTGCACAACGTCCTGTTTGTCCCCGAAGATGGATTGCTTTACGTCGCCAACGCGAGCCACTCGAAGCCCGCGGCCGAAATGCCCTATGCCAAACTCGACCTTGGTGCATTGCTCCAAGAAATCGAAAAGCAATACCCACCAAAGACTACTGCAAAGTCCGCAGCCACCCTAAACCAAAGGGTCTTCGAGGCAAAAGACTCGCTGGCCATGCAGATTGCTAAAGAAGCCTCCCAAGACGCAAAGCAGTGTTTGGATGGCCTATGTTGGGAACCGCGAACTTTCGAAGTCAGGATCGATCAGGCCGATGACAAACAAAAACGCAGCGGCATCGATCAGATCGTCCGATTCCCCTCCCCAGTCTCCAGCGGTGACCCCATCAACGACTCAGTCGCCATGGAATGGTATCGGGCCTCGAAGAAAGGCCAGGAACTACCACAAGCCCCTGCGGTCGTCGTCGTGCACGAATCAGGACGCGGAATGACCGTCGGCAAGATGATCGCACGTGGCTTGAGCAATCAAGGCGTCCACGCTCTATTGCTACAACTCCCCTCCTACGGTCTTCGACGCAATCCCGCATCGAGCAGAGGCGAAGGCGAAACGCTCATCGCCGGCCTCAAACAAGGAATCGCCGATGCTCGACGCGCCTACGATGCCGTCAGCGCCCTGCCAGGGATCGACCCGCAACGCATTTCGATCCAAGGAACAAGCCTCGGTGGATTCGTCGTCGCGACGACCACCGGCCTAGATGCCGTGTACCATCGCTCGATGATCCTCCTGGCTGGCGGAGATTTGTACGGTGTGCTCGCCAACGGCGATCGCGATGCGGCCAAAACCAGGCAGGAATTAGCCAAAAGCGGTATCAGTATGGAGCAAGCCAAAGAGGCTCTCTATGCGATCGAGCCGCTGCGATTAGCTCATCGCGCCGCGGCCGATCGTACCTGGCTCTTCTCCGGTACCCACGATACGGTCGTCCCTCCAGTGAGCTCCAAAAAGTTTGCCGATGCGGCTAAATTGCCCGAAGGTCACCACATCGAATTGCCCGCCGACCACTACTCGGGTGTCGTCTTTCTCCCAAGCGTCATCCAACAGATGGCTGCCCTGGCTTGCCAAGACCCCAACGCCTCTGAGCCCAAACCAGACGCCCAATAGCATCCACGGCATGCCCAAGCAGCCCTCGAAAAAAACCGTACCATTCGCTAGACTATACGAGTCTGGTTCGGGTCAAGAAGTTTTCTAGTCTTTCATTGAGGTGATTACGGTGACGATTACACGCGTTGGAACGAATGACAAGTACGCTGAAGGCTGGTCGGCTGCCTTCGGATCAAGCAAACCCAAAAGCGGTGCCAAGGCTCAAGCAAAGAAAGCAACTGCAAAGAAAGCAACTGCAAAGAAAGCAACTGCAAAGAAAGCTTCAACCAAGAGCAGTTCGACAACCGGAGCCACAAAGAAAGTCGTGAAGAAGAAAACCGTCGCAACAAAGAAAACTGCGGTCAAGAAGAAGTCTAAGAAGTAGCCCCGATGAAGTAGCCCCGATGCGGTATGGATGACAAAGAAGAAGCTTACTTCCTGAGCCAAATCCCCGAATCGAGCGGATCGCGCTTCCGCGCCTCGAAGATCTCGGCGGTGCTCAGAAAAGTCATCCAACAAAAAGGCTATTCGGCAATCCAATCGGCCGACATGCTCCGAAACGCATGGGCCGATAGCGTCGGCCAAAGCCTCGCTAGTCAAACCCAAGTAGGCAAGGTGGAACGAGGACAACTGACGGTCCTGGCGGCCAACAAGGTCGTAGCGACCGAACTGGACTACATGAAGTCTCAGATTCTCAAATCGCTCAAGGAGAAACTCCCGGAGTTCTCGATCCGTACCATCCGAGTCCGTTGCGATGCAAATCGGTGACGTTGCAAGCAAAACCTACGCCCTGAAACTCGCTTACGACGGTACCCGTTATGCCGGATGGCAAATCCAACCCAACGGGTTGGCAGTCCAGCAGGTCCTAGCGCAGAGCATCTCCAAAGCCATCGGACAAAAAGTGTGCGTCCAAGGAAGCGGCCGGACCGATGCAGGGGTCCATGCCCAAGGACAAGTCGCCGCGTTCTCAACGCCATTCTGGAACCACGATCCGATCAAGCTCGTGCGGGCCATCAATCGATTCTTGCCCCGCGATATCTCCGTTCTGCACTGCCAACGCGTCGTCGATTCATTCGATCCGATTCGCAACGCTGTATCCAAGAGCTATCGATATACGATTCGCAATTCGAATGTGCCAGACCCTCTGCGATACGGCTATCACTGGTGGATCCCTCGCGAGCTGGATGTCCAAGCGATGCAAAATGGGGCTAGCCAACTACTCGGTACCCTGGACTTCAAAGCCTTTGAAACCCTAGGATCGAACCGCAAGACTTCCGTGCGCACGGTCTTGAAACTCGAAGTAACCCAAAGCGATGCACTCGCAGGCCGCGAGATAACCATCGATATCCAAGCCAATGGATTCTTGTACAACATGGTCCGAAACATCACCGGTGCACTCGTGGAAATCGGCAGGGGACGCTTCGAGCCCATATGGCTCGATGAATGCCTAAGATCCCGGCAGCGGGCCTTGGAAAGTCAAACCGCTCCGGCGCGCGGCTTGTGCATGATGAACGTTGAGTATCCCACCTCGGTCTTCCTCGATCCAGATCACTATCCATCACAGACTGTAGGAATCATCGGAACCCAACCGCGGAGCCTAAGCGATGGCGCATAGCGGCCTGGATGTTTTGCTCTCGCAATCGAGCAAAATCCTGCATCGCAAGAAAATTGGGATCGTAACCCATGCGGCTGCGATCGATCGGAACCTGCGCAGCAGTATCGAAGCCATTGGCACTATCCCAGGGGTCCAAATTCTCAGGATCTTCGGGCCCGAACATGGACTCCATGGCCAAGCACAGGACTTGATCGGACTTGCAGATCAGGAAGCCCAAGGGATGCGAACCCAGGTCGTAAGCCTCTATGGAATGACCTTCGAAAGTCTCAAACCGACCGTCGAGCAACTTCAGGATCTGGACTTCTTGGTGATCGATTTGCAAGACGTCGGAAGTCGGTTTTATACCTTCCAAGCGACCATGAAGTACTGCTTAGAAGTCGCCCTGCCATTGGGTCTGAACGTACTTGTGCTCGACCGGCCCAATCCAATCGGTGGTTTGCAAGTCGAAGGCCCATCGGTTTGCAAAGGTTATGAGAGTTTCGTAGGCGTGCATCCGATCGCAGTCCGACATGCAATGACCATCGGGGAACTTGCGATGCTCTACCGCAAAGCAATCGAGCAGCAGAACCCGGACGCTAGACGCGGTCAACTCCACGTCGTTGCTTGCCAGGACTGGAAAACGGATCGCTATTTCGACCAGTGCGAACTTCCCTGGGTCCTGCCCTCTCCGAACATGCCGACGCTCGATACGGCCGTTGTCTATCCAGGCCAATGCTTGTTCGAAGGCACGAATTTGAGCGAAGGACGCGGAACGACCCGTCCTTTTGAGATTTGCGGAGCTCCCTGGATCGATGCGATTGGCTTATGCCAATCGATGAACAAGCTGAACTTGCCAGGTGTTGTGTTTCGCCCAGTTTGGTTTCGTCCAACATTCCAAAAACATGCGGGAATCGATTGCGGGGGCGTCCAAATCCATGTCGTCGACACGAAGCGTTACTTTCCGGTCAGAACCTCTCTGGCCCTGCTGATCCAGATGCGTAACGCGTCGCAAGAACGGTTCGCCTGGCGAAGCGAAACCTATGAATTTGTGTCCGATCCGATCGCTATCGATCTACTCTTTGGATCGTGCAAAGAACGATTGGCAATCGAGCAGGGAGCAACTTGGCAGGAAATCGCCGAGCCGTGGAAGGCACAAGAAGAAGCCTTTAGGGACCAGAGCAAAGCGCATTGGATCTACCCGAGGTGACATCGCTCTATTTGGACCAGTCGCGACGCTGCCTAGAGCTGGGTATCCCCATTTTCTTGCGGTACTTGGTGATGGTTCGTCGCGCGACGCCCAAGCCATGTTTGTGGAGTTCGTCCATCAATTCGTCGTCGCTACAAGGCCGGGTTTTATCCTCTTTGTCGATAATCTCTTGGAGTTTGAGTCGGATCGTTTCGTAAGCAACATCTTCCCCGTCGGCCGTTTGGGTACCGAAGACAAAGAATCTGCGCAAAGGAAAAATCCCCCGAGGCGTTTGAATCCACTTGTCGTCGACGGCTCTGGAGATCGTCGTGACGTGCACCCCAACTTCATCGGCAATCTGTTGCATTTTCAGAGGGACAATCGCCTCAGGCCCTTCGTCGAGGAACTTCCTTTGATGCTTGACGATCGCTCCGGCAACACGAGCCAAGGTGCGTTGACGTTGCTGAATCGATTCGATTAGCCACTGCGCGCTTCCGACTTTGCGCTTGATGAACTCCTTTTCCTCTTCGGTAGCTTTGGGATCCATCAAGCGACGACGGTAGTAATCGCTGATACGAAGCGAGGGGATATATTCATCGACCAGTCGCACCACGTATTGATCGTCGTCCTGTTGCTCGACGAGCACATCAGGGGTGACCAGAGGCACAAAAGAATCCATGAACGACGCGCCCGGTTTCGGGTTGAGCTTGTGGAGTTCTTCGCGGACTTTTTGGATCGTATCGAAAGAGTAGCCGGTTTTTTTCTGGATGGCCAGCATGCGGTTTTCTGCTAGATCATCGAGGTGATTGTTGATGATGATCCGCATTTTATCGGCCATCTCGGTGTCATCGAAGATTTGGTTCAGCAAGCATTCCCGAAGCGATTTCGCCGCGATACCTGCCGGTTCCAAAGCTTGAACCACACGCAATGCCTCCTCGGCCTTGGGGATATCCTCGGGCTGATGGTCCGGTGGCAGCATGTCGATCAACGAAGAATGGAAATACCCCCCGTCGCGAGCGTCCAGGCACGAGATGATTCGCTCGGCAATCTTCTCGACATCGTCGTCTATATCCAGTTCGGCAAGCTGGTGCAGAAGATAGTCATTGAGCGACTCGGGGCGTTCCAAGGCGTTGGCCATCAGGTCGTGCTGCCGGTCGGAGTCTTCCTGAATCCGGTTGCTCGACCGCCGGAAATCGTCGAACGTATCGGGCATATCATTGCCCATATTTTCAAGACGCTCAAAGTCCTCGGCGTTCGAGGAATCATCGCGAACGACCAACTCTCGCTCATCCTCGGTCTTCGAGGACTTGTCCAATTCGTCCGCCTCGGGCTCTTCGTCCGGCAGGTTCTCGTCGCGCTCGGCGACCTCGAGCATTGGGTTTTCCGCCATCTCCTGCTCGATCCGCTCCTGGAGCGCCTGGATCGGCAACTGGAGGATCTCCATCGACTGGATCATCCGAGGAGCCAGTTTTTGGGTTTGAATCTGACGGGCTTCGAGTCCGAACGATAGACGCATGGCCGTTGTCATTGAAAGTGTAAGATTTTCGGTGGCTTCCAAGCCACCACCTACCCTAATTTTACCGGTATCCCCCCCGTGGGGCAGGGTCGAACCAGAAAAAAAACCAAAATGGTACGCTGTTTGCTGCTGATGTCGATCGAAGTCGCCTCAGGCCCACGATCCGGGGTAGCGACCAGGAACGCCAAGAAGAAGTTTCTCGCCAAGGCGCCAAGCTCGCCAAGGATCCATACAAGAGCCAATCCATCACTCCCTTGCATTTCCTCTGCTGGCTGTTCCCTTTGCGTCCTTTGCGAGAGACTCCGAATTGCGCCTTGGCGAGAAACCCAGGTTTGCGCCTTTAGGTTTCGGGATTGTCATCGTCGCCGTGCATTTGGGGCACTTGATCTTTCTACCAGCCAACTCATCCTTAATCCTGAGTTTCGCTCCGCAAGTGCGTGTGTGGTCGATGGGTAAGGGCATCTAGAACTTCGTCTGCCGCCCGAAGGCCGTGGTAAAAGGCTTCTTCCAGTAATGCCACGCCGCTTAGATCGGTGTTGGCGAAATGGACATTGCGATCCGGCTTGGAAGCATCGATTCGCGTCTTGCTCCAGAGGAATCCCGTGTAGGGTTGCACCATGGCATGTCCCCATCGAAAGATATCGATCTTAGTCACTAAATCTCGGATTTTTGGGTGTGCTCTTTGAAGGTCCGTCAGTACGACTTCGACCCAATCTGACCAGGGGATGTTGAGCAACTGCTCGCGGGTGAAGGTTGGATGGGTATCGGCAAATGGGTAGTACCACGTCCATACGCACGGTCCGTGATCGATGCCTGACTGATGCGTAGAAACCACATAGCCCAGGGACTTGCTATCGTAAAACACATTGTCCCAGCTCAAAGGAAATCCCATTTCGATAGGTCGGTCACTAAGATGAACGTTCGCAACCAGCCACCAGCTGTATCGAAAAGGCATTGAGGAATCTGACACACCGTTTCGAAACCCTTCGATGACACGTTGAGCAACAAACTGCGGGGCAGCAAAAATGATTCTCTTAGCCCGGTAGCCCACCCAGGTTTGACCGTCTACATCGAGTCCAACAACTTCGCAACTAGCATCGCGGGTGATTTGGTCGCAGGGACGTATCTTGGCCACCAAAAATCGACTTCGCAAATTCTCTTTGACTTGGTCGCTCAAATACTCGACAACTTGGCCGTTACCCGAAGGCCAAGTAATCACGTCCTGCGTGGAGTCTTCTTGATGTTTGAGTCTCGCCGCAAAGTAGAGAATTCCTGCCCAAGCGCTCGTTTGATCGATCGTCAATCCATAATCGTCCCTGCAAGCGTAGTCGACGTACCAACGCAGGATAGGCGAATCCCAACCATGCGAAGTCAACCAATCGAGCATCGATAGACGATCGAGACTCTGCGCTTGCTCATCCTCCGAGCCATTGGCGATTGGCAAATCGAAGGGACGCTTTCCCAAGGCATCTTTCTTCGATGCCCAAATCTTAATCTCCTGATTGAATTCAGCGAATTGCTTCAGATCCCTTTCCTTGGCGATGGCTTCTGGGAAGAGGCCTTCGTGCCACTGCCCGTCGACGAAAATGCGTTCTTCCGGTTCGCGGCACAGATACTCCTCAGCCACGATGGGTGTACCATCCTGAGCAACCCCTACGATGATCCCCATTTCCTTTAGAAAACCGATCAGGTTCTGATTGGTCGGCAAAGGGGTAGTCATGTAGTGCGCCCCCCAGGGATAACGAAAGGAACCAGATGAGTCGCATCGCGAAGTTCCACCCATCGTCGATTCGAGTTCCAGGAGTTGGAATTCCTCGAATCCCGAGCGTTTCAAACGCCATGCGGCCGATAGGCCTGCGATTCCACCGCCGACGATCACGACCGAGACCTCCCGCCACTGATCGATGCGCGGTGGAATAAAGCCTTGGTCTCGTAGTCGGTGGCCGGTTTGTACATCAGGACCCAACAAAGAGCCTTGAATTTTAACGTTTTCCGATCGTGAGCAACCGTAGATGGCAAGAGTTGTGCCTCCGAGAAGCGATCCGATCAGGTCACGGCGATTCATCGTAGCCATGCCATTCCTCATCGTAGTATCTCACGAGGGCTTGATTGTCCAAACGGTTGATTTCAGGAGACAGCGGGCGTATGTCTTGCGGTAAGGTGAATAGATTGGATAGATTGTTTGTATTCAAAAATCGCAAATCGCTCGGCACAGGCAGGCGTCTTTCATCGAGCGTCATCTCGCTTTGGCAAGCAAGAGCATAGCCCCAGACCCCGAAGGTTGGAACGCTCGCGTGAAACGGTTTCACTTGGTAACCAGCCTCTTCGAGCGTCCGGATGATGCACCAATAGGAACGCGGAGCGACCAACGGCGAGGTGCACTGGATGCTGATGAGGGATTTGGTATGGATTTTGTTTCTTAGTTTCCGGAAAAAGTGAGTGGTGTACAGTTTACCGATCGAAAAACTTCCAGGATCTGGAAAATCGATGATGACAGCATCAAAGGGTTCTGTCGCCTGGTTGATCCATACGAATGCATCCTGATTGATCACACAGACTCGCTCGTCGAGCAGTGAGGATTTGTTGAGTGCAAGCAGCGGCGGAAAACTCTTCGACAGATCGGTGACGGCCGGATCCAGATCGACCAATACGATTTCCCTAACACTTGGGTATTTCAGTATTTCTCTTACTGCCAGCCCATCGCCCCCACCCATGACCAGCACGCGTTGAGGAGCATCCAGACCAATCATCGCCGGGTGTACAAGCGCCTCGTGGTATCGATATTCGTCGGTTGAATTGAATTGCAAATGCCCGTTGAGAAAGAGTTGAAAACCGCCCCGTTTGCTCGTAAAAGCGATGCGTTGGTAGGGGGATGAGACCGCGTGGACAATCTTGCCCCCAAGGCTGCTTTCCTCCCCGAGTTTGGTCAGCTTTTCAGCTTGTAAAAAACCTGCGATGAGCAACCCTAGAACCATCAGCGAGCGTAAGCGTAAACTCCATAGATGGTGCGGTCGCAACAAAGGCCGCAGAAGGAACGTGCTCCATAGTCCCACGCAAGCATTGAGGATGCCGAAGACCAGTGAGGTTCGAACGAGGCCTAGATACGGCACGAAAATCAAAGGAAAGAGTATCGATGCAATCAGTGCCCCGACATAATCGAAAGCCAATACGTTGGATACCAGATCGCTGAAATCCAAATGCTCTTTGAGAATCCGCATGAGCAAAGGCAACTCGAGCCCCACGAAAACTCCGACGGCGAAAACCATCCCAAGCAGCAATGGTCGAAACCACTCGACAAAGGGGAAGGCTAGGAATAGCACCGGTGCCGAGAACCCACCCAAAAAGGCCAAAGCCAATTCTATCTCGACGAAGCTCTGCGCAAGATTACGCTCAATGTAGCGAGACAGCCATGCTCCGACCCCCATGGCCGAAAGGTAGGTTCCGATGACCAAAGAGAACTGAGTGACGGAATCCCCGAGCATGTAACTGGCGATCGTTCCGGCGAGCAACTCGTAGATCAATCCACAAACTGCGATCACTAGAACGTTCAGGTACAGCAGGAACAATGGCGCACGATTGAGCATGGGCTTGTCAACCCACGACCGACGCGGCGATGATCAACGATATTCCGATGACTACCGAAGCGACGATAATCGCCAAGGCGGTATTGTGCTCATCGACGATTTCCTTGGTGATCGAAAACTTGGTCATTAACTCCATCAGATAAATCGCCAAAAACAGCACCAGGATCCCCAGCGCTGAGAAGATCCCTGAAGCGGCTAGATGGTAAATGAGCGATCCCCAACTAGGTTCGACCATAACCGGTGGAACTTGGCCGACCACCCAAAACCAATACGATCCAACAACCATCGATTTGATCATCACTTTCCTCCACCCCAAGAACCACCTGAGGATCGACCTGAGGTCGACCCACTACTAGGAAAAAAAGAACTACTCCTGCTTCGAGTGCTGCTGCTATTGCTACTGCTGCTGCGAGACGGATCGAAACTAGGGATTTGCCAACCGTTCAGCGCGGCGATCGTAAAGAGGATGCAAACGATGGTCCCTGTGACCAGATACGTTTTAAAGATCGAATTCATAGCGATTCTCCTGGAAGCCTATTTTTGGCCGCAGTTAGGTCACCGTAAGGGGAAAAGTCGCTGTTTTGCCAACGTTTGATCTCAAACGACCATTTGTACAGAAGCGCACCGATTGGGAATCCGATTACTGCGCAAAACGCCATCACCATGATTCGACCATCGGGCGGATTGCTCGGATGTAACCAACCGGCGATGGCGTTGATGATCGTAATTAAGCCCAGAAATGAACCGCAGGTAATCAAAAAACGGTATCCAAGGTTTGGGGACGGTTGTATCGATCCGACCCCCAAAGGCCGACGAATGTCTTTCAACGAAAATGCTTTTTCGATCTCTTCGGCGGTCACATAAGTCCCTTTGGAGACGGTCACCTCCGAGCTTACAATCGGAGCTTGCTCGGCGTTTGCATCGTCGGCGATCGATTGCTCGAAACTGAGCATGTACGGCGGGCTAATGTAGTCCCTGATCTTGGTCTGTTCTCCGATTCGAACACGCCACGGAAACTCGCCGACGACATAACTAACCGTCGATGTCCCTTCGTCATACAAAGAGAACATCTTCGTCTCGAACTGAAGCTTACTGCTTGGTGTGCTTCCTGGATAATCGATCTGCTCGATGAAGGACCAATGGCTATCCTGGGTCTTGACCAACCACCGAAACTTGACCTCCGGACTGTAGAGCAAATACTCCGTCCATGGATACGATTTGCCTGAGTGGAAGACAAACCTCTTAAGAAAACCGATAACCGTGTATTCCTTTCCGAACAAAACCCCTTTGGCTCCAAGCGGTACGACCGGATCGAACTTTTTAGCACCGAGGGAATCCATGTAAATGAGATTCCCTTCCTGGACATCAAGCAGTGCGTTGCAGTTTGGACAAGTGATTCGCAGCGATTGATCCGGAAGCATCATTTGCAGACTACCGGCGCAGTTCGGGCAGTTGACTTGGATTCCTTGTACCGAGATATCATTTGGAATCCCCAAGTTGGATTCCGGGGTGATCCCAATCGCATCGAGTGTCACTCGGCTTCCGAAATAGAATCGAACGGACGAGTCGCTGAAATCCAAAGTACCGATGGAACCCTGTTTGGATTTCAAGTCGGCGTAAGTGTGGCTCAGTCCCGGTCGCACCGCCCAAGGAATTTCACCCTCGGCCGCCGATACCGTGGCGATCGCCTTCTCGGTGACTTCGAGCGACTCGTCGCGAACCTTAAACTCCTGACCTAATTCCAGATTATCAAACTCAGCAATTCGTGTGCCCTTCTTGGTCTGCTGCTCAAACATCAAATAGAGATTGCCTTGGGCCTCAGCCAACCACCCCCAGCGTTCTCCAGGGAAACTCAGGTACCATTCGTTCCAACTGGCACCCGAAGGATGTTTGTACTGCACTCGACCCGTAATGAAAAAGGCTTTGTTGCGATAGCTGCCTGTCATTCCGACGCGAAGCGGCGAGTTTAGATCCACCACATCGGCGATCACACCGCAGTCCTTGGGGTGCTTGTCCCCCCTTGCAACCACAGAATTGCAAAAGTTGCAAACGGTAACCAGGGACGAACTGACTTGGAAGGTGACAGGTCCGCCACATGCTGGGCAGTTTGCAGTTCGTGCCTTCATCGCCGAGCCTCTTGGTCAGGTGATATCGGCAATGGAGCAAGCGACTGCTCCGAAGAGCCTGCCTGTGCATGTTGACCGCGCGGAATGCAAACGATCTCACAGTGGGAAGCTCGCAATTGCCGTCGAAGCAACTCCGCCCAAGGTTGCTCTTGAATCCTGTGGCAGCAATACAGATTCAATGTGGCAACGCCGACCTCGGGGTAGGTGTGGCATGCCAAGTGAGACTCGCTCAGCAAGTACATTCCAGTCACTCCGGCTTGCCCTGGAAATTGATGCCAAGTCGGTTTGCCGACGACCGTCAAATCAAGTTCTTCGACGATCGTGTCACATAAATGCACCATGACCGCAAGCTCACGCAGCCTTTGCGGATCGCAACCATAAGCATCGATGATCCATTCGCAACCGAGCATTCCTGCACTCATGGATCCTGTTCGCTATTCGTTAGGAGATTGGCCAAAGCGGATACTCCAGCATTTAGGATTTCGGAGCGGCAGGGGCAGGAGCAGCGGGAGGTGGAGGTGGAGGTGGGGCTTGGAAATACCCGGCCAACGCGGGGACTCGGGCCGCTGGTTGCCAATCGGCCATACCAGCCGTCCATACCAAACCGGTGGCTTGAAGCTCCGCTCGCCCGATCGCTTCGAGCATCTGCTGCAAACTGAACGGGCCAAGCGTTTGACCTTGGTTTGCCACATGCCAAACCGCAACGGGCGCCGGAGGCGGAACCGACGCAGCCATGGCTTGTCCTGGCACTCCAAGAGGTGTCATTCGGTTTGCCATCGCCAAGCCCATCCCCAACCCCATCCCTTCGGCAGCCCCTCCACCGGCAGGACTGTTTGCGGCGGCAACCATCGATTCGCCCAACTGGTACTGCTGGAAACGATCCATGTCACCGATCATGTTCATCTTGGTCCGCAGATCCAAGGCCTTCTCTACCTCGGCAGGAAGCGAGATGTTCACAATCATCATCTGCTGCAACTCCAAGCCGTATTCGTCGTCGATCCGTTCCTGAACCTGTTTTTTCAGTTCATCGGCAAGCTTGCGATAGTTCGACGCCAGGTCCAAAGCAGCAATCTGGGATGTCCCGAGCAAATCGGTAAGCGACTCGACAATGATCGATCGAATCAGTTCCGTGACTTCGTCGGTAGATACCGCCGCATTGGTCCCCACAATTTCGGTCAATAATGCCTTCGGATCGGCTGCTTTGAGCACATAGCTCCCAAAGGCGCGGATACGAATCGGTCCAAATTCCGCGTCTCGCAACATGATCGGATTGGGTGTCCCCCATTTGAGATCCAATACAGGTCGCAAACTGAAGAAATAGACTTCCGCTTTGAAGGGGCTATTGAAGCCGTATTTCCAGCCCTTGAGAGTCGTCAAAACCGGTAGGTTGGCAGTGGTTAGTTCGTAAGTCCCAGCTTCGAAAACGTCTGCCAATTTCCCTTCGGAGACGAAGATCGCGACCTGACCGGGCCTGACAATCAGCTTGGCCGCATTCTTTATTTCGTTCTGGTAGCGAGGGAATCTCCAAACCAAGGTATGGCGAGTGTCGTCGAGCCACTCGATGATGTCGATGAACTCGCCACGAATTTTATCAAAAAGTCCCATGTCGATACTCTATCTCAGGAAGTATAAAGCCAAGCCATTTCAAGCCCTGGACGGTCTAGGCACAAAAAGTCTCGTGAGCTGGCGCTGAAAAAGACAAATCATCAACTATTTCAGGCAACACCAGCAAAAAACCCTAAAAAAACCGACTGGAATTCAGCAGGATGGTGCCTATGCTGCCAAGCTACCCATTGAATCGCGACTGGAAAAATCCAGTTGCCATCGTCGCTAGGAATTTGGATATGGCTCAAGTTAGACCGATATTGAAGCAAGCAGATCGATTCCTAAAGTTCCTGATCGTCCTGGGGACTTTTGTTTACCTAGCCGAAATCTCAACGCGTTCAAGTAGCGATACCCCACGGCAATACGTATTCCAATGGGCTGAAGGTCTGATCGCTTTGATGTTCACGATCGAGTATGTCTTGAGATGGATCGATGATGCCCAAGATCACTACGGCTGGCATTATCCCTACTCGCCCCTAGGGATCGTAGACTTGGTATCTATCCTTCCGTTTTGGATAGGCTTATTTGCACCGATAGACTGGACCCATTTCTTACGCGCGTTTCGGATTTTTCAACTCCTGAAGTTCTTTCGCTACAATCGATCCTTGCAATTGGTTGCGTTGGGTTTTTACCGGGCTTGGCCCGCGCTCAAACCTTTGCTCTTCACCCATTTTGTGGTCGGATTATTCTGCACCGCATCCATCTATGAAGCGGAGTACGAAGCCCAACCCGAGAAGATGCGAGATCTTTTCGACGCCGCTTACTTCACCATGGTCACCGTCGCTACCGTCGGTTACGGAGACATCACCCCGGTGACAACTTTAGGTCGAAGCATCACGATGTTCACCTTCGTCACCGCACTTGCTATCTTCGCTGGGATCCTAGGCGTTTTCGGAGCCAGTTTCTATAAAGTCATGGAAGAGGAACTCGATCCGGACATCGATCCTATCGCCGAATTCCAAAAAGAATCCGAGCGTCAATTGCACCGATGGGATAACTAGACTTATGCCCCTACGACGCCATCCAAGGCGCCAAGCTCGCCAAGGATTCACAGATCAAAGGACGAGCGATTTTTTGGAGCGTCTTGCTCATCGGTGTGCTTCAGCAAAAATGGGGTGTTCATTACAGTCCGATAGGCTGCTACAGAAGATTGATCGTATCGGCAGCAGATTTCCTTACGAAACCAAGGAAATCCAAAGGAATACTGCGTTCATGGTCGTCAAGCGTCCAAGAATTTGGATGGGGCTTGATCGCTTCGATGGCTGGACCGATGATGGATTCGTGACACGCGATCCCCTTAGGCAAAACAGCACCACCTCTCGAACAGAAATCCAAAACAATGAAATCTGACGCAGCAACTTCGAACCCATTGCCCCCGAGAGATGCCCATAAGCAAGGATTGCGCCGGACCATGACTCTTGGCGGGGCCTACGCCACTCGAAACTACACCATCAAACACCTGCAAGAATTGAAAGGTAAAACCGTTCTGACCGAGACGATGCCCTTTACGACCAGCGAGGCGGCGGCGGCCGAAGAGGCCCAAATCGATACACTTAAAGTCAAGTTCGATCCAAACAACCCGGCCAGTGCAATCGCGATCCGCAATGCTGCGCCGCATACATTCATGACGTTCTGTATCGGTTTGACGAAGATTGCCACTGCAGCCGAAGCGGTCCGTGCTGGCTTCGATGCCATGGATATAGGCGCCGATGGGATCATGTGCCAATGGGGACCAGATTTCATTCGGGCTGTCTCGAGTGCTGGAATCCCTGTCGAAGCTCACGCTGGCCTCGTGCCCCGCTTGAGCACTTGGACAGGTGGCCTCAAGGCGGTCGGAAAAACCGTCCAGGAGGCACTATGGGTCTACAAGCAGATACAGACCTTTGAAGAGGCAGGAGCATGGGCCGTTGAGGTTGAAGTCGTACCTGCAGAGTTGCTTGTGCAAATCTCCAGTCGCACGCGTCTAGTCACCTCGTCGATTGGCGCCGGTAGTGGCGGTGACATTCAATTCATGTTTGCGGAAGACATTTTAGGCAATCACGCGCCGCCCTACCCTCGGCATACCAAACAATATCGCAACCTTTTTAAGATGGAGCAGGCAATGCAGGAAGAGCGCGTCGGAGGATTTCGCGACTACATCTCGGATGTCAAGAGCGGAAGGTTTCCAGGTCCCGAACATATCGTCAAGGCACCCGACGGATTGATCGATCAGTTTCTTGACGCAGTTGACAGCTCCAAGGACGCCTAGCCGGTACGAGTTCGAAAAACCGGAGAATTCTATTCGGAGACAACACAACGCTTTGTTCAGCGGCATGGGATGATGCTCGGCACGTCCTTGCCGACACCCGGTGGCGACGTCAAACTGCCGCCCCAAAAACTGCGCCCACTCCAGCCGTGATTGCCATCGCCAGTGCGCCCCAGAAGGTAACTCGCACGGCGGCCTTGAACCATGGAGCGCCACCTGCGTAAGCTCCAAAGCCTCCGAGCAGTGCGAGAAAGAGAATGGAGGTGGCCACGACCACCGGAATCAACGCACGTTGGGGTGTCAAAACTGCAGTTAGCAATGGCATCGCAGCTCCGATCGCAAAGGTACCCGCCGATGCGAATGCCGCTTGCACGGGTCGAGCGCTGAGTGTGTCGGAGATTCCGAGCTCATCGCGCGCATGCGCCCCTAACGCGTCGTGCTTCATCAGTTGGTCGGCCACTTGGCTTGCAAGCGTTGGATCGAGCCCTCGCTTCTCGTAAATCGCAGCCAGCTCCGCATGTTCGTGGACTGGGTCGGCAGAAAGTTCCGCTCGCTCTCGCTCGATATCCGCTTTTTCTGTGTCTGCTTGGGAGCTGACCGAAACGTACTCGCCCGCAGCCATCGACATGGCACCAGCGACCAAGCCCGCGACGCCAGCGACAAGAATGTCGTTGCTACCGGTATTTGCGGCAGCCACTCCGACAACGAGGCTTGCGGTCGAAACGATCCCGTCATTTGCGCCTAGAACGGCAGCTCGAAGCCATCCGATGCGATCCGTTCGGTGAAGCTCAGGGTGAGGCAATCGCATGGTCTAGGACTCCTTTTCGTAGAGTAACTCGGGAAACATCGACCCCGATGGTCACGGGCAACTAGCACAAGTATCAAGTAGCACGAGTATACAGCGTCCGTCGTCGATGGCATGGAGTCCCGCCTCGCGAGCCGCCTGACTTGCCTTGCAAGAAACAGCTATTTGACTCAAAAATGATTTACTTCGTCGCGGGCCCGATGCATACGGGCAAGATAGCTTGCGTCTTCGCTTTGAATCTGGCGTGGTCGACAAGCGATCTTTTGGGCAATATCAATAATCACATCGAACAGCCATCCATGCCTGGACGTCGATCGGCTGAGCAAAAAGCAGATGCGGTCGGCCGATCAAATCGATACCCAATGGAGCACACATCGTGTTTTGGCGTTCTTCGCAACTTGCTAACGATAGTGACCACGGAGCATGGTCGATCTGGCCACGGTACAAGCGACCCTGGCGGTCGGCGCTGTAGAGGCAATAGCGAGCCGTCAACCAATGCTCGAGCGTGCCGCAGAGAGCATGGAATGTTTCTCCGATCGATCGATAACTGGCGTCAAACGTTGCTGGCGATTGACCTCGATGCGTTCTTTCGCTTTGGTAGGTAATCAAATCCGAATCGCTTTTGTTCAGCGACATGCTGGCATCCATATAAGGTAGATTGAACGTTGCGCGTGCAGCGCGTACAGCGATCCGACTCGCAGCATCAAGGGAAAAGAACCAAACTCCTGGCTTGCCGTCATAAATCACATAAGTACGAACGTTCAGCTCCAGAAATCGACTCAGTTTCGGAATCGACGGACAACATCTCGGCGCGACATCCGACATCAAGAACGGCACCACACCGATCCATGCACTGCCTTCGTGAGTATCCAGGGTAAGTCCTACTGGAAGCAGCGGTGCGAGAATGTTTGGATCAACAGGCCAATGAGCGAATAGCAACTCTGACCAAGTCATCCGCAGGATCCACGGATGTTTTGGCAACTCCCAAGTGCGATCCGTTGTTTCAGTCATACACGTCTTTCAATGCCGGCTCAAGCTTAAGGTACTGAAATACAAAACCTGTGCCGGCCAATCGCTTCGATACAACCCCTACGTTTTTTTAACCACGGAACACTCGGAAAACACGGGAAGAAAGCCCAGAGTCTGGTTGGATTTTTTTCCGTGTGTTCTGTGTGTTCTGTGGTTCCATCTGCCGTCGTGTGTTCTGTGGTTCCATATGCCTTCGGCTTCGCGCCGGCGGGGTCATCATTGGCCGCGACCGAGTCGGATCTGTTTTCTCAGTCCTGCGTCGAGCCGGGTTCAAGGTCTTCTGGCCAAGCCGAGATCGGGCTGCCGTCTGGACCCTTGGCGTTTGCGGGCGAGGTGCCGCGCAAGCTTGCCACGTAGGCACTGACCATGACGATGTCGTTTTTGTCCGGGATTCGCGTCGCCCAGGCGGGCATGGCACCCCCTGCGACTCCCTCGTTGATCACCTTGGCTATGTCTTCGATCTTCTTGATGTGCTTGTAGTTCTCATCGCAAAGATTCGGCCCGATGACCCCGCCCCCTTCGGGACCATGGCACGATACGCAATTGAGCTTGTAAATCGACCTACCCACATCCATCCACTCTTTTTTTCCCATGTAGGTCACAAGCGTATTGGAGTCGGGAGTCAGGGGACCTAGCTCTAGATACTTCTTCTTCTGGTTCGCATCGAGTGCGGCCGTGAATCGCTCATGCACCGAACGGTTCGGCGCTCCGACGTGATAATAAAGAAGATAAAACGGGCTGAACAAGACCGTCAGGATAAATAGCCATTTCCACCAACGCGGTATCGGGTTGTCGTACGTGCAGATCCCGTCGTAGGAATGCGCCATCGGGCCTGGATGGGTCGTGGCAGATGGGTTTTGGTTCGGCGGTGAATTATTCATGATGGATTGGAAGTTGGATGGGGTTTTGGATCGACCACCTCGTCGCTCAAAGGGATCGCACTGAATCGATCGACCGTCGAACGTCGGAGAGTCAGGGCCCAAAGACAGATCGCTCCGAAACACAGAGCGAAGATCACCAAGGCGATCTGTTCAAGAACCGAATAATCGAGTTTCGAGACAACCTCTTTAAGCATGGTACTACTGAATTCCCGCCACTGGTGTTGCGGGCGGTTCGGCTGGAGCTTTGGGATCCTGGGTTTTGAACAAGTCGGTCCCGAGGCGCTTGAGGTAGGCGATCAAGGCGATCGCCGTGGAATCTTCGATCAAATGCCCGTTGTAATCGACGGGCCCCCCGAGAGAGATGATCTCGGCGGCGACCTTTTCGGCTTGCTCTTTGGCCAACTCCTCGGACTTCGATACATCATAAGGGTACTCCGGATGGAGGTACTTGTTGGCCGCAACCCGGGGCTCGATCTGGGCAAAATTGAGTTTCTCCTCAAGTAAGTGCCGGAAGCTGGGCATGACCGATCCTCGCGTGACCGAGGAGGGGCTTTCGAAGTGTTTCCAGTGCCAATAGCCGCTTTGCTGGGTGATCCCGATGCGGGCCAAGTCCGGTCCGATGCGGCGCGAGCCCCATTGGAACGGATGGTCATAGACCGACTCGCCTGGTTTGCTGTACTCGCCATACATGAGCTTCTCGGCAACCATGGGGCGGATCATCTGCGAGTGGCAGTTGTAACAACCCTCCGAGACGTAGATGTCTCGGCCCGCAATCTCCAGGGGTGTGTAAGGCTTGACGGTGTTGATCGTCGGTATGTTGCTTCGGATCAAAAACATCGGCACGAGTTCCAAGGCACTTGCGACCACTACAGCCAGGGTCGTCATCAGCGTGAACTTCAACGGAAGGTGTTCCCAGGTTCGGTGCCAATTCATCCGATTGAACCGATCGATTTTGGTCGCCAAATCCAATACCGGCACCCCGGACAATGGACTCGTGTCCTGCACAGGCTCGAGATACCCAGGGCTCAAACGGGGGGTGGAATAGACCGGTACGTCGTAGGTTCTGGGCCTGGACATCCACGTGCGCAGTGCGTTGTAAGCAAGCAGGACAATTCCAAGGACGTAGAGCACACCTGCGAAAACCCGCGTCCACCAAAACGGGATCATCACCGGTACGGTATCCATGAAGGTGTTGGCCAAATCCCCCTTGGGGGTCAGCTCCCGCCACATCATTCCTTGGGTGATCCCGGCAATGTGGATCGGAATGATGTACAGAAGAATCGCGATCGTGCCGATCCAGAAATGCCATTCGGCCAGCTTGGTGCTGTAGAGCTTGGTCTGGTACAAACGAGGCAACAACCAATAGATCATCCCAAAGGTCATGAATCCATTCCAGCCAAGAGCCGCCGTATGCACATGCGCGATCGTCCAATCGGTGTAGTGGGACAGTGCATTGACGCTCTTGATCGATAGCATCGAGCCTTCAAAGCTCGACATGCCATAGAAGGCAATCCCCACAACGAAAAACTTCAGCACCGGATCGGCAGCGACTTTGTGCCAAGCCCCCCGAAGGGTCAAAAGTCCATTGATCATTCCGGCCCAGGAAGGCATCCAGAGCATCAAGCCAAAGAGCATCCCCAAGGTGCTGGCCCACTGCGGAAGGGCTGTGTAATGCAAATGGTGCGGACCTGCCCAAATGCAAATGAAAACCAACGACCAAAAGTGGATGATGCTCAGCTTGTAACTGAACACCGGCCGATCCGCTGCCTTGGGCAAAAAGTAATACATCAGTCCCAAAAACGGCATGGTCAGAAAGAACGCCACCAAGTTGTGCCCATACCACCACTGCATCAAGGCATCCTGAACCCCCGCGTAAATCGGATAGCTTTTGCCCAATCCCACCGGGACGACCAAGTTGTTGAACCCATGCAAGATCGTTACGGTCACAATCGACGCAATGTAAAACCAAAGCGCCACGTACATGTGCCGCTCCCGACGATGGATCAGCGTCATCATGAAATTCGTGCCAAAGAACAGCAACCATACAATCGCAATCGCAATGTCGATCGGCCACTCAAGCTCCGCATACTCCTTGCTCTGGGTGATCCCCAGCGGGAGCGTCCATGCCGCTGCAACGATAATTCCTTGCCATCCCCAGAAGTGCAATCGACTCAAGGCGTCAGACCACATTCGGGCTTTGCACAACCGCTGCGTGCTGTAGTAAATCGCAGCGAAAATCCCATTCCCCGCAAACGCAAAAATCGCAGCGTTGGTGTGCAACGGCCTAAGCCTTGCAAAGGATAACACCGCTGCGAACTCACTGCGGAAATTGCCCGCCAACTCAGGGCTGACCAACAACACCGCAACGAGCACACCCATGCTCGTTGCGACCAACCCCCAAAAAATCGTCGCAAATACAAACCAACGAACAATGTCGTCGTCGTAGCTATAACGCTCGACGAGATTCGCTTCGGTGGGGTTCGCCTCGGTGGGGTTCAGGCGCGAGCTAGGCACAGAGGAAGAATCCGTTTCCCGACCATCGAACGCCTGCTGGCTAGATGCAGCGTCGGATATCGCGTTGTGACTCATAAAGTTTTATCGGATCGTGATCGGATCGTGGAAGTGGCGGTTCGAGGGTCAACACACGATTATATCTCGCAATTCGACGCAATTTCAGCCCCTTTTCGACTCTTTCGATCGCTTTGTACCGCGACAGATTGAAGCAACAGCCCAACGGGATTTTCATCGCTATTTTCCTTGCGTTTATTGAGCTATCGTTTCTGCAACCAACGTCTGCAACCCATTCCAAAAGCGAAACGAAAAAAGCCCACTCGGCAGTATGCCAAGCAGGCTTAGGGGCTTTGAGGGAGAGAAAAGTCGGTTACCAAACCGCGCCCCTAGACAACCGACGGGAGGGGGGGCACGGGCGACGCCCCCCCTTTGATACCAAGGCGTAATCGAGCCAACTCTGGACGCATAATTCTTTGTAAAACGATAGAGAAAACCTGCTTTGAATTCGGGCCGCTAATTTAACGGTCTTTGAATCAGAAAAACTAAGTCAAAGACCCCGTTTGCATCCAACCCAAGGGAACCTCCGAAGCGGTGGGAACATCGGAGACTATTAGTTAGTCTCCGCGCGAAAAGTCCGCCTAAATCCCCGGTTTTAGTGGACCAATCCTGCGGGTCGGTTCATAATGCGATCGGAAATCCGAGCCGGAAAGTGAAGACTTGGCGAAGTTTCCGGTTTGCAACGGGTTTGCCGATTGTGGCAACTCGTCGGTCGAACTTGCCCGATTTGCTTCGCACTTGGAACCGACGTTTGCCAAACGCTGACCTAGGTTTCCAACGCTAGCAGATGGACGCTGGGTTAAAACTAGACGGATCAATCAGTTCTTTTTACGACTGTGGAAAAAGCGAATGAGTAGAGACCATTACCGATCGATTCTCCGAGGGCTCGCGTCGCGAGCCATTCTCGGATTGAGCTTGCTCTCGGGCTTTCTAGCACCGAAGGCTGGCTATTGCCAAGAAGCTCCCGGAGCGGAGTACCCACCCTTTGACAAAGCGATCGAAGGGTACACCAAGGTCGAGTCGAAGTCCCCGGATCGCGGATCGCTGTGCAAGCTTTGGCTGCGCGAGAAAGACGGCCAGGTCCTGATGGAACTGCCCAAGGACTATTTATCGAAGAAATACTTCATCGCCTTGACCGTCAGCAGCGGAGACAAGTTCGCTGGCTTGCAGGCCGGCGACTACTACGTTTACTGGCGCTTGTACAACAAACGCTTGGCCCTGATCCTTCCGGAACTGGAGATTCGATCCAACGGGGAACCGGAATCCAAGTCGTCGGTCAAGCGACTCTTTACCGACACGGTCCTGCTGGATATCCCCGTCGTGACGATGGCCCCTCAAGGCGGTCCGGTGATCGATGCGGACGCATTGTTCGTCGGAAATGCAAGCAAGTTCTTCGGTCCGAGCGTTCGAATCCAAGACCCACAGTTGACCAAGGTCGTCAAGGCCAAGCCGTTTACAAGAAATACCGAGTTGGCGTTCGAGGTGGTCACTGCCGGTGGCAAGCTCCAAACGATCCATTACTCGTTTAGCGAAGTTCCCGAGGACACCGGATACCGTCCTCGCAAAGCCGATCAACGCGTCGGATACTTTGTGACCAATTTCACCGACCTAGGTAGTTACGACGAGGACAAAAAGCGTGTTCGATACGTGACGCGTTGGCGATTGGAAAAGCGAGACCCGAGTTTGAAGGTCAGCCCTCCGGTGACCCCCATCCGGTTCTACATCGAACACACCACTCCAGTGCGATACCGCCGTTGGGTCAAGCAAGGGGTTGAGTACTGGAACAAGGCCTTCGAAAAGATCGGTTACTCCGATGCGATCGAGGTGCTTTACCAAGACCCACGATCCCCTGAGACGATGGATCTGGATCCAGAGGATGTGCAGTACAACTTCATCCGCTGGCTCAACAACGATGTGGGTACGGCCATCGGCCCGAGCCGCGTTCACCCGATGACGGGCGAAATCCTCGATGCCGACGTCGTGCTGACCGACGGGTGGATCCGCCACTTCAACTTCCAATACCATGACCTGATGCCCGATATCGCTATGGAAGGAATGTCTCAAGAGACCATCGCATGGCTCGGCGCCCACCCGAGCTGGGACCCCCGCGTCCGGTTGGCTCCAGAAGCCAACCAGAAGCACCTCGAAGGTTTCTTCGCCATGCAGTCGCAATTGCCCTACGCCGGTCACGCGATGACCAAACTCGATTCGAAGCTATTGGGAGCCTCCCCCTTCGATGGATTGGTCGGACGTACCAGCCAAACCAATGGCTACTGCAACGCGGCTCACGGCAAGCAAATGGACATGTCCATGGCCCGCTTGGCGTTGGACCTCATGGACGAAAACGGCCAGTTCTTGGCCGAGCAAGATCCTGCGGCACCCGCTGGTGCGAAGCCGGAAGAAAAGAAAGCCGACAAACCCAAGGAAGAGATGCTCGACGGAATGCCCGAATCGTTCATCGGACCTTTGTTGGCAGAACTCGTCGCGCACGAAGTTGGCCATACCCTCGGCTTGCGTCACAACTTCAAAGCCTCCAGCACCCTTTCGCTCAAGGATATCAATTCCAACGGCGTCAAAGGCCAACGCACCATCGCCTCGTCGGTCATGGACTACATCCCGATCAATATGCCTTATCAACTCGAAAGCGAGACCCGAGGCGACTACACGATGATCGGTATCGGTCCTTATGACTATTGGGCAATCGAGTACGGCTACACACCCGACGAAGCCAAGCTGCCTGAAATCCTCAAACGCGCCAGCGAAGAGGAACTCCAGTACGCTACCGATGAGGACACCAACGGACCAGATCCGTTTGCACGTCGCTACGACTACTCCAAAGACCCATTGGAATACTGTGAAAACCAGATCCGCTTGGTCAAACTCTACCGCGAACGACTCTTGGACAAGTTCGTTAAGGATGGAGACAGTTGGAGCAAGGCCCGAAGCGGCTACGAACTGACTCTTGGCGAGCAGACCAAGTCGATCAGCATGATGGCCAACTGGATCGGCGGCGCGACGGTCAACCGTGACAAGAAGGGGGATCCAGGCAACCGTGCCTCGTTGATCCCAATCCCAGCCGATCAACAGCGCAAAGCCCTCGACTTCGTCATCCGCAACGCGTTCCGCGATGACGCCTATGGACTCTCCAACGCCATCCTCAGTCGACTGACCGTCGATAAATGGATCGACGAGGGTGTCCGCTCGATGGGCGAATCGACGTTCCCTGTGCACGATCGGATCCTCGGTATTCAATCGAGCGCACTGACGATGCTCATGAACCCAACAACCCTTCGACGCGTCTTTGACAACGAACTCCTGGTCCCTAAAGACCAAGACGCTCTGACGCTCCCAGAGATGCTCGATAAAGTTCAAGCCGAAGTGTGGTCCGAAATGGCCGCGAATCCCGAAGGCGAAGTCACGGCCCGCAAGCCGCGAATCTCCTCCTGGAGACGCAACCTGCAGCGAGAGTACCTCGATCGCTTGATCGATCTGGCTGTGCCAGGTGCCTCGAGCAACAAAGCCATCACCAGCTTGGCTCTGATGCAACTCAAGGAGCTCAAGAAGAAGATCGATGCGATCCTCGCTGGGGGCTCTCCCATGGACCCCTACTCGGCGGCTCACTTGACCGAGTGCCAACTGCGGATCACCAAAGCTCTTGACGCGATCTATATCTACAACCAGCCACAAGCCGGTGGTGCAGGACGCGGCCCCATCATCTTTGGTAACGTCCCTGCGGGCCAACCGGCTATCGAGCCAGCGTCCCCGAAGATCGTAGAAGGCGAGCCACAACCTTAAGGTTGGCGCTTGTGCAGACAATTCCAAGATGGATCGGCTTTGCTCGCTCCCTCTTGGAATCAGATCAAAAACCCGCGTATCGGAATCCCGTTACGCGGGTTTTTCCATGAAACGATCGCCAGTGCTCACCGAAGACTTGAAGCTTGGATGACTAGAACGCAGCGTCCTAGCAGGCTGATTCAAATCGCCCAACCGCTGGCGCTGGTTGGCTCACCGGCAGGTGATTCAACCTGTGAGCCGTCTAGGCGCAAGCCGCGGGCGATGGCCATAAGCCCCGCACCTAAGCGATCGTGCTACACCGCCGGAAATCTTTACCAGCTGGAGCCTAAACGCAGCGTCGTAGGGGGCTGATTTAAATACGCCCAACCGCTGGCGCTGGTTGGCTCACCGGCAGGTGAATGGCCATAAGCCCCGCATCGAATCGATCGTGCTGCACCGCCGGAAATCTTTACCAGCTGGAGCCTAAACGCAGCGTCGTAGGGGGCTGATTTAAATACGCCCAACCGCTGGCGCTGGTTGGCTCACAAGTGAGCCGTCTAGGCGCAAGCCGCGGGCGATGGCCATAAGCCCCGCATCGAATCGATCGTGCTGCACCGCCGGAAATCTTTACCAGCTGGAACCTAAACGCAGCGTCGTAGGGGGCTGATTTAAATACGCCCAACCGCTGGCGCTGGTTGGCTCACGGGATCGACTGCGGCGTTTGACGGATCAGGGTGCGCGTTGGTTTTAAGTAGGAAAGTTAGGTAGTCTCATCACCGCTGCGTGCGGGCTCGGAGGCCCACACTACGCCAGGAAGGAACAGGCGCGAGCAATACACTTTGAACCATCCCATGGCTCTGCGTATCTTAGCGATTGGGTATCTTAGCGATTGGGCTACCCGTTGCGGCTTGCGGCGTCGAGCGCCTTGATCCACGGGCCGATGTAGTACCCATGGTCATGGTACGTGCGGCCCGAAAACATGTGCTGGTCGATCACGCAAGGCTCATTGACATAGATCCCACCGCAGACCTCCAGATCGAACTTGCACTTGGCGACTGTGGCCATGCGAAGTCCCTTGACGATACCCGCTCGGGCCGGAATCTCCACCCCATGGCAGACACTGGCCATGGGCCGCTTGTTCTCCCAAAACCAACGCGTGATACGCAAGAGATCTTGGTCCTCGCGAATGTACTCTGGGGCCCTACCCCCACTGAAAAAGATCCCGGCATACTCCTCGGGCTTGATGTCCTTGAACGCAATATCTGCTGCAATCGAATAGCCTTCCCACTCCTTGGTGATCGTCCAGCCTGGCTTGACCTCGTGCATGACCATCTGAAAGACCCGCTTCTCGGGGCCCGCGACGATCGGCGCATAGCCCCCCTCGATCAATCGATAGTAAGGATAGAGCGTATCGACCGTCTCGGTCGCATCGCCAATGATGATCAAAACTTTAGGTCGATTCATAAGGGGCACCTCGAAGGCTCCAAAGGCCGGAGCGAGCGTCGTTGCGATCGCTGATACTGCTAGAAATTCTCTTCGATCTACGGTTGTCATTCCACTATCTTAACGGCATTTGGTCCCCAAGTGTTCCACCAGGTACCTCGAATCGACCGGCTCGCCGGTGGCCCGCTCGATAAGCTCCATCGGCAAGTAGGTTTGGCCATGGCGATGCACGTGCTCGACGAGCCACTTGAGCAGCGGCTGAAACTCTCCGCGCTCGATCTGCGATTCCAATCCACCTAGTTGACGATCGGCCGCCGCGTACAACTGCGCCGCGTAGATATTCCCGAGCGTGTAGGTCGGAAAATACCCGATCAAGCCAGCCGACCAGTGGACGTCCTGCAATACCCCTGTTCGATCCTCCGTGGGGCTAATGCCTAAATAGTCTCGATACTGCTCCCGCCATGCCTGAGGCAAATCCTCGACGCGAAGCTGCTGGCTCATGAGCTGCTTTTCAAGCTCAAATCGGATCAAGATATGCATGTTGTAGGTCACCTCGTCGGCCTCGATGCGGATCAAGCTCGATTGCACCCGATTCAAATCCTGAACCAACTGCTCTGGCGAGACGCCTCGAAACTCGGTTGGGAAATGATCGAGCAGATGCGGATAAGCCCATGTCCAAAAAGGTTTCGCAAGGCCGACGAGGTTTTCCCAAAGCCTCGATTGCGATTCGTGAATCCCAAGGCTCGCGGCGCTCCCGACGGGGGTCCCATACCACTGCGGATCGAGCCCTTGCTCATACATCCCATGACCAGCTTCATGGAGCACCCCATACAATCCGGTCGAAAACGACTCCGTGGAAAAACGCGTCAGGATGCGATGGTCGTGGGGGCCTAACGTCGTGCAAAAAGGATGCTCTGTCTGGTCGAGTCGGCCTCGCTGAAAATCGAAGCCGATCCGCTCGGCGACCCATTTGGAAAACCGCTGCTGAGAGGCGATCGGAAAATGACCTTCGACCACGGAAGGCCCAAACCGAGCGGATCTTTCGGAGCCCTCCTGGATCAAAGGGATCAGCGATTGCCTCAGGTCGCTAAAGATGCGTTGGATCTGATCGCAGTTGGCACCTTCCTCGTAACTATCGAGCATCACGTCGTAGCGCGATTGGCCGGGATCGGCCAAGCAATCGGCCTCCTGGTGCTTGAGCTCGACGATCCGTTTGAGCTGCGGCAAAAAACGTTGGTAGTCATCGCTGAGCTTGGACTCAACCCAAACCTGCTGCCCAATGCTTGTGGCATGGGATAACTCCTCGACGAGCGCTTGAGGCAACCGTCGGCACCGCTCGAAGTCGCGTTTCATGCGCCGAGCAATCACGCGCGATGGTTTCGCGGGATCTTCGTGAGCACTCGACGCATCGAGCTGGTCCAACCATTCGCCCAGGACCGGATCGGTTTGACGTTGATGGACCAAGCCGGCCAGGAGTGTCAGTTGCTCGGCACGGTACTCGGCTGCCTGAGGTGGCAACCCCGTGTTTTGGTCCCATTCGAGCATCGACATGGTCGATTGCAGGATCGATGTCTGGCGAACATGCTCGAGAATCTTTGGTAGCACTGCGTCGTTCATGGCGAGTCCTAGGAGGATGAAGTTTTCTGGTTTTGTTGGTCTTGATGCAACTCCGAACGTAGCTTGGCCCGCTGCTGGTCGATCTGCTCGGCCGTTGCGCCGAGATTGCGCAGGATGGTTTCGGCCATCGCCAAGGCGACTTCGGACTCCTCGGCGATGACATAGTCGGCACCGTTTTTTAACAATACCGCACAGTTCCGAACATATGCCGAACGGACCAAAATCTGGATCGATGGATTCAGGAGCCTTGCCATCCGAATCAGATCGTTGCTTTGTGCGATGTTCGAGGCGCTCAAGATCAGGCTTTGTGCTTTGTCGACTCCAGCATGCTTGAGCGTCTCGATTTGACTGGCATCCCCGAGCACCACTCGGTGACCTGCCGCCCGTATCGGTTCGATGCTCCCAGGATTCATCTCGATGATCGTCGCGTGGATGCCGTTTTCATCGAGCAGCTTGGCCGCCGTCCTGCCGACGGGTCCAAACCCGACGACCACTGTGCGAAATTCCGAGGCTGGATCCTGGTCGTCTAGACCGTCGATCCGAATGGCCGGCTGACGCGTCAGCGGCTTTCTCGAAACGGCCAGCCATCGGAGCTTCGTCGAACCTCGGACAAAACCCAAGATCGGTTCGATCGACCATTGCAGTAGTGGGGATAAAGCGATTGAAAAGATCGATACAGCCACGAGCAGGTGCACGAGCGAATCGGAGATCAGACCGGAGCGTTTGGCCAAGTTCGCCACGATGAAGGAGAACTCGCCGATTTGAGCGAAGGAAAACCCGACTCGCAGCGCATTTTTCAAGGGCAATCCAAACACGAGCATCGCACCGATCGCCAAGGCCGGGGTCAGTACCATGGCCAAAAACAACACCGCTGCGAAGAGACCCGGCGTTTCAAAAAACACCAGCGGATCGAAAAGCATCCCGACCGACACGAAAAACAACGCCGCAAAAGCATCCCGCATCGGCAGCGCATCGCTCGTGGCTCGCACCGAGAAATCCGATTGGCCAATGACCACCCCGGCTAAAAAGGCACCAAGTGCCATCGACACCCCAAAGCCCCTCGAGGAGACCAGCGCCAATCCAAGCACGATTACCAAAATCGTCAGCGTGAATAGCTCCCGGGAACGCGTCTGGGCGATCCTATGGAGGACCCTTGGAATAATCCGCCCCCCCAAAAAAATCACCGCCAAAACCAAAATTGCTATCTTCAAAGCTGCGATCTCGAGGATCCCGAGCAGACTGAACCAAGAAGCACCCTCGATCCCCTTCAAACTCGGCAACAGGACCAAGGCCAAAACAGCCAAGACATCCTGCACGATCAACCAGCCGATCGCCAAGTTCCCCGTGGGTGTCTGCAACTCGTTGACCTCACTCAAAACACGTGTGACGACTACCGTGCTGGCAAACGACATCGCGATTCCCATCGACATGGCTTCCTGCCAATTCGATGAAAACCAGAGCATCAGCAGAAAGGTCGCTAGAAAGGAGCCCGCGCATTGAAGGAGTGCACCGGGTAGGGCCACCTTGCGCACACGACCGAGCTCCTGCAAATCGAAATGAAGCCCGACGTCGAAAAGCAATAGAATCACGCCGATTTCGGCAAGTTGAGCGGCGATCTGCGGATTGGCGTTAAACCCTGGTGTCGTCGGCCCGACGACGATCCCGGCAACCAAAAATCCGACGATCGCCGAGAGCCCGATCCGATGGCAGACATAGCCGAAAAGCAACGCGGCGGTAAAGCCCCCGGCCAAGGTCGTGATGATATCAAACTCATGCATCGGGCATCCAAATCCATTTGGCGGTGAGTTTACAGCCCTAGACCCTTAGGTGGTCTTGGGCCGGTTTCGGATGCGGAACATCTCCTGATAGGGTAAGACGATCCCGCCATCGATCGAGAGGGTCGCTCCGGTGATGTAGTCGCTGCGCGGGTCGCACAAGAATACCACGCCATGGGCGATGTCTTCGGGCTTCGCAAGGCGTCCCCATGGCAGGTTGCTTGCGTGCTCCTGGAGTTCATCCTCGAAAAAGAACTTGCGTTCTCCCGGTGTATCGGTCCAGCCCGGATGGACCAAATTGACTCGGATCCGGTGCTCGGAAAGCTCCACCGCAGCGGTCTTGGCTAGTTGATCCAAGGCCGCCTTGGCCATGTTGTAAGCCGTCGCTCCTGGGATCGGCTTGTACGCATGCGGGGAACTGACAAAGACCATATTCCCATGCACCTTTTCGGCGATCATTTGGTTGGCAACAGCTCGGGCAAGGTAATACGGCCCCCACATGCACACATCGATGGTCTTGCGAAAACCATCCATGTTCGCTTGATAAAAAAGTTCGCGATCGCTGAAGGCTGCGTTGGATACTAGGATCGATACGGGTCCGAGTTCGTCTTTGCATTTCTGTACCATCGCTTCGACGGCTGCTTGGTCCGAAACGTCCCCGACGAGCGAGATCGATTTGCGACCCATGGCTCGAATCGCCTCGACGGTCTCGGTAGGTTCGCGAATGTCGTTGACGGCTACATTGGCTCCTGCGTCGGCCAGAGCTTTGGCTATCGCCGCTCCGATCCCCCGCGCTGCGCCCGAAACGATTGCTGTTTGTCCCTCTAAAATATTCATCGATTCACTTCTTGCCGGTGGATTGCTATTGGTATGGAATGCCCGTGTGGAATGCCCGTGTGGAACGGCTTGGGCTCAATCGTCGCTGAAATCAATCGTCGCCGAACGCTTGATTGCCCGACGCATTGCCAGCACCGCCACGGCGTGGGTCTCTGGCCTGACTAGGCCGCTGCATGCCGCCTTGGCCGTCAGGTGAGATTTTCAGATTCTGAGGGGGCCGAGCATTTGGGTCCATACCATTTTGGGGTCGGAGCAGATTCTTGAGCGCTTTTTCCAACGCAACAGTGCTTGTCCCGCCGACTTGGATCACTTCGACAGCTTCGTTCCGCTTGGCCTTCAGGTCGAGCTCTTCGATCATATCAGTGACCAATTTCAACAGATCCTCCCCCTTGGCACTGACGATGATCGTGTTGGTGATCGCATCGACCCCCAAACTGAGCTTTCCGGAGAAATCGTAGTTCATCCCACCCTCGGAGATCGAGTCTTCGGACTGATGCTTGGACTCTTTGCTCCCTGCGGCTTGACCGGGCTCCTTTGGATTGCGGGCCAAGGCTTTGTCGTTGGAACTCAAGAGGTCTCGGAATGCGTCCTTGATCGCATCGGCGATGTTCTCGGCCTTGGAGAACTCGACCTTGAGGGTCTTGGTGTATCGCAAGTTCTGCTTGTCCTGCTTCTCGGGCTTATCCCAAAGAGCGACAAGCCTTTGAATGGTCTTGAGTTGCGTGGGACTTGCCCCGCTGATCAAAAGCGTATTGGAGTCCGAGTCGCTCATGAGCTTGAGCTTGCGTTTTTTGCCGAGCTGGGGCCCATCGTCGTCCCGCTTGCTCGACTCCATTCCGAAAAGGAAGCCGAGCAATACGTCTCCATCGTTTTTCTTATTCGAATCGTCCTTGAAGTACTCTTCGAGGTTGAGTTTGATCCAATAAGCTCTCGCGTGACGGATTTGGAAAACGTCGTATTCTTTTTCGGGGGGAGCGTTGCTGATCATCCACTCTTCGAGTTCATCGAGCGCCTTGGTGTCGTCGGATTCCAACACCAAGTTGCCTTGTTCGTCGAACCGAACTTTGACGGTGCTTTTGCCGGCTTGAGGGGTCGCCTGAGTGTTTTCCTGAGAGTTCCTCTGAGCGTTCCTCTGAGCGTTCCTCTGAGCGTTTTTTTGTAAGGGCTGTTGGGAGGTTTCCTGGGAGGTTTCCTGGGAGGTTTCCTGGGAGGTTTCCTGGGAGGTTGCAACCAAAACGCTCCCGGAAGGCGTTTCGGACAAGGGTCCCTTGTGCGCATTGGCTCCGATCTGGATCAGCTCGGGCGCTTTGGGAATCGGTTTGTCCGGGTCGCTCGGTTTGTCGCTTTGCTTCGGCTGATCGCTCTGGAATTCCGACTCGGCGGGGATCTCGAGCTCGATCCCCTTTTGGTCAAACGTCCGCTTGAGTCGTTCTAGATACTCTCGCATCTGCTCGCTTCGATTCCCATCGATCACACGGGCCCGTTGATCGCTGCGTGCCTCGGGGGGTAGTTCGCCGAGCTTGAGCAATAACTTTTTAATTTCCTCGGACTCGTACTCGTTGGCCCAAAGGATCAGTTGGTTGCTCTCAGCGTTAACTCCGATGCGCAGCGTATCCTTCGAAGCGTTATCCTTGTTGCGTTGGGAGTAGTAATCGTAGGAGAAATAGTTTCGCCGTTGGTTGTCGTCCTTTTTGTCTTGTTCGACTCCCATGAGCATGCGTATGGTCCCTGCGACCTCGTCGGCTCGGAGTCGACGCAGGGCGATGACCTCGGCTTGCCTTGCCGATCCATCGAGCTTTTTGAGTGTTTCTTGGATCGTCAAATGGTCGGCAAGCGAGGCGTAAGCGATCATCGATTTGTTCTTGTCGTCGGCCTCAAGGCGGGTTGTCGGTTCCAACACGTTCAGCGCCATGAGCGAACTGACAAACTGCTTGGGATCCAAGCTGCTCAAGCGATAGACCTTCATCCGGGTCGTCATCGCTTGGTAGTTTTCGTCTGGATTGGAGACATCGATGCGTGTGATAAACGCGGCGACGATCGCCATTTTGTCGGGAGGGGCATTGACGATGATGCTGTTGCGTCGGGTGTTGGCGATCAAATAGACCTCGGTGCGACTGGGCGAGGCGGGCTTCGGTCCGCCCTGGCGTCCCTGCTGGGCTGCGAGCTGTTGCTGCATCATCATCTGCTGCTGCTGCGCTTCCATCTCCTCGGGACTCATTCGCCCCGGTTGCGGATTGGCACTCTTGGATGGCTCAAGCTTCAGAAACTGCGAGAGCTGATCTCGGACCTCTGTGGCCCGAACGTGCTGCAATTGGAACTCGCGAGCCAGATTGTTCAAGACCGCCTCGGACTGCTCTTGGCTGAGTATCCGGTGGATTTCCGCAAGGTTCGCTGCGGTGTCCATCGCTTCGAGCCGATTGGTTTTGCTCAAAGCTCGCATCGTTCCATTCGAGCTGATCAGTTGCTTGAGCTCCTCGATCAGGTCCTTAGCAATCAACGTGTCGAGCTTGTACGTCGTGCGGACAAATCGATTCGCAGGAAGCGATTCAAGCTCCTCGGGCTCGACGCGCGGAATCAGCGAGGCATTGACGTCCTTGGTCTTGACAACCTGCAATACCCCAGGGAACTCCAAGATGGTAAAGCCGCGAGCGAGCAAATGGCGATTGATCATATCGCGCGTTTCGCTCAAAGAGGCTTTTCCAGGCGTCGCGATGCTCAGCAGATCCGATGGCAACTCCTGCCAATCGAGCGCCAGCCCGGAGACATCCGCAACCCATTGGAGCACGTCGGGCCAAGCCTGATCTCGGAACTGGAACTGAATCATCCCCTGCTCGTCAGGCTTGATCTCAAAGGCCCGCGGACTAGGGGCTTGCTTGGGCTCCGTCGGACGCTTGAGCGTAGAAGGATCCTTAGATGCCCCATCGGGAGCTTTGCTACCAGGGCCGCCATTGGGTGGCTTTTGCCCATTGGGGTCTACTTGCCCCGGTTGCCCCGGTTGCCCTCCAGGTTGCCCTGGCTGTCCAGGTTGCCCTGGAGCGTCCGGAGCTCCCTCGTTGGGGTCCTGACTATACGCCACTGCCGTGACGATCAGCAGCGCGGCGAGCAACCCGGCGACGGACTTCGCGAGCGACCCGGCCAGCTTGCAAACCGCCTTGAAAGCTATTGGAAAGCGATCCATGGGATCCAAGCGATTCGTATCGGAAAGACCATTGCTAGAGAATTCATTAGGAGTAGTCATCGTCATGTTCAACCTGCGTTAGTCTCCAAAGCTCGCCTGCCTGCGGACAGACTTAATGTCTATAAAAAAGAGGTATTACGAAGAATCCACCAACCCAGAATCGCTAAGACGAAGGCCAAGCCCACCGTCTGAAGCAATAGCCCGAGTGTACCCATGTCCATATCCTGCGGACTGTCTTCCAAGTCCATCCCGATCCCATCGGCGCTGTGGCTTGCAATGGGAATCGCAGAAGCACTGCTAGGAGTCGCACTGGCACTGGCGTTGCCATAAACCCCATTGCTAGGCCGATCGCTCCGGGTCGGTTCTCGTGCGTTCTTTTCCCAATTCGAAGCATCGCCAGCAGAAGCATCAGCTGGGTCATGCAGCGCATGGAGTCGCGCAAGCAACGTCGCGGTCGGTTCGTTCGATGGGTTTTTTCGAGTCCCAAGCAGCTCACGAGCCAGGATCGAATGGACCGTAGCAAGCTCGGCGAGCATGGCGTTGCTGCCGACGCATTTTCGCTCCATCGAAAAGACTCGATCGAGCGACATCCCGCCATCGAGGAACTCGGATACCTCGTTGGGCGAACAGGTCTGCTCGATTTCGGCAAGCTCGCTTGCGAGCGAGGAAGGAGACGTCTGCGCTCGGTCGATCCTGCTTGAGAGGCTCTGTGCGGTTTGGCTCTCACGGAACTTGAGCCCAAGTTCCTCGTGGGCCTTTTGAGGCAACACGCCATCGCGATACGACAGCAAGGTCCGGAGAGTCAATCGCATAGTTTGTACTTTGGCCCAACTCCAAAATGCCTAACGCGAATTTTTAGCTGCGATTCGGTCGGCGACGAACGCAGGCAACGACGTAAGGAGGCACCGCGCAGCCCCCGATTGATACATCTTATTATCTTATTTAATCGAGGCGTATCCTAGGATCAAAACCTCCGTTTTTTTGTTAAAAATCGGTTAGGTCGGTCCGATTTGGCCACCTGAGGCAAAATAAGCCTTGGCCTCGCTGGCAATAAAGAACGAACCGGTGATGACATGGACCATCGATCGGTTCGCTGCCAGGTCGATTGCTGGGAGCTGGCTGACAAGCCCCATGGCACGTGGCAGATCTTCTGCGGTGTGGATTGTCGCGACGCGCTGGCCTGCCTTGCGGCCGATCGAGACGCGTTGCTCGGCGATATGCCGAAGTTTTTCGACCGGGGTGAACCGGGGGTTGGAACGGAACTGAGTCAGGACGATTCGATCGACCGATGGGATCAAACGTTCGAGCATTTCGGCTGCTTTTTTGTCTTTTGAACAGGCAAAAACGACCGTCTTGGGCCGCGACGGAAAGTACGTCTTGAGGGTATCGATAAGGGCGTTGATCGAGGCCTCGTTGTGCGCGCTGTCGAGGATCCATGTCGGGTCGGTCGAGATCACCTCGAGTCTTGCGGGGACTTGCGTGTTTGCCAACGACTCTTCGATGGCTCGGTCCTGGAGATTCCAGCCGAGTTGCTTGAGTTTTCGCCAAGCCGCAATTGCGATTGCGGCGTTGTCGGATTGATGCTTGCCGAGCATCCGCAAGACGGTTCGGTACCCGGAGTAATCGCCGGAGTAATCGACACTCGCCGAAAGTGCCTCGGTGTTGGGGGTCCATTGGGCGTCGAAATCCCGGCCCAATTGCAGCAGTTCGGACCCCTGGTCGATCGCCCGGGCTTGGATCACCGCTGCGGCCTCTGGGGCTCTAGCTCCGCAGATGACTGGGATGCTGGGCTTGATGATCCCGGCCTTTTCTGCTGCGATTTCGGCCAAGGTGTTTCCCAACTGGAGTTGGTGGTCGTAGCTGATGCTTGTGATGATGCAAAGTGTCGGAGAGCAGACGTTGGTGCTGTCTAAGCGTCCCCCGAGTCCGACCTCGATGACGTTGACCTGGGTCTTGTGGTTTCGGAATGCCAACCAACCGATGGCGTTGGTCAGCTCGAAGAACGTCGGCTGTCCGTGCTGGCTTTGCGTGCAGCGTTGGTCGGCCGATCGGATCTGATCGAGGATATCGACAAGTTCCCCAGGCTCGATCGCTTGGGAATCGATGGCGAAACGCTCTTCGAGATCGACCAGATGAGGGGAGGTAAAAAGGCCGGTTCGCAGGCCGTTGCGGCGGAAGGCCTCGGCCAACAACCAACAGACGGAGCCTTTTCCCTTGGTCCCCGCAACATGGATCACCGGTGCTGCCAATTGGGGGTTGCCCAGCAACTCCAACAGATACGCCATCCTGCTGAGTTGGAAGGTGTTGATGGTCTGGTCCCGATCGGTCGACTTTTCAAAATTGACGCGGTCGAGCAGATAGTGCAGGGAGTCTAGGTAGCGGGGGTCGGATCGTTGCATGAGGCGATTATAGAAACCAGGGGCCATTCGGCGACGCTCCCTAGGCTGATTTTTCCTTGATTCGCGTGGCCAGTCGCTGAACCACAGCCGGGATTTCTTCGTAGTTCAGCCAATCCTTGGGGTCTGTCTGTTCTTTTCGGCCCCCAGTCCACTCATCCCTTAGACTACAACCGTCGATTGATCCCATGGCAACCTCACTGGACCAGGAAAACCGGCCTTCGGCCCACGACAACGATCCAACCCAAACGATCGTTGAAACCCGAAATCTAGGCAAAGTCTACCGCGACTTCTGGGGTCGCAAGAAAGTCCAGGCACTTAAGTCCCTGGATTTGGAAGTCCGCCGTGGAGAAATTTTTGGGCTCTTGGGTCCCAACGGATCGGGCAAGTCGACGACCATCAAACTGATGCTCGGACTGCTCTTCCCGACCCAAGGCCGCGTATTTGTCTTCGGCAAAGAAGCCACCGACGTTTCGAAAAACGAGCGGATCGGATACCTGCCCGAAGAATCGTACCTGTACAAGTTCCTCAACGCCGAGGAGACCCTCGATTTCTACGGCCGGCTCTTCGATATACCCGCTGACGTGCGCAGGCAACGGATCGAAAGCCTCATCAAGATGGTCAAGCTCGAGCATGCCCGCCGCCGACAACTCAAAGAGTACTCCAAAGGGATGACCCGGCGAATCGGTTTGGCACAAGCGCTGATCAACCAACCAGAGTTCTTGGTGCTCGATGAACCGACGACCGGTCTGGATCCTCTCGGGACCCGCGACATGAAGGACTTGATCCTTCGGCTCCGCGACGAAGGCAAGACGATCCTGATGTGTTCGCACCAATTGGCCGACGTCCAAGACGTCTGCGACCGCGTCGCGATCCTGCACCAAGGAGAGCTCAAGGAGCTCGGACGCGTCGATAGCCTGCTGAAGATCCAAGACCTCACCGAGATCCACGCCAGCGGCCTGACCGACGAGGCCAAGAACCAGATCCGCGAAATCATCGAGAAATCCGGTGGCAAGCTTGATCGGATGGATAACCCCACCACAACGATGGAAGACCTGTTCCTCGAGATCGTCAAAGAGAGCGAGCAACGTCCGGGTCGCCGAGGTGGCCGAGGCGGTAACTAGTCCCTGTTTCCCGTCCTTGATTCCTGTCCCATTGTTGCCTTCGATACTGTTGCCTTCGATACTCTTGCCTTCGATATCGCTCACGAGACTCTCTTATCATGCGGCTTAATCCCGATCATTTTTGGACCTACAGCGAATGGTTGTTCGAGAAAAACGCGCTGCGAGACGGCGCGATCCTCTCGGTGACCCTGGCCCTACTGGGGTTTGTCATCGGATACATCGTCTCGGTGCTCAAGTACGGTCCATCCGAGGGTTTCCTGAGGGTCTCGCAAATCATCGGCCAGCTCTTTACGGTCGATTTGCCCAAGCTTTCGTTTCGGCGAATATACGCCATGGCGAAACTGGCAGTCAAAGAGTCGATCCGAAAGAAGATCTTGGTCCTCATCGGGATCTTCATCGTCGCGATGATGTTCGCCGGCTGGTACCTCGATCCAGATGCCGATAGCCCCGCGAGACTTTACCTAGTGTTCGTGCTCACGGCGACCAATTATCTGGTGATCCTGCTTGGGCTTTTCATCAGTTGCTTTAGTATCCCTGCAGATATCAAAAACCGCACGATCTATACGATTACCACCAAACCGGTTCGGCCCCTGGAATTGTTCCTCGGACGGGTCTTGGGCTTTACGGCCATCGGTACCCTGGTCCTTGCGATCATGGGACTCTTGAGCTACGTATTCGTCGTTCGGGGCCTAGATCACAGCCATGAATTGGTCTCGATCGACCCGACGGCGAAATCCGGCGAATCGACCTACAATAACCGACATCGCCACACCTTTACGCTCAATTCCGAAGGACGCGGAACGACCAACGAGGTCAAGGGGCACCGTCACATCGTGACCAAGGTGGGCGATAAGGTCGTCATTGGAAGTCCGATCGATGACCTGACGGCCCGGATTCCGATCTACGCCAAAGGTCTAGAATTCACCGGACGCGACGGTGAGAAAAACGAAGGCTACAACGTCGGATACATGTCCGAGTACCAGAAGTACATCGAAGGTGACTCGCTCTCGCGAGCCGTCTGGCGATTCGAAGGTGTCCGACCCAATCTGTTCCGCGATGTGATTCTTTACGACCTGACCATCAGCGCGTTTCGAACCTACAAAGGGGATATCGTTACGCCCGTCGGTGGCCTAATCCACTTCCGCAGCACCGATGGCAAAGTCAAAAGCGAAGACGAGCTTTTCAAAGTCAAAGAGTTCCAAGTCGATCGACGCTCGGTGCGGACCAAGCTCAAGGGCTTCAAACAAAACGAAGAAGGCAAAGACATCGCCACCGACCTGGACTTTTTCAATGACATCGCTGCGAATGGAAGTTTTGAAGTCGTCGTTCGCTGCCAAGACCGAGGTCAGTACCTAGGGATGGCCGCGGCGGATATCTACCTGCGACCGGCAGACTTGCAGTTCTGGTGGAACTTCGTCAAAGGCTACATCAGCATCTGGCTTCAGATGTTCATTGTGATCTGTTTCGGAGTGATGTTCTCGACGTTTCTCTCCGGGCCCGTGGCGATCATCGCGACGGTCGCAGCCCTGGTCTTGGGCTTCTTCGGGTTCTTCGTCGATAACTTGGTCACGACCACCTCCAAAGGAGGCGGGCCGATCGAGTCACTCATCCGCTTGCCGACCCAAATGGGCTCCCAAATCGAAATGGAACTCGGCAACGAAACGCTTCAGCAAGTCATCGCCACTGCCGACCGCGGAATTTTGCTGGCCGTCTCGCAACTGAAGAACGCGGTTCCGAATTTTTCGCAGCTCGATACGTCCAACTTCGTTGCCTACGGTTACAATCTTTTCGGCGGTCTACTTGCTCGACACCTGACGATCGCATTTGGCTACTTTGTGTTGACGGCCCTGGTTAGTTACTTCTTCCTCAAGACGCGGGAGATGGCAGCGTGAACAATCGATCTCTTAGTCGAAAAATTATTTACATCCTGGCGATGGTGGCATTGCTCTTCCCCCTGTTTTACTTGGGGAAACCCCCCACCAAAGGGTCCGGAAAGATCGCCGAACTCCGCAGCCGCTACTCGATTGGCCAAGCGGACTTAGGTAAGCTCGACCCGGCGAGCGAAAGCATGAAACTCGCTACCCTGGGCATGCGAGGCATCGCCGCGAGTATTCTCTGGATGCAAGCCGACCACTACAAAGAAGAAAAGTACTTCGACCGCTTCAGCGCAACGCTCAACCAGATCGCGCTGCTACAACCCCACATGATCAGCGTCTGGCAACACCAAGCCCACAACCTGAGCTACAACGTCTCGCCTGAATTCGAAGATTACCGCCAACGCTACGAGTGGGTCAAAAAAGGGATCGACTATCTAGTCAAAGGGACCAAGTTCAATGCCAGAAAACCCATCCTCCAATACGATCTAGGTCAGTATGTCGGTGCCAAAATGGGAAAAGCCGACGAAAAACTTCAATACCGCGAACTGTTCCGAAACGACGACGAGTTCCACAAGTACTTTGTCGAGCAAGGGCTCAACGCCAAGTCCGATGATGCACTCGGACCCGATCGAAAACCCGATAACTGGCTGGTCGGAAAACAATGGTTCGAACAAGCCTACCAATTGGTATCAGCCGGTATCGCCATCAAAAAGTCTCCCCACCTTCTCTTTAGTTACGGACCGCTCTGGCAGATGTACCACGGAGAAGCCATCGAGGACGAAGGGATCCTCGATGAACGCGCGAAGTTCGTCTGGGAAAAAGCTAGCCGTGAATGGAAGGACTTCGGGAACCGCGAATTGGCTACCACCGGATATGTCCCTGTGACCCTCCGAAGCATCGATACGGCTCGTAAAGACGTCGAACGTCTCCAACGCCAATTCATCGATCTGACCAGCGCCGGCCGCGAGAAGGTCATCGAAGCCAAGAAAGCCAAATACGGAGCGAGCAATCCACGCAAAGCCCAAGCCTTCGACAAACCCGACGATCAACGGAACACCGAAGAACGCATGTGGGCCGCCGAGTTCCAACTCGCCGTCGAACCGACCTACCAAGAACTTGCCAACGAACTGCCCCGCGACAATCAAATCAAAGCCCTCGAAATGGCCGTCCAACTCGGTGCTGCTGAAGAGTATGCCAAGTCGACCAGCTCGCTGCGAGACCAAGTCAACTACGCCTACTGGGAAACCCGGGCACTGGCCGAACAACAGCAAATCATGGTCGATGCCCGTCGCATGATTTATGAAGCCAACAAACTCATCGATGTCGCCGATATCAAAGGCGCTGTCGAGAAGTACGAAGAAGCCTTCGTCCGATGGGATAAAGTCTTCCGCTTCTATCCTGTCATCATGACCGAAGATGTCGGCGGCGATGTACTCAAAGCTACCAACCGCTACAAGAAACTCATCGACGAAGATATCGATGAGCGATTCGTTCTCTACGAGTTCATGCAGTTTCGACGCGCCTACGATGCCGACTACCTAGGCTTTGATATCGAGAAAACCCTCGCGGATTGGAACGCCAACGCTCTGAAACTCGGAAGCCCAGAAGACTTCTTCAGCACCCCGCTGGCCAAAGCCTACGGTATTGCCAACGGTGTCCCAAGCCCATCCCCAGGAGAGACCCCCGGCTCAAACCCTGCCCCGGCGATCAGCCCAAAGGATCTGATTCCTAAAGTCCAAGATCCTGCTGGCGAGCCAAAACCTGCTGAGCCAATGCCTGCTGGCGAGCCAAAACCTGCTGAGCCAATGCCTGCTGAGCCAATGCCTGCTGAGTCGCCCGAACCTCAAAAGGCCGTTAGCCCGAGTATCCCAAACGCCCCAGCCCGACCACCCGCTCTGGAGAATCCTGGTTCGTAGCGACGCTCGCGCAGCGTTGTGGCAAACCGGCAACCATATGGGGTATCAAGACCGAGGGTATTACCAAAGCGACCAAGACGTTGATTTGCGGCCAAGTTGGAACCAACAATCGGCCGTCGCTCAACTGATCATCCTCAATGTGATCGTCTTTGTCGTCAATCTCCTGTTCGGCAATCCATCCCTGACAAGCCAAGGCTCGGTCAATGAAGCCTTAGCGCTGGGCTCCGATACGCTCTGGAAGCCGTGGTTGTGGTTCAAAGCGATCACTTACGCTTTTGCCCACTCCTCGACGAACATCGGCCACATTTTCTTCAACATGCTCAGCCTGTACTTCATGGGCCGCTCGGTCGAGTCTCGCTACGGTCGGGTCGAGTTTCTTAAGATCTACATGTTAGCCGCTCTGTTCTGTGGCATCGGGTCGATGATCTTCCGAGGCTTAGGCTCCGATGTTTCAACGGTTCTAGGTGCCTCGGGCGCTGTGCTGTGTATCTCGATGCTCTTTGTCTACAACTACCCCAACGCGACGGTCTACTTCATCGTCTTTCCGATGCCCGCTTGGGTCCTCGGGGTGATCTTCGTCCTGACGAATTTTTTCTCGAGCTCGGGTCCTGGAATCGCCTACGATGTCCACCTTCTGGGGATCCTGTTTGCAACCCTCTATTTTTTCCTCGGCTGGAATTTCACCAAGCTGCAGGATCCCCGCCAAGGTGTCGAATCGATCCAGCGATGGTGGAAGCGACGCAAGTTCAGGCTCCACACATCTGACGACGCGACGCTCAGCGACCAAGAACTCGAGGCCAAAGAAGCCGACCGTATCCTAGAAAAAATTCATGCCTCAGGCAAAGACTCACTGACCGGTCGCGAAAAGAAGTTTTTGGAGAAGTATTCCCAAAGCGTTAGAAATAAAAAGCGGTTGGGTTCCTAGCCGTCTCGAGCCAAGTTTCATTCCTCGTTGGAGTTCCTCAGTTTTCATGTCGAGTCCAGACTCTTTGTTCCCCGTCCTACGCCGCGAAATCGCTGGGCAATCGATCGAGTCGATCGTCCAACACTACGGCACACCATGCTACATCTATGACATGGCCACCATCGCCCAAAAGGTCGCCGATCTGAAGGCCTTCGATGTCATCCGCTACGCGCAAAAAGCTTGCTCGAACATCGCGATCCTCGATCGCTTGCGGCGACTCGGCGTGGTCGTCGACGCGGTCAGTGCCGGTGAGGTCCAACGCGCCCTGTCGGCAGGCTACGACCCACGTACCAATCCCCATGCGATCGTCTACACGGCCGATGTGTTCGACCAAGAGGCCCTTGCGATCATCAAAAAACTCGGACTGCACGTCAACTGCGGTTCCCCTGACATGATCGAGCAACTCGGACGCGCCGTTCCGGGCTCGAGTGTCACCCTGCGGATCAACCCCGGATTCGGTCACGGTCATAGCCAAAAAACCAACACCGGTGGCCCGCAGTCCAAGCACGGGATTTGGCACGACCAGATCGACGAATGCCTCCGCCTAGCCGACCTGCACAACATCGTCATCACCGGCCTGCACATGCACATCGGCTCGGGTACCGACTTGGAACACCTGTCCCAGGTCTGCGATGCACTCGAGAAAATCGCGATGCAAATCGGACGCACCCTGACGACCATCAGCGCCGGGGGCGGACTGCCTGTCCCTTATCGCCAAGGCCAAAGCTACGTCGATCTGGATCGCTACTACCGTCTGTGGGACCAAACCCGCAACCGACTCGCCGCTTCGTTCGGACATCCACTGCGCTTGGAAATCGAACCGGGCAGATACCTCGTCGCCGAAAGCGGCTTCCTGGTCGCCGAAATCCGCTCGGTAAAAAAGATGGGTGAGAATACCTTCTACCTGCTCGATGCAGGTTTCAATGACCTTGCACGCCCAATCCTCTATGGTGCCTATCACCCGATCTCCATCTGCCATCGAGGTCACCAACCATCGGACAAAGATCTTATCGAGGTCGTCGTCGGCGGGCCCCTGTGCGAAAGCGGGGATATCTTCACCCAAGAAGAGGGCGGTTTTGTCGCCAAACGCCAGTTGCCTGTGGCCAAGGTCGGGGATTTGCTGGTCCTGGAAGTCGCCGGCGCCTACGGTTTTGTCATGTCGAGCAACTACAACGGCCGTTTCCGAACCCCAGAACTGCTCATCGAGGACGGCTCGATCCACTGCATTCGCTCCCGAGAAACCTACGACGATCTGATCCGTGGCGAGCAAATTCCACCCCCGCCTAAGGCTTGACCCTCTAGAATAATCTATGACCGAGTCTGGTCCAACGTGGTCCAGCCTGGTCCATTTTCGCCTGAATTCCTCAACCCGTCCTTTGACAGGAGTATCCTATGTCCCCCAGATCTTTCCTCGGTTCTCGTAAACTTCTCGCAGGTATCGTCGCTATGGCTCTTATGTCCTCCTCGTTCGCCGAAGAAACCAACCAGCCAGCACCTCCAGCACTGGCCTTCAGCATGAAGAACATCGACGGCCAATCGGTCGAATTGAGCAAGTACGAAGGCAAAGTCGTTTTGTTTGTCAACGTCGCAAGCAAGTGCGGTTACACAAAGCAGTACACCGGACTGCAACAACTCCACGAGAAGTACAACTCCAAAGGCCTAGCCGTCATCGGAGTTCCTTGCAACCAATTCGGTGGCCAAGAGCCAGGCTCCAACGACGAGATCAAGCAGTTCTGCTCGAGCAAGTACAACGTAACGTTCGACATGCTCGATAAGGTCACTGTCAATGACGATACCAAAGGCAAAGCCTGCCCTCTGTATGGCTACTTGACCGGAGTCGAAACCAAACCTGCCGGCAAAGGCAACGTCAAATGGAACTTCGAAAAGTTCCTCGTCGACCGTAAGGGCAACGTCATCGGACGTTTCGGATCCGGTGTCGAACCGATGTCGGCCGAACTGACCGCAACGATCGAAAAGGCCCTGGGCAACTAGTCCTGCTGGGTCTTTTGTCCTTAATCTGTAACCGCAATCACAAAGCCGGGGTGACCAAATCACCTCGGCTTTTTTGTTTGCCAATCACGGCCTCGCCTGCGTGAAGCCAACAGTGGCGTTGAATTCGTGTTAGCGGAAGTGCGCAAGCACTCCGGTGAGTCGTCTAACGCACTCGATTTCCCAATGATTTATCACCGGACGGCTTGCGCCGTTCCGCTAAAAACGCGGGGACTGTCCCCGGGTTTCTCCAGAGGGCTCAGTCGGGCATAATTACCCCGAGTCACCCTGCGCGCTTTCAACAAATTTTGGTTTGACGGAACTATCTTTGGTAGAAATTAGGTTTAACAGAAATTCAGCCCAGAGCGAGTCGCGAATCCTATGAACCAACGGGGAGTTCTTTTCAAGCGGCGTGTGTTCACCGTCATGACCCTGAGCCTTGCGGTGATTTTGGCGATGCTCGCCATCGGATCGCTCTCTTGGCTCGCCGGGTTGCCCGAATGGGGGAACCCGACCTACCGAAGTTGGCTTGCCATCGAAAATGTCTTGGCCTACTTGGCCATCGCGATCTTGATCTTCCATCGCCAGCCTTCGCTCCATCGGTACGAACGCCCCTTGCCTAGCTACCGACATAGAGCCCTGGCCGGAAACGCGTCGAGCCAGATCGGATGGTGGAGCCTTTGGCTCTTGGCCTACGTGATGTTCGCGATCCCTATCTTTCTGCAATACCGCACGTCGCAGTCGCTTGGAATCGCCCGCGCATCGCTGGGTTTATGGTGGCTTGCCGATTTATGCATCTCGGGCTGGGATATCTTCAAAGATGCTAGTCGTTCCGCCCCTTGCGACCCTCGCACCCCGGTGGTCCACCAATCGCTCCTCGATAAGTTCCTACGTATCGAACGCTCGGTCCTCTCGCTGGCCGTGTTTTTGCAATGCACCGTTTCGACGATCGCCAGCAACAGCTCGCCGGTCTGGCTGACCTACCTGTTCTCCCTGGTGCTGGTCCTGGTCGCGCTGACGCTGCGCACCATGTACCAACCTTTCGACCATCGCTCCCTGTTCGGTCAAAGCTTCCTATTGCTGTTTCGTACGATCAACCGATTTTGGGCCTGGCATGAGTTGCCCAAATGGGTTGGCATCGCCAACCTCGCAGCCCTCCGCGAGGAATTGCGCATCTACAATCTGCATAGCACCTCGCAAGACCAAATCGCCGTGACGGATCCGACCGGGCTGATCGCGCCGATTCCCAGCCCAAATCCCAACCTACCCCAGTGCCCCTTTTCGGGCCTATGGAGGACCTCCGACGGCAGTTTCAACGATCCGCAAAACCCCACCATGGGGATCGCTAGCCAATCTCCCCCGGGAACCCCTTCGACGCAATTCACACGGAGCCATCCCGATGCGCGCTTCGGCAGAAACATGCCCTTCGAATCGCTCGAAGCAGCACCCGATTCCCCTAACTCGCGTTTGCTCAGCCCAAACCCCCGAGTCGTCAGTTGCAAACTCCTAGCGCGCGATCCGAACCGACCCGACAACACCCTCTACGCCCCATCGATCAACCTTCTTGCTGCCGCATGGATCCAATTCCAAACCCACGGTTGGTTCAGCCATGGTACCCCCACGGAAACTCTCGATGCACAACCCTTTGAAGTCGATACCCGAGAGGACCCCGAGCACGACCGATGGCCCGATTCGCCCATGCGAGTCTCCCGCACTCGAGCCGATCCGACCCGTCGCTTTCAAGACCAACAAAACGCGCCTGATACCTACGTGAACTCCGAATCCCATTGGTGGGACGCTTCGCAAATCTACGGCGCACAAACCTGGAAAACCGATGCACTGAAGAATTCCTCATGCCCCTATCTGCAATCGGTCCATACCCCTTCGGGCGATGCGAACACCGGTTTTTTTGACAATTGGTGGCTGGGCCTAAGCCTGCTGCACGAATTGTTCGTAAAGGAACACAACGCGATCTGCGATGCGCTAGCCGCGCAGTACCCGAATTGGTCCAGCGAACATCTCTTTCAAAAAGCTCGCCTGATCAACGCGGCCCTGATGGCCAAAATCCACACGATCGAATGGACTCCGGCGATCCTCGCCAACCCGATGCTTGAAGTGTCGATGAATGCCAACTGGTTCGGTCTGTTCTCCGATCGGCTCATCGATGCTATCGGTCGACTCGGCCTCAATGAAGCGTTCTGGGGGATCCCCGGTTCAGGGATCAATCACCATGCGGCCCCCTACAGCCTGACCGAGGAATTCGTCGCCGTCTATCGCATGCATTCCTTGATGCCGGATTCCATAACACTCAAAAGCCACACGAACCCAAACAAAGTCCAACGCTGCTCCCTAGAGGTAGGGCTCGGTGCCGTCGGCCAAGAAGGCTCGTTGAAGGTCTGGGAATCCTTCTGCGAAGAAGAAGTCCTCTACTCGTTCGGTACCGAACTGCCTGGTGCTCTGAGCCTCAACAACTATCCGAACTTCCTGCGACGCTTTCGCAACCCCGTAACCGGAGAACTGCTCGATCTTGCGACTATCGATATTTTGCGGGATCGGGAACGACAAATCCCACGATACAACCGCTTTCGAACCGAGCTGAGGATGAAACCTATTGGCTCGTTCAACGAGTTCAATACGCCCCAAGACCAAACCATCGCTGGCCGATTGCGCGAAGTCTACGGAACCCATCCCGATGGCTCCGACAAAGTCGATGACCTCGATCTGCTCGTCGGTACCTTGGCCGAAGCCAAGCCCGAAGGCTTCGGGTTCAGCGATACAACCTTTCGTATCTTTATCCTCATGGCCTCGCGCCGACTCAAAAGCGATCGGTTTACCGCCCAAGACTTTACGCCCGATGTCTACACCCAACTCGGACTCGACTGGGTCAACAACAACTCCATGAAGGATGTGATCTTGAGGCATCACCCCGACCTAGCCGCACCGATGTTCGCAACGACCAATGCCTTCAAACCATGGCGTTAATCTGGAGAAACTTTAACGCCCTTTGCCTGAGTCGAATCAGTTGCTAATTTCCAATCAATCGCTTGGCCATCATTTACGGAAAAATCGGACGAGTTTGACATCCGCTCATGCCGATAAAGAGAATCGTCAGGATTCCCGCGCTCCTGGAATTCTAGAATTCTGTAGTTATCGACCTCGGAGCGGTATTGCCCAAGGATCGATCTTATGCTCCCGTGCTCCCGTTCAGCAAACCGCCCCGCAACGTACAACCACGCAGCAAACAACCGCGCAAGCAAGTTCTTTTGCTGGTTGCCTAATAGAAGCCTACGGAGCGAAAGTCTGCTCCGGTTCTGCGTTCTGGGATCGCTGGCGCTCGGGGCCGCAATGGTCCCCGCCTCGTGTGCCAACGCACAAGGCACCGTGGTCTCCAAAATGGCCGCTTGGGCCAAAGGCCACGGCAAACCGCCGTTGACGAGCGAAGACCGAACGCTCGAGGAACTGGCCAAAAACGTCGATTGGCTCGAACACCATATCAGCCAATGGGGTAGCGTTTCATCGAAAGCTCCAGACGTCTGGGGCGAAGCTAGGTTGACGCAGTACCGAAGGGAGGCCGAAGAGATCCTCGCGCCGCTGCGCAATGGTTTCGACCCCAACCGCATCGCCGGCGCTCAGCAAGTCAGCGACTCGGCGCTGCTGTCGGTCGCCCTGGCCCTGCAAAATCAAACCGCAAGCGGCGGCGTCCCCGCCCCAGCGATCACCGTCAACTCGATCGCCAATACCGGTACTCCCCCAGATGGGAGCGCCAATGTGACGCTCAGCAATTCGCTCCCCGAAGCGAATAGCCCGTTTACCCTGGGAACCAAAGAGTTCCTCGGAAAAACGCTCGGACTCGAACAGACTCAGGAAATCGATCAGTTGGTTCGCTACATGCAACACCTCAACCAACATCGACGAATCAACGAAGGGGACGACACGGCCGATGCTCCAGGATACTCGCTCAATTTGGTCCGCGTGCCTGTGTCCCTGCTGCCCGGTTCGATCACCAAACGTGGCTACGGAGCCGAGATCACCTACACGGCGAAACCCTACCTAGGACCCGACCTTCTCCCGATGACCTTTCGGGATATGGTCCTCAACGACCTGACAGACCAACTCTCGATCCCCTTGGTCAAGTTCATCAACAGCGATCCCAACGGCGCAGACAAAATATGGGAATTGGCCAAACGACTCGGCGATGACTTCTCGGCCCAAACGCTGATGGATCTTCTTGAAAATGGTGATTTGACCTATGGCAGCCTGCCTTACACCCCTAGCATTGCAGCTTTGGCCCAGAGCCTTAAGTCTGAGTCTGAGGCTCAGAAAAAATCGCTCGGTATGCCTGAAAACCAAACGGCAAAAAGCGTGGCTCGCAGCATGATCGGCCGCACGTTTACCTCGGTATGCTCGATCTCTTTTTCAGGCAATCAAACCCGCCGGGGACAACAGCCCTTCCCCCCAACGCAAATCATCGATGTCTATGGTCTCGATGAAATGCTCGAGGTGGCCGTCACCGCCTTGAAAGGACTCCGCGAGGATATCCCCAACCGACGGGTCGTTCATCTGACGGATGTCCAAGCGTTCCTCAGAGAAGAACTCACAGCCGCTATCGAACTGGTTTACTCCGAGAATATGCGCGATTGGTGGGACCGCGAATCGACCGGCGAAAAATCGCTAGTCAACCTGATCCGACTGCGAAAAACCGACGAAATCGAAATCCTGCGCAAGCAGTTCCTGCTCTCGATCTCAGGCGACGAATCCCAAGACGTCACACGCTCGTTGGCCTGGTGCGTCTTTGTCGATTCGCTCCTGCTGAACGAACGGCTCAACGACGATATCCGCGAGACAACCGGTACGCGTCCATCGAATTTTTCGCACCCGTGCTGGCTTGCCTTCTTCGGACCCGATCCGAGCCCCGAAGCCCGCGATTCCTTCGCTCGCTATGTCCAACTGCGCTGGCCGGTGCGGGTCTTTGCACTCGACCCACAAATCGACCAACAAAGCATCGCCGACGCCTCGTCGGTCATCCGTCAAATGCAATTGGCCGTCGTCCTGGGATTCTCTAGCGGAAACCTCGGACTGTCGACCGCCCTGGACACCATCCGAAAACTCCAACGCGACCGCGCAACGATCGATTTGAACCGTACGGCGATCGCCTTTGGCCAAGGAGATAATACCTTCGGCTGGCGTTTCCAACCCCGATTCCAAACCCCTCCCGTCGAAAGCAACGCCAAGGTCTTCTTCCGTGATCTAATCGTCGGTGGTCCTACCGATCGACAACTTGAACGCAGCAGCGAAATCGAACCGGGGATGCGCGAATGCACGGCCATCATTCTGATGCCCTCGTTCGTCCCGTACGTTTCGTTCGAAACCCACGGCCACTGGTTCAAACTCGATAACCCCGGACATACCGGCACGTCGGTCCAAGAGGATGTCCACCTGAGCCGGGCAATCAAACAAATGCAGAATCGAGCTGAAATGTGCATCCGGTGCGCTCATCTGTACCGCGATGGACAAGTCGAACGGGTCATGGCCCGAGTCGAACAACTCGAAAAACGCCTACCTCTCCAAACGATCTCATGCCAAGTCCCCAACGAAAATACCCACGGTGGCTTTGAACTCTTTTGCAACGGCACGCGTCAACTCTCCCCTGAAATCACAGGCTGGTACGGCGCTCCTGGATACAACCCTGACACCGGTGCTGATTTCTTTATCTCCGGGGATAACTTCAGCATCAAACAAACCCACCTGATCGCTGGCAATCAAAGGATCGATCCCGCAGAGTTCTCCCTGATCTCCCGACAGATCCTCCAAGTCCGTTTGCCAAAAGGACTGCCGGTCATGAAGGATACTCGCCTGCTCGAACACTACAACGAACGGATCGCAAGAGACCAACACTACGATGGATACATCGATGTCCAAGTCGCCACACCTTACGGCGTCAGCGCGCACTTGCTCGTGCCGGTCCTCCGTGCCGAAGAACCCGAACAAAGCTCCGAATGCCCTCCGTCGGGCCCGACAATCGAGGATGCAACCGTGACGCTCGAACTGATGCGCAACACCAAAAACGACTTCGATGACCTCCTGGCCGAAAGCCCCATGCTGCCGGTCATCGAACTCCCCGCCAACACCATGCCTGGAATCCCCAAATGCAAAGTCCACCTCTACCTGACCCACGGGACGGCTCGCCTGAGCCCCGTCGAGTTTGCGAACGTCCCTCGCTCGAGATCCAAAACGGGCTTCCAAATCCCAGCCGATTCCTTCCTGGCCTCGACCAGCGGAAATGGAAAACTCCTAAGCGAGATCAAGCAGTACGCCAGTTTTCTCGATAGCCACGGCAAAATACCCGACGAAGGAGGGGTGATCGAATTCACCGCCGAGTACTCGCTCGAAGACGATAACGCCGAGCTGCCCGTCGAAGGCTCCTTTCCGATGATCGTCGAAATCGCCCCGAAGCAAGATCCTGCGGATAAGCCTGCAACTAAGCCTGCCGGTAAGCCTGCAACTAAGCCTGCGAAAGAGTAACGCGTTAGCGTTGGAAATGCCAAGCCGCATCGCCATAGCGACGATCGATCCACGACTGGACCGATTCGAGGTGCGAGCCGGAAAAGGGATGCTCGCTCCACTCTCGATCCGCTTGCCACTGAGCTCGCGACTGCTCGCTGAGCACCTCGATAAACTTCGCTCGATCCGCCAAGCTTTTGCCCAAGCTCTCGACAAAATCCCTATGGGACCGCTTCTCGCGATACTCCGGCTGCTTGGGTGGCTCCAACAGATACCGCGAAATCCACTCGAGCGGCATGTCGATGATCAACGTCCCGTGGTACATCATCCAGTTTCGTTTGAGCCTCAAAGCATTGCCCGATACCTTGCGACCACCGATCGTCAAATCGCAGATCCCCTGGATCTGGACCTGAGAATCCGATCCTAGCTCCTGTGACGCCCCTTGCACGGCGTTCCTCATACGCGTCATGACCGTCCGATGGGCCCCGTCAAGCGCTCGGCATTCAGGCCGAAGCTCCAACGACAAGAGCAATGAGAACATCCAACAACCCGGCCCTGCGACAATCGATGCGCCGCCACTCATGCGGCGCAAAATCGCGACGCCGTCCTGGGCACAAGCCTCCTGATCGACCTCCTGGGATACCTTAGAGGATCTCCCGATGACCACGCATCGCTCGGGCATCTGCCAAACCCGTAACAGCTCGCCTTCGGTGTGGCCTTCCATAGACTCAAGGACCGCTTCGTCGAAAGCGAGGTTCGCCTCGGGGCTTGAAAAGGAATGATCCCAGAAATGCATCAGACGACTTCGATGATGGCCTTGAGCACGCCATTCTCAGGACGTGTGAATGAATCGAACTCCTCGACGACATGATCCAAATTGGTTCTATGGGTGATCCACGGATCGGTCTTGATCGTCCCGGCCTCGATCAACCCGATGATATAAGGGAAATCGCTGGGCAACGCATTGCGCGAGGCCAACAAGGTCACTTCGGGCCGATGCAACGCCGGGTGCTTGAACGAGATCTCATCCTGCGTGATCCCGACATAGACCAACCGGCCTGTCGGTGCGACAAACTGCAAAGCTCCAGCCATCGAAAAACGGTTTCCGGTCGCATCGATGACCACCGAGTACATGTCCCCTTGGGTCATCGCCTTGGCGATCTCCAATCCGGAGACCTCGGGGGAAACCTCGATGCAATGCTCGATCGCGTAGTTTCTCTGTACAAAGTCCAAGCGAGAGCGGTTCATGTCCATGACCGTGATCGCTGCCCCGGTGAGCTTGATGAACTCCAAGGTCGCGATGCCGATCGGACCAGCTCCGATGATCAAGACGCTGTCTTGGGCTCCGGTCTGAGATCGTTGGCTCGCATGGCATCCGATCGCCAAGGTCTCGACCAATGCCAACTGGTCCATAGTCAACTTCGAGGACACATGGAGCTTGTCGGCCCGAATGAGAAACCTTTCGCACAACCCACCATCGCTCATGACCCCGATGACCTTGAGGTTCGCACAGCAATTGCTCGCCCCCTTGCGGCAGGCATAACAAGTCCCACAGTGCATGTAGGGCTCGACGCTGCAAGCGTCCCCAGGCCGGACGTTCTGCACGTCGGATCCGACGGCTAAGACTTCGACCCCGAGCTCATGGCCAGGGATTCTCGGAAAGGCAAAGAAAGGGAACTTGCCCAAATAGCAACTGACATCCGTTCCGCAAACCCCCATCCGATGGGTCCGAACCAACGCCTGACCCGGTCCCGGAGCCCCGGGCCGATTGATGGAGATCTCGCGAAGCTTCTTCGGTTCAACGATTTGGATTGCGCGCATGGGAGCCGATCAAGCACAGACGGAAAAGATCACAGTCATAAAGAGCACGGGCATCAAGAGCACGGGCACACAGCGTTCGAGGGTGTTACTCCTCGCCCGTGACTCGGATCTTACCCGATTTCTCGGTTTTTGCATCGGCTGGCTGAGCTTGAGGCTTAGCTTCTGGCTTCGCTTCTGGCTTTGCTTCCGGTTCCGGCGAACCGATGCTCAGCTCGGTCTTGCTCGATGCGCTTGCGCCGGACTCTGCGGCTGGATCTGCGGCTGGATCTGCGGCTGCATTCTCGGGAAGGATCTCCTTGGGGACGCGTGGAGCGGCCAAGGCCGTCGGGGCGGGCAGGTCGCCCGACTCAGTCACGGCCGGCTTCTTCGAGGTCACGGTAGTTCCCTGACCGGCGGCATTGCTTGCGTCGGGTCCGACGGCTGGCTTTCCTGCCGATTGGTCCGAAGGGGAGCTTGCCGGCGCACTGAGTGCCTGAACGTTTGGCGTCTGAGTTTCAGCCGCCTGAGTTTCGGGTGCTTGGGCTTCAGGCGACGGGATCGAGATCGCGTTTCCGTAGATATCGATCGGGATGCGTCGGGTGACGATCCGAGGGACCAAGCGGATTTCGGTGACGGGAACGGTTTTGGTGACCCGTTGGGGAACCATGACCTTTTGGACTACGCGTTCCATTCGGGTTGTCTGGACAGGGGTCTCTTCGACGACGACTTCGTCTTTGAAGACTTCCTTTTGGACCGTAACGGGTCGGACGACCTGTTCGGTGATGTATTCGACTTTCTCCTTGGCGACCCGTTTGGTCAGCGGTTTGGAGACGGTCTGCGGGACCATCACTTTTTCTTGGACCGCGACTGTTTTTTGGACCTGGACGGGGACCTGCTGAGCGACGACTTGGTTTTCGTAGCGGGTGGTCGTCACGGGAGTTTGTTGTTGGACGATTTCGCTTTGCATTCGGGTCGTGGTCACGGGGACTTGCTGCTGAAGCACTTCGGTCTGCATCTTCTGGACCGTCACGGGGACTTGTTGTTGCAGGTACTCGGTCTGCATACGGGTCGAGGTGACTGGTACTTGGATGTTCTGGGTCTGGGGCATCAAGCTCGTTTGGGGGATCGCGACTTGCTGGTAGTTCGGTTGGTAGTAGGTCGCGGTGGTGGTCTGACCTGGGGCCGAATAAGGAACCCAGTTCAAGCCCCCTTGTTGGTAGATCGGCTGACCGGTCTGGGGGTTGACGCCGTAGGCCGGTTGGGTCCAGCGCAAGTGGTATCGGACATCTCCGGGCTTGTAATAGTTTTGTGCCATGTAACCACCGGCGTCGACCGTCGCGGGTTGGTAAGTCGTCACGGGCATCATCGAGGTGACGGCTTGGGCTTGCATGACTGTCTCGGTCACGGGCCGTTGGACAGCGACGGTCTGGGTTTGCATCGTCGTTTCGTTGACGGGTCGCTGAACGGTGTACTGTTGGGTTTGGTAAGTCGTCTCGGTGACGGGTTTCTGCACCAAGAAGTTTTGAACAGCGATCTGCGTTTCGGTGACCGGTTTTTGGACGGTGGTGTATTGCGTCTGGTACTGCGTCTCGGTGACTTGTTTGTAGCTTGTGACGGTCTGTTCGACTTGCGAGGTCTCGGTCACGAGGGTCGTCTCATCGGTGTACTCGACCTTGGTGACGGGTTTGAGGACCGAGTACGTTTGGTTGACGGTCGAGGTTTCGATGACAGGTCGTCGGACCGTCACGGCTTTGCGTTCGACGCGCGTCTCGGTGACGGGTCGATAGCTGACGATCTCCCGTTCGACCATCACATCTTGGTACTCGATCTTGTTCCTGGTCACAGGGACTTGATCGTAGATTGTTTCGGATTGCAATCGGTAGCGGATCGCCGGGACGCTCGGACCGCAAGGTGCACAGTCTTGTGCAAGGGCGTTGCTTGCTCCAACGGCCAAGCACAGGGCTGAGAGTCCGAGGGTCGCAGCGTGTGGCTGACCCAGGGAGTGAAAGCAGCAGGATCGAAGGGCCCTGGCCAAGGCGCGTCGACTTACGGATCGATGGGACATCGTGATTCGCGTGAGTTGGAACTTGAGAAATTGTCGGAACTATCTCCCATATCTTTGTCAAAGATGCCGTTGGGATCAAATAAGAAATTGGAATCGTCAACAAAAAAACGAATGCAAATGGTTTCGAGTGCATTCTTTAGGAAAAGCCGGAGTTTTTTCCCAAATCGTAAGACATTTACTATTTTGCAAACCCTTCAATCGTTAGGATCGATGCAATCGGTACAAGGTCCGAATCGAGGCCGATTTTCGAGCGGTAGCCGAGATGTTTTGGCTGCGCAGAATACCTAATTTACCCATCCTTCCCTCGCGATTTCATTTCCAATGCTTCCAAGCGATCTTGCCGTTTTAGTCGTAGGCCATGGGACGCGTAAACCCAGCGGTCAGCAGCAGCTCAAGGAGTTGGTCGAGCAGATGCGGCGGATCGAGCCGAGCTGGAGGATGGAAGCATCGTTTTTGGAGTTGGCCGAGCCGACGATTGAGCAAGCGATCGAGGGGCTTGCGGGGCAGGGGTTCCGACGGATCGTGGTCGTACCGATCTTGCTCTTTACGGCGGCGCATGCCAAGTCGGACATACCCGACGCGGTCTCTGAGGTTGCTGCAAAGTGTGGGATCACCGTCGTTGGTCAGACGCCATCGCTTGGAACGGCGCAGGAGGTCATCGCGTTATCGAATCGCAGGTACATCGAGATCACCTCGCAGGCCCAGGAGCGGGGGTGTCCCGAGGGTCATTGCGGTTATGGGTATCCGCAAGCTTGTGCGGAGGTTTGTCCGGTGCGAGGCAAGTCCCCTTATCGCGTCGCCTTGGCGATGGTGGGTCGGGGGACGAGCGACCCGGAGGCCTTGGCGCACATGAGGCGGTTTACGGATCTGGTGGCTGAGCAACGGAGTTTAGCTTGGGTATCGACCGGCTTCTTTGCAGGTGGAGTACCGAGCGTCGATGAGCTGCTAGCCCAAGCCGCCGCGCTGCGGCCATCGGATCCGACTGATCCGACTGATCCGACTAGCTCGATCTCATTGAGCGAATTTTCGACAAACCCGACATGCGACACGGTGGTGATCCAGCCCCATTTATTGTTTGAGGGGGAGTTGATGGATCAGTTAAGGGCACGGGTCCAGCGATGGCGACAGGAGAGTCCGGATCGCGAGTGGGTATTAGCTAGGTGCTTGGGGGCCGACGAAGGCTTAGCGGGGGTATTCATCGAATTCATCCGGAGTCATACAGCCCAGTTCGATGCAATAGAAAGCGCTTGAGAATGCGCTGGTGAATGCGCTTGTGAATTGTTGGAGGAGCGACGATGAATGTCGGTTGGATGGGCTTTGTGTGGGTAGGACTAGGGGGGGCGTTTGGGAGCATGGTCCGTTATGGAGTGGGTCGATTGCTGGGTTGGTGGATCCCTGGGGCATCTTCGATGTTGGGGACTGGGCTAGTGAATTTGGTAGGTTCGTTTTTGTTGGGGGTTGTCGTTTCGGTGTGTACGGTCGGTGGCAAGCCGAATGGATGGGGGTTGTTGTTAGGGGTAGGATTTTGTGGGGGCTTGACGACCTTTTCGACGTTAGCGATGGAGTTAGCGGATTTGTTGATTGCCAAGCGGCATTGGGAGATGATCGGCCTAGGTCTAGGCAGTTTGATTTTAGGGATCGCAGCCTTCGGTGCCGGCCTGTGGCTCGCGGGCAAACCTTAGCCCCGATAGGGGTAGGGAAGTCCGGTTGAGCCGGACTCCCCTCCCTCCGAACCGTACGGGCGGTTTTCCCGCATACGGCTCTCCGGTCAGTAGTGTCCCTGATGGGATTGTCCGAAACGATTGTGGGCCTCCCGCAGACTAAA
>JAPLNM010000140.1 GCA_026692845.1 Planctomycetota bacterium | reverse complement strand
AAAAAGTGTTTTGAAGATGCTTCGCAACACGCTCGGTCCGGAACAAGACTCACCAGCACGAGACGCACTCGCGGCTGCATTCGCAAATATTGATGCGCTGGAAATTTACATTAGCAAGGTGACAGCTTCCATCGTATTGCCCAATCCGATAGAAACGCCACATTCCAAAATGAGTGAGGAGGAAATACGTCTAGCCAAGGAATTACAAAAGGAGGAAGACTCCTGAAAAATGACGTGAGGGTAAAGCGATTATGGATCGAAACGAGACTTTTGCCGAGATCCTTGGGCGTCTAAAGAAATCGGCGCACGGCATTTTGGAATTAGTTGAACTCACTGAATTCTTGCGTGGACTCAAGCAAGACAAACGTCCATTCCTGCAATCGCGGTTTATCGAAGCAGCGATTTCATGGGATTTGAATAGATCTAGAGGAGTCTGGGAAACTGACGAAGAAGCAAATAAGAACGTCTATTGGTTCCTTCAAGGAAGTATCATCGAGTCGTCGCATGTTCTAGGGCCAAGTGGGCGATCAGCAGACCTTAACTGGATGGTGCTCTCGCCTGATTGCGATTGTGCCAGGGCAGAGTACATCAATCTCGGACGGTTACGCCAACTTTCAGATTCAGAGCCGGATCGGAACATTCTTAGCTTGGCGTCTTCGCTAAAATCGCACAGGTACTTTCCGGTGCCGCCGCATGGTGATGTCCAAGCATGGAGTGTGGTTGAGCTTGACATACCCTTCTACATGGAAAGAGAGAATAGTGCATTTTGCAAGACCAACTATTGGTTGAGCAAAGATGCCTGGCACATTCTAAACGCCGTACTGCAGTCAAAGCACACGAGGGCTACGAACATGACTGAATCGGAGCGACTGCGCACTTCGATACAAGGGGTCGAATAGCTTCCCTGCAGGCGTATTGGTTCAGCGTGAAATGGATTTTGTTCCGACCGTGGTTCATCTCAATCGGTCAACACTATCTGGTTGGTTTCGAGATCCCTAGGATTTCGACGTTTGGATGGATCGCATTGGTGAAGCAGTCCGGTCTATGGTTGCCTGGACCCTTACCGCATTTGCCCCTTGCATCATCTCGCAAACCTCCAAAGAACCCCAAGGGACCGCGCACCGTACCTTGGCACAATCGACCACATCGATACTCCTATGGTACGTTCCGCGGTCCTTCTCGTTGGTCAAGCCATGTTGGGTAACGGCCATGTTGGGTAATGGAGGTGGACGATGGAACACAGGTTCCAAAGACTCCTATCCGGACCGCTCCACGTACCCTACGGCAAAAACGCCGGGGCGAGACAATCGCGAAATTGCAACAAGCGACCACGAAACGAAAAAACCCTTGGATTCGCAAGGAACCCAAGGGTTTTCGCTAATCGGGCCGGCGGGATTCGAACCCACGACCTCTACCACCCCAACGAAGCGGACGACCCCAAGCGGACCAACGAAAACCAAGGGGAAACGCATCACCCAAGGCAACGGTTGCACCAACGGTTGCACCTGCGACCGCTGTTTGCTCGAACTTGCCGACGCTTTGAAACGGCAATTATCCAACGATGAGCGACGCAAGCTTGCGGTCTTGTTGCTGCAATAACCCGTCGCCATGCTGCGACTTTGCGAAACTTTGGGTAGGGGATACAATGAAGGGACAAGGACGGGGGCGGCGGTCTTGGGTCCCTTTTCGACCTTAAAAAAAGACCTGAGGCGGTTGAAGTCGCACGCTCATATGAGTTAGTTTCGGTTTTCCTAAATTTTTTTAATTTGGGGCCGGGGGTCTTGTGTTTACGATCGCCAACGAAAAGGACTTAGGGCTAGTGAATCGAGCAATTACACAACGATGGAACGTCGATCGCGAAGCGGTTAAGGCGGCGCTTGTGCGATGCCTAGAGGACCCGAAGCTTGCACCAAAGGCGGCGAAAATCCTAATCGATGCCGACGCTATCGACGTTAAACGCGAAAAGCAAGCTGCAAAGCAAGAAGCGGCGGAACTTGATTACCGGGCTAGGATTGTCCGCATCCTTCAAAGGGTTCCAGAGTATCAACTAAGGCTGACCGCCAAGGCTGCCGGAATAGAACTACCCGATGGGCCGTTGTTCGAAACCGGGGGCGGTCCGATTGTCTAGCAACGGGGCGACGATCGCTTGCCCCCCTGAGTGAGACGCAAGGCAACCAAAAACTTTTTTTAGGATGGGCTGAATATGGGCGGACATCATAGCGGGGGCGATCGATCACTTGGGACCGATGGGACCAAGGCGGACGGTTTACCGGTCAAGCCAAACGATCTAGGGTCGGCGAATGCCGCTTGGGACGAACTGCTTGCCATGATCGAACCGGGCATCCTGCGGCGCGTTGATGCGTTGCAACTGCGGAACCTTGCCGAGTTGGTCACCTACTCAAAGGCGCTTTCCGCTGCCGCTATGAGCGATCCGACCGACGCCAAAAAAACCCGGTCTTGGCTTGCTGTAGTCGATCAAGTCCGAAAGCTTGGGGGGCTGTTTGGACTGTCGCCGATGGATCGCTGCCGACTGAAAATCGAGCCGATCGACAACGAGCCGGATGAGTTTGACCAGTGGCTTGCAAGAAGTCGGTCGCGTAGCGATTCGATGAGTTGATTTAGTTTCAAAAAAGGTAGGTCGACTAGCTATCGACCGAACGACCACCCGTCGCGGTTGCACCCATAGGCAACCGGGCGGGCCGGTCGGCCTTTGTTCACTATGGGGTTCACAATATGACAACGGAAAACACCGGGTCCGACCCGGTCGCGGTCTTGTATCATCGCGCAATCGGCGACCTTTGGCTTGTCCAAGACCGCCACATGCACGACCGCCTAACCGACCCTTGTTTTCCTGCCGAACGCGGTCCAAAGGCGACAGAATGTTGGGCGAATTTCGATAGCTTGATTGAAACTTACCGATGGCTGTTAGGTCACTTCGATGAGTCGGCTAAATTAAATCGCGACCTTAGGCAACAACCGCAAGTCGGCGAACTGATTTTTCGAACAAGGGCGACCCAACGGCGGCAACCGTACATCAACGACGCGAACCTTTATCTTGTGAAGTCCCGAAAGCTTTATCTTTATCTGCTTGAAGGGTTGGCACCCGTTAAGGGTAAGCGAACGATTAAAGCGTATCTTGACAAGGTCGACGACTGCCGGGCGATTTGGATGAAATACGGATTCGATATCGAGGAAATCGAGGCTATACCGGGGCTAATCGAAAACCTGCGAAACGAGTTCGCTTTAATCGATGTAGATCGCAAGCCAAATTTTACCGCGACCCAACAAGACCAACCGAAGGAACAACAAGCCAAGGTCGCCGAACCCAAAAAGCCAAGCGGAAAGGCGGGCAGACGATTTAAGGATTGGGAACAAGACGAACTGAAAATACATGAATTGATGGAAAAAGGAATGAAACCGCAAGCGATCGCTGCGAAACTTAAAAAGCCTCAATCTTACGTCTCTAAAAAGGTAAGATCGATAAGGGCGATTATTGTACGCGGCAACGTGCCAAAACAGTAACGAAATAGGAGCCGTGTATTTCGTAACCGAAAAAAACTTCTCTATGATGCCGAGAGCGTAGACCCTTTTTTTCCGCTTGTGGTCGCGTCCTGCAAACCGTGACACAACAAAAAACTTGGTTACGCAATATTTCGTGATTGTTTACTTGTAACCGGTTGAGTCCTATCGTCTTGGCATGCAACGCGACATCGGGTCACATTGGTTTCAATGTCTTGCACCAAGGAGCAAATACCATGCAAGAACAAGCAACGAAGGGTCCAAGTAGATTGCTGACCGTTGAATCGGTCGCGTCGATGCTGGACGTTAGCAAGCGGCATGTTTACCGCTTAAGCGACGCGGGAAAAATGCCGCGTCCGATCAAGTTAGGCGGCGCTGTCCGATGGGACGGAACCGCGATTTCTAGTTGGATCGCTGCCGGTTGTCCTCAAGTCGAAAAGGGGGGCAAGTAACGATGAGCGAAACCAAGGATTTAATCGCCGACGGCGAAAGACGAAAACGGGTCGGCATGGCGCTTGCCGCGTCGAACAATATCGACCGCGTCACGTTGGGCCGGTTGACGCTGCTTGCGTCGCTACTGCGATCCGATACCGGATCGGCGACCATCGACGACGCAACCGGGGCTGACGATTTACGAAACCAATTCGCTGACGGCGGACGTTGGCGCGGAACCGTTACCAAGTCGGTTATCGCGGATGGATTCGCAACCATCGAGGGCGTAACTCAGAGCGTAAGACCAAGTCGGCATCGCGGGTATGTCGCGGTCTTGCGTCTTGCTGACCGGGCCGGCGCTGTGGACTACTTGCGTACATTCGCCGAGGCGGTCGCATGGATCACCAACGAAAAAACCCCACCGGCGGCAACCGATGGGGCCTTAGATCAATCACTTGCACCAACAACCACGAAGGAACAAACGAATGGGACTGCTTGATATTCTACCTAACGGCAACGGCGACGGCGACCTTAAAAACCTTTGGGATAACTCCCAAGCGGCGGACGACTTCAAGCCATTACCACCGGGCAATTACGTTTGCCATGCTGTCGAGGGCGTTTTGGACAAGTCACGTTCAGGGACACCCGGTTTCAAAATTACCTTCAAGGTCTTAGAACCTTCGGAGCATGCCGGGCGTTTACTTTGGGCGGATTGCTGGTTGACCGCTGCCGCGATGCCACAAACAAAACGCGACCTTGGCAAGCTTGGTATCCAGTCCTTAGAGCAACTGAAAAAACCGCTGCCGCGTTTCATCCGCTGCCGGGTCAAGGTTGCTTTGAGGGCCGACGACGACGGGACCGAACGAAACCGGGTCAAGTCCTTTGAGGCTATCGGATTCGACAAGGAGCTGCCGGACGCGTTCGCACCCTCGGAGCAATCCGAAGCGACCACCCAGGAACCAAGCGAAGGGGGCGCGGATAATGGCTAGTCCTTGCGATGCGTTCCCCTATGGGTTTCGCATCGCGGGCGACACAAGGAACGATCGCCGACTAATTACTTGGTCGGCGGCGTTCGTTGCCTATTGCGAATGCGACGAAAAGGCGGATACGGGGTCCGAATGCTATTTATCGGCGTTTTGTTTTGGCGATGCGTTCCGACGCTACCTTGAGACGAACCGGACGACTAGAGGCTACACCGGCGAAACCTATTCGAGTTGGCTTTGGTTCGACATCGACCGCGAAGACGACTTCGAACAAGCGACGATCGATGCAAGACGCTTAGCTTGTGGTCTTGGCAATCGATACGCGATCGACGACGAACTGCTTGTATTTTTTAGCGGGTCCAAGGGCTACCACCTTGGCTTACCGACTTCGCTTTGGGGGCCGCTGCCGGGGCCGTCGTTCGCTGGACACTGTCGGGCCTATGCTGAGTCGATCGCAAGCTTGCACCAAGTCGGCATCGATTTATCCGTTTATGATCGCGTCCGAGCGTTCAGGGCACCTAATAGCAAACACCCCAAGACCGGACTACACAAGCGGCGGGTCTTGCTGGACGAACTGCTACACCTTGAGCCGTCGCGGTTGCGTAGCATGGCATCCGAGCCGATAGCCTTTGAGCTACCCAGGGCACCCAGGACGAACCAACAAGCGGTCGCCGACTGGCAAGCGGCGGTCGATGCTGTCGATCACAAGCAAGCCGAAATCGCATCGCGTCGCGTTGGATGCGGGCCTAGCACGTTAAACCGATCGACACTTGATTTTATCCGCCAAGGGTCGGCGGCGGGCGATAGGGCAAGGTCGCTTTTTTCTGCCGCTGCGAACCTTGCCGAGTTCGGTTGTTCGATGGAACTTGCATTCGCCTTGCTGTCCGAGTCCGCCTTGGACGCTGGACTACCACCAAGCGAAGTTCGGCGGCAAATTGAATGCGGCATCCGCAAAGGGGGCAATTGTGGCTAAATTCATTACCGCTTCGGATGCGTTCGCTACTTGGAAAACCGACCTACTTTCGGGCAAGTCGCCGACGTTCTTTCGCGTCGCGGAACAAGGACCTTTAAGCAAGCTTGAAATCGGTCCTAAGCTTGTCACTTTGTTCGGCGGGTCACCGGGCGCGGGCAAGACCGCTTTCGTTTGCCAAGCTGTAGTCGATGCGATGCGATTAGATGAGGACCTGCGGGCCGTCGTTTGCAATGTTGAAATGGGGCCGGACGTTTTGCTTGATAGGCAATTGTCGCGACTGTCCGGCGTTCCATTGACCAACATTCGACACCGGAACCTAGGTTCCGAGCATGCCGACCGGGTCGCAATCGGTCTTGAAGCGATCGAACGCATTAACCCGCGACTTTGTTTTGTTCGACCACCGTTCACACTTGAAAACATCGCGGCAACTGTCGATGAGTTCGCACCCTTGACCGGGGCCGACGATCGCTTGATTATCGTTATCGACTATATCCAACGAATACCGGTTTCATCCGTTGCCACCCAAGGCGACCGGCGCGGGTCGATCGATGCCGCGATGAGCTACTTGAGGGCCTTTGCTGAGGCGGGCGCGGCGGTCTTGGTTGTCTCAAGCGTTGGTCGGCAAAAAGACAACGCGGGCCGGTCAAGCTATAGCGGCGAACTTATGAACCTTGCAAGCTTCAAGGAGTCCGGCGAACTTGAGTATGGCGCGGACGATGCGTTTATCCTGACCGCGTCGAGTTCGACCGACCGCTTGTTGTCACAACACAAGGCGCGGTATGGTGAAACCGGGGCAATCAAGCTTTCGTTTAACGGGGCGGTCCAACAATTCGAAGCGATCGAGACGACAAGCCAAGGCAATGCGGACGGGTCGCTACTGTCGACGCTGCAAGACCTTTGGGACAGTACACCGTCGGCGGGGGGGCAAATATGGCAACCCTAAGTCGACGACTGCCGGGCGCTTCGGTCTTGCCACCGATGAGCAACCCCACCCAGGGCAACGAGACATCGAAAGCCAAGGGGCATAAGCCAAGCCACAAGGCAACCCGCGATCGCTTTGCGGTCCTTAATGAGTTCGTCGACTTGTCGCTGCAAGGACTAACCAGGGCGGAAATCGGAACTTGGCTTGTATTGTATCGAGACACCCGCAACGGAACCGCGAAGACTTCCCAAGGGCACATCGCGAAGCGGTTAGGGGTTTCATCGCGATCGGTACGCAACGCGATAAGCAAGCTTGCCGATTTAGGGTTGCTGGTTGTCGTCTATCAAGGCGGACTGAATAAGGGGTTGTCGGTTTACCGCGTCGCATCGCTGCGGAACCCTAGTTCCTAAGTACTGAGGAAAATTTCGGTATGCAACTGCGGAACCCTAGTTCCTATATCCCATAAGGGACATAAGGGCATCCTGCCACCTAGGGCGGCGGATGCCGAGCATAAAGGGCGGTTTTATGAACCATGAATTACAAGAACGACTGCGGCAAGCATGGGACGACAAGCCACCGATTACCAAGGTGACTGTCGCTTGCGATCCGTCGGCGGAATGCTTTTTTCATATCCTGGCGCTTTTCGATACGATCGAAACCGAAGACCCGAAAAGACCGGGGGTTATTCGTTCAGAATGCCGGCGCTGTGGTCGATTTCTAGGTTATCGTCCCAAGGGCGATCAGTTACACTTGAACCGGCGCGGATAGGTCGACGGACCGAAAACCGGAATACTCACCGGCTGCCGCGTCTTTTTTCAACTTGAGTAGATGCAAAGGAGAATTGCACAATGGGCACAATCTACAAAAAGACCTCTACGCGACCGCTACCAAGCCAAGCCAAGGTTTCGACTAAGCAAAGAGTCGCAACATCGAAGGAACTTCGAGAGCAACCGGGCCGGGCCTTTGTTGCTGAGTCGATCGCGACTTGGACCGACCGGACCGGCGAAAAGCGATCGGGCGTTGTTGTCACCGCTGCGGACGGGTCGCGTAAGGTTAGGACCAAGTCCGAGACCTACTTTGCGAAATATCGCGATGGGCGCGGCATCGTTCGAGAAACCCCTACCGGCTGCCGAGACAAACAAGCGGCGAAAAGCAAGCTTGCCGAACTAGAAAGCACATCGGAGAAAATCCGGGGCGGCGTTATCACTTCCCAGGATGCCGAGACGGGTAAGCATGCCAAGCGATCCGTCTTGGAGCATATCGCGGACTACTGCGATTATCTGACCCAAGAAAACAAACACCCGGACCGGGTCAAGACGACAAGAAAACGGTTACTTGAAGTCGCCGACGCTTGCGACTTTCGACGCTTGCACGACTTGAACGCGGACAAGTTTATCAAATGGCTTTCGGGCGAACTGCAAAAAGACCGATCGCTTGCGACCATCAACGATTACACCGGAACGCTTATATCGTTCGGTTACTGGTTGACCGGAAAACGGGTTCGCAACAAGAAATCGAGCATGCTAGGCGACAAGCGGTTAGAGATTAACCCCTTTGCGGGGGTCGGCAAATACAACGAAGCGGACGACCTGCGACGACAACGGCGGGCGCTTAACGAAACCGAACTTCGAAGACTGCTTTTCGTTGCACGTTGGCGACCGCTTGCCGAGTATGGGCGGGAAACTGTCGCAAAGTTAGGCGACGACCTGCCAACGTCCCCCACAAGCCGCAAAACGTGGTCGCTGGCGCGTTTGGACTTCGAAACCATCCAACGAGCCGTCGACATTGCGAAAGCTAAACTTGGGGCAAATACGGCGTTCCTAGAGAAACTAGACCAAAGAGGGTTCGAACGCTACTTGGTTTACAAGGTCGCGGTCTTAACTGGCTTGCGTCGCGGGGAAATCGCATCGCTGACCCTTGACCATCTACGCTTAGACGGGCCGACAGCAGTTTTGAGCATGAAACCGAAAGACACCAAGAACCGCGAAGCGGTCGACCTGCCGCTGCGGGCCGACTTGCTAGACGAGTTGCGGCAATGGGTCGAAATCAAGACGCGGTCGCGATCGGTCCTTAATTTCAAGTCGGCATCGATCGACCGGACTTTGCGATTATTCAACGTTCCGAAAAGCTTGGTTCGCTGCTTGGATCGCGACCTTGCGGCGGCGGGCATTGCCAAGGTAGACGACCGGGGCCGGACTGTCGACGTACACGCTTTGCGACATACGTTTGGGACGCTGTTAAGCAAGGGGGGCGTTGCACCCAGGACAGCGCAACAAGCGATGAGACATAGCGACATCCGCTTAACAATGAAGACCTACACCGACCCGCGATTGCTGGACGTTGCCGGGGCTGTCGATGCGTTGCCGAACTTGTCGCTTGAGTCGATCACCGCGACGGCAAGCTTGCGTCGAACCGGAACCGATGAGGCTTTTTTGGTTGCACCTTCGGTTGCACCAATGGTTGCACCTAACACCGTCCAAACAGGTCAAAAAGGGGCATTTTGGGACAATATCAAGACGGCGGCGACAAGCGACCACGAAACGAAAAAACCCTTGGATTCGCAAGGAACCCAAGGGTTTTCGCTAATCGGGCCGGCGGGATTCGAACCCACGACCTCTACCACCCCAAGGTAGCGCGCTAGCCAGGCTGCGCTACGGCCCGATTTTTCGCCGATTTCAACAGCCAAACCTGCAAGCTGATTGCCCCGGTTGACCGCCTCGTCGAAGAGTCAAGAGTGTAACGAGTTCGGCCCGTTTGGCAAACCGCCAAACGGGCCGAAATTTCGTATCTCAAGGCCAAATAAAGGACTACTGCACTCGTAGTCGCTTCTGAATGTCCGTTTCCAATACGCCGAAGACTTGTTCGTGCCGTTGGACAGACATGCTCAGGGCGGCAAGCAATCGCTTGGCGGTGAAGAAATTCATGATGATCCTTTGCTTGACATGGATCGGATCCTTGGGGATCCCTACTGGCTGGGGATTCAGGCCGAAATCGACAATGAGTTCCTCAGGCGAGCCGGTGACTCTGCAAAAATTCGCGTACAGGGCGATCGCATCTTCGTCCCTAACTTGAACCGAGACTTGTTGTGGAGCTTGGCCACCTGCTCGGGTATCCTGGCCGGCTTCTTGCTCTAAATCGTTGGACATCGTTCGTTCTTTCTCTGTAAAACAACTAACAAACTAAAGATTCACCGGGGAGGGCCCCAAAATCAACTTCCTTCACTTTAAGCGGGTTTTGGTCGTCTGTCGACAACGCTTAGAACTCAAAGTTGAAGGTTTTCATGAAGTATCTTTTCAATCTCCATCCGAGGGATCTCCAGTCCAAATGGACTTTGGATTCTCCTCGATACCCGGGCCTGCTCGGGATCTCGGCGGAATCAAATTCGACTCTTGCTTGATAGGAGGTGCTTATCGGTATTGTTCGGCCTGATTCGTCGGATTTCGTATCGAGAGAACCCCCGACTTGGATGGATAACTGAGGGGGAGCTTCCTTGATCTCCGATGCGCTGAAACCGACAATGGTTCCCTTGAGCGATTCTAGCCTAGCCGATTCGAGCATGAGGCTTACGCGGTCCCCAGCCTGGAGCAAATCTCGGTCGTGCTGATCGACGATCATGATCCCTTCCATTTTCTTTTCGGGCCCGACCAAGCAGAGCAGATCGCCTTCGCTAAAGTAGACTTCGCTGTTGGCTGGATCGAAGGGATCACCGTGCCAGCCTGGCAATTGCTCTTGGGCTTTTGCCGCTTTGCTTTCCTCTTTTGGTGGGGCTTTGAAAACAAATCCGTCCATGGGACTGCGGATTACCAGGTTTGCGATTTTTTGGTCGAGCACAGCCAGCAAGTTCCGTTTGGCCTGCACATCCTCGTATTGGATTCGCAGGTATTGGGTTTGCTGCGAATCGGCTGCAGAGGAACGCTGTAGGTCTTGGAGTTTGATCATGGCCGATTGCAATTCACCCTCGGCCTTGGCCCGCTGGTATTTCAATTCCATGTTCTGCAATTCGCAGATGATGTCACCTTGCAGCACCGAGTCTTGCGGTTTTTTGTGCCACAAAACCAACTGACCAGCGACGATGGTTCGAACTTCGAACGAACGCGTCGGTTGGATTTCGGTCGGACAGTAGACATAAAAAGGGAGTGGAAGAAACGCGATGGCCGATAGGATCGCACTCGCGACGATCAGACTTGTGGTGATGTTTGCTCGCTTCATTTTCGCTGCCCTCCCGGGTTGTCTTAGAAACTTCACCACCGACATGGCCCCTGGTACTACCATTCCGGCCAAGCCTGCGACTGCAAAGGCACGCCCGAGCGACTGAAGGCCATAGGGCTTTAGAACTTGGTTCAAGAACATGATGATTCCGAAAGCCACGACCCATCGGTAGATGAACGAACCGATGGTATAAGCGCCGAAGAGCAATCGGTTGCCTTGCGGCAAAAAAGGATTCTCTTGGAGTTCGAGTCCCAAGCAATTTTTCTGAAACCAACGTTTGAGAATCTCGCTGGCCTTTTGCCTGAGGTTCGGGATTTCCAATGTGTCCATCAGAATGTAATAGCCATCGAATCGCAGCAATGGATTTCCATTAAAAACCACTGTGGAAACCGAGCAGATGAACATGACGCTCAAGCATAAAAAGTGGAACATGCCGTCTTCGCTGTACCACCATAAAAAGGTCGCTATCGAAGCGATGATCAATTCGATATACATCCCTGCAGCACCGATAAATACACGCTGCCATTTATTGGGCAGCATCCATGAATCCGAGACGTTGCAATACAAGCATGGGGTGAAGACTAAGAACATCAAACCCATCTCGTGGCATTCGCCACCGAATTTCTTGCAACTCAGACCGTGTCCAAACTCGTGTAGTACTTTGACTGCACCCATGGTCAGACCGAGCCAGAGCCAGTTGTTGGCGGCGAAAAAGGTCTCGAACGTCGGCAGTTTCCCACGAAACTCTTGGTAGTTGACCAGCACCAGGGTGATGGCGGCCAAGCCGAAAAACATCGCCAGAAACAAGCACCACGTTGTAAAGAGCCACCCGAACCAAGGAAGCAGGGCATTGAGTATCCGTTCTGGATCGATGCCGCGAAAACGAATCGCAAAGACGTTCGATAGTTTGCTGATCCACTCTTTGCGTTTCTTTGTTTCCCCTCGGCGTCGCAGGGGCTTGCCCTGTCCGACGGCATGCGAGATGACCAAACCGCTTTTATGGAGCATTCCAACGAATTGCTGTAGGTCTTGGAGGCTGATTCGCTGGGGAGCAAACTCGGCTTGGAAGCGATCTTTGATTGCTTGCAAGGAGGTCTGACCATCGAGCATGTTTAGGATTGCAAACTCTTCCTCGTGGAATCGGAAGTAATTGAGTCCCAGTGGTTCTTTGACGACCCAATACGACCGACCGTCGTAGTGATGTTTGCGGGACTCCAGGTCGGGGCGACGGCGCAGCTTCAGAGGCCGCATAGCGCTGTTGACCAGTGAGTCTGCCATCGTTGTCATCGAATCGAATATCCTTCAGAAGAGTTTCGTTGGAACCAGTATCAACAGGACCAGCAATCGCATTAAGATGCTAAAGAGAATACGGCTAGTTAGGGAGTCGGGATGATTTCCACGATGGCATCCATGGCCCCGCGGAAAAGGTATTTGCCCCCGACTTGCTTGTTGGGGATCTCGACCCAAACGGTGTATTCTTGGGTTCCATCATTGCGTGCCCCGGAGCCTTGGGACTCAGGGCTAACGAACCCGACAACACCGTCTATACGCTCTACTGTACCGGTCCCGGTCGGAATGATCACATTGGCCCGGGCACCTTCGAGGGTGTTGGGCGAGCCGGCGATTCGAACGGTTCCTTTGACGCGGAACTTGTCGAGCGAGACGAGCCTGAGGATCTCTTCGCCGGCTTTGACCCAGTCGTAGCGTTCTTTTTGCATCGAAGCGACAACGCCGGAAAACGGAGCCTTGATCGTTCGCAGTTCAAGTTGGACGTTCGATGCGTTGAGTTTAGCTTCGTTGACCCCGACAGCGGCTTGATTGATCAGTTGCTCGCGTTTAGAAACGTCGATTTGAAAGCCGGCTTTGATTTTCTCGAGTCGTTTTTTCTCCCATTCCTCTTGGGCCTCAACACTTTTGGCAAAAAGATCTTGGGATCGATTGAAGACACTTGTGGCGACTTCATACGAAGCCGCTGAGAACTTGATTTGACTGTCATCCTCGGCCTTGAGCTTAGCCGACTCGAGCTCTTTGCCAGCGACTTCCTTCTCGGCGACGGCCAAACGATTGTCGATTTGGATCATGATCGCGTCCTTGGTGACCCCTGAGCCTTCGTCGACCAGGATATCCAGAATGATTCCATCGGTCTGTGCGACCACTTTGATATCGTTGACAAACGAGAGGATGGCTTTGTAACGCAAAATGCCGTCTTGGGTGGTCCCAAGCGTCTGCTCGCTGGGGGTTTGCAGTTGGCTTGAAGGTGAGGTTGGAATCAAGGCAGCCTGGGTCAGCGAGATGGGGGTCGGGACGAGCACCTCGGATTGACTTCGATCGATCTGGACGAGCTTTGGAGAAGTCGCGGCGTTGCTATCTTGAGCGCTGATAAGCTCGGTACTTTTGGCCGTCGGTAGGTTTAAATTGATCATCGACGAGGGCGGGTCGTTTTCCAGCGGGGTTCGCACCTGGATTTTCTTCGACTGCCAGACGTATCCGCCAAGTGAAACAGCCATGACAAGCAATGACAAAGCGACAAGTACTTTTTGCGTCATAACAGATAGGGTCCAAAGATTGTGTGTGTGTGTGTAGGGTGCGAGGAAGGGAGCCATGCAAAACCGCCGGATCAGAAGAACACGTTGGCTCGGATCCATTCGATCACTTCGTAGAAGCATACGAAAGCGACACTGCGTTTTCCACATTTCACGTCAGCCATGACTTGAGCACCCGGACGCCGAGTGATCTCTAAGAGGGCCTCATCGTTCGGGACGCAGCGCAAGCGGACGACTGCACCGTCCTCGGGATCTAGTTCTGCACGCTCGCCAACGGCAGATTTGTACAGCTTGCCGTAGTACTTGGTATCCGCCTTGGTCATCAAAATGATTTCTACATCCAAATACCGCTGCCCGTTTTCGTCTGCTTTACTGACTTTTTCGTTTTTGAAAGCACCATCGAGGTACCTCATTCGCTTTTCTGGCATCAAGACCTCGACTTCCCAAGGTCCGCTTGGATCGGCGATTGTCATCAAGACTTGGCCGGTGACCACCGGGCGGGCATTGAGGATTTTTTCGACATCCCAAGTCGTGACAAGGCCATCGATTGGGCTTTTTCGTTGGAGTTTGGTTTGCCGTTCTACCAGCAGTTGCAATTCGGCTTGGCGGTTGAGCGCTTCTTGTTTGGATTGGTTCAGTTCTTGTTGCAATCGAATGCGTTCTGCTTCGGTCAGCGAAGTAAGGTTATTGAGTTGACGTTCGTGCTCGTAAGCTTGCTGACTGGACTGGTAGAACTGGCCTTGGGTAGTTTGGATTTGTTGGTTGAGTTCGTTGTTCTTGAGACTGACGAGCGTTTGGTCTTTTTTGACTTCGTCGCCGTGCTTGATAAGCACCTTTTCGACTTCGCCATCGACATGTGCGAAAACCTGCCGTTCGATCGTGGGCTTGAGCTCGCCGTTGCCTTGCAAGTCGAAATCCATAGGGATCAAGAACATCGAGAGGATTCCAGCACCGATCAAACCTAAGATGGAGGCTGTCTTTGGAAGGGCTGAGCCACGGAACATCCACAAGCACCGATCGAGAAAACGCCAGATGGGCATAAACAGGATGTTGCTGTGGTTGATCGAGTTCGAAAGCGCACGGCAAGCGTGTTCGTAGACTAAGTCGACACGTCCTTCGAGTGTTTCGCGAGACAGTTGTGTTTCGATTTGTTCGACGATCAGAGCACCGATAATATCGCGGCGGATGCGGGCTTCGTTCGTCTCATTGCGTTCGGCCAACACGTCCCCTTCGAGCTTGCGTTCCGGTTGGCGAATCGGCAAGACCGCGACGGTCCGTCCGTGAGACAGATCGACGTAGTCTTCGATTGCTTCCTCGAGTTGAGCAGGCAAATCTTCGGTCGAACCGTCGTACCAAAGAGGCTCACCGCTTTTGATCACACGCGTGGCAAGGTTGTTCAAAGCTTGGACATTGTTTGACCGATTCTCGATCGAATCCTGCCCGGAGATCGATATCACCTTGGCCTTACCACCCTTGAGGATTGCGACGCTGACACGGTCGCAATCGATGAGTCGGCGGCCCTCATTGGCGATCGTAAAAGCTGTATCCTTCAAATCCAAGTTCTCGTGGACCAAGCGTGCGAATTGATCGGATTGCTGCCAGAGTTCTTGGCGCGTAGAGGCTTGCTGAAGCGTGTGGCCCTTGAGCCAGTCGCCGACTAAATCCGTAATATGTTTGACGAATTTTAAGTAGCCAGCTTGCGCCTCGGGCGGGGTTTGGGCACGTTGAAAAACTTCAAGCAATCCGACAGGGCCTCTTGGGGAGGCAAGCGGCGAGGTCACCAGCAGGAATGGGGTTGGATTCGCTTCGCCGGTTTGTTCTGAGCCACTGTAAGGAGGAATAAGCTCTGGAATACCCCGTTGGATCAAGCGGCCCAAGAGTCGGCCGTGGCTGATCGCCTCCTGGTTGTTCGCATCGACCAAATTCGGAGCGATATCGATATGGTGTGCTAGTCGAAGTCCATTTTCGCCGTCGAGTAGCCAGACAGCACCACCGCGAGCGGCCAGAGCATTGACCACTTTTTGTAAAACAGCCGGGTAGAATTCAGCGGCCCCAACTTCGGACTTCGACAGTTCGGCAACCTCGTTGACCAAGGTTCGAATTTGCCGTTTGGTTTGCTCGACATTTTCTTCTGAGGAACCCGAAGACATTGCAGACCAGTCTGGATAAGGTTAAGGGAAACTAATTCTGGTTCCTGATTCGTAAGCCAGGAGGGTGGTTCGAGAGGTTTTTAGGTCACTGAGGATCAAGCGGGGTAACCGAACGAAAACAAAAGCTAAGGCTAGTTGGATTCTACCGTTTTTTCATTCGGCGTGGAGTTGGTGTGTTTGATAGGTTTTTGTGATATTTCCGGTCGCTGATTTGATTTTTCTGGAAAAAGGATATTCGTAGAGTTTTGGGATCTGGACCCATTGGATGAAGGTTAGTCGGCTAGGGTTCCTAAAAAAGCAGCATTGAACGCGTTGGAACGATCGAAATGCTGGCAAAAATCGAAATTTGCAGGGGACGGGCACCGGGTTTTTTGGGGGAGGATGCTAGCATTACTTGGGTCCAGTCCAGAGGTCTGATCAGGTGCCTGGCACCGATCTGGCGGTTTGCATGGGTGATTAACCGTTGCTTTGGCGCACTTTGGTGTGGTCGCTGAGTCGTCGTAAACTAGAGTAGAATTGCTTCGTCTGGTTGTGATTGGTCGGCGTCTTATCATAATGTCGACTCGAACTGTCAGGGTACAGTTTGGATCGTCCGTTCCAAATCGGCTCATGTTTCTCTTTTCTTTGTACGCTAGTAAGGATCCGCTCCATGAAATCCATAGCAAATTTATTCCTTTGGATGACGGCCGCGTGCTGCGTCCTGGGCAGTTTGGCCTCAGTGGCCCAAGCGCAGCAATCAAAACCCAACATCTTGGTGATTTGGGGAGATGACATCGGCCAGTTCAACGTCGGTGCCTACAACCAAGGGATGATGGGCTACAAGACCCCGAATATTGACCGTATCGGCAAGGAAGGTGCTTTGTTTACCGATTGGTACGGTCAACAAAGTTGCACGGCTGGCCGTGCCGCGTTCATCACCGGTCAATCTCCGATCCGCACGGGACTGACCAAAGTGGGACTTCCTGGTGCTCCTGAGGGGATGCGCAAGGAAGATCCGACACTTGCGACGTTGCTCAAGGCTCAAGGCTATGTCACGGGCCAGTTTGGCAAAAACCACTTGGGCGACCGGGATGAAATGCTCCCCTCAGCCCACGGTTTTGATGAATTTTACGGAAACCTCTATCACCTCAACGCCGAAGAGGAGCCCGAGCATCCCGACTATCCAAAGGATCCCGAATTCAAAAAGAAATTTGGTCCCCGCGGTGTGATGCACAGTTTTGCCGATGGCCGCATCGAAGACACCGGTCCGCTGACGAAGAAGCGGATGGAAACGATCGATGAGGAGGTCAACACCAAGGCAATCGATTTTATGGAGCGTGCCAAGAAGTCCAACAAGCCGTTCTTCCTGTGGTGGAACTCGACGAAGATGCATATCTTCACCCACCTCAAAGAAGGGGTTGCTGGAAAAACCGGTTTGGGTATTTACGCAGACGGAATGGTCGAGCACGATCGTCAAGTCGGGATTATTCTCGACAAACTCAAAGAACTTGGATTGGACGAAAACACGATCGTCATGTACTCGACGGACAATGGTGCCGAGGCTTTCACCTGGCCCGATGGTGGTACCACGATGTTCCGTGGTGAAAAGAACACCCAATGGGAGGGTGGCTACCGAGTTCCTTGCATGATTCGCTGGCCTGGTGTGATCAAGCCTGGCACTGTCGTCAACGACATCGGCGCTCATGAAGACATGCTCACGACCTTTGTGGCTGCTGCAGGAGATAAGACGGTCAAAGAGGATTTGCTCAAGGGTCGCAAGATCGGCGATCGGGAGTACAAGGTTCACCTTGATGGTTATGACCTTGCACCGGCCCTCAAAGGCCTAGCACCTTGGCCTCGTAAGGAGTTCATTTACTGGACCGATGACGGCAGCGTAGCAGCACTTCGCTACGGCAATTGGAAGGCGACTTTTTTGGTCCAAAGAGCGCACGGAATGCACGTTTGGCAAGAGCCTTTCGAAGTTCTCCGAGCGCCGACCTTGGTCAACCTTCGTATGGATCCATTCGAGTTGGCTCAAGACATCGGTATGGATTACCAGCGCTGGTACCTTGAGCACATGTTCATGATCGCCCCGGCTGCGGGCTACGTGGGCAATTGGCTCCAGAGCTTCCGCGAATTCCCTCCGCGTCAAAAGCCAGGTAGTTTCAACCTTGAGCGTGTGATGGAAGCGGTAACGGCTTCCCAAGGAAAGCAATAAGCTCTTGGCCTTTTTGTTTAGGTCCCCGGAGCAAGTCTGGGCTCAAAGTTCCCACTTTTGAGCCAAGACACTACAATGGACCCGAGAGTGTTTTTCTCTCGGGTCCATTTTTTTATTCATCCATGATCCAAACCAACGTAGATTTTGCCGGCTGCTCGAGCTCTTCGTGGCAGTTGATCCTAAGGGGCTTGCCCGCGCTTTGCTTAGGGCTTTTGCTTTTAAGCCAAGCTCAGTCTCAGGAGTGGACCGTCAGCCGCGCCGACTCGGGCTCGAGTGGCTTTGTATTGGGTAAGCTTCCCAAAGCGCCCAAGCTTCTCTGGGAGAAGTCTTGGGAGAAATCCGGCTTTGAAGGAACGCCGGTGATCTCCGGGGGGAAGTGCTGGCTTGCGGATGTCGAGGGGAACGTTTACTGCCTGAACCTTGCCGATGGCTCTGAAGTATGGAAGCAGTCGTTTAAAAACGGTTTCGTAGCTTCGTTGGCTTATCGCGATGGCAGGTTGGTTCTTGGCGACTACGATGGCCGAATCTACTGCTTGTCTGCGCAGGACGGCAAGGTTCTTTGGGAGGCCGACGCGATGCAAGCGATGGCAGGCGGAGCGAATTTTTATGAGGATATGGTACTTATAAGCAGCGAAGCTGGAGTGCTGTTTGCTTTCAAGCTTCAAGACGGCTCGAAAGCTTGGGAATACTCGACCGGTGACCAACTGCGCTCGGCGCCAACGATTTGGGATCACTTTGCTCTTCTGGGAGGCTGCGACGGACGGCTTCACAAAATCGACTTGAAGCTAGGAACGGCCCAGGGGGAGGGTTTGTCGCTCGATGGTCCTAGTGGCTCGACCCCAGCGATGCATGGATCGGTGGCAATCGTGCCGACGCAATCGGGTCAAGTTCTAGCTTACGACGTTGCCAGTGGTCAGAAGAAGTGGAGTTTCTCCGATGCCGAGCGGGCACAGGAAATACGTTCTAGTCCAGCGATTTCATCGGCGAGCAAGTTAGCGATCCTCACGACTCGCAATCGCCGGGTCTTGGGAATCGACCTGAGCGAGGGCAAGATGTTGTGGGAGGCACTGGTTCGGAAGCGTTGCGATGCATCGCCGGTGATTTGCGACTCTCGAGTTTGGGTCGGTGGTTTGGATGGCAACTTATATGCCTTCAATACTGCCGACGGTTCGGAGGCTTGGAGCTACCAGCTCTCAGGTCAGTTGCTCGCATCGTGTGCGATTGCCGAGGGGAGGATCCTTGCCGTGACGGACAAAGGGACGGTAGCATGCTTTGGCGAATGAGCATTTAGTGCGGGCGTGAGACACCGTGTGTGTAGGCCCAATAATTGCTGATCGCCTTGGCACCGGCGATAAAGCTCTTGCCGTTGACTTGGCCGGTTATATAAGCCAGTGCGTCCATTGCTGGGGGTTGGTCGAGGATCAAGACCGGACAGCCTTGGTGCTGCTCGGAGAGGACTGCAACGATATCCTTTCGAGGCTTGGCAAAATCGACGTAGCGGACATCGAGTTGGTGTCTAAGTTTTGGAAAGTAAGCCATCACGCCGGTGATTTGGGCGCAATCGGGACAGTAGTAAGGGGCTCCTGGACCGTCGGCAAAATCCTCTTTTAGCAAAAACAGTGTATCTCTGGCCATGAATGTCTCCTGGTGATCGAGGGTTTTCGAAATCGCGGAACAAATCGCAGGTGTATTGTAGCTTTCTCGAACTATAATCCAAAGCCGTCGTCGCCCCCTTTGGGCTGGCAGCATTTTCTTGGTCGCTATCGGAATCGATCCGTAAGGGGATCGGCGGTCTTCGTCGATGAGTTTCCTTCGTTATCTTTTGAAATTCCTAATGAGATTGGTTCAGCAATGTGCTGAACCGTTTGTCTATTTCTATGAGTACTGGCTCCGTCGCGATCCGGACATGCCGATTCCGGCATCCGTTGAGCATCGTCGCAAGTGTTTGAGATGGTCGATTCCCGCGTTGCTTGGAGGAGTTTGCGTCCTTGGTATCGGGCTTCTAGCGGGGGCTTCGGCTTCTGGGGTTCAAAAACGCTATCGGGAGCGATTGGTGGGCCTTGCTGGGGATCCACAAGGCATCCGAATCGTCCGGCTTGGGCAACGGATTGAATCGGACAGTTCGGTCTTCGGCTCCGAGGAACGCTTTGAGTTGGCTTGTCGTTTGTCCGAGTTAGATCCTGATCTCTACGCAGCGCGATCCGATCGGCTTTTGGATTACTTGGCACCGGATGATTCGCAAGGGTACGCACCGGCACATCGTGCACGGGCGCTTGCCCGCTCGAGGATCCTGGGGCAAAGACCGATCGATGCGAGAGAGCTTGAGTCGTTAGGTTGGCATGTTCAGCAGTCTTTGGGGATCGAAGATGAAACTTTGCAACGCCTGCGCAGCGATTTCTACTTAGTCACCGGAAAGACGGATCTAGCATTGAGCGAACTTTCTAAGTTGGCGGATGCTTCGCCGGAGTATTGGTTTGCACTGGCCGAGGTATTGCTTTCGAGGGGCGATTTGAATTTGGCTCGAAATGCACTGGGTCGAGCCGCTGTGGCCTATGAAAAACGCACCGGTCTGAATCCGGCAGACATCGAGTCTCGAATCCGCTACGCGACAGCATTGGGAAGACTCGGCGAGTTCGATTCGGCCATCGAGATCATGAGCAACGGTTGGAAACTGACGCCCGATGAGCGTTTCCGCGAAGGCTTGTGCGAGGTCTATCTGATGAAGTTTCAGAAGCAGCGAAACATCCAAGGCCCTATCGAGCAGCAATGGGACTACCTGCAACGAGCCTTGGAATGGAATGCTAAAAACCGATTGGTATACGAAGCTTTATCGCAAATGTGTGCCGACGTGAAAGCCAGGCCGATCGGGCCGATGGTACGGACCAAAATCGACATGCTGCTCGATGACTCTGAGTTTTCATCGGGGCTGTTATTTGCCAAGTCGAATCTTTTGCTCATGGACAAACAGCCCGAATTGGCTTTGGAAATACTTGGGGGAATTGTCGAAAAGGACCAGGAGTTTCATCCTGCGATGAATAACTTGGCTTGGCTTTTGATCGATCAAACGTCGGTATTGCCCGAGGAGCTAGAGCAAGCTCATAGGCATGCGAGTCGGGCGGTGGAATTGCTTCCTTCTTCTGCCTCCTACCGCGACACTCTGGGGTTGGTATTGGTCAAGCAGGGGCGTTGGACCGAAGCGATCGCGGAGTTTGAGTTGTCGCTTCTGAACTCACAAAATCCGATACCGACGCTTGAGAAAATCGCTCAATGCTATCAAGAGTTGGGGCAACGGGATCTTTCGGAGCAGTACCGATTGCGGATTGAGCAAATGCGATCTGCGGGTGCATCGATCCAGTCCAAGCAGGGTTCGGTTCAGGGAGCGGGAGTGAAGTAGCGACTCGCCTCACTTGCCCTTACATCGATCCAGCGGATAGATTTCCAAAAGGCGTGCGAGGTCCCTAAGGTCGCTTGGGACGCTTTTTGGGAGTCTCCGAAATTCTCTGGCATGGCTCGGGTGCTGATAACCAGGAGATGATCGACGGTTCGGTGTTCGCGTTCCAGCAGGGCCAGAGCTTCTCCGAGCGATGAGATCGACCGGCCATGGGCAGTGGCAAGTCTTTCTTGCAAGAAGTAGGCTTGGGATTTGGCAGCGACACGAGACGCGACTGTTGGGGTCGCATCGCTGATAGCAACCGAGACCGACCCGATGTTGCTTGAGGTGATTTGGTGGACGAGGGTTGCGACAAACTCCACGGCGGAATCTTCGATGGATGCAAATTCTTTTTTTGTTGTTTCATCGCTGGCGATCGGTTCGAACAGATCGAGCAGGATCACCAGTTCCTGGTTCTCGGGTTGTTGGAATTGTTTGACGACCAATTCATCGCGTCGAGCGGAGGATCTCCAGTGGATCCAACGTTTGGAGTCCCCTGCGCGGTAGGCTCTGAGTCCGAAGAAATCCCCTTCATCGCTCAGCGCACGGACTTGGCGTTGGCGATTTCCAGAATCTCTTTTGCGAAACAGCTCGCTCCAATTTGGGGAGAGTTTTCCAAGAGCTGGTTGGACGATTAGGTACTGGAGGGATTTTTGTTGGAGGAACGCTCGCATGAGTCCGAGGGGGAAGCGTGTGGTGATTTCCAATCCGAGCCATTGGTAGCGTCCTCGGCGTTGGGCGATGCATTGGTAGCGTTGCGAGCGGGTGGTTTTCGGGGGAATCGACAGGAAGAGCAATTGGATTGCTTGCGAGGCGCTGTGGATCGATTTTTGCAATGGGGCGAAGACCAAGCGGTCTTGGACTAGGACTAGCCAAGCTCCGAGCCAGCCTTTGGGGTTTTTGACATTGAGCTCGATTTCGAAGGCGCGGCGCGCTTGGATCGTGCGGGGCAATCGTCTTGCGACCGAGAGGTTTGCAAGGGTACGCGTGCAAACGCGCCATTGGATCCAGATCATGCCGATCAGAGCGCCGGCCAAGATGACCAGGAGGTTTGCGTTGCGCAGCGAAGCCCCCAAGAGGATGAAGGCGACCATGAACCAGAACTGCCAGCCTTCGCGGGTGAGCCTGGTATAAACCGGATTGTTGGAGTGTCGGAATGCTCGGTAGGTTCCGAGCGTCCAACTTCCAAGCTCTCGGAGTTTGGTAAGAGGAGCAGCGATGAGCGATTTGATGGAGCTCATCGTGGGTTAGACCGGTACCAGGACCGATTCGAGGCAACGTTGGATCATCGATTCGACGGCAACGCGTTCGCTTCCAGCTGCGAAGCCTCTAGGCATAACACGGTGTGAAAGTACGTTGATGGCAAGTTCTTTGATGTCATCGGGAACGACATAATCTCGTCCACTGAGCAGGGCGTTTGCTTGAGCGGCTCGGTAAAAGGCCAGCGTCCCTCGGGTGCTCACACCCACTTGTAGATCGTTGCTCTGACGCGTTCGATCGACGATGTCTTGAAGATAATCGACCAGAGAGTCTTCGAAGCGAATTTCTCGAACTTGAAGTTGGATGGTTTTGATTTCGGCCAATTGGGCGACTGATGCTAGGGTATCTACCGGTTCGCCTCCGCGGTGGGAGCGGAGCACATTGCGTTCGGCTTCACGCGCCGGATACCCTAGATCGATACGCATGAGGAAACGGTCGAGTTGGCTTTCGGGCAGCACGTAGGTGCCTTCGAATTCGAAGGGGTTTTGGGTAGCGATGACCATGAACGGATCTGGCATCGGATAGGTCGTACCATCGATACTCGCTTGCCGTTCGCTCATGGCTTCGAGCAAAGCACTTTGGGTGCGAGGCGGGGCTCGGTTGATTTCGTCGCCCAAGACGATATTCGCGAAGATTGGCCCCTGACTGAACTTGAACTCTCCGTCGTGATAGATACTGCTACCGACGATATCGCTCGGGAGTAGATCGGGAGTGAATTGCACGCGGGTGAAGCGTCCGTCGACGCTTTTTGCGAGGGCTTTGGCAACGAGAGTTTTCCCAACCCCTGGGACATCTTCTAGCAGGATATGTTCGCCTGCAAGCAGAGCGATCAGGACCTTTCGGATGACCTCCTGTTTGCCGAGCACGACCGACCCGATGTTATTCTGTAGACGTAGTAGGGTTGCGGTCGTATTGGGATTCATGCCGTTGCGTTCGTTGAGTTCAGGGCGGTACTAGCAGTTGATTTACGGGTTGATCAACGCGAAGTGTCACTGCGAAGTTTCACCGGGGGAAAGACTCAGGGGCTCAGAGGAACGGCCACTGGGAGGGCATTTCCGAAGCGTTCGAAATCTTTGAAGCTCCAGGCGAGTTTCTTATCGGGGGTGACTTCGAGGATTTGGGGGTTTTCGGGTCCAGCATGGCAATTGACGACCCAAGTGTTTCCGTTTTCGAGTCGTTCGACCATGGTGATCCATGCGAGTGTCACACCTGGGATATCCCCTTGTTTGAGTTCCCATACGATTTCTTTGTTGGGATTGATTTCGACGACTCGGTGGCCGTCACCGGTTCCGATCAAGGTATTTCCGTTGGCTAATCGGACGACGGAGTAGAGTTTGGAACCGACGTTGTATTCCCAGACGATTTTGCCGGTTCGATCGTATTCGCGAGCCAATCCGAGGGCTTCGTGTGCGACGATGTAGTTGCCGTTTGGAGTTGGCCGAACGAGTCGGGTATCTCGGTGAGGATCGGGGTTGGGTACAGACAGTGGGATGGAGTGGACGATTTTTTTATCTTTGTCGACTTCGATGATCCTTGCGGCTCCGCTTTGGGCGATCATGGTCAGTCCGTTGGGCAGTCGGCGAAACGCGTGGATTTCGATCGGTCCACCCGCATCGGTATTCCCTGCATCGAATCGCCAGACTTCTTTGCCATCGGCATTGAGTTCGACTACGTTTTTGAAGGAGGTTTGGGTCAGCCAGCCACCGTTGGGCAGGGGTTGGGCATCGTGGATATCGCCGATGGGCAATTTCCATTTTGGGTTGTTATCGGCATCGAGAACCGCAGCGAGTTTCTTTTGGTAATCGGCTGCAAAGAGACTTCGTTTGGTTCCGGACTGTTGGGCCTGAACGTGGCTTGTTGCGAAGACGGCACAAAGAGCGACGATACCGCCGAAGCATAGACGAAGCAGCATTTGGGAATTCCTGAGATGATTAAGGACCGTTTCGATGCGAAACTTACTTGGCTTGGAGGATGCGTTGGACTTCTTCGAGGCTTGTTTGCCCAAGCGCGCAGGCGAGGATGCCTTCTTCTAGGAATCCCGAGTGTCCGTTTTGTTTGGCGAACTTTCTGAGTTCGTCGGGTTTCTCTAAAAGTTGCGCGATGGCTTGTCGCATTTTGTCGTTGATGATCAGAAGTTCGAACAGAGCCATTCGTCCGAAGTACCCACGACCGTTGCATCGCTTGCAGATTTCGATTTCGATGGGGTTTCCTTTGGCATCGACACGTTGATCGAGGGGTGGAGGGATGGTCGGCTTGTAGAGTTTGGGGACTCGACCGGCGGGCAGATTGAGTTTTTGGAGGAGTTGCGGGGTCGGTTGGTAGGCTTGTTTGCAGGACTCGCACAATCGCCGGATTAGTCGTTGGTTGAGGACACCTTGCATGATCCCCAGGATAGCCTTGGCATGCTTGGGGTTTCCTTTGAGGACTTGGATCACAGCGTCGACCGCATCGTTGGCGACGACACGGGTGACAGAGTGTTTTTGTTCTTTATGGATTTGATTCAGTAGGGCTTCGACGATTTGGGGGCTAATAAGCGAGGGGAGAACGTAGACGTCGGGTTGTTTCAAGCGGACTTTGTCGAAGACTGCTTCGGGCGAGTCTCCGGTGTCTTCGTAGAAGAACTCGGTGACGTTGATGATTTCGGGATCTTGGTTTTTTTTGTTTTCGATAAGGACCCAGTCACGGACGAATTTGTCGGCGTTTTCAAGTGCTAGTCGCCAGGTGGTTGGTAGGCCGTGGGTTGGAGGGGCGCTGATGACGACCATCCCTTGGTCGCCGTTCATGAGTCCTTTGAAGGTTTCTTGGACGGCATCGCGCATGCCTAGATCGGCGAGTGTTTTGAGGACCGGTTTTTTGCGTTCGATGGTAAACAGGACCCGTTCGCCCGAGGGGACACCGGTGCTCATCAAGGAGATCACCCAATCGATGTCGCGGAAGTTGGTGGCGAACTTACCGTCTTGGCGGGCTTTGCGTTCAGCGGGGTTGAGTCCGAGTACTTTTTTCCAAACGACCAGCAGTGCGTCGGCGGTGGGTCGGTCCATGGCCGGAAGGGTTTCCCAAATGCCGTCGACGCGGTATCTAGCGACGGCACCTTGGGCGGAAAAGTCGATCAGGATTCGATCGGCGCGCGAGTTGATTGCGTTGGCTACGAGAATAATCGCAAGAGGGTAGCCTGGGAGTTGCCGGCAAGCGATCAGCAGTCCGACGGCTTCTTCTTTGGGCACGCCGACGGCTTTGACTTCCAAGTTAGGGACTTGGACCTCGCCGGAGGATTCTTTTTTGTCGGCGGTTTTTTTCTTTTTCCCAAAAATCATGAGTGGTTGGTCGTTGGTAGATTGAGAGGATTCGATGAACAGACAGAGGTAGCAAGAGGGGTTTGGGGGTGGGAGGTCGTAGACGCGATTAGATGATACCCGGCTGGCTGACGTTGATTCCCTTGAGGGCCATTTTGAGTGCTTCGGGGTTGGGAGCGACTTCGAAGGCCGTAGGTCGATCGATCAGCCCATCGTCGATGAGTTGTTTGAGGCTCATGGTGAAGTCTTGCATGCCTTCGGCCGCACCGATACGGATCGCATCGGAGAGTTTCTGGTCCTTTTCTTCGAGCAGGAGTTTTCGGATCATGGGAGTGAAGGTCATGATTTCGCAGGTCGGAACGCGTGAGACGCCTTGGCGGATCGATCGAAGAAGCTTCTGAGCGACGATCCCTTTCATATTGAAGGCGATGGCGTTTCGGATCGCTTTGTGCATTGCGTCGGGGAACAGGTCCAAGATCCGTCCGATGGTCGAGGGAGCTGTCGAAGCGTGGATGGTACCGAAGACCAAGTGGCCGGTTTCGGCCGCATGGATAGCGGTCATAAAGGTTTCTTCGTCGCGCATTTCACCGACGAGGATGATGTCTGGGTCTTCGCGAACGGCGTGTTTCATCGCGATGCTAAAGTCTTTGACATCGGCACCGACTTCGCGTTGGTTGATCAAGCATTTGTCTTCGACGTAGACGAACTCGATGGGGTCTTCGAGGGTTAAGATGTGTTTGCGATAGTTGCGGTTGATCCAATTGAGCATCGAGGCGATGGTGGTACTTTTTCCTGATCCGGTAACACCGGCCAGAAGCACCATGCCCTGATCGTACTTGCAAAGTTCTTCGAGGATCGGGGGTAGGAAGAGGCCTTCGAAGTTCGGGATGAAGTTATTGATTCTCCGGGCGACCAATCCTGGTCGGCCTAGTTGTTTGAGCATATTGACTCGGAATCGCCAGTTTTCGCCATCGACAGTGACGGTATAGGAGAAGTCAGCGCCTCCTTCTTCTTCGAAGATCCGTCGGTTTCGATCGTTGAGCATGGGGATCAGCAAGCGGACCATTTCTTCGACTTCGATCGGAGATCGATTCAGGGGTTTTAGATCCCCTTTGACGCGGACGATCGGCGCGGTGCCGACTTTCAGGTGCAAGTCGCTTCCTTCGAGTTTCACGCAGGCTTTGAATAGTTTGTCGACCTCGAGTTCCTGCTTGGTTACCAAAAGGGATGCGACAAGTTCGTCTTGGGAGGAAGCCTTAGTAGGAACCGAGCGGGGAGCTTCAGAGATGGACATGGCAACTGGGGATGAGGGTGTCGAAGGACATAGAAACCGAGGACAAGCGTCGATCATTTTGACTCATCGGTCGCTTGCTGTCACCCTGTTTTTGCAAGGCTTGAGTGAATTCCTCTAAGATGCCCAAAGGATTCTGTTTGGAAATCCGATTTCAGCGGGTCGACCGCCTTAGCCGAGTCGCACGGGGATTGCGTTGGCGGCCATGAGGTTTTTGGTTTGAGCGATGGTGTATTGGCCGAAATGGAAGATGCTCGCGGCGAGGACCGCGTCGGCTTGGGCCAGGAGGATCGCGTCGACCATGTGTTGTGGATTGCCAGCACCGCCACTTGCGACCACTGGGATCGAGACGGCCTTGGAGACTGCTTTGGTAATGGGCAGGTCGTAACCGTCTTTGGTTCCATCGCGATCCATGCTGGTCACGACGATTTCGCCTGCACCGAGTTCTTCGACCCGTTGGGCCCATTCGACGACTTCGATGCCCGTTGGGGTCCGTCCGCCGTGGATGTGGACTTCCCAAAACTCCTTGCCGTCTTTAATAACCCTTCGGGGGTCCATGTTCACGACGATGCATTGGGCACCGAAGCGTTCGGAGGCTTGGCGGATGAACTCTGGGTTTGTGCAAGCGATCGAATTCAGGGAGACTTTATCGCAACCGGCTTGCAACAAATCCCGGATGTCGTCGATGGTACGGATCCCGCCTCCGACGGTCAGCGGCATGAAGACTTGGTCGGCAGTTCGACGGACCACATCGATCATGATGGAGCGTTGTTCATGGCTTGCGGTGATATCGAGGAAGACCAATTCGTCGGCTCCTTCGAGTTCATAGCGAGCGGCGATTTCTACTGGGTCACCCGCATCGCGGAGTTGGACGAAGTTGGTCCCTTTGACCACGCGACCGGCATGGACATCCAAACAGGGTATAACGCGTTTGGCGAGCATAGTTAGCGGTGGTTGTGCTGGTGCATCATCTGTTGAAAGGTATCGAACAGGTAGGTGCTATCGTGGGGACCGGCAGAAGCCTCGGGGTGATATTGAACGCTAAAGGCGGGTAGTTCTTTGTGTCGGACGCCGGCGATGGTATTGTCGTTGAGATTCCGGTGGGTGATTTCCAAGCAGTTTGGCAGGCTCGACTCTTCGACGGCAAAGCCGTGATTTTGGGAGGTGATTTCGACACGGCCGGTCCCGCATTGGAGGACGGGTTGGTTTGCACCGCGATGGCCGAACTTGAGCTTGTAGGTTTTTGCTCCGGTGGCAAGCGACAGGAGTTGGTGTCCGAGGCAGATTCCGAAGACAGGCTTTTTACCAAGCACACCTCGGATGGTCTCTTGGGCATAGTCGAGCGGTTCGGGGTCCCCTGGCCCGTTGCTCAGAAAGACCCCATCGGGGTGCAGTGCCAGGACATCGTCGGCCGAGGCGGTACCTGGAAGGATCGTCACGCGGTTGCCTTGGTTGGCAAGATGCCGGGCGATGTTCCATTTCATGCCATAGTCCAAGCACACGACATGAAAACCAGTTTTGGAGGTGTGTTCTGGGTTGATGGAAATTGGGTCGATGGCAACTGGGATCGCCAGATCGTGTAGAGGCTCGGACCACTTTCGGACCGACTCGGGGACGACTTCGCGGACAAGGTCCCTACCGACTAGACCTGGGCTTTTGCGAGCTTTCTCGACGAGCGAATCGTGATCGAAGTCGATGGTTGAAAGGATCCCGCGTTGGGCGCCGCGATCTCGGATGCGGCGGACCAGGGCCCGCGTATCGATCTGTGCGATGGCAACGACCGATTGTTGGATCAAGTAATGACTTAGCGATTCTTCGGATCGGTAGTTGCTTGAGATGCGGCTATTTTCGCGAACGATAAAGCCAGCGACATGGGACTTGGCAGATTCGCAGTCTTGCCGATTGATCCCGACGTTACCGATCATCGGGTAGGTCATTGTGACGATTTGGCCACGGTAGCTCGGATCGGTCAAGATCTCCTGGTAGCCTGTCAGCGAGGTATTGAAGACGACTTCGCCGTCTTTCTCGCCCTGGGCACCGATCGATACGCCTTCGTAGACCGTTCCGTCTTCCAACGCCAAGAACCCGCGATTGCCCTGGTCAGTCACCTGCGATCTTCCCCTGCTTGTGATTCGATCAAGCTGAAATATCCCTACCGGATGATAGTCTTTTTGTCTTGGATCCACCAGGGTTAATTCCGCGTCGGCTATCGCTTGGACCACGAAATCAGCACCACGCCTGCAATGATGGTCGTCGAAGCGATCAGCATACGAGGGCCGACTTGTTCGCCAAGGACCCACCAGCCCAAGAAGACAGCGATCATCGGATTGATGTATCCGTAGGTGCTAACGAGCGTTGGTGAGGCGTGTTTCATGAGCCAGACAAATGATGTGTAGCCGACCAGGGAGCCAGCCAGGACCAAGTAGGCCCAGGCCCACCACGCCTCTGGGGCGATTTGTCCCCAAGTAAATCCACTCCATTCTCCTAGCAAGTAACTAGCTAGGAGCAAGAAAAACGCTCCGGCGAGCATTTGGACCGCTGCTCCGGCCATTGGGTCGGCAGCATCGCGAACATGGCGGATGTACATCGAGCCGATCGTCCAGCACAAACAAGCCCAGACCAGGGCCGAGATTCGAGCCAAGTTCCATTGGGCTTGGCTAGGCTCCAGGAACGAAGGAGCCACCAGGATGCAAAGCCCTAGGAAGCCGACGACCAGGCCAAGTTGGGTCCAGCCTTTGGGAAGATGGGCGATGAGGGTCGAGCCGAGACTCGACGGTTCGGCAAACTCCAAGGTCTGCTTGTGGGCACCCCAGGCGCCCAGGAGCGACTCAGCGGCGACGAAAAACAATGGGTTCAGTGCCACGACCAGCGTCGCGACGCCCGAGGGGATCTCCTGGACGGCCCAGCAGACCAGTCCGTTGCCTCCAAGAAGCATGAAAAAACCTCCGATCGCATTGTCGATGCATTGCCGAAGGGTCAATCGCACCGAGCGCAAGCATTGCAAGAGGATCAGCAGCAGGATTCCGGCGAGCGCAAAGCGCGTCGATCCCATCAAAAGCGGGGGAAAGGTCTGAACCGAGACCCGGATGGCTAGGTAGGTCGACCCCCATACCACATAGAGAATCAGCAGAGCCAGGGCGATGGACATCGGTCCTGGTTTTTGCGTGCCCGAGGGGACTTGGACGGGTAAGCTTGATCGGGCCTGGCTGTGCAACTCTACCGGATTTTTCATGGAAAACGTATCTGCATCACCGGTTTGGTGTTTGTTGAGCCAAAGGGGCGTCGAGTATACTTCTAAGGGTTAGTCGAACAACTCCATCGATCGGTTTTGGTTAGGTTATTTCGATGGATTGGTTAGCCTAATACCTGATCATCTCTTGGCTCTCATCGGAGACTCGTCTATGCCTGGACCCGCGCGGGATTACACCGATTTACTTCTTTCACGGGGGATCATTTCCCTTGAGCAACTCAATGAAGCGAAATCGTTTGCCAGGAAAGAGGACAAGCAAATCGGGGCGATGCTCACGAGCCTCGGATACGCCACGGGTGAAGAGGTAACCCAGACGCTTGCGGAATTCCATCACTTCGAATACGTCGACTTGCAAGCGATCCGGATTCCCGACCAGGCCATCGAGTTGGTCCCCGAATCCGTTGCACGCGAAAACAAAATCATTCCGGTTTCCGACGAAGACGACACGATCAAGGTCCTCGTGGCCGACCCATTCGATATCGAAACGATCGAAAAGCTGCGGTTTATTCTCAACCGCAAGGTCGAAACGGCTCTGGCTCCCATCGAGCAGATCCAAGAAGCGATCAACCGGTACTATGGTCAAGTCGGCGAAGAGTCCGCCGACTCGATGCTTCAGGAGTTTACCGACACTCAAATCGACTTTACCACCACCGAAGAAGACGGGATGGGCGACGGGGATGGCGAGGGAGACGATTCGGCCCCGGTGGTAAAATTAGTACACCTGATGATCCAAGAAGCCGTCCAGCTTCGCGCATCGGATATCCACGTCGAGCCGTTCGAGGACCGGGTTCGGATCCGCTACCGGATCGACGGGGTGTTGGTCGAGCGCGACAGTCCTCCGCGTCGTTTGCTCGGAGCGATCCTATCTCGGATCAAGATTCTCGCCAGGATCGACATCGCCGAACGACGTCGGCCCCAGGACGGTCGGATCAAGATCACCGTCGGGGAAAAAGAGCTCGATCTACGCGTCTCGATCATACCGACGAACCACGGGCAGTCGTGCGTTATGCGGCTTTTGGACCGCGACAACATCCGCGTCGGGGTCAAGCAACTCGGTCTTGGCGACCGAGACTTCAAGCACTTCTCCGGGCTTATTAAGCGGCCTAATGGTATCTTTTTGGTTACGGGTCCGACTGGCTCGGGCAAGACCACGACGCTTTATGCGGCGCTCAACGCGTTGAATCGTCCGGATCGCAAGATCATCACCGCAGAGGACCCTGTCGAATACTACTTGCCCGGGATCAATCAGGTCGAGGTCCGGCACAACATCGGGCTGGACTTTGCCCGCATCATCCGAGCGATGCTTCGCCAGGCCCCGAACATCATCCTCGTCGGCGAGATGCGGGATACCGAGACGGCCCAGATGGGTATCCAGGCCAGTCTAACTGGACACTTGGTATTCAGTACACTGCACACGAACGATGCGCCCAGTGCTGTCACACGGATGACCGATATGGGGGTGCCAGGGTACATGGTGGCAAGTTCGGTGATTGCGGTTTTGGCCCAGCGGCTGGTTCGGAAGATCTGCACGAGGTGCAAGTACTCCACGACGCTCAGCGAAGCGCTGTTGGAGGAGGCTGGGCTTCCGCCAGAGGTCTTGCCGTATGCGAAGTTTTCCAAGGGCAAGGGGTGTCCCTACTGCCAGAAGAAGGGTTACAGGGGCCGAATTGGGATTTACGAGTTGATGCTTATCAACGGGCGGATCCGGGAGATGATGTTTGCTTCGAAATCTTCGGCGGACTTACGGACCGAAGCGATTATCGCCGGAATGACGACCTTGTACTGCGATGGATTAAGAAAAGTGATCAACGGCATATCGACCCTCGACGAGGTGTACCGTTCGGCCAAGAAGACCGAGCAGGAGCATATTGCGATTGCCAGGGTGACCAAGGAGATCCTCGACGGTCCGGCCCCAGCGCCGGCTGCGTCTTAGCCCCATCTGCGTCTTAGTCCCGTCTGCATCTTAGTTTTGAGCCTTAGCTACCAGCTTGTTTGCCTGGCAGCTTGGTAGCTTGGTTGCCTGGCTTAGCACCCGTGACCACGGCGGTTTTTTCAGTCCCTAAATCATTGCTAGCCTGGAGCTTGAGTACAATGCAATCGTAGCGCTCAAGCCAGGGGCTCGAATCTCGACTTCAATCTCATCCTAACACTCATCAAATCACCGTTATGGCAACAGTCCTAATCGATAAGCTTCTCCAGGCGGCCGTCAAGCAGGGTGCCAGCGATATTCATATTGTCGTTGGTCAACCTCCAGTGTTTCGGCTTCACGGTCGGATGCGCAAGTTGGAGACCAAGGTGCTTGAGGCCGACGACACGATGCAGTTGATGAAATCGATTGCTCCGGAGCGTTGTCAGCGGGAGTTGCAGGAGGTTGGATCGGCGGACTTTGGGTTTGCCTTTGGGACATTGGCCCGTTTCCGCGTTTCGATTTTTAAGCAGCGCGGTTTTATTTCGATGGTGCTGCGTCAGATTCCCAATGACAAGCTCAGTCCTGAGCAACTTGGGCTCCCTGAGTCGGTCGTCAAGATGGTATTGCGGCCGCGTGGTTTGGTGCTTGTAACGGGTCCGACAGGATCGGGCAAAAGCACGACATTGGCGAGTTTGATCGACTATTTGAATATGAATCACGATCACCACATCATCACGATTGAGGATCCGATCGAGTTTTACCATGAGCATAAAAAGTCGACGATCAACCAGCGCGAGGTGGGGGTCGACGTGCCTAGTTTTTCCGAGGCGATCCGTCGAGCATTGCGTCAGGACCCGGACTGTATTCTCGTCGGTGAGATGCGGGATTTGGATACGATCTCTGCGGCGATCAGTGCGGCCGAGACTGGCCACATCGTGTTTGGAACGTTGCACACCAACAGTGCCCAAGGGACGGTCAATCGTTTGATCGATGCTTTCCCTGGCAATTTGCAGGATCAGATTCGAACTCAGCTTTCGACGAGTTTGCTTGGAGTGGCCGCCCAGACCTTGATCCCTAAGATCGGAGGAGGCCGCTGTGCGGCTTACGAAGTCCTGGTCGTCACACCGGGTATCGCCAACTTGATCCGTGAGAACAAGACGTTCCGGATTGGGTCTGCGATCCAGACGGGAGCGAAGTTCGGGATGCAGTTGATGGACGACTCGTTGTTCAATCTTTGGCGGGATGGCAAAGTCGAGATCGAGGACATCTTGTCCAAGGCCCACCGACCGGACGATTTGGCCAAGCGGATTGTCAATGCGCGACGCGGCGTCGAGGACGAGAAGCCCGAAGATGAATTCGACCACGGCAGTTGAGATTCCGCCGTCATTGCATTGCGATGGGTCATGAAGCACGAGTCATGAAGCACGAGTCACGAAACACGAGTCAAGAAACCTAAGCCTTTAGCCAAAAAGCCTGCGCATGTCTCAGCGAAAAATCGGCCAGATCTTTGTCGACATGGGGTTCATCACCGATGAACAACTTCAGTTGCTGCTTGAAGAGCAGCAGCAGCAACCCGGAGCCTTGCTCGGCAAGTTGGCCGAGGACATGGCGTTGGTCACCGACGAGCAGCTTGCACAGGCTCTCGGCGAGCAGATGAATATGAGGGTCGTGACACTTGGTGACGACCCGATTCCCAAGGCATTGCTTGAGAAGCTAACCGATGTGATGGCGCAGCTTTACCGGGTCGTGCCGGTGAAGTTCGACGGCAATCGCTTGACGATCGCCACGTGCGATCCACAGAATTTGACGGTCCAGGACGAGCTCAGGACGTTCTTGGGATTGGACATTGAGATGGTCGTGGCCACCGAGCGAGAGATCAAGGCGACGATTGATCGGTTTTACTCACCGGAGTCGTTGAGTGTTGAGAAGATCATCGCCGATTTGAATGACGACGAAGAGTTGTTTGTCGCGGCCAGCAAGTTGCAGGGGGACAAGTTCGACCTCGACGGTGCCGAGGCGTTGGCCGACAGTGCGCCGGTGCGCAAGCTATTGAATTTGGTGCTTTTGCTTGCGATCAAGGACCACGCGAGCGACATTCACTTTGAGCCTTTCGAAGACGAGTTTCGCATACGGATCAAGGCCGAGGGGGTCTTGTACGAGATGGTTCCTCCACCTCGTCACTTGGCCTTTGCGATCACGACACGGATCAAGGTCATGGCGAACTTGGACATTGCCGAGCGTCGCTTGCCGCAGGACGGTCGGATTGAGTTGATGGTCGGTGGACACCCGATCGACCTTCGCGTGAGCGTCTTGCCGACGATGTTTGGCGAGAGCGTCGTTATGCGGATTTTGGATCGTTCCGTGGTGAATTTGTCGCTGGACAAAGTCGGCATGGACGAGGCGACCAAGGAGAATTTCCGTCGGATCATGAGGCGTCCCAACGGCATTGTGCTCGTGACGGGTCCGACCGGATCGGGCAAGACCACGACGTTGTACTCGGCCTTATCGGAGATGAATGAGATCAGCGAAAAGCTTGTCACGACCGAGGATCCAGTCGAGTACGACATCGACGGGATCGTTCAGATTCCGATCGACCACGACATTGGGGTTACGTTTGCATCGTGTTTGCGAGCGATTTTGCGGCAGGATCCCGACATTATCCTCGTCGGAGAGATCCGCGACTTGGAGACTGCCGAGATCGCCGTCCAGGCGTCCCTTACGGGGCACTTGGTCTTTAGCACGTTGCACACCAATGATGCACCGAGCACGATTACGCGGATGAAGGACATGGGGATTCCCACGTTTTTGATCACCGCGACGGTCGAAGCGATCTTGGCACAGCGGCTGGTCCGTCGGATTTGCACCAAGTGCCGCGAACAGGTCGAACCGCCCTTGGAGGTCCTCTACGAGTTGGGGATGGAAAAGTCCGACATCAAGGATCAGAAGTTTTATCGGGGTAAGGGATGCGACAATTGCAACAACACCGGCTACAAGGGTCGCATCGGTCTTTTCGAGCTGATGGTCATGAATGACGAGATGCGAGAAATGATCCTGAGGAACGTTACGACCGATGAATTGCGAGCCAGGGCTGTGCACTATGGGATGATCACGCTGCGGGATTACGGCAAGCAGTTTGTATTCCAGGGCCATACGACGGCCGAAGAGGTCGTTCGCGAGACGGTGCATGACGGTTGATTTTTTGCCCAACCACTAGATTTTAAGCTTGAAATTAGATTTTTAGCCACACGGCTCGAATAGTAACACTGAGCCCCTTAGCTTTTCACTCAAACCATAACTTTCGTCCACCACTTCCCAGCAGGGGATAACACCATGCCAATGTATCAGTTCGAGGCCATGGACCGCACGGGCCAAGAAATCAAGGACGTCATTGAGGCTCCAAGCGAAGAAGAGGCACAGAACACCATCAAGGGGATGGGTTACTTTGTCACGAAGCTTTCGCTCAAGAAGGGGACGGCCCAAGCCGCTGGGGCTGGGGTCAAGAAGAAGCGTCCCTTTGCGATGGGTGGTGCCAAGACCAAGCACATCTGTACGTTCACCCGTCAGTTGTCGATCCTCCAGGACGCCGGTTTGCCGATCCTACGCTCGCTTCGGATCCTTGAGAACAACATCAAGGGTGGCAAGCTCAAAAACTCGCTGATGGATGTGTGCGACGAGATCGAGACCGGATCGACGCTATCCGAGGCGATGTCGAAGTGCCCGAAGGTTTTCAGCCGTCTGTACGTCAACATGATCAAGGCCGGTGAGGCCGGTGGTGCCCTTGAGACGATCTTGCAACGTTTGGCCGAGTTTCTCGAGCGGAGCGAATCGCTCAAACGCAAGGTCAAGGGTGCGATGATTTACCCGGTGGCCGTCGTGATGGTCGCGGTGTTGATTCTGGCTGGGATTATGTACTTCATCGTCCCGACGTTTAAGAAGATGTTCGACGAGTTCGAACTCAAGCTACCGGCTCCGACGGTCTTGCTCATGGCCATGAGCGATTACGTCGTGGGTTACTTCTGGCTCATGATTCTATTGCCGGTGGTCCTTTGGCTCATTGGCAAGTTGATCCGCAAGTTCAAGCATGGACGGATGGGTTATGACATGTTCATTATCAAGATTCCGGTTTTCGGGAATCTTGTCGAGAAGAACATCTTGGCCCGAACCACACGGACCTTAGGGACATTGGTCACCTCGGGTGTTCCGATTCTCGAAGCGTTGAATATCACTCGGGAGACCTCGGGCAATGCGATGTTCGAGCGCATCTTCACGAAGGTCAGCGAAGCGATCCGCGAGGGCGAGACGATCTCCAAGCCGATGAAGGAGAATTCGTACTTGGGTTTCCATCCGATGGCATTGTTTTATTGGGTTTGGATGGGGATGTTCCCGGGGATCATGATGCTCTCGGTGGCCGTTACGGCCGGTCGGGGTGCGGGCAAATCGACCGACGGCGGCCCGTCGAAGAATGCCGGTGGCGCCGGACAGCTTTTGATGATGAGTCTCGGAACGATCGCCATCGGAGCGGTCGCATGTGCATTGCTCTATGCGCTCAAGACCCGATCGCGGGTGATCGACGACTTGGTCGTCAACATGATCGACGTGGGCGAGGAGACCGGGGAACTCGACACGATGCTTTACAAGATTGCCGACAACTACGACGAAGAAGTCAGCGTGATGACCGAAGGCTTGACCAAGCTGATCGAGCCGTTGCTCATTGTGTTCCTTGGGGTTGCCGTCGGATTTATCGTCGTATCGTTGTTCATGCCGTTGATTTCGCTGATCACGAATTTGAGCGGTGCGAAGTAGCCATAAAGTTGCGAGCTAATCAGTTGCGAGCTAACCAGTTGCAAGCCAACCAGTTTTTGGGGGAAAGACTCATGACCATCGGATCGAAGAGAATCGGATCGAAGCAGAGAGCAACACGGAGTGTTGGGTATCTAAGGAGACTTCGTCGAGGCTTTACCCTTGTGGAGTTGCTTGTGGTCATGGCGATCCTTGGGATCCTTGCGGGGTTGCTTGCCTGGGGCGTCAATGCGGCGCGGGTAGCGATTCTCAAGCGGGCCCAGGCCTTTGAGGTCCAGTCGATCGCTTCGGCCGTTGAGGCTTATAGGACCAAGTATGGGGATTACCCTCCGGATGGGAGTTCCTGGCCGGTGATGGAAGCGCACTTGCGCAAGGCGTTTCCGAATATCTTGGCATCGGAGTTGGGGCTTTTGAATCCGGCCCTAAGTCAGCAGAACGGGCTGATACGCAACGACAACGATTTGACCGGATCGCATCCGCATTTGCCGAGGTACTTACCGACATCGCCGGGCCTGCGCAGCGGGCGAGTGTTCGATTCGGCCGAAGCGTTGGTGTTTTTTCTAGGTGGGTTTAGCACCGATCCGCAGCGACCGATCACCGGCCCTGGAGGACCACTCAAGCAAGTGGGAAGTGCATATATCTACAACACGCAGCGAGAGAATGCGTTTTTCGAGTTCAAGATCGGGCGATTGACGCTCGACCCGAACACCGGTGCATCGACCGACGAGACGGTCTATTCCGAAGGGGTACCAAACGACTTGATGCCGGTGTATGTCGGGAACGGACCGACGTATCAGCAGCTTGGAGTGCCGATTATTTATTTCGATAGCCGCACCTATCAAATCGCCGGCGCCACGGTGGGTGACACGAGCTACTACTTTAACTTTTATTCCCCGGGGTTGGCTGATATACAGAACATTGCCGCTTGCACGCGGAACTGCGCTCGGCCTTTTCTGTCGATGGACTTGGATCCGAACAAGATAGGCAATGCATTGCGTTATGCGAACGATAAAACCTTTCAGGTCATGAATGGTGGATACGATCGGATTTATGGTTGCCAATCGGTCAAGAATATCGCTTCGCCCGAATCGAAGCCTGCGTTCTTGTTCACGGTTCCGGGTGGCAACACAGCGATGCTCAACGTGCAGACTTTAACCTTCACTAGGCCCGGGACATCGTCGGTACGCTTTTACAATCCTGAGTTTTTTTGTGGTGGAGGGTTCGTAAGATGAAACAAGCATACTTCAACAAACCAGTTCGACGACCAGGATTGACGTTGGTCGAGTTGCTCGTATCGATCAGTTTGATCACGGTCGTCTCGAGCATGTTCTTGGTCGCCTATCGGGCGGCGGCGACCGAAGCCTCGAACATGCGGACGCAGAGTACGATTCGCAAGATCAGCGAGGTATTGGTCTCGCGGATGCAAGAGTACGAGAACTACCCCATCAGTTTTGCGAGGGGTACGGGCAACGTCTTTGCCACACCGGTGCCAGGAAACGCCATTACGGCATTGCCAGCGACAGCCGACGAGTACGAACCCAAGGGAATTCTATTGGAACGGCTGCGAGTGATGCTCTTGCGAGAGATGATCGCCCAGGAGATGCCGGATTATTACCAGGACATCAAGATTTCTGCACCGATCGTCAAGAACTATTGGACTGGACTGGCCGCAGTTGGTCCCAATGCCAATGCAGGTCCTCAAGCGATCGTCGTAACGGCTTCGGAGTCCCCGAGGGCCGCACGCTTGAAGGCTCGATTGAATCAGGCCAACTCAAATTGGGCTTCAAAAATCGAACTCTTGTACCAGTCACTTCCAAACTCGAAAAGCGAACTCGAGAGGGAGTTGACGAGGTCCAATGCAGAGTTCCTGTACTTGATCGTCGAGGATTCAATTCTCAATGGAAGTCCAGCGATCGAGTTGTTTGGCAAGTCGGAGATCGGGGATACCGATGGAGATGGGCTTTTGGAATTTCTCGATTCGTTCCGGCAGCCGATTTGCTGGGTGCGTTGGCCGACGGGTTTTCCTGAGACGACACGATTCCATCCTGATTTGCTCGACCCGAGTTTCAATATAAAAGGTTTTGCGAACTACGCGTTTAGTGATCCTCTAGACCCACGCAAAGCGGATCCAGGGTATCGGATTAAATCGCAGTCGACCAAGGTTTACAAGCCCTCTGCGATGGCCTTTCCTTTGGTGATTTCTTCAGGACCAGATCAAGATGCCGATGGAGCGTATGGATTCGGCGTTAAATTATGGCATGAACGGGGTTTCATACCCTTACCCAATGATGATCGTAATTACAAGCTTCGTCCTCAAGAAGGATCTATTCCACCATCTGGTTCGACGACCGACGTCATCATGCCGGTACCTTATGATAACGGTGGTGCTTCAAGGGTCATGATGTGTGATCCGTGGTTCCCTCGTCAAGTGGACCCCAACATCCCGTTGACGATTGGAAGCTATCGACTAGGGGCAATCCCAGATCCACTCGTTGACCCGTCCTACGCTAAACAATTTGAAGACGACATTACCAACTACAGCATCAATGGAGCTTACCAATGATTCGTCGCGTACGAACGAAGCGTGGTCTGACGCTTGTTGAACTATTGGTCGTCGTCGGAGTCGCCTCGGTGATCGCGGCGGTGATGCTGCCGGGGATCAAATCGGTGTTGACCGATCGCAAGTCGAGTCAAGCGGCGATTATGGTCAGGAACTACATCGAGGCAGCACGGACACGTGCGGTTGGTCGGAATCGATCCGTAGCGGTGGTCTTTGAGCGGCTTTCATCAAGGGCGACGAGTGGTTCCAATGGCGTCTATGTTTCGGAGACGGCCCCGGCTGGCCCGTATGCAACCCCGGATGCGAACTTTGTTCCGTACAACGCTTGCATTCGAATGAGTCTGGCCGAAGAGCCACTACCGGTCAGCGAAGCGATGTTGCCTGCGGCCGTTACGTTTAGGGTTCGCCAGCCTAACGATGGCTTGAATCCTCCGATCCCGACTGGTGCCCCTTACAACGGTGATGATTCGTTGCTGGACATGCATCAGGGGAATGTGCAAGAGGCGCGGATTTTTGAGGTGACCGCCTCGGGCAACATCAACCTTGCTTGGCTCGTGGGTGAGTATTTGACCAATGGCTCGCAGATCAGTTTTGGAAACTCGTCGCGTCGATTTAGCATCGTCACACCTCGCTCTCCGACGGTCCATGGGGATGCTGGGGGTGGGACCATTTGGTTTTCGGTGATGAATGAGAAGCTCTTTGATGGGCATACGGAGCGGGCCAAGGAACCGTACGTAGACCTTCAAGCGGGGACGATCTTCAAGCAGTTCAAGATTTACCAGCGTCCCAAGCCGGTTTTTTCTCAGGTAGTGCAATTGCCCCGAGGGATGTGTGTGGATCTATCGCTCAGCGGTTTTGGAAAGAAGATGCCTGGCCACGGGACCTTGGTTCCTGAGAAGCAACCGGTGTTCGATCCGACAGGTTTGGCGATGGACGGGTTCGATTACCGTGTGCGGTTCGCGTCGGATTGGATCGGCAACGAACCGACACCGCTTGAGCCATGGCAACTGCGACCTGTGTACATCGTGTTTTCGCCTGAGGGTCAGCTCAGCCATGTTTGGGCCAACGATCGGCATGCGGCTGGAGATACATCCTACCAAGGCAATCTGACTCGGATCGATGCGACGCAGGATGTATTTTTGCATGTGGGCAAGATCGATCGCGTGGCGATGCCTTTGGATCCAGATCCGAGGATATTAGGTCGCAATGCGTATGGACTGCGCGGCGCGGTTCAACTAGGAGTCCAGAACAACCTGACCGATCTGAGCGCCTATGTGGTTCGACTCAGTCCCAGTTCCGGGGCGATCAGCGCCTCGCCGATTGTCAGCATCGACACGCAGGTATCGATCCTAGGATTGAATGTCAACAACCTGAACTTTGGGGACATGGTCGAACTATCGCGCCGAGGGACGTACAACTCGAATGTCACAGCACAGTAATGCAACGAGAATGCAACGCGCTCGGGGGGGCCATACGATGAGAACACGCAACGGCTTGACGATGCTCGAAGTCATCTTTTCGATGGTGGTGCTTTTGGTCGGTTTGGTATCGATCGTTTTTTTGATACCGCTTGCGGGTCGCGAGGCTGAGGACAGCCAGCAGATCACGCAGGGATTGGCCGCTGGCGAGAGTGCATTGGCGATGTTCAGCACGACGAACGTCGCGCAGCCGACGCTCGAGAGCCCATGGTGTTTGGTCGACGATATCGGATCGGTCGAGCATTCGGTATCGACGATGCGGGACGCTTACAACGCTGCAGCAATGACCTTTCCGGTCCCTCCGAATGCTGTCCAGGCTGCCATCGCACAGAACGAAGCGATCGGGATTGGTTTTTGCATAGATCCGTTGTTTTGGGGATATCAAAACCGGTCGACCAACAACGTTCCATTGCCGTTCTTCAGGACTCGCTTTCCGTTCATGTTTGACAACACAAGTCCTGTGCTATTGGTATCGGATCAACAGAACGCCCCTCGTGCGCCGAGACTCCTCAGGGGTTCGCTGAGCGATCCACACTTGGCCTTGCGTGGGAGTTGGTTGCGTCAACCTGCGGCGGTGCGTTTAGCGACGATGTACGGTGGAGATTTGGTCCAACCCAGCGGTACGGACTGCGGCCCAGCAGGCGTCTTGGTTGGCGACGATCACGCCAGCCGAAAGCACACCGATCATCGATTTGGATCGAGTCAAAGCGATCTACCAACAGAATCTTTTGGCGAATCAACCGCTCGATGTGCCTCGGCTCTATGATGTTGCTTTGGTGGTGTTTTCCAAGCGGGATGTACGAGAGCTTGCGGCAACGGCCGTTTTAGTCCCTGGGCAGATTCAGCCTGTCGAAAGGCCGTCAGAAGTGATGAATGTTCCTACAGGCGAGCGTGTGGTCAAGGTCACTGACATGTCTTCCGACGCATTGCATTCCGGGACATTCAATATTCAAGTGAACGGGTATGCGACGATGGATTCGAAAGTCAAAGCGGGGGATTGGTTGATGATGTCCCGGTTTGCCTTTAGGGATTTGATTCCGCGTACGAGCGGCACGATATCACGGCAAGTGAACCGTTGGTATCGGATCATTTCGGTAACGGGTGACGGCTATCCGTTGAGTCTGCGTGTCGCGGGCAAGCCCTGGGATTGGACCGAAGGGGAGATCAGCGACAGGCTCGAAAAGGGCCAAGTCGCTCCGACACTACCGCCAGCAGTGGGGACTTACGAAACCCAAGCGGTGATCATGAAGGATGTAGTACAAGTTTACGAGCGACAGATGGAATTGCGCTAGCTGCTGCGTAGGATACTGTAGGAACGAATGGATCGGAACGAAATACGTTCAAAGAGACGCCATCGTCGAACCAACCACTCGCGAGAGAGGGAAATAAACATGCGAAAGCCGATGAACCTGCGAAATCGAATGGCGACTCGACCACGGCAAGGATTGATCTTGCTGATGGCTTTGGGGATGCTTGCGCTTTTCTCGTTGCTCGCTGTGACTTGGGTGGTCTCTGCGAGTTCCTCGCGGGCCGGGGCTCAGGCCATGCGGATACGGGCCAATCACTCCAACGCATCGGTCAAGGGGATGACCAGCGAGGTCATGAAGATGGCCGTGCGAGGAACGCGGGATCAAAAGAGTGCTTTTTATCAGCACTCATTGTTGGAGGACGTCTACGACGCCAACGCGATCCGCTTGCAGTTTGGGCATCGGTTTTACGGCAACACGATCACTGCGTTTCAGGACAAGTGGTGTCGGAAGCTCACGCCATCGACTTCCACGGGGGTCGAGTTGATCAAGCTCTCGTTGAATCCAACGAGTGTGGTCGCTAGCAGCGCGGCGTTGAGTTCCATCGAGGGAGCTTACAATGGCCGCGTCTTGACGGTCCTTGAGGGTCCTTTGGCGGGTCAATCGTTTCGGATCATCAAGTATGTAGGTTTTGTCCGATCGGCCAACGATTCGCAAAATGACCCGAACCTAGACGGAAACATCCCAGGAAGTCTGCCGCCCAATTACACGCAGAGCGACGCGGTTGACTATGACTATTCGGTCGTGGTCGATTTGTCGAGTGTCAAAGGCAAGCTTGAAGGCAAGTGGCGGAATCCGAGCACGGCACGCGTGGAGAATTTTTCGGGTGAGCTAGGGGATTGGATTGCATTGCCCAACAATCAGGGGCTGCGCAATCTGTTTTACTTTTATGAGCCAGGCGGTGCGACGCACCAAGGCTACAAGTGCATGATCAACGGCGCGGCGTTTAACAATGCCGGTATCGGATTGGAGACGGACTCATCACAACCCGGTTATGGGAATCTCGATTCGCGTCGACTTATGGCGCTCCCTGCCAACGCAGGTAAGCGGGTATCACCTGCACTCTTGCCGAACTACGATTACCTGCAGCATCGCGACTACATGGCCGCAAACAATGGGGTGCTGGGGGTTTCGGGAGTCGGGGACCAGGGGTTGCTCAAGGGTCAGAGCAACGAGGGGATCGATGTGCCGGATTGGCGCGATTTCTGGCTTTCGTATACCGATGTCAATGTGCATCTTCCGTCGTTCCATCGCCCGGAGTTGATCCACTATTTGACGAACCTTTATGGTGCTCCGTCGAATGCGGCAGAGGCTTCGGAGTTGCTGCGGATGGTCGACGCATCGACGGCTCGGGTGATGAGCTACAGTTACCAAGGTCAAAATGGGGTCGTATCGGTCAACCCTTACTTCCAGCCCCATGGTGCTTTTCCGACCTATCCCCGGGAGAGCTTATTGGCCGATGTCCCATTGACGCAGTACATGCGACAGCTTATCGATGGGACGCTCGATATCGACAACGATGGAGACGGCAAGCCCGATAGCGTTTGGATCAATCCGAATATGCAGACGATCCACGCGCCGGATGGACGGTTGCTCAAGCCGTTGGCGGGGGTGATGATTCAGGACCTCGATGGCCGTTTGAATATCAACTTGCACGGAGATCGCGTGCAAGGTTCTGCAAATGCGAATTTTGGTGGCAGTGGACTTGGATTCAATGCGTTTGCAAACTCCAGTGGGTTGCACCGAGACGGCACGTCGATATCGCAAGGATTCGGATTCGGCCCGGCGGACATTTCGCTCAATCCGCTTTTCGATAACAACGCGTCGTTGCTGACATCCAACAGTGGGTATTCGCTCTTCGATTTGCGTTATGGTGCAAGGCCTTATGCCAACAGCGACTTTAGTTTACAGGTCGACCGTTCCCCGGGGCGAACTGGGGACGATCCTCAGAGCGCGCTCATGGAGCGAGAGATGCCAGCCAATGGTGTGTATGGGCACGCGACGATGCCTGGCGGGCCGATGGGACGTCGATCGAGCGTGGCTCCTACGTTGGACAAGCATGGCAATATTGTTTATTTGTATCCCCAAGTGCCCGATGCGACGCCAGATACAGGGGCTCAAGGCTATCCGTCGGAGACCGTCGGAGATGCCTATGAAGCAGGATCGGGATTGCGAGACTACGGCGATACCCCCTTTACGCTCAGCGATTTGGAGGCGATTTTGCGACGCTATGACGAGGACGTCGAGGCCTTGCCGAGCGAGTTGCGAAATCGACTGACGGCAGCCGGTTATGGATCTGGATCGGAGGTCCATGCGTTGCTGACGACATTGAGTGCCGAGTTGCGTTATCCGAAGTTGGCAGCCGCAGCGGTGATGCCTAACGCGAGCAATGGGTATGATCTTCAAAAGGATCCGGGCAACATGCTCGGGCTGATTCGAATGCTCCACGAGCAACGTTATCGCAAAAGAACTGTCCCCAATGCGGCCAATACCGACGAATATACGCTTTCGGTCGAGAGTTTGAACGAATTGTTCCCGCCTGAGTTCAGCATGAACTTGCGTCTGAACCTCAATCGTCCTTTTGGCAACGGGGTCGATGATGCGATCGGAAACCAAGGAACCAATGGACAGATCGATGAGCCGCTCGAGTTGAATAACGCGCAGCAAAGAGAGTGGAAGCAAAACGGCAATGGTGTGCAGGCCTCTGGTAACACTGGTTACTACCGTCGCGGGATCAACGACCGGAACTCAACGTCCCGGATCTACCTCGGTTCCAGGCAACTCTTGGCACGCTATCTGTATTGTTTGGCTCAGTTGATTGTCCCCCGAGATCATCTCTTCCCGAGCATGGAACAGGTCTCGAATCAACTCATCAAGGACAAGCTTCGAGCCAGAGCCTTGGCACAGTGGGCAGTCAACGTGGTGGATTTCCGCGACACCGATGCGGCGATGACCCGCTTCGAGTACGACATCTATCCGTTTGGTGTACGGAGTGGTTCGTTGGACAGGCCAGCCTACTGGGCACCGGATCGATTGATCAATCCCGGCAACAACGGCAACAACACCGTCAATACGAACATGCGTCAGTACATCGGCGTGGTTTTTGGGATGGAGCAACCGGAATTGCTTTTGACCGAATCGTTGGCATTCCACGACAAGCGGCTCAGGGATACCAACATCGACAATGGATCGGGCAAGGAAGTCGGTCAGGGAGACGACGACTTTGATCAATACCGATTCCCTCAGGGTTCGTTGTTCTTGGAGCTCTATGCACCTCGATCGACCTATGTCAACACCGACCCTGTGTTGCCCGGTGCACCCTCGTCGCTCTATACGGTCGACACCAGCAATGGCAATCGGGTCAAGTTGTTGCTCGACAAGACCGCTCCATCGAATCAGGATTGGGGTGCTCAACCGGTTTGGCGAATTGGTATTACCGAGAGCGCCCCTCCGGGATCGAACGATCGGAACAAGAACCCGAACGTCTTGTACCAAGCCAACGACAACAACACCACGCGGTTGGCTTGGTTGGACCCTCAGTTCGCCAACGACGACGAGATCAACGGGGACCAGAACAATCCATCGGCTGAATACAACATCGGCTCGGGAATGGCTCAGCTTATTAACAGCACCACGCCCCCCACGGAAGTCTTTGAGCGAATGGTGTGGTTCACCGAACGATCGGCACGAACCGTACCACGCGTCCCTAATTTGCGGGGATGGGACAATGCGCAGCAAAACGCGGATCGCGAGTTCATGGTCTATTACAACCGTACGACCCAGGCAGGCAACCGGCTGATGCTCGAGGGTGGCAACTACATGGTGGTAGGACCACGCGCCGAGACGAACATGGGATCCTTGGTCCACAATCCTGACGATGGATCGACATGGCCAGCAAAGTTGATGAAGAACCAGGTGGCCACCAATCCTCCGATCCATTCACCGGGCCACCAAGCCATAACGCTCACGGGCAGCAGTGTCTTGACGACCTTGCTCAATGGCGAGTCGATCTCCAATGGAGTGGGTATCAATGTTTCGATGTCCAACCCCATTGCAAATCAGGGTTACTGGCAAGCGAACCTCAAGCCCACATCGGTTTTGAATTCTCAGGATCGACGTCAAGGGCGATCGGACAATCGCTGGGGTTACGACGATCTACCTCCAGACTCCTGGATAGACTGCTCGAATGTTGGAACGTCGACATTCCCGGATTCCCCTTTTGATTATCAAGCTGGAGTCAATCCGATTTTGAATCCCAGCAATGGCAATCCGATGAGTCGGACCGGAACGTACGACAACGTTCGACCCGGTCAACAATCCTTACATCACCGTCGACTGGATTTCGATCGACTTGACGGTGTTCAATGGCGAGGCTCCTCGGGGTGATGATCCTCAGGACAATGGAGCCAATGTGGCCTTGCAATCGCGGTACAAAGACGGTGGGACTCGCCGAAATGCAAATGCCAAGTCGTCTGTGGCAAGCGGACAACCCAATGGAGTTGCAGGAGGCCAAAAGAATTGGGGCTTTTCCTACCACTCCGCATCGACGGCTCAGCTACGAACCACACCGTACCAGAACAGCTTTGTCAAACCAGATCCACCTGCCGGGAACGGTCAACAGTTCGAACGTTATCCTTCCTACTTCAATGCCCAACTAGGATACGCGTCCCAACAACCGGGCGACAACGATATGACGCAATCGGTTCATAGCAGCGCAACGACCTTGGGCTATGTCAACGTCGGATATCGTCATCAAAACATCAACGGAAATATTAACGACACGGCCGACCAATACGATGGCTTTGGTCCTCCGCAACGTGTTCAAAACCAACCTGAATACAACGGATCACCGCGCGATTTAACGTCGCCGATTTGGATGAATCGAACTTTTGCTACCGCCAACGAACTGATGTTGGTGCCGCTGACCTCTCCGGGGCAATTCGGGTACTACTACGACATCGCTGACGACAATACCGCTAGGACGCCGTTTGCTTATTTGCCGTCGTTCCAAGTTTCCAATGCGTTGGTAACGAACTTGGAATCTACTGTGGGAGCAAACGACTTGTCGGATTATGCGCCTGTCGACTCCAATGCGTCGAATACCGCGAAG
>JAPLNM010000139.1:2222-10189 GCA_026692845.1 Planctomycetota bacterium | reverse complement strand
GGTACGTCACATTGCCATCGGTGTTGACCGTGACCGTACCGTTGGTCGGTTGGCTACTGATGACGATCGAATTACGATTGATTGCCGAGGTTCCGGCCGTATCGTTGTCGGCTAAATTCACCGTCTTAGAAGCGGACTTGGGCACCGAGAACGCATCGCCAAGAGCCGTCGGCGGGGTGGTAGCCGGGGTGATCGTCACCGCTACGCTCGCTGCTGGAGAAACCAGCCCATTGTTGTCTTTGATTGTGTATGCAAAACTGTCGCTCGTGGCGTTCGATCCGTTGTGCAGATACGTCACGTTGCCATCGGTGTTGACCGTGACCGAACCGTTGGTCGGTTGGGTGCTGATGACGATCGAGTTGCGATTGATCGGCGAGGTTCCGCTCGTATCGTTGTTGGCCAAATTCACCGTCTTGGAAGCGGACTTGGCCACCGAAAACGCATCGCCAACGGCCGTCGGCGGAGTGGTAGTCGGGGTGATCGTCACCGCTACGCTCGCCGCTGCAGAGACCAACCCATTGGTGTCTTTGATGGTGTAAGCGAAGCTATCGCTCGTGGCGTTCGAACCGTTGTGCTGGTACGTCACGTTGCCATCGGTATTGACCGTGACCGAACCGTTGGTCGGTTGCCGAACCGTTGGTCGGTTGGGTGCTGATGACGATCGAATTGCGATTGATCGGGGAGGTTCCGGCCGTGTCGTTGTTGGCCAAATTCACCGAGTTGGAGCCTGACTTAACCACCGAGAACGCATCGGCAAGGGCCGTCGGGGGGGTGATAATCGGGTTGTTTGGATCGATATTAAATTTTGTCGACCGGACTCCGTAGCGATTGTTCGTTTCTTGAAGAAGGTTCTTGCCCGTCCCACCGTCGATGCAACTGCCGTTTCCGAATCTCAAGTTTTCCAGTGTCATCGTATCATCGCCAGACCCGCCGCCGACTCCCGATCCTCGGCGTGAGCGACTGTTGCGAAGCGTGATCGAATCGTTGCCATCGCCTCCCCCGGAGTGAATTCGTTGGGCCAGCAGGTTGCTTGCGACCAACGTGTCATTACCAATCCCCAGGTCCATTCGGATCTCGTAGCGGCCAAAGGCATTGAGTCCGATGACCGTCAGTTTATCGTCTCCACCACCGGTGGCGATGTCATAACCCTTGCGCACTCGCAAAACCGCAGGTTGGGTCAATCCGTTGATGGTTGTTCCTGTCGCGCCGGTGACCTGCACACGGTCGCCGCTGATTCGCTCGATCGTAAGTTCGTTGGCTGCATCGTCGCCGCGGACAACCAAAAATCCGTTCGTCACCGCCGCGGTGACATCTCCTGCGAGCAGTTCGCGAGCCTGGAGTCTTTCGACACCCAAGCGTCGAGAGGTGGTAGCCGATTTGCGGGATGTGATTTTTTTGTGGTTCTTGTTCTGGTGCATCGATGGCTCGGAGATTAGGTCGTTGACTGATCGCCTCTTGGAGAGACTTGCAGCGGGCAAGATTCCCATTAAATCCCATTGAATCCCGTTGGAAATTCGGCTCGTTGGTTGAGTTTCTACTGTAGTTCGAAGCTGCGCAGAGGCAATAGCGACAGAAATGGGCGTTTATGACGATTATCCGACATCCCCGATTGGCATAAGCTTGCCATGCTTAGCGACAACTTGTCGCAATAGACGGGCGTGGTCGGGGTTCTTCAGTTCCGGGTCGGCTGCGATGAGTTGACCGGCTAAATTTCTCGCAATGATCAAGACAGCTTCGTCTTTGCAGATATCGGCGATTCGGAATTCGGGCAGCCCGGTTTGCCTTGTGCCGATGATTTCGCCAGGTCCACGGCGGCGAAGATCGATTTCGGCGAGTTCGAAACCGTCCTGAATTTTCGCGAATTGTTCGAGCCATTGAACTTTTTCCAGTGGCTGGTCTACCGTTTGGGCGGGTGAATCGCTTTGCGATTCGGCACGGCTGGAGCTTGTCGTTGGAATCAGTCCGACGAAACCTGCATGTTTTCCTCGGCCGACTCGTCCCCGCAGTTGGTGGAGTTGAGCCAGTCCAAATCGATCGGCATCAGCGATCGTCATGACCGAGGCGTTGGGAACATCGATTCCAACTTCGATGACCGTGCTTGCAACCAGCACGTCGATGGAGCCTTGGGCGAATCGCTCGAGGACGGCTTGTTTTTCCTCGCTTTCCAAACGGCCATGGAGCAGTTCGACGCGCAGACCTCCAAGGGGCCCGGCATTGAGTTCTTCCCACCATTGGATTGCGCCGCGAATATCCTTTTCGTCATCGCTTTCGACGCGGGGTGCGACGACATAAGCTTGCCGTCCGGCTTGAACCTGTTGGCGTACAAAGTTCCACCATCGATCGATCATTTTCGAATCCAGAACGTAGGTTTGGACAGCCGATTGGCCTGGGGGACGTTGCTTGAGCGTTGACACGTCGAGATCGCCGAAGAGGGTCAGGGCCAGGGTCCGTGGTATCGGAGTAGCGGTCATGACCAAGTAGTGCGGCGCGGTGCGTGAGGTTCTCAGGGTGGCACGTTGTTCGACACCGAAGCGGTGTTGTTCGTCGATTACGACAACACCGAGCTTGGAGAATTCGACTTGTTCGCTCAGCAAGGCCTGGGTTCCGACAACAATATCGACCGTACCGATGGCGATCCGTTGAAGGAGTTCACGTTTATCGGGTGCTGGCATCGAGTGGACCAAGAGCGCGATTTCGACGCGGCTTCCGGCGAGTTGTTCTTGAAGTTTCCGAACATGTTGTCTTGCGAGTATTTCGGTAGGGGCCATCAGGACGGCCTGATGGGCGTTGGCGACAACGCTGAGCATGGCGTATTGGGCGACGGCGGTCTTCCCGGTTCCCACATCGCCTTGCAAGAGTCGGTTCATCGGGATCGTGCGGGCCATGTCGGCTTTGACCTCTTCGATGACTTTGCGTTGGTCTTCGGTCAAGACAAAGGGGAATCGTTTGACGATTCGCGCATCGATCAAGGCGGAGGCTTGGATGCTCGGAGCAGGGCGCTGCTGTTGGTATAGATAGCGTTGCTTGGCCAGGGCCAATTGCAGCACGAAGAACTCTTGGAAGATGAATCGCAAGCGAGCCTCATTGACCTGAAGCATATCGACCGGCTGATGGATTTGCTGCAATGCATCCTGGATTGGCAGAAGCGTATCGGATCCTGTTTTGAGCAATACCGCAGCGTTTTTCCGAACGTCCAGCGGGAGCGCTTCTTCGATGTTGGCTGCAAGTGGCAACGCTGCTTCGATAGCGCTCGACAAAACCCTTTGGGTGAGTCCTTCGGTCAACGGGTAAATGGGTCTTGGGCGGGCAGCCGGGGCGGGTTCCTCGGGATCCAGAGGGGTGATTTCTGGATGACGCATTTGGTAGGCTACTCCGGTGCTCTTGACCACACCGCGAGCCAAGAGACGCTGCCCTATCGCATAAGCTTCGCGACGGAAGGGTTGGTTGTACCAGGCGCAACGCACGTATCCGCCCCCTTCGACAGCCAACAGCACCCCGACGCTCGATTTGCCGTCGAAGCCGAACCGCGAGTCGATATCGACAACCAAGCCGACGACCGTCGCCAGGAGCCCTTCTTGAAGTTCCAGGATCGATTTGCACTCGGAGACCTCCTGGTAGCTTCTCGGGAAATGGAACAGCAAATCGATGGCCTTGCGCAGTCCCAAGCGTTCGAACATCAACGCACGGGGCGCACCGACGCCGGGAACAAACTGAATCGGCGTGTGAAAATCGAGTTCTGTGCTCAAGGTTCCTGTCTGTTTGTTCGGGAACAGAGACCCGCTAAAATGGGAAATCTTTTTCGGGAAAACGGTATTCTAACGCAGTTCTTACTGATTAGGGCCTTTTTGGTCTGGTTGTCAGTTCCGTCGAACCGTAGATAATGGAAGTTTTGGTTCGCCAAGGCCGCCTCAGGATTCTGGGCCGGCAAGAGCAAGGAATCTCGCAGGAGCATAACCAGAGTGTACGTTGCCGCATCCACCGGATGTTTTCCGGAATTGTCCTTTTCTGATGTGATCGAAGTCTTGGGGGATTTGGAATTTTCCTCCGTCGAGATCGAACTCAACGACCGCACCGAACAGATCCCTCCAAAACGCATTGTCGAGGATTTCGATGAGATGTTGCGACAGGTTCGCGACACCCACCGTTTCGATATCTGCAGTTTCAACGTCAAAATCGACGCGACAGGAGATACTTACTACGAACGATTCGAAAAAATCTGCGACTTGGCTAAGGCCACCAAAGTCGTCACGCTGACAGTACCCAGCGGCGAGCACGGGACCCCCTTCAACCAAGAGGTCGAGCATCTTCAGAAACTCGCAGCGATCGCCTATGGACGCGGAATCCGCATCGGAATGAAAAGTCATGTCGGTTGCCTGAGCGATGATCCCGATACGGTCCGCAATCTTTGCGACTACGTACCAGGGATTGGACTGACGCTCGATCCGTCCCACTACCTTTGCTCGAACAACAAGAACAAAAGCTACGACAAACTCTTGAAGTACGTCTACCACGTCCACTTGCGTGACTCCAAAAAGGATCGAATCCAAGTCCGCGTCGGTCAAGGAGAGATCGACTACAACAAGCTCATTACTCAGTTGCAAAACTCCGGTTACCGCCAAGCCTTGAGCATCGAGATGAACCCCGAAGCAGGCTTGGATATGCGGCAGGAACTGCGAACCTTTCGATTGCTCTTAGATAGCTTGCTCTAATCCCCGAAATCTCCATGGAAGTAGTTATTACCGCGGTCGGTCCTGACAACGTCGGACTTGCCGATCCGATCATCCATGATGTGACCAGTCGCGGTGCGAACATCGCCGAGATCCAGATGTACGATCAAGACGAAGCGGCCGTCTTTGCGATGATGTGTCGACTCAATATCGACGCGACTCAGTACGCAGGCCTTTCTGAAAAGATGGCTGCAATCGCTGACGAAAAGAAGTTGGAGATTCGCGTTTGGAGTCCGGAAACCAACGCGAAAAAATTTCGGCTAGCCATCTGCACTACGCTTCTTGAGCATACACCTCGCGCCGTCCTTCACGCGATCCACTCTCGGGCCCTTAATGCCGATCCGGTCGTGCTCATCGGGAACCGTCGAAAGTGCGAGGTCCTAGCCAAGGAGTACAACGTCCCGTTCGAGTTCATCGGCAACGAAGACGGATCGGCTGACGATTCCAAGATGGTCGAACTGATCGATCGCTATCGAGCCGATTATGTGGTCCTGGCCCGATACATGAGAGTCCTGCCTCCGGACACCTGCTGGAAATTCGCAGGGGGTCGCATCATCAACCTCCACCACGGCTTACTCCCAAGCTTCCGTGGGCTACGCCCTTACCATGACGCTTACGCAGCCCGAATGCTCTCTTTCGGGGCGACCTGCCATTTCATCGTCCCGGAACTCGATGCTGGTAATCAGACCATCAACCAAACCACCTTCAGTGTTCCTCCAGGCTCGAAACTCGAGGACGTCATCCGCCAGGGTCAAGAACAGAACGAACCAGCTTGCCTGGTCGAAGGGGTCCGCCGCGTGTGCGACCGAGAGGTGCAGCTTCACTTCCATCGCGTGATCGCTCGAAAAGTCGATTGAACCCCATCCAAACGCTTGAGCCAACTCCGCTTACACACAACAGCAAGGTTCCGATCATGTTCGCAATCCAACCCTTCTTGAACCGCTTGCAAGCGGCCCTCCTGGGCAAATTGCTCAGCGGTTCTAAATTGCTCAGCGGTACCAAATTGCTCAGCGTTGCTCTGGCCATCTCATCTGCATCGCAGGGGCTTGGTCAAGACTCCCTTGCAGACAAAGATTGGCCCTCGGATCGCGCACCGGAGGTTCTCAAGCTCGCCACCTGGAACCTCGAGTGGTTCTTTGACGATTTTCAGGGCAACAATCGCAGCGACGTGGCCAAGGAGCAGTCGGCACCGAATCGGGCAGAGTGGGACTGGCGCGTCGGGAACTTCGCTGCTGCCATCGCCAAATTCGAACCGACCATTCTGGCTGTCCAGGAGATCGAAGACCGCGCGGTGATGCAAAATTTAACCAAGGTACTCAAAGAACAATTCAATCTTTCCTACCGGGTTGCGTTCATCGACGGATTTGATACCGGGACCGAACAAGACGTCGCGGTTATCTTTCGTTCTGGGTTGGTCGAACTCTCGCGGCGAGAGCAAAACAACAGCATGTTCGAATCCAAAGAGTTTTACAATCTTTCCAAGCATCTGATCACGCGATTCGAGTGGCAAAAAGACCAACGAGTAATCCCCTTGACGCTGCTGAACCTCCACTTGAGGGCCACGGCCGACGCTGCGGAATTGCGTCGGAAGCAGACCAAGTTGGCCCACGAGTGGATGCGGAAGGCGATCGAACGCGGCGAGAATGTAATCATTCTCGGGGACTTCAATGTCGAAGAGTCGGTCGGCCAGATCAAGGCCGGGGGCGACGGCATGCACACGATTCTCGGCTTGGACACCCCCAATCCCAAAGACGACTTGATCGATCTTCTCGAAAAAGCTCCTGCGGACAAACGACGAACGCATTTGATCCTCGATAAGCAGTTCGATCGAATCCTGGCTTCGAGCGGTCTAGTCGATGGCCAAGGGGGATACAAATTCAAAAACATCGAGGTCCTTTCCCAGTGGAACATTCGCGGAACCGGGGCCGATCAGGACCATTGGGATACCCGTTACACCAAGGATTATGCCGAACGCGACCTGAGCGACCATCATCCAGTGATGGCGACTTTTGAGCTAGCGCCTTAGGTTCATCGATAGCGCAATGGATTCTGAGCTGAATCGACCGACATGGCAACTTCCTCCTGGCGTTTCACGCGGTACCTGGGATTACGTCCATAACGATTCGATCGCAACGCAGTACGACGCGTTCCATGCCGGGCATCCGCTGCTGGAGTTCGATCGCAAGCTAGTCCTCCAGGAAGCTCAACGGATCCAAGCAGCCGTCGGGACTGACCCCGTGGGACTCGATCTCGGGTGCGGTACGGGCCGAGTGATGCTGCCGCTTGTCCAGAGCGGTTGGCGAGTTTTGGGACTGGACTTGAGCCAAGCGATGCTGCAGGAGGTCGGGAGCAAGACCATCGACGTCCAGTCGCAATTCCAGGCGCAAGTCGGGAGAGTTCGAGCGAATTTAGCTCAGCTCAATTGCTTGCAGGACCACTCGATCGATTTGGCGTATTGCCTCTATAGTTCGGTCGGGATGGTCCAAGGTCGAGCCAATCGCCGCGCGATGCTCGGCCATGTCGCACGGAGTTTGCGTCAGAGCGATCGGTCCGGAGCAGGGGGCAGATTCATCGTGCATGTCCACAACCGTGGGACATGGTGGCAGGACCCGGGTGGGATTCGTAGGGGGCTGAGCGAGTGGTGGCAGAGCCTTCGAGATCCGAGCTGGGAGTATGGGGATCGGGTGTATGCCTACCGAGGTTTACCTAGCATGTACTTGCACATCTTCAGCGAAAACGAGTTGCGTCAGGATTTACGGGAGTCAGGATTCTTCGTCGAGCGTTGGGTTCGGCTGAACCGAACTTCCAGCGGTGCGTTAACCAATCGCTGGCTTTTCCCTTATTTTCGCGCCGGCGGTTTTCTGGCGGTAGCCAGAAAAATGCAATAGACCTTCACGCTACGAACTGATGGGTTAAACTATCGCCGAATGTTCCCGCACCCGAATGCAGGATATTTGGTCGGGACCGTAGCTCAACGGTTAGAGCAGGGGACTCATAATCCCTTGGTTCTCGGTTCGAATCCGGGCGGTCCCATTGGAGCCTGATGATCTCGTATCACCAGGCTTTTTCTTTGATTGGACGATGTCCAAGATCTCGCGCAGGCAGGGGATCAAACCGTTTTTTCGATTCCTCTGCGCTTCCCATGAGCTCGTATGCACTTTGTACAACCTCTTCGTAGCTGGAGTCGCAAGACTTCAGTTGCTTGATATCTGATCTCTGAACTCTTGCGAGTCCAGCTAC
>JAPLNM010000139.1:0-2169 GCA_026692845.1 Planctomycetota bacterium | reverse complement strand
ATCCATTGGGCTGTTTGTTTTTCCGATTCCTCTGCGCTACTCATGGGCTTGTATTCACTTTGTGCAACCTCTTCGTAGCTGGAGTCGCAAGACTTCAGGTGCTTGATATCTGATCTCTGAACTCTTGCGAGTCCAGCTACGTGATGCCGATCGATACTTTCACCGAATCCATTGGTCTGTTTGGTTTTCCGATTCCTCTGCGCTACTCATGGGCTTGTATTCACTTTGTGCAACCTCTTCGTAGCTGGAGTCGCAAGACTTCAGGTGCTTGATATCTGATCTCTGAACTCTTGCGAGTCCAGCTACCTGATGCCGATCGATTCTTTCACCGAATCCATTGGTCTGTTTGGTTTTCGTAGGGTTCGTGCAGCGGTCCGTTTGTCACTTGATTTAAGCGTTGAACAAACAACCAAGCCACGATATCGAGTCAAACAACAGGCAACCCATGGACCGCGAAACGTACCACCTAGAGCGTGGGCTGTTTGGCTGTTCCCTCAAGCCTCAAGCCTGCTGCGGGGAGTTTGATCTCGATGGAGTCCTTGGTCGGCTCGGGGGTTTGTACACGCAGGAATGCGCTTGATTTGCGAGCTGCGGAGAGTTTGCGTTTCCACTGGTAGGCGGTTTTAGAGGACGGCGAACGAGACATAAGCAGGATCTCCTTAAGAGCGTTGGGATAGAAACAAGGGCGCACCTTGAATCTACCCGCAAAGGGGCCCTGCGCTGAGAAAAACCCGATCAGGCTGGAGTACTCTCACCCTCGGACGTGCGTAAAGGTCCCGGTAACGACTCGGCCAACCCCTGAGGAAATGCATGGGTTGGCGGCAACTGTGGCGGGTTTGTAAGATGCTGAGAATTTGGAGTTGGTTTCGGCATACTCTCGGGAGTTGTCGCCATAATACCAGGATAGCCAAGGCCGACTAGTTTACTTCGGGCACGCTATACCCGCCATTAGTGATCTTCTGAAACATAACGAAGGTTAGATCGTAGTAACAGATTGTTTCTCGCTGAGCCAGTCGCAGTTTGAATCCGGTGGCGGCAAAGTGCGGCCATTCTTGGCGTAAAGCTCCACAGCCTCATCGACGATCTCGCACAACTCAGCAAACACTGCCCTGGGATCATCACCATGGCAACCACCAAGGACCAATTTAGGGCAACACCCGATAAAACATTGATCTTCCTCCGACCAGTAGACAATTTTTGCATAGCGGTCTGCGTTGCTCATTTCTGACTCTCCTCGACTGCATATTTTACGATTCTCTCTTGGTATCTTTTGGCATCATCCCCGAGCTGTCCAGAAATCGTTACGATGTTCTTTACTTTGGGATGTGCAAAGTTTCGATGACTTCCTTTTCCACCTCGGTTTTCGAACCCAGCATTCTCCAAATCGGCGATCAACTCTCGAATCGTTCGTGGCATCATGAATCCTCTACTACTTTATCATAGCTCATTCTCCTACGAGCGTCCACAACTCGACGTCCATATCTCGCTATATCCGTTCTCATCCCTACCGACTTGGGCTAGCGTCCCTAGAGATTTGATCGGGGAACACTTCCAACTGCACTGGCTTTGAAACTTCGAACTTCTCGGTTCCAACATCACCGACAACGAAACGGCGAACGCACTTCACGCCGAGAGCAATCGATCTTGGAGTTCGCCAGTTAGATCGTCATCGCCGCAACTAAACCGAATGCCTCCATCCTGCCCTTCAATCTGTGTGCGGCCATCAACAAAACAGACGCGAGCTCAAAATGGAATGCTCTGTTTCCCCCTGTTTCCCCCTGTTTCCCCCTGTTTTTCCCTGTTTTTCCCTGTTTTTCTCTCTGTGTCCTCCGTGCCTTTGTGTTTCAATCTCTTCACAACGGCAAGAGCCAATCGTTTTAAGACAAAAGCTCGTTGACCACGCGGCCATGGACGTCGGTCAACCGATGATCGCGACCTCCGTAGCGGAAGGTCAATTCCTCATGATCGATTCCCATCTGACGCAAAATCGTTGCATGCAGATCGTGCACGCTCATCGGATTCTCAATGGCATTTGCTCCAAACTCATCGGTCTGCCCATAAGCGATCCCGGGCTTGAAGCCCCCGCCGGCTAAGAAAATCGAGAATCCACTCACATGGTGATCGCGTCCCGCGTTCTCGTTGATCGCACCGGTATGAGGCGTTCGTCCC
>JAPLNM010000138.1 GCA_026692845.1 Planctomycetota bacterium | reverse complement strand
TACCGCTCTTGCCTTCTAGGATTAAGTTCCAAAGCGTAGGAACATCCAAAGCCAAGGGCGTGACACAACCGAGGCCCGTGACGACGACTCGACGATTCATGCAACTGCTATCTGAAGAATCAGGGGGTTGCCCAACGACTCTGTTGAGCAAACCCATGTGACTGAAGATATGGTGCGAAAGCGATCGATTACGATTGCTTATCGATGTAATCGATGGCTTCGCCGACGCGCTGAATTTTTTCAGCGGCGTCTTGAGGAATATCGATATCGAATTCCTCTTCGAACTCCATGACTAGTTCTACGGTGTCGAGCGAGTCGGCACCTAGGTCATTAACGAAGTGCGTGTCACGAGTGATCTTGTCTTTCTCGACACCGAGTTGTTCGGCAACGATATCAATGACTCGTTCCTGAGTTGATGCCATAGTCGGGAAATCCCCTTCAACGAAACTGAAATCTGGTAAACAAAAAACCTAGCCGACGGCGTCGTCGGCAGGTGACAAAAGATAGAGGATTGCGGTAAAACCGGTCAAGCCAGGATGACCGAATCGACCTAGAATCCGAGCCGGTTTCCTTCGGTTTCCCAAAAGACTCTTTGGCCTTGTGTTTCTGGTGGTTTTATGGGTTCGACACCGATTCTCGGTGCCAAACCACGGGATAGGGCGTTTATGTTGGGAAAATCAACGCGGTCCAAGCGGCGGAAGGCCGGCCGGGGGCAAAGCCGCAGGAAAATTCGAACCGGAGTTCGGCGGCAGCGGTGGTAGGCCACCTGCATTGCCTGCGGGCAGCCCGGAATTGCTAGGTGGTAGGCCCGAATTGTTAGCTGGCAGGCCCAAATTGCTAGCTGGCAGGCCCAAATTGTTAGCTGGCAGGCCCAAATTGTTAGCTGGCAGGCCCAAATTGTTAGCTGGCAGGCCCGAATTGCTTGGTGGCAGGCCGGGGTTGCTTGGTGGCAGGCCGGGGTTGGCTGCGGGCAAATTCGGGGTGTTGCCCGGAAGGGCCGGTGCCTGGGAATTGCTGTTGGGGAGTGCGGCGGTCCGCTCGCCGGTCGATTCGCCAGCGATTTCGGTCAGATTCTCGAAATTCACGACCTGGACCTCTTCGCCCTCGGTGTGGGTGTCGACGGCCATCTCGCAAATACGCCATCCATCGACTTCTTTGATCAGTGCCCAGACGACTTCGTACTGGCTTGCTGGCTTACCAGAAATTCCCGGTTCGAGCCAATTGCTCGAGACCAACATGACGTTCGGATCCTTGGGATCGATCATCTGAGCTTTGCCGATTTCGAACGCGGCGTTGGGGGATCCGATCGGGGAGATCTCGAGTCCCTTGGATTTGATTTCTTGACGAGCGCGGGTCGAGAGGAGCGACTCGATGACTTGGGCGTTGCTGGTTCGCATCCCTTCGAGGAACGCTCCGACGATTTCTTCGGGCCGCGTTGGGTTCTTTAGATTCAGCGAGCTTAGTGGAACCATTTCTTCGGACGCAACGGTAGCCTCTGGCGTCGTGTTTTGCTTGGTATTCGAAGCGATCGGGTTCCCGGCTACGTTGGATGGATTCGTCGAGTTGGTTTGGGCGACTTGGTCCTTCTTGCCAGAATCACATCCGACTTGGCCAAGTACAGCGGCGAGGGTTGCCGTCCAAATGAAACGCTTCATGAGCTGGTAATTCCTCTAATGGATCTTGGAATGGAGGGTTCTTGCGGGACGCACGTACCGGATCGTGCGACGTTCCACGAACCGGGTCAACCTGTTACGGCCCGGGAATACCTCATCGGCGCGCTGGGCGTCAAGAGCACTCTTGCAATTCATCTTGCCCTGGTCCAGACCCATTCGATACAGTCCTCGGCGTTCGATCCACCTCGGAAATTCCCGCCAGGAGCTTATTGGGATGCCCAAGCTTTTTAAAACCACCGAGCATCATGTTCAAGACGCACTCGGGGCCGAAGACCTAGCGAATACCCAGGGTCTGTTGTTTACCGGCCATTTTCCGATTCGGTTTTGCCTGATCCTGAGCTTTTTCGTACTCGGGTGCGCAGGGCTGACGGGTTGCCAATTTGGGGCAAGGAATCAAAACTCGCGTGGCGTGGCGATGTACCAGCAAGGTCGATACGCCGAGGCCTTGCAGTATTTCGAGCAGGCTAAGCTGACCGATGCGGGCAATCCCGACACGTACTACAATCTGGCTTCGTCCTATCACAAGCTCGGTACGGCATCGAAAGACCCCAAGATGATCGACAACGCCGAGCGGATGTACAACACGTGCTTGGAAATGTCTCCGAACCATGTCGATTGCTACCGCGGATTGTCGATTCTGCTGGTCGACAAAGGACAGCCCGAGAAGGGTTTTACGCTTCTGAAGGATTGGGCGATCAAGAACCCAGGGTTATCCGAACCCCGGATCGAACTTGCCAGACTCCATCAAGAGTTCAATCAGAACAAAGTCGCCGAACAGTATCTGAACGAAGCCCTTGCGATGGACCCGAACAATCCTCGCGCTTGGGCTGCCAAAGGCCGTTCGCGGGAGATGTCTGGGGATCTGATGATGGCTGTTCAGAACTACGAACAAAGCTTGGCTCTGAACGCCTCGCAACCCGAACTCTACCAGCGCATCGGGGCCTTGAAAGTTCGACTGAGCCAAAATATACCGGTCAATCCGGCGGCTCCGCCCACGACGAACCGCTAGGGGCTTTGTGGATTTCAGCGGTATTCGCTGGGACCAGGCGTGGTTTTCTATTATGATAGGCCCCGCGTTCGATGTACGACTCGCACCGGGTCCGACTAGCACCGGGTCCGACTAGCACCGGCAAAAACAGGAGACGATTTGGATGCTCGATACGGTTGAGATCCGCTACGGAAAAAGCGAACTATCGGTGAAGCTTCCCAAAGGATGCGAGCCGCTGGTCGTGCGCAAACCCCCCATGCCGCTGCTTACCGACGCTCCGAGCGCAATCCGCGAGGCGCTTCGCGAGGGGGTCGGCTGCGCGTCGCTCCAAGGGGTTGCCCGGGGATCATCGCAAGTCTGCATCGTGATTTGCGACATCACCCGCCCGGTCCCCAACGGCCCGATTCTCCGGGGAATCGTCGAGGAACTCAACGCCGCCGGAGTGGCCAACACCCAGATCACCATCCTCATTGCCACCGGCCTGCACCGCCCGAACTTGGGCCATGAGATGCTCGAAGTCGTCGGCGACGAATGGATTTTCAACAACATCCGCATCGAAAACCACTATGCCCGCGATCATGGTTGGATGGTCGATCTGGGCAAGACCCCGACCGATGGGATTCCGGTATTGCTCAATCGCCACTTGGTCGACGCGGATCTGAGGATCGTCGTCGGGCTGGTCGAACCGCACTTCATGGCCGGTTACTCCGGTGGTCGCAAAGTCGTCGCGCCGGGTGTGGCCGGTCAAGAGACGATCCGAACCTTTCACAACCACCAGTTCATGGCCAATCCCTTGGCCTGCAACGGCAACCTCGTCGAGAACCCCTTGCATCGCGGCCAACTCGAAATCCTCGAGCTTCTCGGGCCGACCTACGCGGTCAACACCATCATCGATGAACAACGCCAAATGAGTTTCGTCAACTTTGGCCAGTGCGTCGAGAGCCACCTGCAGAGCGTCCAGGTCGTGCGCAAGTATGCAGAGGTTCCGATCGATCGAAAGTTCGCTACGCTGGTGACCAGTGCGGCCGGTTATCCACTCGATAAGACTTACTACCAAACCGTCAAAGGGATGGTCGCACCCTTGCAGATTTTGGCCGACGGTGGCCACATGATCATCGCCAGCCGCTGCGAAGAAGGGCTCGGTTCCCACGAGTACCGAGACTCGCAAACGCAACTCAAGCGGCTCGGTGCCGACGGATTCCTCGAACGCATCCGCAGCATGCCGCTTGCCGACATCGACGGATGGCAAACGCACATGCTTCTTCGACCTCTTTCGATCGGGCGCGTTTCTTTGTTTAGCGAAGGTATCCAAGGTGCGGATCGGGAGTTGACAGGAGTCGAGATGATCGATTCGATCGAAAGAGCGATCGAGCAGAGCGTCTCGTCCTCTGGGGACAAAACCATCGCGGTGATTCCCGAGGGGCCTTATGTCATCCCAATGCACAAACGCGCAAGCTCAGGGCTGTGAATCTAAGTAGTTTGGACAAGGCGTAAGCCTTTTCGTTGTATTTCATTTGATTTTTACTCAAGCAGCTAAACCATGAATGTATTTGCGAGAAAGACTCTCGAAGATCTCAACCAGGAGGCAAGGGCCGAGGGGCAAGGGACACTCAAGCGTCATTTGGGGCCAGTGAACTTGGTCCTCCTGGGGATCGGAGCGATCATCGGGGCGGGACTCTTTGTACGGACGGCCGCAGCGGCCGCCGAACATGCGGGTCCGAGCGTGACGCTGAGTTTCATTGTGGCGGCCATCGGGTGCGGATTGGCCGGGATGTGCTATGCGGAATTCTCTGCGATGACCCCGGTCTCGGGCAGTGCCTACACCTACTCGTATGCCACGATGGGTGAACTCTTTGCGTGGATCATCGGCTGGGACTTGGTCCTGGAATACGCCCTGGGGGCAGCGACCGTCGCGATCGCTTGGTCGCAGTACTTGAACAAACTGATCGAAAGCTTCCTCGGCAAAGCGTATACGATTCCTTACCAGTTTTGCCATTCGCCGTTCGAGTCGATCGGCGAGGGTGCCAAAAAAGTCACCGGGATCATCAACTTACCGGCCATCGTGATTCTGCTGATGCTGACGATCGTTTTGGTGCGAGGCATCAAAGAGTCGGCGGTATTCAACGCGATTGTCGTGAGCGTCAAGGTTCTGATCGTGATCCTGTTTATCGCCTTAGGATGGCAGTTTATCCAACCAGCAAACCATACCCCTTTCATTCCCGATGCGACGGTTTACACCGATGCGATCAAGCAAACCGAACGGAATTTCGGCGGATTCTGGGGAGTTCTCGGTGGGGCTGGCGTCGTTTTCTTTGCCTTTATCGGTTTCGATGCGGTCTCGACGGTTGCCCAAGAGACCAAAAAGCCCGAGCGCGATATGCCGATCGGCATCCTCGGTTCGCTCTTGATCTGCACCGTTTTGTACATCCTGTTTAGTTGGGTCCTTACGGGAATCGCCCCCTATGAGGACTTCCGAGATCCGACCAAGGGCAAAGAAGCCTCGGTGGCTTACGCGATCGAAACCTACATGCCTGGCTACGGGGCGTTGGGCAAGTTCATCACCGTGGCGATCCTGTTCGGTTTCTCCTCGGTGATCCTGGTGATGCTCCTAGGCCAAAGCCGCGTGTTTTATTCGATGTCCCGCGACGGACTCGTGCCGAAGGTCTTCTCGGATCTGCATCCGGTCCATCAAACACCTTGGAAATCCAATTGGATCTTCTTTGTGTTTGTCGCCCTGTTTGCTGCCTTCATCCCCGACAGCGTCGTCGGAGACATGACCAGCATCGGGACACTGTTTGCCTTCGCGCTGGTTTCCATCGGAATCATCATCATGCGCAGAAGCGATCCGGACGCCCCAAGACCCTTTCGAACTCCCTTGGTTCCCCTTGTTCCGATCCTCGCGGTCGTCGTGTGTGGGGCCATGATCGCCGGCTTGGGCAAGGAAAATTGGATTCGCTTGGGCGTATGGTTGGCCATCGGCTTGGTGATCTACTTTGCCTACGGTGTTCGACATAGCCGCGTGCAATTGACCCGCAAATAGTTCGTCTGATGCCATCGAGCGAGCGATAAGCTCGCGATAGTTACGATCGTTCAACAAGGGAGCGTTGTGGAAGCAGAGCAGGCGAGAATCCAAGCGGATCTACGGGGGATCCTCGACGGCGAGGTCTTTTGCGACTCTCTGCACTCCCAGATGTATGCCAGCGACGCGAGTCTCTACCAGATCGCACCGATGGCGGTGGTGCGGCCCCGGCATGCCAACGACGTGGCCGGTTGCATCAAGTACGCCGTCGAAAATGGATTGCCGGTTTTCCCACGCGGTGGAGGGACTGGACTGGCGGGTCAATCGCTAGGATCCGGGATTATCTTGGATTTCTCTCGCTTCATGCGCCGCATGGTCGACCTGGATGTCGAGAACCTCCAGGTGCGCGTTCAACCGGGGATCACCCTCGGGGACCTTAATCGCCAATTGGAAACGCATGGACTGGTCTTGGGAATCGACCCTCCCATGCGAGCCGTCACGACCGTCGGGAGCTTGGTCGCAATCGATGCGCTCGGAAGCCATTACCCGCGATACGGTACGGCCGGTTCGCATCTGCGCGGGGCTCGGGCGGTGTTGGCCGATGGCCAGCAGGTCGCGTTGGCCAAGACCTCTTGGCACTATCCGAACACCGGCAGTCCCAAGCTCGATCGCATCGCGAGCGACTTAGGAAAGTACCTTACCGACAACAGCGATACGATTGCATCGCCACCTTGGAAAGGTATCCCACGCGGGTGCGGCTATCGGCTCGAATCGATCTTGGAAGACGACCAAATCGATTTAGCGCGATTGCAAGCCGGTGCAGAGGGGACTTTGTCGGTTCTTACCGAGTTGACCTTGAAGGTCGATCGCATTCCGAGTGCACGAGCACTGGTGCTGCTGCTATTCGAGAAAATGGAGCTTGCCGCAAGCGCAGCCCTGGAAGCTCGCAAGGACGAAGTGGCGGCCTGCGACCTGATGGACCGACGGCTGATGGAAATCGCGCGCGAATTGGATCCTCGTTATGAAGCGATGTTGCCAAGGGGATGCGAAGCTCTCTTGCTCATCGAGCATCAGGGAGACGATCTGACGGAGGTCAAACAGCGGCTCGTTGCCTTGGTTCAAAAGATCGTTCGCAAAGCACCTTCGACGCAGCAAACGGCGATCATTGTCGACGATACGGAACGCGATTTCGTTTGGCGTTTGAGCCGTAGGATCGTCCCGCAGTTAGTCCGGCTCGGGGGCCTCCAAAAGCCGATCTCGTTTGTCGACGACCTTTCGATCCAACCTGAACGCATGCCAGATTTTCTCTTCGAGATCCAGAACATCCTCAAGTCCGAGCGGGTCACAGCAACGGTTTTTGCGCATGCGGCCCAAGGCAACGTGCAACTGCGCCCATTCCTCGATCCGAACTCGGAAGAAGACATTCAAAAGCTCTTGCGGATCGCCGACAAAGTCTTTGAAAAAGTCATCGAATTTCGGGGAGTGATCTCCGGCGAGCATGCCGTGGGCTTGAGCCGTAGCGGTTACCTACGCCAGCAACTCGGCGATCTCTATCCGATCTGCCGACAGATCAAGACCTGGTTCGATCCCGACGGAATCCTGAATCCTGGCAAGCTCATCACGGACGCTCCGCAGCGACCCATCGATAACCTTCGGACCGACCGCAGAGAACCCGACCCTGAGGAACTCACCCAGCCGGCAAGACCGATGCTTCCTATCTTGGACTGGTCAGGCGAAAAATCGCTTGAAGCCACGAGTCGTCAATGCAATGGATGCGGGCGATGTCGGACCAACGCGCCTGGAGAACGCATGTGCCCGCTGTTTCGCGTTACCCGAAGCGAGGAGGCCAGCCCTAGGGCCAAAGCCAACCTAATCCGAGGCCTGCTCTCAGGGGATATCCCAGGACCGCTGAGCGAAAGCGACCAAATGCGCGCCATCGCAGACCTTTGCTTCCACTGCCATCAATGCCGGTTTGAATGCCCTGGACAAGTCGACATACCGCGCATGGTCGTCGAGCTCAAAGCCCAGCACACGGCCACCAACGGGCTACGCATCACCGACCGACTCTTATCGAGAATCGACCTGCTGACGAGCGTCGCGAGCCGTTTTCCAAGGGTTGCCAATTGGGCCATGGGAAACCGCTCGATGCGATGGCTCCTGGAAAAATCGACCGGGATCGCCATGGGGCGACGCTTGCCCCAAATCGCCAAGCAGTCGTTCATGCGTTGGGCCGTCAAACAGAAACTCAATCGGATGAGCCGAGCCGGGGGCCGCAAGGTCCTCTACTTGGTCGATCAGTATGCCAATTGGCACAATCCATGGGTTGGAAAAGCGCTCGTCGAGGTGATGCAGCATCAGCGTGTCGAGGTCTACGTGCCGACTTGGCAAACCGTGACCTGGATGACCAAAATCTCCTTGGGGGATGTCGAACGTGTCAAACGCTTGGTCGTCCCGCAACTCCGGCGACTTGCCGATGCGGTCCGGCAAGGCTACACAATCGTGGCGACCGAGCCGACCGCAGCGCTTTGCTTGCAGCATGAGTATCCGAATCTCTTTCCTAGCGATGATGCCAAGCTCGTGGCAAGCAACACCCAAGAGGCCGGACACTATCTCTGGGAGATGCACAACCGCAACGAGCTGGAACTGGATTTCAAACCCCTGAACATGTCGGTCATCTACCACACACCTTGCCATCTCAGAGCCCTGGACCTTGAGTACAGCGGCACGAAACTCTTGGAGTTGATCCCGGGCTTGAGCGTGCTGCAGGCCGACTCGGGCTGCTCGGGCATGGCCGGTGTCTACGGACTCAAACGGGAAAACTACCGAAACAGCCTACGCGTCGGTTGGGGACTCATCAGCACCATGCAAAAGACCCCGGCACAGATCGGAAGCACCGAGTGTGCTTCTTGCAAATTGCAGATGGAACAAGGTGTCGACAAGCCTACGATTCCGCCGATCGCTCTTTTGGCCTACGCCTACGGCAGGCTACCGGAGGTCAAGGCATGGATTCAGGCCCGACACGATAGCTTGGTAGTCCCCTAAAGACCGACTGCAGCGTTTTCCTCGATGCCGATCGGCTCGCATCGACCAAGTGCGAGTAGGACGAAATCCGATGCGAGGCACGAACGCCTGCTCTGTAGCTGCAAGTTACGCCTCCGCCGGGCAAGCCCGACGGTAGGCTTACCCAGCGGCCATCGATCTCTTCTTGGCCTCCGTCGGCTTTATGCCCAATGGCAATGAATTAAAAGCGGAATGGCGCAAGCCGTCCGGTGAAAAGCATTGCGATATCGAGGACATTCCATCATTCACCGGAGTGCTTGCGCACTTCCGCTTACACTAATTCAGCGCCATTGGTCTTTATGCCGTCGGGGCGAAGACTGGCAGCTACCGGGGCTGTGTTGCGGGTCTGTTTTTTTCCTCCGCCGCAGGGCGGCAGAAGAGAAGAACGGGCTGGGGCAGATTGCACGAACGCTTGGATTCAGCGAGCGGTGTTAAAGAAACGTGTGGCTGAGAACACGCGTTATCGCCGCTTCGCTGCAATCCATTGTTAGCGGATACTGTCTGAGAATTCTACTCTCGCTTTAACAG
>JAPLNM010000137.1 GCA_026692845.1 Planctomycetota bacterium | reverse complement strand
TGAACAATGGTGACTTCGTTGGGGTTTATCAAACTGCCACGGGTTTTACGAGACATAGCGGTAGCCCTCCTGACTGATAAACAGATGCACAAACACAAAAAACACGGGTAAAAAACAACCGCGGTGTCCATCCGCAACTGCGGGGCGAGGCGCAAGTCCTCGCACGCAGTCCCAACGCTCGCACCATGCCCTTTGCTGTGGAAAAAGCATGGTTCGAAACGTCCATATCTAGGTGAATCGTTCAACCTAGCGACCGAGGACTTATTGTGCAGAAACAGGGGGGGGAGGTGTTGAATTTGGCACAAAAAACTTTTCGTGATTTCACGACTGACATCGATGAATCTCACTCGTAAAGCAGTCGAGCGAGCTTGGCTTGCGACCTACTACTCGCGGTATTCAGCAAGGAAATCACTCGGAAAATACGCGTAAATACCCGGGGACTGTCCCCAACTAACACGCCTAAAAACTCGGGGACTGTCCCCGAGTTTTCTATTCGCTACTTTCCAACGACTTTGCAGACGCTCCGTGCTCGTGCTCAGTGCAACGGTGCTCGTGCTCGTAGTCGAATCGAGGCAATCATGACGCAATACCGTTTCGGCTGAGATCGACTTGTCTTTGGTCGATCTCGAATCAAGACTCGTACGGATTGTCGCGAAGTTGACACAGATTGCGATGAAATTCGATGGTGTCTCGGAGTCATCGAGCAAGTACAATTCTTCAGTCGATTACGAGCACGAGCACCGTCCGCCGCGGCGGACTGAGCACGAGCACGACGAAGAGACAGGACAAAACCATGCACCGAAGTGTCCGGCCGACGGCGCTTGAAATCGTGACTTTTTGGCGGCCACTCGGTGATGGTTGCCGATCGGCATCGAGGAAAACGCTTCAGTTCAGAGCTCTTAAACCTTTTTTCACCCACGAATTCTGCGGGAGAGCCCAAAAATCAACAATGATCCCCCGACAATCATCAATCCATCCCTCGCGATGCGCGCGGTCTTCCGCCCCAGCCCACCGCCCCGTAGTATTTGCTATTTGACCAATCCGAGCTTCACTCAGATAATTCGTCGAGGATCGGAAGCAACTCTGGAAAGATCCGGCAGCTACGAATGCCACGACTTTCGTGGTGCTCGACCCAGAGCTCGGGGATACTCATCTGGTTCATTGACTTGTCCAGTAGCGAGTACGCCTCCGGCTGACTGTTAAACAAAAAGCTCCTCCGTAGCGACTCAATGCCTTTTTCATCGATTGCCTTAATCAGTCGCCTTGGATGGCCCGGCCTAGTCCCTGAGCTTGTTTCTTACTCCCAAGACAGAATGACTTTGCCCGAGTGCCCTTGCTGCATGGCTTCGAAGCCTTTTTCGAAATCGGAGTAGTGGAATCGGTGGGTGATGACCGGCGATATGTCCAAACCGCTCTCGAGCATGACGGTCATCTTGTACCAGGTCTCGTACATTTCCCGGCCGTAGATGCCTTGGATGTTGAGCATGTTGAAGACCACGATGTTCCAGTCGATAGCGATCGGTTCGGAGGGAATTCCGAGCATGGCGATCTTACCGCCGTGGCACATCGCATCGAGCATAGATCGGAACGCGGCCGGTGAGCCGGACATTTCTAGTCCGACGTCGAAGCCTTCTTTCATGCCAAGCTGCTTCATTGCGTCTTGGAGGGATTGCTCTTTAGGGTTGATCGCAAGGGTCGCACCCATGGTCTTGGCAAGCTCAAGGCGGTAGGGATTCAGATCGGTGATTACCACGTGGCGAGCGCCGGCGTGCTTGGCAACTGCCGTGGCCATCAGTCCGATGGGTCCGGCACCGGTAATCAGGACGTCCTCGCCAAGGCACTCGAAGTGCAAGGCGGTGTGGACGGCGTTTCCGAACGGGTCGAAGATCGCTGCAACATCGCGATCGATGCGGTGATCGTGGTGCCAGACGTTGGTCATCGGCAGGGCGATGTATTCGGCAAAAGCGCCGGTGCGGTTGACACCGATCCCTTGGGTGTCCTTGCACAAGTGCCGTCGTCCGGCCCAGCAGTTGCGGCAGCGACCGCACACGACGTGGCCTTCGCCAGAGACGACATCGCCGGGCGAGAAGTCCTTGACGTTCGAGCCGACTTCGACGATGGTGCCGACAAATTCGTGGCCGACGACCATGGGCACCGGGATCGTTTTTTGAGCCCAGGCGTCCCAGTTGTAGATATGCAGGTCGGTACCGCAAATCCCGGTCTTTTCGACTTTGATCAAGCAGTCGTTGATTCCGAGCTGTGGAAAAGGGACCTCTTGGAGTTCGAGTCCCACGCCTCGGTGGTGTTTGACAAGAGCTTTCATGGCAACATTCGGCGCCCGGTGGGGACCGCTTGACAAGGACTTTGCGCCTGAAACGGGGATTTAAACCCAGTATCGGTGTGCATTTGGAGTAAAAACCCGGTATGATTAGGAATCCGGATGCGGCCGAGCATCCGACGCTTGCCGCAGCCAAAATCGTATGCGATGAACGGACAGACTGTCTATCCCATAGCCGAAGCCATAATCAACAACTTGACCACCGACGTTTTCGCGATGGCATACACCATCACCGAACCGCCTTCGTGGGTGGTCCTGTCGGTATTTTCGTTGGTTGGTTTGTTTTTTGTTTTCTATCGCTTTTGGTCGCTGCGCAACCTCGATATCCTTTTGATTTTGTCCTTTATCCCTGGATTCATGTTGGTCTACGAAGGCCAACAGGAAGCCGAGCTGCTTGCAGCCGGTTCGGTTTTCAACGACTCGACGAAGGACACGACCGATTTGGATCCCACGCGGGAAACGGCCAAGTCACCTGCCCCGGAAGCGGCGCTTGCGGAAAGCCCGGCGGGAATCTTGGCGCGAGCGAAGCTAGTTTGGGGATTCTTGGCGTTGCTGGTTTGTTCGGGACTTTTGACCCTTCGGATGCTTTGGGATACGGGGATAGTCCGGCGTCCTAAATTGGAGCCGAACCTCAACAGCGGGGGGATGCTCTTTATCGGCATTTCGCTGCTGGTTTTCTTGATCGTCAACATCGCACTGAGCACGCCCAGGCCCAGGTCCCTGGGCTCGAGTTCCACTGGAATTGTAAGTGGTGCTGGGCCAGGGAACGTGCTAATTCGTTCGATTCCGAGCATAGAAACGATGCAGTCGGCCCGCGACTCCGAGAGCCGATCGGGGGTCGGTTCGGTTCCTGTGGCCCAAGCCACGCCCCCTGCGTTCAATGCCTTGCTTCCGAGGATCTTGGCCATCGGGGCCAATGTGATCCTGATCGTTTCGATCGTCGGGATCGGATACTGGCACTTTGGAAGTTTCAATACCGGGGTCGGCACGGCCACGCTCTACCTACTGCTGCCTTATACAGCCCACACGGCCGGCAGTGTCGATCACGTAGTACCCGGCTCGCTGCTGCTGCTTGCCATGCTGATGTATCGCCAGCCGTTCCTAGCCGGGATGTTTCTGGGGCTCGCCGCCGGGGTCGTATACTATCCGTTCTTCCTGCTGCCGCTTTGGTGCAGCTTTTATTGGCAGCGAGGTGTCCGGCGGTTTGGTTTAGGCTTTGCCTTCTCGATCGCCATGCTGATTTTGGCGATCGCTTTGTCTCGGCAAGGGGATTTTTTGGTCAATCTCGGATACATGTTTGGGATCAAGCATGTTGAAATGCAGGGGCTTGGGGGGATTTGGGGATTGGGATGGCATCCGCTGGTGCGTATTCCGATCATCGTGGTTTTTGTGATCCTGAGTCTGTCCTTCGTCGTTTGGCCCGCGCAGAAAAACCTAGCGACATTGATGAGTTGTTCGGCCGCGTTGATGGCTGCGGCACAGTTCTGGCATGGGTTTGGTGGCGGACTGTTTCTGGCCTGGTTTTTGCCCTTTGCAATCTTGACCATTTTCAGACCCAACTTGGACTACTGCGTAGCCTTGGAGGTGGTTGTTCCCTGGCGAAGGCGTCCGAAGACACCGCAGAAAGAAGAGCCTGCAAGCCAGCCGCTGGCTGCGGCTTGATCGCGCATCCCATCGGATTTCCTCGGTACTCGTACTCGATGGCTTTTTAAACTGCGAGGATGCCAATCGTTGATCGAGGCGGTTCGCGGGAACTTGCGGACCAATGGGCCGGATAGCTACATACGATTGCTTCGCGTACGAGAAGAAGCACAAGACCGATCCGACTAGGATCAGCAAATGCGAGGCAACAACTCTCCGGCGGGCATCGGCACGATGCGTTGGGTACCGTAGAGGGTGCGGGCGATGACCAAGCCGCGATAGAGGTCCTGGACCGTGCCGATTTGGGCTGCAAGGGATCCGATGGAATGACTGCGGAGAATTTGGAGCGAGATTTCTACCGATTCGGGGGGGACGATTGCTATAAGTTTTCCTTCGTTGGCGACGATCCACGGATCGAGCCCGAGAAGGTCGCATGCCGAGTGGACTTGGGGACGCACCGGCAGGCAAGCTTCTTGGATTTCGAAGCACAGACCGCAGGCGTTTGCCAATTCGTTCAGCGAGGCCGCGATTCCGCCTCGGGTCGGATCCCTCATGCATCGCAGCCCCGGGACCTTTGCGATCAGCTCGAGGGTCATTCGGTGAAGGGGAGCAGCATCGCTGTAGAGGGGGGGATCGAAGACAAGGCCTGCTCGCTGGCTCATGATGGCCATGCCATGATCGCCGATTGGACCGCTGATCAAGATGCAGTCGCCGGATCGAATCGCATGGGGGCTCAGGTTCACCGAAGGCTTGACTCGACCGATTCCGGTCGTGGCGATATAGCAACCGTGCGCACGGCCTCGTTCGACGACTTTGGTATCCCCGGCGACGACACGGATCGAGCATTCCGCGGCGGCTTTGCCGACCGAGCAAGCGAGCTTGGCGAGTTCTTCGATGGGGAATCCTTCTTCAAGAACCCAAGCCATCGTCAGAGCGACCGGCTCTGCGCCTTGGACAGCCAGATCGTTGACCGTACCGTAGACGGACAGCTTGCCGATATCACCGCCTGGAAATATCACGGGTTGCACGACAAACGCGTCGGTAGAGACGGCCAAGCGGTCTTCGCTCGACCAATCGAGCACAGCGCTATCGCCACGGGCCAAGAGCTCGGGGCTTGGGTAGTTTTTAGCGAAAACCTCCTCGAAGAGTTGGGCCGAGAGTCGGCCACCGGCACCATGGGACATGGTGATGGTTTCCGAGGCGTGATTCGCAACAGGGCAGGACCAATCGGCGATGCTCGTGGCGCGAGCTTTTCGATAGGAGTAGGCGTCTTGCTGAGGGATTTATCGCTGAGGGATTGGTAGAGGAAATAGGCTGCACAGGCCCCTTCGTTCGAGACCATGGGTGCACCGAGGGGTTGGCTAGGGGTGCAAAGGGTCCCGAAGGCGGGGCATTCGATGGGGCGAATTTTCCCTCTTAGCACATCGGCGGCTCGGCAGCACGAGGGTTGTTCGCAGGCAAGTTTCACCGGAGGGAATAGGGTCGAAGCGTCGAACGAGGCGTATTGGGGTTGGAGTTTCAGGCCGCTTCGGGGGATCGGACCGATGCCGCGCCACTGTTGGTCGCAAACGGCAAAGACCGATTCGACAGTGCGTTGGGCTTGGAGGTTTCCATCGGCCGTGGCGATGTGTTCGTAGAGGTTATCGACACGGTGAGAAGAGGGTTTCGATTCGAGTTGTTCGACGAGATTGAGAATACCGCGTAGCAAATCGACAGGTTCAAAGCCGGTGATTGCGATCGGAAGTTTGAATTCCTTGGCGATCCGATGGTAGGGCCCATCGCCTGCGATGGTGCAGACGTGTCCTGCGGCCAGCAGGCCATCGATTCCGTGATCGGCATCGTCGAAGATAGCTTCGAGGGCCGGCGGGACGAGCACATGGCAGACCAGAGCGCTGAAGGAGACTAGCGCAAGTTCTTTGGCCATCCGGATTGCCATGGCCGTTGCAGGCGCGGTGGTTTCAAAGCCAATCGCAAACAGGACGACATGGCGTTTAGGGGTGCCAGGGGTGGTGTTTTGGGATTCGGCAAGTGCGATTCGGATCGCATCGAGCGGAGAGTGGATCACCCGCACATCGGCGCCTCGGCTTTTGGCCTGCATCAGATCGTTCCTGTTGCGATCGGTTTGGGAGCCTGGGACACGGAGCATATCGCCGAAGGTGCAAAAGATCACTCCGGGTTTGGAAGCGATTTCGATGGCCCGGTCGATCGTTTCGGCCGGGGTCACACAGACCGGACAGCCCGGACCGTGGACGATGCGAAGCTCGGGGGGGAGGAGTTGATCGATTCCGTAGCGCAAGATCGCGTGGGTTTGTCCGCCGCAGACTTCCATGAGGGTCAGCGGCCGAGTCGACTTGGCGTGGATTTGGCGGACCAAGGCTGCGACGTGGATTGGATTTGCGAAATCGGTCGATTGCATAGAGCTATTCCGTCGGGATCTGCGCGATCGTCTCGAGGATTTCTTTCGCACGCCTCACATCGAGTCGTGCGATTGCAAAGCCGACATGGACGATCGCGTAATCGCCGACGGCGATTTCGGGAGTGTATTCCAAGCAGACTTCTTGGATCACACCTCCGAAATCGGCCCGGCCCATGCGGAGGGTGCTCGAGGAGTCGATGCTGATAATTTGTCCGGGGATAGCCAAGCACATACAGGTGGAACCTTATTTTTCGCTATGATAGCTCAGAGTCGGTAAAGCAGGGGGACAGGCATGCATGAACTTTCGATCGCCAGCGAGATATTCAAGATAGTGCAGTCTCACGCCCCGGATGGCCGAGTGTTGGCCGTTGGGATCCGGCTGGGGGCTTGGAGTTGCGTTCAAGAGGATTCGCTGCGGAACAGTTTTCGTTGGGTGACGGATCAAACCGCGTATGAGCAAGTCCGATTAGAGGTCGAGCGGATCGAAGAGATATGGATTTGCGAAACCTGCCAGCAGTCTTTTGACCAGAGCAAAGACGCCAGCGATGGGCCACCGGATTGTCCTTGGTGTGGACAGAGGCTCGGGCTGCTCGATGGATTGCAAGAGATGCGAGTCGAGTGGATCGAGTTGCAAGAGGAGCCCGAGACATCCCGGGAGTGAATCATGGAACCGCGTATACTGCAAGTTCGCACCAAGATCCTCAAGGCCAACGACACCTTAGCGCGGCAGATGCGGGAGGATTTCTTGGGCCGGGGGATGTTCGTGAGCAATTGGGTCAGCAGTCCCGGGTCGGGCAAGACCTTGTGGTTGGAATCGACCCTGCGGGGGATGATCCAGCGAGGGCATCGGGTCGCGGCGATTGTCGGGGACTTAGAAACCGACCGCGACGCGCGGCGTTTGGAGCGCAGTGGCGCGAGGGTCCGTCAGATCATGACGCATGGGCTGTGCCATTTGGAAGCCGCGATGATTCAGCAGGAGTGGGAGGGTTGGGGGCTCGGGCCGATCGATTATCTGTTTATCGAGAATGTGGGGAATTTGGTATGTCCGACCAGTTGGGACTTGGGCGAATCGCTTCGGGTGGGGTTGTTGAGCGTGACGGAGGGGGAGGACAAACCGCTGAAGTATCCAGGGTTGTTCAATACGTGCGATGTGGTGCTTTTGACGAAGATGGATTTAGCCGTGGCTTGTGAGTTCCAGCAAGACGCAGCGATTCAGAACCTTCAAACCGTCCGGCCGGGGGTCGAGGTTTTGGAGACCTCGGGCAAGACCCTCGGTGGTTTGGAGGCTTGGATCGATTGGATCGAGGATCGGTCCGGGAAAAAGAGGCTATAAATTCCGGCCCTTTGGGAGAAAGGGAGATACACGGCCAGCGAGCCCAGCGGCCAGCGAGGTACGTTTTGCGATTGCCCCGAGGACGCCCTGCGCGATAATGGGGGTTGGGACTCGAAGCCTCCGGCCGACGCGTGTCGCGTTTGCTCATTGCGTTTGCTCTTACCGTCAGCCGAACTGTCGTATGCCTGAAATCCAAGCTTTCCGCGGACTGCGGTACAATCTCGCGCGCGTCGGCTCACTGTCCGAATGCATTGCGCCGCCTTACGATGTGATCGACACGACGCTGCAAAATCAGCTCTACGACTTGTCCCCTTACAACTTTGTCCATTTGGAGTTTCCGCGGAGCGAGCCGTCGGACAGTCCGAAATCGTTTTACGATCGTGCGGGGCGGACGATTCGCAATTGGCAGAGTGAAAAGATCCTCCAGCCCGAGCCGGATCCGGCCATATACATCTACCATCAAGAGTTCGAGTGGTTGGGGCAGAGTTATCTTCGTCGGGGAGTCATGGCCAACGTTCGACTCGAGCGTTTTGGTCAGGGTCGAATCTATCCGCACGAGCAGACGCGTTCGCGGGCCAAGGCCGATCGGTTGGAGATGTTGCGAGCCACCCGGGCGAATTTATCGCCGATTTTCGGACTCTATCCCGACGCCGACAACCAGGTACAAGAGTTACTCGAGTCGAAGATCATCGGAGTTCTAGGCACCCAGGCAGTCGACCATCTTGGGGTTCGCCACACGGTCTGGCCCATTGGAGAGTTGAGTACGATCCGGGAGGTTTCCTCGCTGCTTTCGAATCTACCGATGTTTGTTGCCGACGGGCATCATCGCTACGAGACGGCTTGCGATTACCGCGACGAGCTGGCAGCTGCGGGTGGTTTATGGGAGACGCATCCTGCGAATTTTGTGCTCACCTCGTTGTTCAGCATGAGCGACCCGGGTTTAATCGTTCTACCGACCCATCGTTTGATCGGTGGAGTTCCTAAGCTGACGACCGAGCAGTTGCATACGAAGCTTGGTAAGTACTTTGACTGCGAGTTGGTGTCCAAGGGTCCGCAGAGTGCTGGTTCGGTCTGGGCTGAGCTTGCACGGCTCGACGAGCAATTGATCATGGCCATCTATTCGGCAGAGTCCAAGGAGTGGACTCGGATCAGCGCCAAGGAGGCGGCGGTAGATCGGATGACGGAATTGGCCCCTGAACATTCCTCGGATTGGCGGGAGCTTGGGGTGGCCATGCTGCATCGTTTGGTTTTCGAGGATTTATTGGGTCTAGCGGATTCCCCCAAGTCAACTTATGTGCATCAGGTCCAAGAGCTCATCGATGGGCTTGAGGGTCGTTTGGACGCTTCGAGCGATTATTCGCTTGCTGCGATGGTCATGCCCGCGACGCTCGAGCAGATCCAATCGGTGTCGCTTGGCCAAGAGCGGATGCCGGCCAAGAGCACTTATTTTTACCCCAAGCTAGCTTCGGGGATGGTCGTAAACTCCTTGGAGTGAAGCGCCCCTGAGTCAAGCGACCCGGAGTCAAGCAAAAGGGGACCCAGAGCCATGAATTACACGCGACGTCTATCGATTGCTTTGGTGCTCTTTATCGCTTGCAGCATGCTGGCCTTAGCGCAATCGAGCCTGGATCAAGCTTTGTTGACCGATACGCCAGAGGTTTTGCAACCCAGGCTCGGTCGGATCGCTAGCCTACTGATCGATCGATGCGTCGGATGCCACGACGCACAGGATGCCCAGGGGGGGTATTCGATGGCAACGGCCGGGTCACTCTTGATTGCGGGGGAATCGAAACGGGCCGTCATCGGCTCGAGGCTGAGCGACGCGCAAGGCTCGGATGTCGTTTTTCCGCAGGGGCTCGGCGAGTTGTGGGACCGGTTGATCACGAGCGACCCGGCGCTTCGGATGCCTAAGGACTCCGATGCGCTCGATGCCGAGCAAATCGAGGATATCCGGGCTTGGATTGCCACCGGTGCGAAAATCGATGGGAGTTTGGACGCGCCATTGGAATCGTTTATGCCAGTATCGATTCCTAGCGAGCCTAAGCTTGCGACGTATCGGCGAGCGCATCCAGTGCAGGCCATCGCGTTGGATGCCTACAGACAAACGGTATTTACCAGTGGGTACCAAGAGGTGCTTCAGTGGCGCTGGGGCGATACATTCGAGTTGACAGACAGGATCCCTACGCGTGGGCGAACCATCAGCGATCTGCAATGGGATAGCGTTCGAGGAACCTTGTGGGTGGCTTCTGGCGAACCGGGGCGTATCGGTTACGTCGAATCGATTCCTTGGATCGAATCGACCAGTGCGTTGGACTCGAAGGCCAGAAGGACCGCCTGGGTCAGTCGCGACACACCGTTGGACATTGCGACAAGTCCGAGCGGAGAGTTTTTGGGGATTGGCAATGCCGACGGGACGGTTGTGGTGATCGATGCATCGACCAACAGTTTGCGATGGAGAATGTCGGCCCATGCAGCGGCCGTCACGAGCATCGACTGGTCGCCAGATGGAAAGACCTTATTATCCTCATCGAGGGATCGGATGGCCAAATCGTTTGAGTCATTCAATGGGAAGATGCTATCGAGTTTTGTCGATTCGGAGCGGACGGTCGCTTCGATCGTGGCGCTTACTCGCGGTGCGGTGGCCTTTGACGAAGCGGGAGTGGCTCGTTATTACCCCAACTACACGACCCCCAACGCTCGCGTGCTTTGGGGTGGCTTTGCGCAGCAGACCCACAAGCTGGTAGCGAGCAACGAGGACTTCTTCGTCATCGATGCAGATTGGATCAAGCATTTCCGGGTTCGGCGCGAGGAGACCGAAGTGCCTGAGGAGGCTAGCAAGGACGACAAAGAAGACAAGAAAGAGGAAAAGAAAGAAGAGAAGAAGAAAAAAAAGAAGACCGATTTCTATATCGATCCGAGGGAGGGAGTTCATTTGGTCGACGCGAGCGATCCGCAACGGCGACTTGTACCCTTGAGCATGCAAGCTTCGGTGGTGCGGAACGAGGACAAGCAGGAGTTGTATCTTGCGATCGGTTGCTCGGATGGAGAGTTTTATGTTTGGAGTCCGACGAGCAAGTTCCAGATTGCGGGAGTCAATCGGCCTTAGGGCGAATCGATCGCATTGGTTCTCGATCGCATTGGTTCTCGATCGCACTGCTCGATGCGATGATCTCTGCGATCCAGGACATTAGCGATTGATTGGCGAAGATTCGTTTCCATGGCTTTACGGTCCATGGCTTTACGGATGGATCGCTGGGGGGGCCGCACCTCTTTTTTTGCGGGTGCCTTCTGTTCATCGGGTTGGATTGCGATGATAATGCGCGTTCGATACCCACCGAATCGCATAGGAAAAAACTGCAATGGCATTGGCAAGAATACTGACGGCAAAAGGGGTCCAGGCAGCGCGGGTTGATCTTCACAGGGGCAATGCGGCATTTGCCACTGCGTTGGATTTGAAGTCAGCGGGGCTTGGGAGTTTGTCCGAGTTGCTATCGCATCCAGAGTTGGTCGCATTGGCCGAACAGCTTCCTGCCGATGGTCCGGCGATCCGACTCGACGAGGTCAATTGGCTCGCTCCGATCGACGACCAGGAGGTTTGGGCAGCGGGGGTGACTTACAAGCGATCGCAGACGGCCCGGATGGAGGAGAGCGAAGCGGCGGCGAGTTGTTACGATCGGGTTTACACCGCCGATCGGCCTGAGATTTTTTTCAAGGCGACCCCCGGGCGCTGTAGCGGCCAGCTTGGGATGCTCCGGATCCGAGAGGATGCCCATTGGAATGTGCCGGAGCCCGAATTGGCGTTGGTCATTTCCGGTGCGGGCAAGATTGTCGGATACACCATCGGCAACGACATGAGCAGTCGCGACATCGAGGGGGACAACCCTTTGTATTTGCCTCAGGCGAAGTTGTACAGCCAATGCTGTGGGCTCGGGCCGTGGATCACTTTGGCCCACGAGATGCCAGAGCGTCAGAGCATTGAGATTGCATTAGCGATCCATCGAGACGATGCGATTGTATTTGAGGGTAAGACATCGATTGCCCAGATGGCCCGGCAATTCGAGGACTTAGTCAGCTGGCTTTTGCGAGACAACGCCATGCACCAAGGTGCATTTTTGCTGACAGGAACCGGCGTCGTGCCCGAGAGCGACTTTACGCTCCGTCGCGGCGATATCGTCGAGATCACCATTTCGGGTATCGGCACATTGATCAACACCATAGTCCAAGGATAATCGCACGATGAGCCAACCGAACATGCACCACCAAGTCCTGATCGATGGACAATGGATTCGTGAAGATGCAGCCGCTGTATTTTCATCGAAGGACCCCAATACAGCCCAAGCCATCGAGGGGAGTTTTCCAGTCAGTTCGTGGGCGACATGCGATCGCGCCTTAGAAGCTGCCGATGCGGCATTCCGAGTCAGCCGTGGCTTGGACCCTGCGAAGATCGCAGCCTTTTTGGAGGATTATGCATCGAGGATTCAGGCCGACGCTCAGGGGCTTGTCGATATCGCCCATCGCGAGACGGGGCTAGCCAAGACCCCGAGGCTCATGGATGTCGAGTTACCCCGGACGGTCAATCAATTGCGATTAGCGGCCAAAGCCGCGCGTGAGGAGACCTGGCGCATGCCCCTGATCGACCGCGCAGCGAACATACGATCCTGCTACATCGCGCTTGGACCGGTAGCAGTCTTTGGTCCGAACAATTTCCCGTTTGCCTTCAACAGCATTTCGGGAGGGGATTTCGCGGCGGCCATCGCGGCGGGAAATCCGGTGATTGCCAAGGCCAACTCGTCGCATCCGGCGACGAGCGAGCGTTTGGGAAGGCTCGTGGCCGAGTCGATGCAAGCGACCCATATGCCCAAGGGCTTGGTGCAATTGATCTACCGAACGTCGCATGAAGATGGGGAGCGTTTGGTGGCCGACTTGCGATTGGGGGCCGTCGGCTATACCGGAGCACGGCAAGCTGGATTGCGGCTCAAAGCGGTTGCAGATCGGGTGGGGAAACCTTTTTATGCGGAGCTTTCGAGTGTCAATCCCGTGGTTTACCTTCCGGGGGCTTTGGAAGAGCGCTGCGAGAAGTTGGTCGAGGAGTATGTCGCCAGCGGATTGATGGGCGCCGGACAGTTTTGCACCAATCCGGGATTGCTGTTGATGGTCGATGGGCCTAAGGCTGAGGCATTTGTTCAAGGGGTCGTTTCCAAATACCAAGCCTCGCCGGCCGGAACCTTGTTATCCCAGGGGGTTGAGACATCGCTCGTCAAGAGTTTGGGGATCTTGACCCGAGCCGGTGCGGAGTGTTTGACTGGCGGGAGCAAGCTCCCTGGGGATCGCTGTGCGGTTTCCAATACGGTTTTGAGAATAACAGGCCAGGAGTTCCTTAAGAACCCGCATGTGTTCCAGACCGAGGCTTTTGGTAATGCGGTGCTCATTACCGTTTGCGAATCGGTCGACCAGATCGTGCGATTGATCGATTCGCTCGAAGGGAACCTGACGGGTTCGATTTACAGCGACACGCAGGGTCAAGACGACGGTATTTACGCCAAGGTAGCCGAAGCGCTGGAGCATCGGGTCGGTCGGGTGCTCAACGACAAGATGCCCACAGGGGTTGCCGTCAGTCCGGCGATGAACCATGGGGGGCCTTATCCGGCCACGAGTCACCCTGGTTTTACCGCGGTGGGGATTCCAGCGAGTTTGTTAAGGTTTGCCAAGTTGACTTGTTACGATGCGGTGCGAGAGGCGCGATTGCCTAGGGTTTTGCAGGACAGCAACCCATTGAATAACCCATCGAATCGGCAAGCTTAGGTTGGTTCGTCAAAGCGCAGGGAAGATTGCAGGCCGATCCCAGGCATGAACCCAGAACGAGGAAGTCCGATCCGTTGACTATCGGTAGGTGGGGGCTTGAAGATTGCGGCTCAGGCGTTGGTAGCTAGGTGGATTATCGCCGGGAGCCCCATCGCTAGGCCGATCGTAATGAGGCCGATCGTAATGAGGCCGATCGTATTGGGGCCGATCGTGTTGGGGTGAGTCCTCTCTAAAAGGATTGCCTGAGGCAGCGAACTTGGCGCTTGGGCGGTAGGTCGATTCGGATCGTCGTGGAGATATCCAACGGCTGGCGATGTTTCCGGTCGCAGCGCCGATGGCTTGGGAAGCCGGAGCCGAGATCAGTGGTATTTCGTTCAGTTGGGGGGTCAGAGCCGAGGAGCTCAGCAGGGCCGATCCGGTGAGATTCGAGAGGGTGTGCGAGACCATAGCGCGTTCGATGCTCGGATCGGCGTTTTGTTGGACGTAGGCCATTGCGTCTTGGGATACAGCGATTTGTTGTCCCACGGGAGCTAAGGGGACATAGCGCATGGCGGCATAGGCGCCGGGCCAAGCGACGAGCGAATGATTTTTTGCTTTGGCCGCTTCGTAGATTGCAGCGGCGGGATTCTTCGAGTTGATCGAGAGGGTTTTGGTGTAGGGGTTGTAGGAGTCGAAACGGTAGACGCGAGGAGGAAACAGGGTGTAGGCGCTGATTCGGGCGGCACCGTCGGTATATTTCCAAAGGGGATGAACATCGGGGTTGGCTTCGAGGCGTTTCCATTGTTCGAGCGGGTCGTGGTGATGGGCTTCGACGATCACATAGTGCAGATCGTTGTCTTCGAGGTAAGCCACGGCGGCCAGAAGGGCATCTTGTTGGGTTGATTCCGGTGCAGTAGCTTTTGGTCCGACGTTGCGTTGGGAAAGTTTTTTTCCCCAGTTGGACATCGCATCGCGCGGAGCGTTGACGGCTTGTTCGAATTGGTCCATGGCCCGGACCGGTCCGCCCACGAGGATGGGGGGGCTCAGTGCCGAGTCCAGGGGGAGAAGTGAGGTTTGTTTGGTTCCGTAGTGGTAGGGACCCAGGGTACAACCGGCAAGCAAGGACAGGACCAAGGCGCCGAGGAGTTTGTTTATCGATCGAATCGCAATTTCCACGGGTTCGTTGTTCGTTGGGCAAGGAGCCTGTAGGCTGGGGTTCGGGCGGGACGCTTTGGGATAATCCTCGATTCAATAAGGGGGTGTCTAGGGGGAAAGGTCGTAGGGTCCAGAGGGTAGGGCTGTTTTGGGGGCAGGAAGCTGGGCAGCTTGCGGGCGGGAGGGCAAGTTAGGTTAAATGCGTTGCGACTGCTACGGTGGGAATTTCAGTTGCAGACGGAAAAACCCGCAAGTTTTACCAGGCCGATGGCCGAAACTCATGTTGTCCGACGAGTCCAATCGTCTTCGAACAAGAAGGGTTTAATCGATGTCCCGCAAGCGACACTACTCAGTAATTTTGTTGATCCTATCGGCGGCAGCGCTGTCGCAGGTCGGGTGTATCAGCCTTTCGAACATGGGTCTTGGGCCATTTGGAGTCCCGATTCCAATTTCGCCATACCTTCAGGACAGCGAAGAGGTCCAGTTCCATGTTCACGAGAGGTATGCTCGGGTTCCGATCCTTGGGCCAGTATCTTCGGGGGCTCACGTGGCGATTGATCCGCCGAGCGACGACGAAGTCATCCATGCTTTGGAGCGAGCCCGGCCGATCCGAGGTGGAGTGCCTTTCCTGCATGAAAAGCAGCGGAACAAAGTGCGTATCACGAAGGTCAAGATTGCCGACTATGTCGACGATCCACGGTTTGTTCCGTTGATTGGCTTTGCCCAGTTGCACCATGCTCACTACAAGTGCTCGGTGTACTTCGAGGAGCGAACGATCAACGGATGGCCGGTCCCTTACACGCTTGAGGACAACGAGTGCGTCGAGGTGATTTACATCGACCACAACCACTTCCACATGTGTGGGGATCCGGATACTGGGCCATCGAGCCCTTACTAGCAGGGGATCTTCTGCCAGTTGATCGAAAGATTGCAACGCAAAATAAATGGCCTCCGAGGAGAAAATCTCGGAGGCTTTTTTCGTTCGATCGCAGAATCGTTTGGGTCGCAACGCCCGGAAGCGAGCTAAGCCGGTGGCGTTACGAGGCAGCTTCGTCTAGGTGGGCATCGAGATTGGAGTTGTTTTCTTCCACGGCGCGTTTGATCGCGTCGTAGACTTCCCGACGGTGAACCGGGACTTCCTTGGGGGCTTCGACGCCTAGTCGAACTTTATCACCCCGGATTTCAACAACGACGATGGTGATCTCGTTATTGATTACAATGCTTTCATTCGTTTTTCGAGACAGAACTAACATGACTTCCTATCCTCCATTTTGGGGGAAATCCCCAATTCCTTTTATGATGGCTCGGTCGTGCCGCCGTTGGTCGTTGTTCCGATGTGGAACGTAAAAATCATTGCTGTAGGTCTTCAAAAACCGACGGGCGGCAAACGAATCGGGTCCAGAGAACTCTAAGTCGGTTGCGGTGGTAGTCAAGAAAAACTTGATGTTATCGGAGCAAATTTTTTGAAAAAAACACCAAGCCCGCTATTGTTTCCCTAACCATTGAATCTTTTTATTTCCTCACCAGAGAAGCCTATGCCATCGAAAAAATCGATTGGGTCGAAGCCTAATGTGTTCGTTGGTGGGGGACCGGAGGATTTCCCCGGAGAAGCCCGGACATCTTGGACGCAGCGGTTTTCCGTCGATTTCGTTGGCGTTTTCTTGTTGTTTTTCCTGACAGGCTCGGAGCGATTGCCGGCGGTCAATGAGCCGCATTATTGGACCAAGTCGGCGCATTTCTGGGATCCCGGGTATGGTCGTGGGGATTTATTTCTGGAGTCGGCCAATGCGCATGCGTTGTTTTACGCGACGTTTGGAGCCTTGACGCAGTTGTGTTCGATGCCCACGGCGGTTTGGATTGCAAGGATTTTGGTCTGGGGGTTATTGGCATTGGGCTGGACGAGCATGATGCGGGGAGTGTTTCGCAGACCGGGCGATCGGGCGGCTGGAGCATGGGTAGCGACGTTGAGTGCAGGGGTTTGGTGTTTCGGGATGCGATGGGGTCATTTGGCCGGTGAGTGGGTTGTGGGGGGAGTGGAGGCCAAAGTCGCGGCTTATGCGTTCGTTTTTATGGGGTTTGGATTTTTCTTTTCGCAGCGTTGGACGTTGGGATGGCTGGCATTGGGGTTGGCCGGCGCGATGCATGTGGTGGTGGGTTTGTGGGTGTTTTTGGGATCTATTTTTGCCAGCTACATGCTCGATCGATTTTGGTTTCGCGACTCGTCGAGTCCGTCGGCCGGTTTGGACACGGGCGCCGGTACGAACAGGGGCACCGGGCAAGTCGGGTTGGGAGCTGGAGGATCAACAGGTTGGTGGCTCAAGAACGGTTGGGGGATCGCTTTGTCATTGATTGGATTGGGGTTAGGGATGCTAGCTCCGTTGATGGCCGATTGGGGGACAGACAGTGGGGTTTCGACCCAGGCCTCGATGATCCAGGTTTACAAACGGCTTGGGCATCACTTGGCACCCAGTGCGATCGCATCGATACGTTGGCAATCTTTTGGGGTATTGCTGTTCGTTTCGTTGGGATTAGCTTTTTTCTCTTCGGTCTATGGGGTGCGGGATTCCGGGGGAATGGGATCCAAGAAGCGGTTGGGATTTTTCTCAGGCGCGCGTTGGCCGGCTTGGCCCTATGGGATGCGATTTATTTTGTTGCAGGCGTTTTTTGGATTGGCGGTCGCCTTGTTCGGCTGCTTGGTCGATTGGGGGTCGGTTGCTGGGTTTTGGAGTCGCGAGTCGTCGGCCAGGGTGCTCAAGTACTACTGGTTTCGATGGAACGACGTGGTTTGGCCCTTGCAGTTGGCAGTAGGGTTGGTCTGGTTGGCTTGGGTCGCCCCGCGTCGAACCGGGCACAGCGATCGGGATTGGGTCAAGCAAATAGCGCTGATGGCTGTGGTTTTGTTGGGTGTTTGGGGACTCTCGGATCGGATCTGGAGCCAGGGCAGCGATTGGCTAGGGCAAGGGGAGCGTGCCCGATTGTTATCGAAGTCCGACGGATTCGACGAGCAGCTTGTGCATTACCAGGATTGGATACGGGTCTGCGAGTATGTTCGGGACAAGACTGAGCCGGGGAGTTTATGGTTAACGCCAAGGAATCAGCAGACATTCAAGTGGCACACGGCTCGTGGGGAGGTGGCGGCTTGGAAGGACATGCCCCAGGACGCTGCGAGCGTCGTCGAGTGGTTTGAGCGGCTTTCGAAGTGTTATCCTGTAGATTCCGAGCGATCGCTTGTGCCTTGGACGACCGAGAAAATCTTGGAACTCCACAAACGCTATGATTTTCGTTACGTATTGATAGATAGGCGAGTCGGGGGGCAGTCCCCGCCGCTGCTGCCGATGTTGTACCCGAGCGTTTTTGAGGAGAACTCGACGTTCGCAGTGTTTGAAATTCCGCGACGATGAGGTTTGAGGCTTACGTTTGAACAAGAAAAAACCACAGCCGACGGCGGCAAAAGCGGGCAAGACCAAGACGACAGGATCGAAGGGATCCGAGGTACCAAAGGCCAACACCGGAGCGACCTTCAAAAGCATTGCGGAGAATCGCAAGGCCAAGCATCAGTATGAGATACTCGATTCGATCGAGTGTGGGATGGTGCTCCATGGCAGCGAGGTCAAGAGCTTGCGAAATGGCCGCTGCAGCATCGAGGAGGCTTATGCGCGTTTCAAGGATGGGGAGTTATGGTTGGTCGATTGCGAGATCGACGAGTACCGCCAGGCGACTTTCTGGAACCATCCGACCAAGAGGCTGCGGAAGTTGTTGTTGCATAAGCGGGAGTTGGCACGCTTTGCCGGTCGGGCCAAGGAGCGGGGATTGACCTTGATTCCCCTGCGGGTTTATTTCACCGATCGAGCCGTCGCCAAGTGTGTGATCGGCTTGTGCAAGGGACGCAAGTTGCACGACAAGCGGGAGGTTCTCAAGAAGAACGATGCGAGGCGGGAGATCGACCGAGCGATCAAGCTGCGGGCTCGCCGCGTGTAGTCGACTGGGCGATGCAGGGAGATGTTGGGCGATGTTCAGATCGAATCGAAGAGGGAACCGAGGATGAGTCAGCAGATAGACCGAGCCTTGTTAGCGATCCGGGAATTGAAGAAGCATTACGACGAGCCCGGCGGGGGTCGGTTGACGGTTTTGGATGTGCCGGAGTTTGACATCTCCAGAGGGGAGCAAGTGGTATTGCGTGGCGAGAGCGGAGGCGGCAAAACGACGCTATTGCATGTGATTTCTGGGATCGTGCGTGCCGACAGCGGGTCGATCGAGCTCGAGGGGGTCGATTTGATGGGGTTTTCGGAGGCCAAGCGGGACAGGATTCGGGCCACGAAGATGGGTTATGTGTTCCAGACGTTCAATCTTCTGCCGGCATTTACGGCGTTGGAAAACGTCCGATTGGGGATGAGTTTCGCACAAAGCGGATTGATGGGTCGTCGGGTCGCTGGGGGTACAACGGACTTGGATCGGGCTAAAGATTTGATGGATCGGGTGGGGTTATCCGATCGGATGCATTATTTGCCTAGTCAGTTATCGGTCGGACAGCAGCAGCGCGTGGCGGTGGCCAGATCGCTGGTGAATCGTCCGATTTTGCTTTTGGCCGATGAGCCGACGGCGAATGTCGACCCGGCCAATCAGGATCGGATTGTGGAGTTGATCGCCCAGCAGTGCGAGCACGAGGCAGTTGCGTTGTTGTTGGTGACCCATTCCGACGCGGTGGCGCGTCGATTTTCGCGGGTCGAGCAGTTGTCGACGATCAACCAAGCTTTGCAGCGAACGCCTGCTTAGAACGGCGATTTCGCTGGTTTTTTCGATTTTTCTTTGCGGAAAGAGCTGTCCGATGAGTCTTTTGTCGATCGCCTTACGGAATTTGCGGTATCGCAAGCTAGCGTCGTTTTTGACGGCCTTGTCGATGGCATTGGGGGTGGCCTTGGTCGTGTTGGTCTTGACGGTATCGGGGGTGATTGAAAAGTCGCTCGAGAGGACCAGCAACGTCGGCTACAACTTGATTGTCGGGTCCAAGGGTAGTCCGCTGCAATTGGTGTTTAACACCGTGTTTTTCTTGAGCAAACCGGTCGAAAATGTCCCTTACTCCTACTACATGGAGTACTTGCCGGGCGATGGCAGGCAAAGGGAGTATGCCAAGCTCGGTGGGGAGCTCAAGGAGCCCGAGCGGGCCGGTCTATATTCATTTTTGATGCAGGGAGGCTTTGCGATCCCTTTGTGCATGGGGGATTACGTCGGGGAATTTCGGTGCATTGCCACCACGCCGGACTATTTTGGGTTGCTCAAGCATGGGGATCGCAACGATCAGGATTACCGTTTTTCTCAGGGTCGGAACTTTGAGGACTACTCTCAAGAGCATGGGTATTTCGAGGCGGTTGTCGGTTCGCAGGTCGCAGCGGCGATGGGATTGAAGATTGGGGATGAGATTTTTGCTTCGCATGGGGCCGAGAGTGGCGATACGCACAGCCAGGGATTTCGGGTTGTCGGGATCCTTGAGCCGACGGGCAATCCCAACGATCGAGGAGCGTTTGTGAACATCGAGGGGTTTTACTTGCTCGAGGGCCACGTGGCACCCGAGCGCGACGAGGAGTCGGGATTGGAGAAGCGTGGGACGGCCCAGGGGCCCGAACGAGCCGGGATGTTGTCGAAGGTTCGTTTGCCGATCCAGAAGCGGGAGGTCACGGCGATCTTGCTCAAGCCCAATGGATTTGCAGCGATCGGGATGGAAAAGCAAGTCAACAAGACCAAGTTCGCGCAGGCAGTATCGCCGATTGGTCAGATTGAGGGGTTGTTGGGGGTCTTTGTCCGGCCGTTGCGTTGGGCGTTGTTGGCTTTGACGAGTTTGGTCGTCATCGTCAGTGCGATCAGCATCTTGGTGAGCATTTACAACAGCATGAACGAGCGGAAGAAAGACATAGCCGTCATGCGGGCATTGGGTGCATCGCGGGACCATATTACGGCGATCATCTTGCTCGAGTCGCTTTTGATTGCGTTGGTGGGTGGATTTGCTGGATGGATCGTTGGGCATGCATTGGGCCCGCTAAGCAATCCTTGGACGATGCCAGCAACGGGGGTCAAAATCGATTGGATGTCGGTTCAATCGGGTTGGGAGTGGTGGATCGTCCCCGGGTTGGTGCTTGTCGGGACCTTAGCCGGCGCGATCCCTGCGATGGCGGCTTACCGCACCCCTGTGTCGCGAAATCTCTAGCGAGGCGATCCGTAGCGATGCGAGAGGGAAAGGACTGGAAAACGGTTCGAATTCGTGCAGAGATTGGGTTTAGTGCGACGATGAGTGTCGGACCAAAACACACGGCGGTGGATTGAGGAATCGAAGTTTTTGGACTTCGAAACCTCCTTTGGATTTTGTCCGTTGACAGCGGAGAATGAATCGATACACTTTCGCGTCCACTTTGGCACTGCGGGGTGGCAAACTTGGGCTTCGCGCACGTAGCTCAGTTGGTTAGAGCGCGTCGCTGATAACGACGAGGTCCGTGGTTCGAATCCGCGCGTGCGCATTGGTGGGAACACCGCAGGGGAAACCTTGTGGAAAAACACCGGGGGTGTAGCTCAGTTGGGAGAGCATCTGCTTTGCAAGCAGAGGGTCATGGGTTCAAGTCCCTTCACCTCCACTGGTTTTTGGATTGGATTGGTTTTCGAAAAGTAGTCGACCTTCAGTAGCGTTCCCGTTGGCGGAAAAGCAGCGGAGCGAAGGGGGTGGGCGAAGCGGTCAAACGCATCGAAAACGAGCCGTCCGAAAAACAAGTTGGCCGAAATGAAAATTGCGGTTGACACCACGGGGCCGGTAACTTAAAATTCCGCCCCTTGAATGAAACGACGCGAACGACACCGCAAGGTAAGTGAGCAAGTTTCGCAAGAAAACAATTGATCTTTGACAATTTGGTTGGATTGGTAGATGGCATCTAGACGCCAAGCGTTTCGGAAGAAATGGCTTGGGCGACTACAATGTTTGAATCCGGTTCTGTGATCTTCTAGAGAATTTTTCCAGATGGATTAGCAAGTTTACTTGTGGGTCTGACGAAGATAATTCACTAGGGGTTTCTGGCCGATTTGAACGAGCGTGAATAAGAGAGCGAATTGGAGGTCGATAGCAAGCCAGGTGCAACGACATGGATGATGGCTCTGTAAGGAGTTGTTTTCGGTGGAGTTGGTTTGGTTTGAGATTGAGATTCCGATGGTCAAGTTACTAAGGGCGCACGGGGGATGCCTCGGCATTGAGAGGCGATGAAGAGCGTGGAAGTCTGCGAAAAGCTTGGGGTAACCGACAAACAGGTGATGATCCCGAGA
>JAPLNM010000136.1 GCA_026692845.1 Planctomycetota bacterium | reverse complement strand
CGAGCACGAGCACGAGCACGAGCACGAGCACGAGCACGAGCACGAGCACGAGCACGAGCACGAGCACGAGCACGAAAAACAGTCAGAACAAAGCCATGCACCGAGGTTGCCGGTCGGCCGCGCTCAATGTTAGAAACCACTTTGGCGGCCACTCGGTGATGGTTGCCGTTCTGGCTCGCAGAGCCACACGCACTCATCATAAGATCTCGGCCTCCGGGTGGCCTTGAGCCACCGGAGCCCAAGGTTCGTCAGCTAGCTGGCGGACCTCCACCAACCCCAATTTACGACCCTTGCCGCCTTGCGGCGGAGGAAAAAAACAGACGCGCAACACGGCCCCTGTAGCTGCAAATCTTGGCCCCGGCGGCATCAAGCCGACGGAGGCCAAGAAGGGCGATTGCGTCGGGTGCCAGGCACCAGGCAAAAGGCCGCTACAGACACGGTCTGGTCAAGTACAAAGCGGTCAACGCAGGACGCTACTTGGGCGCCGCTTTGGCGTTGCCGCCAGCCTCAAGCCGATCCAGCAACATGCGCAACTGCTGCTTGATAGCCGGATCGTCCGACTGCTGGATCATTTGCTCAATCTGCTGTTGCATCCTGTGCTGCGCTTCGGGACCACCAAACGCCCCCGCTCCAAAACCACCAACGGCTCCATTGCCCTGGATTGCTCCATGGACTCCTTGAGCTCCATGGACTCCTCCGGCAAATCCGCCGGCTTCAAATCCACCGGTTGCGTTGGCACCGTTTCCGAACTGAAACGAAGCGGTGTTGCCGCCGTTTGGCTCTGCTGCGAATTTTTGCACCCACTCGAATGCCGCCGGATGCTTCCTTTTGAGAGCCTTACGCGTCTTGGCCTGATACTCGGTCTTCTTTTCCTTGCCCCGCTGGAGGTCTTTGATCGTCACTCGAATCCCAACCGCTTCGGACTCCTCGATCGTTATGTCTTGCTTGCCATTTCGCACACGCGTCGTCGATACGCTTTGACCATCGCGTTCCTCGAAGTTTTTTTCAACGGTATGCCCGTTGATGTTGGTGACCGATTGGCTCTGCGAATTTCGAGACCCATTGGGGCTCGCCGATGGCGTGTCGCTATCGGCATCCTCACCCGGGGAACGCTCTTGCTTGGGACGGTTGGATCCTGATGAAAATCCAGACGAGGATCCAAAACTGAAACTGTAGGATTGCTGGGCTTGGACCGGGCATGCCAACAAGGCAACGGCAAGGATCCCCACAGACAAACCGTTGGCGCCGGCGATCGAAAGGCCATGGCAAGGATGAAAATAGTCGGTTCGTAGGGTTTTCATGTTCGTTTTTACCAATGCAAGCAGAGTGAGCAGAGCGTGGACTTCGGGTCCCGATGCGAGTCTATCAGTCGCACCCTCAATTGTAGTACAATAGGGTCTTCGGATCACTATGGGAAATCTCCGCTCGGTGGGATTCCGGATAGGATTCCAGATAGGATTTTGGGCTGCGATTTTTGTTTGGGATGCTTTTCGATGAAATCAAAAAACGTTTTTCGGTTCGCATCGAACGCTTCGAGTTCCTTGCTCTTCGCGGGGTTTCTGATCGCCCTTGGGGCTCAACTTCTGGGCGAAGACGCCTTGGATTCCAAACCTCCCATCGGAACCAAGATTGATAAGCTTCGTTTCAAGGACATCCGTGGAGTCCCGCGAGAGTTGGCGGAGCTTGGACCTCATCGAGCTTATGTGTTGATCTTTGTGACCTCCGATTGCCCGATCGTCAAAAAGACGTTCCCTAAGCTTTCGGAGCTCTACGTCCAGTATTCGACTCAAGATGTCGCGTTTGTTTGCGTCAACGTGGGGCTCAACGACACGATCCGCGACATGGCGAGCCAAGCCATCGAGTTCCAAGCCCCTTGGGCTTTCATCAAAGACTACGACGCTCAGGTAGCGGGTAGACTCGGGATCACCCGTACTCCAGAGGTAGCGGTCCTGGACTCGGAGTATGGGTTGATCTACCGCGGGAGGGTTGATGATCAAATCCGAATCGGAGGGGTCAAGCCCAACGCATCGCGAGCCGATCTGCGTCTTGCCATCGAGGAATACTTGGCAGGCAAGCCCGTGAGCGTCCCAGAGACTCTCGCTGACGGTTGCGCTATCAGTGCCCCATCGGCGGCCGCCGAGTCGGATACTTCCACATTGAGTTATCAGCAGCACATCGCACCGATCATTCTAGCGCATTGCACTTCCTGCCATCGTCCTGGAACGCCGGCACCTTTTTCGTTGATGACACCTCAAGATGTCCTTGCGCATGCAGAGATGATTCGTGAGGTCATCCGCGACGAGACCATGCCACCTTGGTATGCCAACAAGAAACATGGCGCATTCCAGAACGACCGTTCGCTTAGCGATTCGGAGAAAGAAACGCTTTTGGGTTGGCTCGCTTCGGAGCGTGCGATCGGCCCGCAGGAGCAGGCCCCTGTGGCACCGGAGTACGAAGAAACACCATGGCGCATTGGCACTCCGGACTTGATTATCACCACCCTTGAGCAGCATACGGTTCCTGCGAGCGGTTTTGTTCCTTACAAGTACGTAGTCTTGCCCCATGTGTTTTTGAGTGACACGTGGGTCAGTGCCTTTGAGATTCGCCCTTTGAATGCTGCTGTCGTTCACCATTGCAATATGGCTTATGCCACCAGCAAAGGTGCGAGCGAAGAGACATTCATCACCGGGTATGTACCGGGTGGCCAGCCGATGGACTTGACCAAGTTCAACAACAATGTGGCTTACAAACTCCCGGCGGGTTCTGCGTTGGGATTGCAGATTCACTACACCACCACCGGCCAGGAGCAAAAGAGTCGGATCCAAGTTGGTTTGCGTTTCCCACGGGAGAAAATTCGCAAGCAGCTTTACCACTTTGTTTTGGACCCAAGGGGTTGGAAGATTCCTCCAGGGGATCCGGCATTCCGCATCAGTTCCGAGCATGAGCTTCCCCGCGATGCGGATCTGCTCGGGATCTTCACCCACATGCATGTCCGAGGCCGCGACATGACGTTCTATGCTAAGGATCGAACCGGTTCGCAAGAAACGCTGCTGCAGATCCCCAACTACAACTTCGAATGGCAACTCGGCTACGAAATCGCACCTGGTTCGAAGCTCTACCCCAAGGGTACGACCATCCAAGCCGTAGCGCACTTCGACAATTCACCGTTTAACCCTTACAATCCCGACCCCAAGGCGACCGTCGAGTACGGGCCGCAGACCGTCGATGAAATGTTCAATGGGTTTGTCTTTTATGTCGATCAGAACGAAAGCTTGGACATCGACGTCGATCCGAAGACCGGTCGTGTAAAAAAGAAATAGCCAGTGTTGGACTTAAGCGGTCGGATCCAAGGCCGCTTGAAAGACCTTGCACCACTCTTTGGCGACATCGGACCAAGTCCGCTGTTTCATCCTTTCGAATCCTGCAAGTTGCGAGACGAGTTTGCGGCTTCGGTCCTGATCCAACTCGAAAACGGCTCGTGCAAAATCCGCCTCTGAATGAGGATCAAAGTAGATCGCATCATGGCCCATGGCCGCAAGCTGTTCACGTAGCGGGGGGATATCCGACGAAAGGATTGGGCATCCAAACGACAATGCTTCCATCAGCGGAAACGAGCCTTGTTCGTACAAGCTCGGAACGGCGGTTGCAAACGCATGGCGATAGAGCGATTCGAGCTCTGCTCGTGAGACCTTGCCCAACACATGCACCCAAGGCTCTAGTTGCAGGTCCTTGATCAGGCTTTGAAGGTTCGGCGGTGTTTGCCTGATGCCTGTGAAGACCACATGCCAAGGATCCGGTTGATTGCGATTGATCAAGGGCAAGGCCCGCAAGAGCAGTTCATGATTTTTGTAATTGCGGAAAGCAGCGGGGTACAGAAGGTACCTTCCTGCAGGGATCCTTTCGGGGAGCTTCGATAGCGTTTCGGTTGAACGATTAAAATCTCGGGGGACCGCAGGACGTACCATCCGAGTTCTACTGGGAGCCAAGCCAAGAGTTCCGTGGAGGTCCTTGTGCAGAATAAAGTCCGACATGCAGGCGACGATCTTGGCTCGATCGGTCACTTGATTGACCAAGCGTTTGAACGAATCGAGTTTTTCCGGCGGTGTACCATCGGGGAAATGGTAGGTTACCAAGTCATGGACGATGACGACCGTTGGCTTGGTGAATCCCTGATCGAGTCCGACATAGGGGAGCAACCAAAGATCGACACCATCGAGCCAGCGCGCTTTGGAATGGTTGACCTTACGTTCAAGCCATCGGTAGGTCCAACCCAGTGGACCTTGATCGCGGATGCTCGTTCCGGTGCGGTCGATTTGCCGTCGGTCGATTTGCCTGAGAGACTTCCAAGGTTTCCGCAGATAGAACGGCGGCTTGGAGTTCCCGACGACTTCGATGAGATCAGGGGCAAGTTGTTTCAAGGGATCGAGTAGAGGTTCTTGGCCTTCTTTGGAGACCAGGAGGATTTTCTCAATCGAGGGTTGTTGGCTTAGACCTTCGACGAGGTTGGCGACGAAAACCCCGATCCCTTCGGAGGGTTCGAGCGTGACGCCATAGTCGCACCAAATACCGAGTTTGAGCGAACCGAGTTTGAGCGTCATGGTTCGGAGGGATTCAGCAGGAGCCATTGGTCGCGACTCCATTGATCGTTGTCTCCAGCGACCAGGAATTCGGTGCTTAGCGAAGGGCGTTGCCGCTGGATACTCACGGCCCAGGGGAGTTTATTCCAGGGGATGTTCGAGCCTTGGACCAGTTCCTCGATCGGGATTGCTAGTTCGACGTTCCAAGCCTCATCGGTCGGATGCAATGCGATGTACCATTGAGGATCCCAGATCCGGATGTCGTTGCATTGGTCCAAGACACCGCCTTGAAAATCCCAAGCGAACTCGAACCAGGTTGCATAGTCGCGGTCGATATCGATCCGGAGTCTTACGTGGTCGAGCCGTGGGTCCATCGAGTCTCGCTTGCCGGCGATATCCCTGGCTTTGAGATCTCTTGCTTTGGGCTCTTTGGAGTTGGCGCCTTTGAATGCAGGGTTGGAGCGTTGGGTATGCGACGCATTTGCTGCGAGCTCCGAGGACCGATTGCGAGGGGAACTCAGGTGGACAAATAGAAAATCTTGGTCGCGACATAACCGCACTGTGGAGGTATCGGTCTCATCGGCCCAGGCCGTCGAGAGCCGAAGCCGGATGGCTTGATCCCAACACGCTGGCTCGGGAAGACCATCTAAGTGCGGGCGGATCGTAGTCCAAGGGATTTTGGGGATTGGCAACGAGCCTTCGGGGGGTGCGTTGACGATTTGTTCCTGTTCGTAGACTTCGGACCAGTTGCCAAGTTGGGGGTAGTAGGCGGGCCAAAAGCCGCGCTCTGAAGTCGGGTCGAGTCCTCCGGCGCGCGTCCAGGAGCTGGTACGGAAACGCGAGGCGATCAGCCAAGCCCATGCGGGTTCGGATTGTTTGTACTGCCAATCCTCAGGCCAACTTCCGAGGAGTTTGGCGAATCCTTTTTCGCTCGTCCCGCGGGCGATGGGGGTCAAGCGGGATTCGTTGGTGTAGGAAGCGGGTTTGACACCGCTGTCCTGGGCTCCAAACGGGGAGGCTGCATTGCTCGTCGGGGCCGTTGCGATTTCGACGGAGTGATCGGTTTGGAGTTGGAGTTGGGTGCGAATGACCTGTTCGATTTCTGCCGAACCGGTGTAGGTCATCAGTTCGCGGTAGGCCATTTCCTGCTGTTCTTGGTTAGGAAAGCGAGCCAGGATCAACTGGAGCGAGGCTTGCCATCGGTGCCAATTTCCGTGCACGCGGGATTCTTGGGATACCGTCCAGAGGACATCCAGGGCGGATTCCGGGGAGAGAGGTTTGATCAGCTCGACGAGGGATTCGTCCCAAGCGTTTTCGCGATAGATTTCGCTTCCTCGCGTCTGAAGCAATTGCGAGACACGGCTAGCCGCGTTGGCCGACGCCATGAGGGTTGCGAGTTTGATCTTCAGCAGTGGTTTGTCGCAAATCTTGGTGTCGTTTTGCATGACAAGACCATCGAGGGGGTGACTGATCGTGGCTGATTTATGATTGACTAATCGGTAATGGGCTTGTCCGTCGAGCGACTCTGGAGGTTGAGTATCCAGGGGTAGGCAACCGGATGCATAATAGTAGCGGATTGGCTGAAGGGGCTTGGCCAAGAGTTGATTGCTTTTCTTCAAGACCATCGAGGGTGCCAACGAAAACCCACTGGTTTCGCTACGCTGAATGGTTCGCTGGACCGTCCATGCTCCCAGTTGATCCTGCAGTAGACTTTTGGTGGGAATGAACGATGGGTTCCCAGCCAATTGGACCGCTTGGGTTGCCAAGGCTCCGTTGGCGCTTTGGATCATGTTCGAGGAGGCGATGTCATCGACAAGCACGACATCGGGACGATGCAACCGGATCTCTTGGACCATCCATCGAAGCAATGCATCGCTGGAGCGTTGGTAGTAAGCTAGATCGTTGATTTTCGAGCCGTTGGGCAGATCGCTAATGGGAAACCCACGGTGGGTGGAGACATGGTTCAAATGGATCCGGGAAGCCAAGCATTCCAGGGCCGATACGCGATCGAGTTGATGGTGAAGGTCTTCGGTGAAACGTCGATTGTGAACGACCAGCGCGGCGGCTTGATGCTGACCTTCGTGCGCGATGTAAGCCAGGGCATCCCAGGGGATGCTTTGGTCTGTTGCGCTGATGCTCAGACCCAAGGTGCGTTGGGCCGAGGCGTGTGTTTGCTTCCAGGATCGGCCGGAGTTGCGCGATTGAAGGATCGTACCGAGTCGACCGCAGGCGATCAGGACTTGGTCGTTCCAAGAATCCAGACCCAGCAGGACCGTCGCATGACCCGTAGGTTGTTGGGTCCAGTTTGCCCCGTGATCCTCCGAGCACCAAATCAGGTTTCCGGGTTTTCCAACGACCCACATCCGATCGGTGCTTCCCTTCATCTGGACAAGATCGACCAATGGGGCATCTTCCTTGGAAATCGGCAGATCGATGCTTTGCCATTGCTGGCCATCGATCGAGTGCCAGAGTTGGGCCGCATCGCCGCCCAACCACCATCCTTGGGGCTGGAGTGTGCAGAATCGGATGGGTCGAAATTGATCGGTATCGATTGCAACGGATCGGAAATCGACGCCATCGGCAGCAAAAAAGACACGGCTGGCGCGGTCGACGATCAGGGCGCTGCCTTCCTCGCTGATGGCTACGGATTGGATATGGCCACAGGGGATCGGGCGCGGGCTCCAGGACCTGCCGCCATCGATCGATTCGAAGAGGGCCGATCCGAAATGGTCTGACCAATCGCCCCAGGCGATCCAATGGCGATGTTTGATTTTCTGCAAGCCAATGAGTCTGGGTAGTCCGGGGATATTCGATGGGGTCCAGGTTTTTCCTTCGTCTTGGGAGATCAAGACCGACCCGATGCTCCGTCCGGTCGCTGGCTCGAGGGTACCGCCGACGATCAGTCCGTTTCGATCTTCCATGCCGATCGCGTAGTAATTGAATTCGCTGCGGCTGGCCGAGAGGCTTTTCCATTGTTTGCCGCCGTCGTCGGTCATGAGGATGGCCCCGGCATCTCCGACGGCAAAGGCGCGATCGAGCGAGAGCATTCGGCAATCGTGGAGAGTCGCGTCGACCAAGGAGGCGACGGGATCGGTTCGCAGGGGGTCGGTGCGCAGGGGGGCTTGGGCAAACCCTTGGTTCCCAAGCAGCAGCATGCTACCTAGGATTTGCAGAGCTAGCGCTAATAAGATTTCGACTCGATAATGTTCTTTTTTCTGAGCATCCATGCGCAGAAGAACCCACCCCTTTGTTCGACGCAATCCGTTGAGAACCGTCCGACTGCGGACCCCGCGTCGTTTGGCAAGGATACCCGAAAAGCGAGGTGACGATCCATAGAGGTTTTTAGGAAAAATCGGTAGAAAGGCAGTTCGTGCCTCGCATCGGATTTCGTCGTACTCGTACTCAGCGAAGCGGTACTCAGTGAAACGGTACTCGTACTCGTTCAATGCAATCTTTCGCCAGGGCGAATCGTTTAGTTGATTTCTGGGACGGCGTATCCGCTTCGGTATTGCCGTCGGATCAGCGCGTTGCCTTGTTGGGCGTAATCGCCTACGAAGCGACCGGTTTTCGGATCGAGATCCATCCAGTGGCTCATGCGGAGGGCTTGGTCCCCTGGATCGATCCCGTGGGAGGTTAGGTGCCCGACCATCTGTTCGATGAGCTTTTGCCAACCTGGGAAATCTCTGGCCGATTGGACCTTGTCCTGGATATTGCTGCCGTCACCGGCTTGGTAGCAAATATTCGCAAAGTTACACCATCCGGTCGAGTCGTGGCCGACTTGGACATCGGCATTGAGCACTTGAGGCTTGCGGGTTCGGACTCCCTCGATGAAGTTGGCTTGGTGGCCAGCTCCGCCGTTGCCTTTGAATTCCTTGATAAGCTTACCGTCGGTGTCGTAGGCCTTGGCCGATCCGCGTTGGCCTTCCAATCGGCCGGCTTGGCAGTACACGACGTATCCGCTCGCTGGGCCTGGAAAATCGGGGGATTTTTTACCGTCGGGAGAATCGGGCAAGTTGCTCAGTCCGATCACGACGGGGATTGAGCCGGTGTCGAAGGCCACGGCATGGACGTTGGGGGACTGGCCTGCGTCGTTCCAAACCATTCGACCTCCGCCGCCGAGGATTCTGCGCGGGACTTGGACGCTATCGCGGAAAACGACATTGCGGACATCGTCTAGGACATGAACCCCCCAGTTGCCCATCTCGCCCGAGCCGGTATTCCAGTCCCAGTGCCAGTCGTAGTGCCAAGCGTTCCGGAAGACGGGAAGGTCGGCCGCAGGCCCGAGCCAAAGGTCCCAATCGACGTTGGGGTCTTTGGGGAGTGGATCGTTGCGTTTGCCGATTGGGCCGCGCACTCCGAAGCGGTTGACTTGGACGCGTTGGATATCGCCCAAGGCTTTTTGTTCGTGGAGGAATGCTTTGAGTTCCGTTTGCATCGGGTCGGAGCGCTGCTGCGTTCCGACTTGACAGATTCTTTGGTATTTCCGTGCTGCGGCGATGGTCTGTTCGCCTTCCCACTGGGAATGGGAGAGTGGTTTTTCGACGTAGACGTCTTTGCCGGCTTGCATGGCCCAGATCGATGCAAGGCAGTGCCAATGGTTGCAGGTGGCTACGACGAGTGCATCGATGTTGGGGTCTTCGATGAGTTTGCGAAGATCGGTGGCTGTTTTGGCATCGGGAAAACGGGTTTTGGCTTTCGCCACGCGGCTTGAGTCTGGATCGGCCAGTGCGACGATTTTCACGCCGGGGACTTTGGAGAAGCTCCCCATGAGTTCGTTAGCTCGTCCTCCACAACTTAGAAATCCGATTCGGATTTCGTCGTTGGCCGACGCATAGGCTTTCAGGCCGCAGGCGAGTCCTGCGGTTCCAAGGGTGGTTTGCGCAAGGAATTGACGGCGGGGTAGCGAAGGTTTTTTCATGGAGAGGAGTGCAATCGCGAGCAAAGAGATTGGGCAGAGGTAAGCGGGGTTTTGGCCAGGGGCCGATCAAGTGATCGTTCCTGCCGAGGCAAGAAAGGTTTTCCAGGAACTGTAACGGGGGTCTTTGAGAGTTACCGTGATTCCCGGATTGGCCGACGGCCGGACCGGATCGCTCAGGAGTTTCATGCCCGCTTGGGTAGGGGTTCGGCCTCCTTTTTTGCTGTTGCAAGCAACGCAGGAGCACACGACGTTTTCCCAGGTCGTTTTGCCACCTTGGGATCGCGGCATGACGTGGTCGAGGCTCAGTTGGCTCATGGGGCGCGCCTGCCCGCAGTACTGGCAGCGGTGGGCGTCGCGGGCGAAGAGCGTTTTGCGGTTGAAACGGACGGTCGATTTCGGGACGCGATCGTAGAGAACAAGTCGGACGATTCGCGGTACTTGCAATTCACGCGTCGGAGTCTTGATATAATCCTCGCCTCGTTGTTTTTCCATCGAATGCAGATCGGAAAGTTCGCACCAATTTTCGAAGTCGTAATTGACGTACTGATCGTCTTCGATGGTGATCACTTCTGCACAGCTTCGGTACAATAGCGTCATGGCTCGCCGTACATCGACGACGCGGATGGCCATGTAGAATCGATTCAGTACCAACACACTGCAATCTAGGGAAGAGCTGTTGCTCATCGGTTCAACTCCCGAAACATCGTCCTGGGCTAGGGTGAAAACCGCCATGTGACAGCGGATTTTAACCAATTTAGGGTCCCGGTCCAACTGGCTTGCGGTAGAACGCACCGGTTTGGATTATTGTAATTCGTTTTTTGGCCTATCTGGAGCTTCGAGCGATGGCAAAGAAACTCGTGTTTATCCTGGGTGCCGGCGGGCATGCCAAGATGGCGATCGAAACCCTGGCTTCGATGCCCGAATACCAAATCGTCAGTTGTATGGATAAACACCCTTCGAGCGATCCGATTCTCGGCTACCCAGTCTTCCCCGAAAATTCACAAACTTTGGCCCAATTGCTTGAGGCCAAGGCGCTCGCATTGGTCGCCCTAGGAGACAATCGCTTGCGAGAGCAAGTGACCGAGAAGCTTCAGACTCTGGGTTTTCAATTCGCCACTGCCATCGCTCAATCGGCTTATGTCTCGCCCTCGGCACAGATCGGTCAGGGGTCCGTGGTCATGCCCAGAGCCGTCGTCGGGGCGATGGCAAGAATCGGCCAAGGAGTCATTCTTAACACTTCCTGTTCGGTCGATCACGACTCGATCCTGGGAAATTTTGTCCACATCGCACCGGGTTGCCATTTGGCCGGCGGCGTGAGGGTCGACCAAGGAGCGATGCTCGGGATCGGAACCTGTGTGATCCCCAACCTCCATATCGGTGCTTGGTCGATCCTCGGGGCCAACTCGACGGTCGTCCGGGATATCCCCGCCCATGGCACTTATGTCGGGACTCCAGCACGCGAGTTGCACAAGGATTCATAAGGATTGATTCGGTAGCCCTTTGACCGTTTGACAAGGTACTTCCATCCGACCATGACGATATCTCGATCGGTATTCATCAAACGCTATCGGATGCAAATCGAGCTTACATCCTTCATGGACTGGATCTCCCAAGAGCTATCGACCGATCCTGCGATCGATTGGTTGGCTTGGCAGCCAAAACACGTCGGCTTGCATGCACAGGTCAAATGGGAGAGTTTCCGCCAAGAGATGGACGGCAACGTCTTTCCGTGCCT
>JAPLNM010000135.1 GCA_026692845.1 Planctomycetota bacterium | reverse complement strand
AGCAATTTCGAAAGGGTATTCGCTGGCATCGGTACATCCGGTAGGAGCGGCGGGGTATCTGGTTAGGTAGGTAGTTAGGCAGGTGGTGATACTCTGAGAGGATCTCAGCCAGCGGCCAATCGCAGGGCGATGTAAAAGGCAACGCGGAATTCGATCGGATTCCCTGAGGATCGATGGTTTCGGGAGTTGGAATCCCAAGTATCGATCATCCAGGATTCCTGCTCTGGGAAATCATAGTTTCGAATGTGTTCGATCGCGTCATGGCGGTGTTCGCTGGGCATAGGAATCCATCGGCTTTGGATCTCCTGATCGATTCGAGCGATAAAACCGGACCGATCCTCACGATCCAAACACGCAATATCGATCCAAAGGATCACTCCGGTGGGGCTCGGGCATGGTTTAAATCAATCCGATCGCTTTTCGACCGATCCAAAAGGCAGTCAGGAGCACAACCATCAGAGCCACGAGCCAAGGATGGGACCACAGAGGGATCCGTCGGATGGTCGATGGGGGTTGGGGTGCCATCCGGATGGCGTCCATCCACTGATCGGGCTCTTGGAGCGAGAGCGTTTTTCCACCGGTGAGCCGCGCGAGCTCTTCGAGCACTTTGGGCCGGGCTGCTTGGCCTATCCGCTCTCGCGTTACTCCTTGGACGAAGAAGCTTGTTTCGAGCGACTCGGCGGTCTGTTTGCACAGCAAGGTGACTTTATGAGTTCCCGGTTCGGTCGTCTCGTAGCGTCCCTCGAAGGAGCCCCAGCTTTCGGAACCGCCGCTAGCGAGTTTGATCGATTGCGATTTGCCCGATGGGGATTCGATGCGTGCGGTGAGGTCTCCTTGGGCCAAGGGTTCGCCGCTGGCTTGCATGACGTTGGCGCGCAGGGTCAAGGTTTGTCCGATGCTTGGAGTGTCGGGCGAAAAATAGAAACGCATCGATTCGCCTTTGGCCATGTTGCGTTGATAAGCCATCCAGCGGACGACCTGGCTCCAGAACCGATAATGGTACTTGTCCTCGACCCCTTTGCGCCATCTCCAAACGCCATCGGTCCCCATGAAGAGGACTTTGCCTGAGCCGAAGGTTTTGGTCGCCAAAAGCGCCATGCGGCCTTGTTCGCCTATCGCCGTTTCATGGACGGCTAGGACTTCGACGCCTGCCTTGGCGCGCGCGACGGCCGTGTGCCATTGAAAGCCGGGCAGGTTCATCCACACATCGACGTTGTCTTCGGCCGTGTCGGCCAATTTGGTCAGCAGGCTTCTGCGTCCTGCTTCGGTCAACTCCATCCTCATGGCATTTCGGGTTCCGATTCCGTCGGGATTCGTCGGATCGAGGACCACGGGTATCAGGGGTTCGAGGGGCGTTTGGAACAGGCTGTGCTGGTTGCCTTGGGAGCCGGGCATAAAGACCAAACCGCTGGCTTGAAACTCGACGAGCCCGCGGATCATCTGGCATTGCTCTTGGGTCAATTGCCCTTTGTCGGTCCCGACATCCCCGAGGAAGACCACGTCGTACTTGGAAAGCTCTTCGAGCGTCGCGGGGAATTCTTTGATGTAGTCTTTGTTGCCTCCACCGACTCGGTCCAAGTCCGGATGCAGGAGCAAGCACGAGACCTCAACACCCGGATCGCGAGACAGGGCATTTCGAAGGTACCTGTACTCCCATCGGGGTAGCGAGTCGATGACGAGAACTTTGAGCTTTTCCTGGCGGATGGAAATCGGCGACGAAGCGGTGTTGTTCGAGGTGATCGTCTCTTCAGAATGTTCGGGAATTTCGACCTGGATCGAAAAATCGCCTTCGGTCTTCGGAGTCCAGACGACCGCATCGGAGGTGCGGGACATGGCGCGCACTCGAACTTCTTTTGTCAACCGCTCGCCGTCGGAGGTGTTGATGACGATGGTCGAAACGACATCGCGGGGCAAGGACGACTCGATCGTAAAGGGGATGCGAACCCCCTTCTTGACGATTCCAAAGGTTGGGGTGTCGATGCTCAGGAGCTCCAGATCCGGGAGTCTCGTCGGGGATCCGACGGGCATGGCGAAGATGGGTGTTCCAAGCGTTCGATACCTGGAGGTAACGCTAACGGGGGGTGCTCCGGAGTTCCAATCTCCATCGGAGACGACCAAGACGCCCATGACGTTCGAGGCATTGTCCAGGACGGATCCAAGCGGACTCGAAAGGTCCGTTCCATCGACGACGCCTTGGGGAGGAAAATCGCTGATTACGACGTTCGCAAGTTTGGACAATTCGCTCCATGACTCGGGTTTGGAAATCGCGTCGGTTGCGGTTTGTCGGGAAGTGGCTTTCTTGTCGACCAGGACGTCTTGGGTCTGCATGCTCGGCGAGCGATCGACGAGGATGGCGAAGGTCGGTTTTTGGGTGGAGCGGAAGTCTTGGATCCACTCGGGTTGATTCAGCAGGATTGCGCCCAGCAAGACCGCGCCGCAGCGGAGCAGTTCCAGGCCGATAATCCCCCGGGAGTAACCGCTGCGGCGGATGGCAAGCCAGGAAAGAGCAAAGCACATCGCGCATGCCAAAACCGAGACGAGCACCAGCCAAGGACTGGTGCTGAAACTCAGCGATTGGTAGGCGGTATTGGTCGCCGAGTTTTCGGCGATCGGATCGGTGTTCATACCGCTAAAGTCTAATCGCTAGAGTCCCAAGTGGTATGCTCGATTCGCATTTCCACCCCAGAAGTTGGCCTGCTGCTGGGGGTTTAAATCCTTGGCCAGGACGCTCACAGCGGCGACCCAATCGGCATACGAACTGCGGAGCAGACAGACCGGCCAGTCGCTGCCGAACATCAGCCGATCGGGGCCAAAGGACTCCAGGGCGACATCCCAGTAGGGTTTGAGTAGCTCGACGGTCCACTCGGGGTCTTTGACCTCGGTGACCAGCGCGGAGAATTTGCAATCGACATTGGGCCTTTTGGCTAGCTCTCGAAAGTCTTTTTCCCATTGCCTGTCGAACTGGCCTGCAGCGATCACGGGCTTGGCGATGTGATCTAAAACAAAAGGCTGGTTCGGGTGCCTGTCGACGAATCGGATCGTCATCGGCAACTGCTTGCCAAAGACCAACAGATCGTAGACGAGCTTGAAGGATCGGAGCAAACGGATCCCGGCGTTGAAGTCCTCTCGGTCGAGGAATTTTTCGTCCGGTTCGTCTTGGACTACATGCCGAACGCCCTTCAAAAGCGTCTCGCCTTGGAAGGAATCCAGGACTTTGGCGATGGCCGGTTGGGCTAAAGGTACCCAGCCGACGACACCACGAATCCAAGAATGCATTTTGGCGTAGTCGAGCAGAAAACGGGTCTCTTGGATCTCCTGGCGAGCTTGGACACTGACGACATAGTCGATGTGGGTCGACTGGGTTTGGTCCAGCAAGTCCTTCGGGGCAAAGTCGCGGCGTAGGACTTGCATTTTGTCGCTGATCCAACCGTATTGCTCGACCGAGTAGTTCCAAAAATGGTGGTGGCTGTCGACGCGCATCATGAACCTGCTGCTGTTTTTTCGGCGGAGTTTTTTTCAATTGTAAGGATTTTTTCGAGTCGACGCAGGTGCCTGCCTCCTTCGAACTCGGTGGCAAGCCAAATGCGTACTAGGTCGCCAACGGGGCGATCGCCGATAAGGTCGCCGGCTAAACACAGAACGTTGACGTCGTTGTGGCGTCGGCACATCTCGGCCATCACCTCGTCGGCGCAGGTCGCGGCTCGCACCCCTCGGAACTTGTTCGCAGTGATCGCCATACCAAAGCCGTTCCCGCAGATGAGTATCCCGCGCTCGACGAGCCCGTTGGCGACCTGCTTGGCCACCGCGACCCCATAGTCAGGGTAGTCGACGGGTTGATCGCTATCGGTCCCGAAGTCGACGACTTCATGGCCATCTGCCATGAGCAGCGTGATCAATTTGCCTTTGATTTGATAACCGCGATGGTCGCTTCCTACAGCGATTCGCATACTTCGACTCCCAATAGAGGTGCACCGGCCCAGAACTAAAGAAGGCATTGCCGCAGTCCGAACAGCCATCGAGTACGACTGCGAGGAAATTCGATCCGCTGCGCTGGGTTGGTATTATACTCCAGTTTCCCATTGAATGACCGAGGAAGGGTCGAAACGGTCGACCCAAGTGGAAGTATGCCGATCGATCTGCTTGGCGCAATGCTCGTAAACTTCGATTGGACCGCCAAAAGGGTCGGAAATATCGCCTTGATCGCCCGCGAGCATGAAGATTTTGTCGGCGTACTCGGGCCACTGCGAGCACAGGACGCTTCGGTGCCGAAATCCCATGACCAGCACCAAATCGGCTTGTTCGACCATGGTCGCTAGAATTGGCGTGCTTTGGTGGCTCTCGAGATTCAGCCCATAGTTTCGGATCGCTTGTCGGGCTCCGCTCGACGCAGGATCGCCCCCGATGGCGCTGACCCCTGCCGAAGCGACCGAGATGGGGAGCGAATCGGCTGCGCCGCCGAAACGATCGTGGATTTTCTTTTGCATCAACGCCGCTGCCATCGGCGATCGGCAAGTATTTCCGGTACAGACCAATAGGACCAACAACTGCGAGAGGGCTTGGAGTTGCTCGATTACCAATACCCCGGGTACGACGATCCGACCAACAGCACCATCGATACTTACAACCGTCGGCGCACCGATCCCATCGATCGATCCGGTGTCGATGACTACGACCTCGACATCGGCGTCTTGACGCAACTGCTTGATGGCCGTGACGACTCCTTGCTTGCCCATCGGCAGTCCACAAACAAGTGGTCCAGAGAAGAGCCGTGAGATGTAGCCGAGTATTTCGTTTCCCGGCTGCCAAAGCCGAACTTGGCGATCCTCGGGCTGGAGCACCCGACGGGTCGCATCGCTCAAGCAATCGATGGTGCTCGCAGGCGAGCCATTGCCGTGCTGGATGATCAACGGTCCGGGCCAAACCTTGCGAGCCAACCGCAATGCTCCCGGGCTGAAACTCGGGATAAAATCCCCGGACTCTTCGGCCGAGCGTGGTACAAGGCAAATTCCCGTTTTGCCCGGTCCACAGAACTTCTGCAACGCCTCGACAGCTTGACTTCGAAACCCGCTGGCAATGGCGATGTAGCAAGTATCGGTCGGAACGACCACCAACCCACCTTCGGTCAACGTCTGTACCGCTTGGTGGATAAAGTCCGCAGGATCCTCGGACCTTCGCCAATCCAATACACTTGCCATCGGCTTTGCACCTCTCGTAGTTTCTCCGGCTGCGATCTGACCGCAGGCTTTCATGAGCCTCAGATTCGCAATTCTCCTGGCCATTGTACGTCCAACGCCTCTTGAATTCTAACCGATTTGGCGCCTTGTGCTTGACCGGGGACTGCGAAACCACGGAACACACGGAACACACGGAATGAGAGCAGATTGGGAATGAGAGCAGATTGGGAATGAGAGCCTTCTTTTTTCCGTGGTCGGTGGTGAAGGTCTTGCGTGATATGTTCTTAGGTCGGATTCCAGAGGAGTTTTTCAAGCACCACGCGAGCGATGTCCACATCGAGGGCCCTGGCCGTGGCTTTCCATCCTGGGACGGCATTGACTTCGAGCACCACATCACGACCTTGGGAGTCGGTAAGCAGATCCACCCCGGCGATCGATGCCCCAACGGCGCGGGCGGCCTTGAAGGCTATCTGCATTTGCTCGAAGGTAGGCTCATGGGCCTGGGCCGTTCCCCCCCGAGCGACATTGGTTCTCCAGTCCCCTTTTGCACTTCGCTTGACGCAAAATATCGCGTCGGCAATGACCAGCAATCGCAAGTCATATCCTGGCCCTTGGAGGAACTCTTGGCAATAAATCACCGCCCGGAGTTGCTCGAGTGTGGTAAAGACTCTCCAAGCCATATCCGCATCGGTGACTCGCAAAATTCCTCGCCCCTCGCCGCCGAAGATCGGTTTGACGACGCAGTCGCCCCCAATACGATCCCATGCCTCCATGGCTTGATCGCGCGTCTGGCAACAGATCGTCCGAGGGATCGCTAGCCCATGGCGACGGACCGTTTCGAGCGTGAGCCATTTGTCGATGGCGACTTCCAATGCCCTTGGTGGATTGACCACCCGGACCCCATTGCTTTGGGCCACATGCAGGGCATTCATCCGGAAGATCGTTTGTTCGAGCGAACCGATCGGCATGGTTCGCACGAGCAACGCTTGGAAATCGTTCGATCCAGAGCCATCCCGAGCGGAAAACAGACTCGATGCGCCTCCGCTGTAGGCGACCTGAAGATCCGCAAAGGCCAAAGGCTCGATCGTCACGGGTTCGGGCCAGTGTCCAAGCCCTGCGGCTCGCTGCAAATCGCGAAAGTACCAGCCCTGGCTAGTACCCAAGTAGCCCACGTATTTCATCGATGCGTTCTTCTAGCCTCGGCGGGCTCCGGAAATCGGCATAACCAGTTTTCACAATCCATTTTAATGCTATTTGATCTTATTTAATGCTGATCGATGCTAATCGACTTTGCCCGAAGGCCGAATGCCTGCGCCGACGGTTTGGGTCAGCGAATCCCCCAATTCCTCTCGCCCAGCCTGCGCTAGTTCCATCAGGCGTCGGAGGATTTCCGGTTGGCTTGCTGCCAAGTTGGTTGTTTCCCCGATGTCATTGCCCAGATGATAGAGTTCCGCTTCGGTGATCTTTCGCATTTTGGATTGTCCCGGCTTGCCTTCCGAGCCGAGCTTATCGGGCACGATGCAATAGACATCGTGGGGCAGCATCAACTTCCAATCCCCGCTTCGGATCGCTTGCAACTCGCCTTGGCGAAAGTAGTGCAAGAAGACCTCGTGCGGAGACTTCGTATCGGGTTTGCATGCCAGCAGGTCTGCGATGTCCAAGCCATCGATCGGGTGCTTGGGCAACGGAGCCCCGACGAAGTTGGCGATCGTCGGGAGTATATCGATCGTCATGGCGGTGGCATTCTGGACTTTGCCGGCCGGGATCCGACCGGGCCACTTGGCGAGCATCGGCACGCGCGTGCCACCTTCGTACACCGTTCCTTTTCCTTCTCGCAGCGGCCCTGCGCTTCCGGCATGATCGCCGTAGGTTAGCCATGGCCCATTGTCGCTGCTGAAAATCACAAGCGTGTTGTCTTCGAGTCTGTTGTTTCGAAGGAATCCAAGAATGCGACCGACGACCGCATCGAATTCCTCGAGCACGTCTCCATAGATGCCACCGGCGGAATTGCCGCGATAGCTTTCTGCGGCGTAAAGCGGTACGTGCGGGAAGGTATGAGCAAAGTACAAAAAGAATGGCGAGTCTTTGGAGTCCCCGAGGAACTCGAGCGCAAAATCGCTGTACTGCTCGGTCAGTCGGGATTGATCGTGCGCGTCGACATCCGGGTCGATGATCTGATTGCCGCGAATCAGAGGAAGTTCGGGAAACGTCCCAGGTTTGACCACCGGTCCGTGAGGCCACATATCGTTCGAGTAGGGAAGTCCCAGGTATCGGTCGAACCCATGCTCAAGCGGCAGGAACTTCGGATGGTGTCCCAAATGCCATTTTCCGACGGCACAGGTTTTGTAGCCCTTGGACTTGAGCAACTCCGAGACGAGCACTTCGTCCTGGTGAATTCCATTTTTTGCTGCAGGTCCCAAAGCGCCATGAATGCCGATGCGATTGGCATAGCAACCCGTCAGCAGGCTGGCTCTTGAGGCCGAGCAAACCGGTTGGGAGGAATGGAAATCGGTAAACCGAACCCCTTGGGTTGCAATCGAGTCGATGTTGGGAGTTTTCCAGCGCGTTTGGCCGTAGCATCCCAAATCGCCAAACCCGAGGTCATCGGCGAAGATCAGCACGATGTTAGGCGTGCCGGCGTTCGGAGTGCCGGGCCCTTGGGCGCGAACCGACACGCACAAGGCTCCGAACCCCAGGAGCAACAAAGCAACAGTGCAGCGTATCATCCAATCGGGTCGTAACATCCAATCGCTTCGCATCTCGGAGAACTCCCAGTACGTATCTTGGAAAGTGTTAAGCAATCAGATCAAACAGCACGTTTCCGTGCACGTCGGTCAGTCGCATGTCTCGCCCACCGAATCGGAAAGTCGATCGGGTGTGATCCAGGCCCAGGCAGTAGAGCATCGTCGCATGCAGGTCATGCATTTCGACCTTGCGCTCTACGGCCTTGTACCCAAACTCGTCGGTTGCGCCATAGACGGTCCCACCCTTGATCCCCCCACCGGCCATCCAGATAGAAAAACCGAAGGGATTGTGGTCTCGACCATCTGCCCCTTGAGCGAACGGCGTTCTGCCGAACTCGCCGGCCCAGATGACCAGCGTCGAATCGAGCAGTCCGCGCTGCTGAAGGTCCGCGAGCAACGCCGCGATCGGTTGATCTACGGCTTTCGCATTCTGTTCGTGTCCTGCTTTTAGGCTCGCGTGCTGATCCCATCGGTCGTGACCGACGTTCGGGCAGGTCAGTTGGATAAATCGCACACCGCGTTCGACCAAGCGTCTGGCCATGAGGCACTCTCGTCCAAAGATCTTCATCGGCGCATACTCTTGGTCCAAACCGTACATCGTCTGCGTCGCGGCGGTCTCTTGGGCGATGTCGCAAACCTGAGGCACAGCCGACTGCATTTTGAAGGCCAATTCGTAGTTGGCGATCGCCGATTCGATCGCATCGTGTTGACCAAAGCGTTCGACCGTCTGACGGTCGAGCTGTCGGAGCAACTCGAGCTTGTGCTGCTGCAATTCCGGGGTGGGCTCCAAAGGTCGAACATTCGCAAGACTGTTTCCGCTGGGGCGCAACACGGATCCTTGGAAGGTCGCTGGCAAAAAGCCGTTTCCGAAGCAATCGAGTCCACCCGGAGGGATCAGCCCCCCATTGAGCACGACATAGCCGGGCAAGTCCTGACACTCCGAGCCCAAGCCGTAGGTAACCCACGCGCCCATGCGCGGGCGCCCCTGGAGTCCCGCACCGGTGTGCAGGAAGTAGTTTGCTGAGGTGTGCTCGGGGAACTTCGAGGTCATCGATCGAACGACGGCCAGCTTGTCGGCATGCTTGGCGATGTTGGGAAACAGCGCGCTGATTTCGAGTCCACTCTGACCGTGTTTGTCGAATTTCCAGGGGCTCCCCAGGAGCGTACCGTTGTTGTTGAACTGCGTCGGGGCGACTTCAAAAAGCTCGGCGGGATTGCGGCCGTTGTACTCGGTCAGCAAGGGCTTGGGGTCAAACGTGTCGACCTGCGAGGGCCCGCCATCCATGTAGAGAAAAATAACGCTCTTGGCTTTCGGCGGAAAATGGTACTTGCTGTCGAGGGCAAGTGGTTGTTGGGAATCCGGCTCTTTGGCATCCTGCTGCTGGGCCCCTGAATATTGGGCCCTTGAATACTGGGACTCCGAGAGCATGGCGCTCAGAGCGACGGCTCCAAAGCCGTTGGCTGATTGGGTCAAAAACGCGCGTCGGGTTACCATTGCAAGTACTCTTCGAGAGATTCACGTATCGAATCCAAGGGAGCTTCGTAGCCGCTCCAAAATTCAAAATTGATGGCGAACTGATGGGTCAGGACTTCGATCTCCTCGATCCATTCGATCCGATGCGCTTCGATCTGTTCGATCCAGCGCGATCGATCCTTGGTCGACTCGGTCCAGCCATTCGTTGGTGGGACAAAAATGGCAAACGGGTGCTGGACGAAGTTCCCGGGCATGAGCAATCGGTTTCGGGCCTGAGGGCTGCTGCTGGCGAGCGATTCGAACTGCTCGATAATCAGGGCGCGCAAGGGTCGGTCTTTCGGGACGAGTTCCTCCTCGGCACTGGTCCCAGGAGAATTCAGTACAGGAGAATTCAGTACAGGAGAATTCAGATCGGGAAAATTCAGATCGGGGGAATCCGAGCCGAGGAAATTCGGATCGGACGGATCGTGAGGCTCGTCCGAGGGTGTCTTCAGGGGATAAACTGTAGATAGTGCTTTGGCATGCTTCAAGGTTTCGTCGAAGTGAAGGATCGCGTAGTCTCCTGGAATATCGACCAGGGCCAATTGCAACGCGTTGGCAAGCTCCATGCTGCCGATGACCCCGATCGACTGCGGCGTAAAAGCGTCTTCGGAGTTTTGGTCGTCCTGGGCGACTTGGGCCGAGACGGCCTGGGCGGAGACGGCATGGGCGGAGATCCGGTGGGTCAGGGCACGCAGGATTGCTGTGCTGATTGTCTCGTCGCCCACCCATTGTTCGGCTTGCCATTTGACGACCTGGACTTTGCCAAGCGCTTGGGCTCTGGGAGAAATCGAGTCTAGGAAGCGCCCGACGCTGGACTCAAAGGGCGGTAGGATTGCCGCACCGGACATTCCCAGGGCTTGGATTCCACGAAACGCGGTCTCAAAAAGTTCCGGCGGGACCTGGGAGGTAAAGAATCGCCAATCCAATTCGGCTTCGCTAGCCAGTCTGGTCATCACAAACTGCGTCGGGTTCCCCCCGACTGGATTGCCCAGGCAGGCCACCAGGGGTTGCAGCACGCGATCCAAACTCATGCCTAGTTCACGGTCCTGAAGCTCGAGGAAACGGGCGATTCGAAGTCTCAATAGCAATCTATCTTAACCGCATTGGACGGCCGGAATGCAAGATCCCATCGTTTTTCGTGCTTTTTCACCATCGAAAACCTTCGATTTGTGGATTTTGGGGGCAAGACAACTTAAAAAAGAGTCCCTAAAATGCCCCTTCTTGTCATACTTCCAGTCCAAGCGATCATTGATCCCCAGCGAATAGAAAACGGAAACACAGTGGCCACCTACAAAACCAACGACCTGCGAAAAGGTTTAAAAGTACAAATCGACGGCGAACCCTACCTGCTGACGGAAGTCAACTTTGTCAAGCCAGGTAAGGGCAATGCGTTGTACAAGTGCAAACTCAAGAACCTGATTCGCAACACCGTCTTGGATCGGACGCTCAAGGGAGGCGACGACCTGGAAGTCGCAGACGTTGAGGAACTTGAAACCCAGTTCCTTTACAACCAAGGCGGCACGTTCGTGTTCATGGACAATGCGAGCTTCGAGCAATACGAGCTGACGGCCGAACAGGTCGACGACAACTGGAAGTATCTCAAAGAGGGGATGCCCGTGGCGATGGTTCTGTTCAATGGCAATCCGATCACCCTGACGCCACCTTCCCATGTGACGTTGAAGGTCACCGAGACCGAGCCTGGCGTACGCGGCGATACGGCTACGAGCGTGTCGAAACCTGCCAAAACCGAAACCGGTGGGGAATTCCAGGTGCCAGGATTCATCAAAGAGGGTAATGTGATCAAGATCGATACGCGCACGGGCGATTACGTCGAACGCGTCAGCATGGATTAAGTTCCTTCCGTCGAAACTGTTCCTGGCCTAGACCAAGGCTCGCGAGGCTTGCAATGATTGGCTCGATCCGCACCAAGTCCTCGTTTTTCTTGCTTTTGGCATCTTGCGCCGCGTCGATCCTGCGATCCGCAGTGGCTTGGCTACTGGTGGTCTTTTCGGCGACGGCTTGGTGCCAAACCCCAGATGCTAAAGATCCGTATGGCAAAGACCCGTATGCTGTTGAACGCGAGCGGCTGATCCGAAACGTGTTGATCCCCGGCGGGATCCGTGACCCCCGCGTCCTGGACTCGGTGGGCAAAACGCTCAGGCATGAGTTTGTTCCGCCCAACTACGTTCGGCAAGCGTATCTCGACATTGCAATCCCCATAGGCGAATCGCAAACCATCAGCAGTCCCTTCATCGTCTCGCTGATGACCGAAGCCCTCGCCCCTAAAGCCACCGACAAGGTCTTGGAAATCGGAACCGGGAGCGGCTACCAAGCGGCGATTCTCAGTCCGTTGGTTCAGGACGTCTACACCATCGAAATCGTCGAGGACCTGGGCAAGCAGACGACGGAGCTTCTGGAAAACCTCGGCTACAAAAACGTCCATTGCCGCATCGGCGACGGATTCAAAGGTTGGCCTGAGCAAGCTCCCTTCGACAAGATCATCGTGACCTGCTCGCCAGCCGATGTCCCCAAGCCATTGGTCGACCAACTCAAAGAGGGCGGGCTCATGGTCATCCCCGTGGGGGAACGTTACCAACAAATGCTTTACCTGATGCGCAAGAAAGGGGACAAACTCGAAAAAGAGGCACTCACCCCAACGCTGTTTGTCCCGATGACCGGCGACGCCGAGAAGTCCCGCACCGTTCAGCCCGACCCGAAGCATCCTGCGCTTGCCAATGCGAGTTTCGAAGCGTCTTTGATTCGAGAATTTCACATACCCGGCTGGTACTACCAGTTCGGCTGCAAGCAGATCGAGGACCCCCAGGCGCCCGAGGGCAAGCACGTTTTGGAATTTCAAGGGACCGATCCGCAGTGGCCCAACATGCTCCTGCAGGGTGTGCCGATCGATGGCCGCGTGGTCAAAAAGATCAAGCTCGGTGCTTGGATCAAGCTTGACAATGTCAAGGTCGGCCGAGAGAAAGAGAAATCTCCGTCGGTTGCGATCCAATGGTTCGATAGCAATCGAAATCGTATCGGATACAACTACGTGGGGGGTTTCAAAGGGACCCGCAACTGGAAGCTTGAAGAACGTCTATTTCCAGTACCGCCCGAGGCTCGCGAAGCGATCGTATCGATCGGAATGTTCGGCTCCGAAGGAACCGCTTGGTTCGACGCTATAGTCCTCGCACCCCAATAATCTATGTCCCAGTTACCCCATTTGGAACCCTCAGCCTGCGCGACCGATTTTGACACGATCATCATCGGGGCCGGGATGAGCGGGCTTGCCGCTGGCATCCGGCTTGCCATGTACGACCATCGCGTCTGCATTCTGGAAAAGCACTGGACGATTGGCGGCTTGAACTCGTTTTACCGGGTCAACGGTCGGAACTACGATGTTGGGCTCCATGCGATGACCAACTTTACCCAGCGTGGTGCGAAGAAAGGGCCATTGGCAAGGCTGCTTAAGCAACTGCGATTCCGTTGGGATGACTTTCAATTGGCCCCGCAGCGAGGCTCGAGCATCGCCTTTCCAGGAATCGAGTTGTGCTTCGACAACAATATCGAATTCTTTCAAAACCAGATTGCAGAGAAGTTCCCGCATCAAAAGGATGCCTTTGCCAAGCTCTTAGCAACACTGGCCGACTACGACGATCTGAAGCAAGAGGACTTCGACTGCTCGACGCGAAAGATCCTCGAGGAGATCTTCTCCGATCCGCTCCTGATCGAGATGATCCTTTGTCCATTGATGTGGTATGGCAACGCCAAAGAGCACGACATGGACTGGGGTCAGTTCTGCATCATGTTCCGCAGTATCTTTCTCGAAGGCTTCGCACGACCCTATAAGGGCGTCCGATTGATCCTGAAAAACCTTGTCCGCCGATTCCGTGAACTCGGAGGTCAGCTCAAGCTTCGCAGCGGCGTGGCCAAGCTCCATGTCGAGAACCAGAACGTCGCGGCCGTCGAGCTCGAGGACGGAACGATCCTGACGGCCAAGCGGGTTCTCTCAAGCGCCGGTATGATCGAGACGCTGCGTATGTGCGATCATCTGAGCGAGGAGAAGGTCCAGCAAGCCGGTCAAATGTCGTTCGTCGAATCGATCTCGGTTTTGGATTGCCAACCCTCGGCCATCGGTTTCGACAAGACAATCGTCTTTTACAACGACAGCCACAAGTTCCATTGGGAGCGATGCCGCGATTCGCTATGCGATGTGCGGACGGGAGTGATCTGCTCACCGAACAATTACGAATACACACTCGACGAGGGAAACCTCGAGGCGGGCTTTGTACGCTTGACAACGATCGCCGATCCGGATCGCTGGTCGAACCTTGGGGACCTCGAGTACCAGCGCCAGAAGTACTACTGGTACGACGCGGCCGTCGCCTCATGCGTGCGGTTCATACCTGACTTTCGGCGGCATATCATCGATACCGATGTGTTCACTCCGAAGACCATTCGGCGATTCACATCGCACGACAATGGAGCCGTGTATGGCGCTCCGGAGAAGAAGCTCGACGGAACGACGCACTTGGGCAATCTGTTCTTGTGCGGGACCGACCAGGGGTTCGTCGGAATCGTCGGCGCGATCGTCAGCGGGATTTCGATGGCAAACCGCCACTGCTTATCGCAGTCCTAAGCGAGGATCTTCGTGCAGACCCGGCCTTCGTTTTGTGTGGCCCGTTCGGGGCGTCCTTGGTGCGAGTAGACCAAGTCCGAGTGGTTCAGGCCGATCAGGTGGAGGATCGTCGCGTGGATGTCATGGACGTGCAGGCGATCCTCGACGGCATGGAGTCCGATTTCGTCGGTGCTTCCGATCGTTTGTCCACCGCGAACTCCGCCGCCGGCCATCCACATAGTAAATCCATTCGAGTTATGGTCCCGTCCGTCCCCTTTTTCGCTCATGGGGGTACGACCGAATTCGCCGCCCCAGATCACCAGGGTCCAAACCGGCGATGGGACGGTCTGAGGCTCGGCAGAGGGTCGAGTGGTTTTTTTCGATGCCAGAGTGGGCGTCCCATCGGCTTCCCGATCCGTGGTAGAGCTGGACGAATCGCACGCCGCGTTCGACCAAACGTCGGGCCATCAAGCAATTGCGACCGAAGACGTTGGTTTCTTTTTCGTCGATGCCGTAGAGTTGGAGCGTCGAGTGCGATTCTTGGGCCAAGTCGACGGCTTCGGGTGCTTGGGATTGCATCCGGTAGGCCAGTTCGTAGGATCGGATACGGGCTTCGAGTTCCGAGTCGATCGAGCGCGAGGCTTGATGCTTTCGGTTGAGTGCATCGATGAGTTTGCGTTTGGAGTCTTGCCGTTGGGGGCTTGATGGATCCGGTGCCGACAGGTTTCGGATGGGATCACCGCTGCTGTGCAGGGCGGTGCCTTGGTAGGTCGCGGGCATGAACCCGGCGCTCCAGTTGCGAGGTCCGTTGATGACTTTTCCATCGTCGTCTTCGATGACCACGAATGCAGGGAGGGATTCGTTTTCGGTGCCTAGGCCATAGGTTACCCAGGAGCCCAGGCTCGGACGACCGCCGAGGGTCGATCCGGTATTCATTTGGCACACGCCGTTGGAGTGGTTTAGGCCATTGCCCCAGCAGGAGCGGATGACGGCAAGGTCATCGACATGCTGCGCCGTATGGGGGAGCCAATCGGAGACCCAGGTGCCTGAGTTCCCGTGTTGTTTCCATGTGCGTTTGCTGGGCATCAACGGGGCGTTGTATTCGCCCATGGGGGTAATGATCGGTTTGAAACTCGGTGGGAGGGGCTGGCCTGAGAGTTGTTCGAGTCGCGGTTTGGGATCGAACAGATCGATATGGCTAGGTCCACCTTCCATGAACAGGAAGATGATGCTTTTGGCTTTCGCATGGTGATGGGTTTTGTGGGAGTTCGGTTCGGTGGCGTCTGGGATCAGGCCCAGGGCTCGGTTTTGGCCCAGGAGGGCCTGGAGTGCCAGGAGTCCGAATCCGAACCCTGCATTTTGGAGCATGCATCGTCGCGAGGGGGTCATTTGTAGATCCATGGGACTAAGGGGTAAGGTAGGGGATCTCCCGTAGAGATCCGGCTGTTTGGAGGATGAACATCGCTGGGGGCCCCATGGGTTCGGTGCTTGCCTAACTCATGCTACTCGATGTAGAGAAACTCGCTGGTGTTCCACAGCGCTTGGCAAGCGTCGGACCACGCGCCCGACGGATCGCTTCCTTGCGGATTCTCGAGGCTCTGTTCGATCCATCGGATTTCCTCGTCGGTAGCATCCCTCAATAAGTTCTCTCGAAACATCAACTCGATTCGCGCACGACTGGTTTGTTCTTGGGTCATAAGTCGCTTGGCATATCCCTCGGATTTGCGGACCATCCAAGCCGAATTGGTCAAAAACAAGGACTGCAGCGAGGTCGTCGTCGTGTTGCGACGCGCCACCGATACGCTTCCATCGGGTGCGTCGAAGGTCGCTAAGAAGGCGTTCGGAGAATTTCGCATCACGCGTTGGTAGATGCTTCGTCGGTTGGAGTCGTTGGCATCCGAAGGCCCACCGGTTCGCGGGTCGATCGATCTTGAAACGACCAAAATCGAATCGCGGATCTGGTCGGCATCGAGTCGCCTTGGCGCAAATCGCCATAACCATCGATTCTCCGGATCGATCGCCTGACCCTGGGCGCGTTCCAGGGGATAACTGCTCTGACGATATGTCTGGGAGGTCACCATGAGCCTGTGCAAAGGCTTGAACCGGCCCCCTTGCTCAATCATTTGCTGCGCCAAAAAATCGAGCAACTCCGGATGGGTCGGAGGTTCGCCCAAGCGTCCAAAGTCGCTCGCATTGGCAACCAATCCCTTGCCAAAATGGTGCTGCCAAACTCGGTTGACAATCACTCGCCAAGCGAGCGGATTGTCTGGATCGGTGATCCAACGAGCCAATGCCATGCGACGCCCTGTCGATTGCCCTTGCGATCGAACCTCCAAAGGGAACCGCTCGCCAAGCACACTCGGTGCTTCGGGGTAGACTTCGCCAGCGCTGGGCTTGCCCGCTATCGTGACTTTTGGACCGCGTGATCCAATGTCGCGTACCGTCAACGCCATCTCGGGCTCTTTGGGCATCCCCTTCTTGAGCTCCTCGTCGTGCTTCTTCCAGAACTTCCATTGCACAAGCTCCTGCCCGTTGAGCTTCTTGGAAAAGTCCAAACCTTTGAGTTCATTGGCGATCTGAAGATAGGCCAGCACCGCGATCGATCGCTCCTCGGGTTCTTGCTCGGCCTGGGTTTTGCGTAACGCGGGTCGGACATCGGGTGGGAATTTCTCAATGGCCGCGTCCACCACTTTGGACCGCGTTTCGCGTTCCAGTTTCTCCAGTTCGCCTCGAACGGGTTCGGCGCACTCGCGCCAAGCCTCGAGCGACTCGCGGCGCGTTTCAACACTGCTGGCGACCGAGGGGATGTCGTACCTAGGCTCCATCGGCGCAAAAAACGCTTGGAGCCGATAGTAGTCCTTCTGCAGCAACGGATCGAATTTGTGATCGTGGCATCGTGCACAGGAAAAACCTAATCCCAACAACGCCTCGCCCGTCACATCGGTCACGTCGTTGAGGATGTTGTCCCAGTGCGAACGCACGTCGCGCTGGTTGTACTCGTAGATCCAATGCCTTAGGTAACCCGTCGCCGCATTCATCCGATCCGATGTTGGGTCGAGTTCATCGCCTGCAAGCTGCTCGGTGATGAACTGCGAATAAGGAATATCCTCATTGAGCGCCGAGATGACGTAGTCACGGTACCGATACGCACTGGGACGAAAATCGTCTTGCTTGAATCCATCCGATTCTGCGAACCTTACCAAATCCAACCAGAATCGGCCCCAGCGATGGCCGTATCGCGCGTCGGTTAAAAGCTTATCGACTAGCCCCTCGTAGCGGCTTTGGCCCTGCGCGTCGACCGATGGACTTGCAAGGTACTCCTGCAGATCGTCGAACGTCGGTGGTACGCCGAGCAAATCCAAATACAAACGACGGACCAAAACCGATTCGTCGGCGTTTTGGCCAAGGCTCAGGCCTTGGGCCTGGAGCTTTTCGGAGATGAACGCATCGATGGGGTTGGAGAATCCCAAGGCGGGTACGGCCGGGTCGCTCAGCGGTTGAAAAAACCAATACTCCCGGTCCGCTTGGCTGATCTTTTCTTTGTCCGTTGCAACCGATAGCTCTTTGACATACTCTGGCCAACTTGCACCCGCGAGTACCCAAGCCTCAAACGCTTCGATCTGCTCATCGGGCAGTTTTTTGTTCGGTGGCATCTCGAGTCCCTCGTGCCGAAGGGCTTGAAGCAAAAGACTCTCGACGGGTTTTTGCCCGTCGAGGATTGATCCGGACTGGCCACCGAGCTTGAACAGCTCCGGCCGGTCGAGTCTCAAGCCCGATTCGGACTTGTCCGGACCGTGGCATGCGATGCAGTGCTCAATGAGACTCGGTCGAATCCGCTCCTCGAAGAACTTCGCTGAAACTTGTTCTTGCGACCAGGCGATCGGGTGCGAAAAAGCCAAGGCGATAGCCCAGAGAACCAAAAGCGTGGTAGCTGGCAGATGGGTGAGTTTGGAGGGCAATCGCAGGAGCATGGCAGATCGATCCGCAAAGGGGAGGTCGGATTTCCTTGGGAGACTCTAAAGCATACAACGTCCCTAGGGGGGATTGCTAAGGCATTTCATCTATTTTTAGCCTGTTGGGGGGCCTTGGATCCCCTAGAGCCGCCAGACCCGGCCTGGAGTATATTGGAGATGCGTTTGTTTTTGGCGATCACATCGAATGAAATGACCGATCATGCGGAATCAAAATCCAGTTGGGCGTCTTGGATTCGTGGGCTTACATGGGCTTTTTGGCTCGCTGAGGCTCTTTGGGCTGCTGGGGATGTTCGGGCTCATGGGGATGTTCGTGCTTATGGGATTCGGGCTTGCCGACGGGCCGGCCGATAATCAAGTCGCCAGTATTCGGCCGGTACCCCCTCCTGGGATTGAGGTTCCTGCCGAGGTTCGTGAATCGCTGAGCAAGTCGCTTGAGGTGCTGAAAAAGTCGATCGAGGAACTTTCCGCTTCGAAAGAAGCGAGGGTTCAGAAATACCTTCCTGATGTGGAAATCTTTCATCGAGCCGTGTCGCTTGCGCTGAGTGAAAACGGTTTCTTCGAGCCGGCCGACTTCATCCGGGCCAAAGAGCTCATCGACGAGGGGAACCGCCGATGCGAAGCGCTCCGCGTGAATACTCCTTACTGGACGCAAATCGTCAGCTCTCCCTACATCACGGTCCGGGGGTTTCGTTCGAAGCTCGACGGTACGGTTCAGCCTTATGGGGTCGTTTTCCAGTCCTCGATATCTGCAAGTGGCCGGGCCGATGTGTGGTGCCGTGGTCGCAGCGAGAAAGGTCTCGAACTCCAATTCCTTTCGACCCGCATGAAGAGCCCTGATCCGTTGCCCGACGAAGGGGTGCTGATGATCCATCCCTTCGGACGCTACTGCAACGCCAACAAGTTGGCTGGCGAGGTCGATACCCTCGAAGCGCTCGAGCATGCGATGAGCCAATACCCGATCGATCCT
>JAPLNM010000134.1 GCA_026692845.1 Planctomycetota bacterium | reverse complement strand
GGAGAGTTTCCGCCAAGAGATGGACGGCAACGTCTTTCCGTGCCTTGCGAATCGAGACGGGTGCAAAACCCTGATGCGAGAACTCTCCTCGAAGAGCAATTTCGTACCCGAAGCGACTTGGCTCGCCTGCCTGATCGACACCCAGGGCGCAAATAGCCCGGGGAGCGAACCGCTCGCGAGGGTCGGAGTCGGAACCATCCAGGGTTTGAGGGTAGGACCGGTCCATGGAGCGATCCAAAACATCGGGGTGGTCGAAGCGTGCCGAGGGCGCGGGATCGGCAAGGAGCTTATCCGAAGAGCGTTGCGCGGATTTTATCTGACGGGTTGCCGTGTGGTGAGTTTAGAAGTCACAACGCATAATTTTCGCGCGATCGAGCTTTATCGCTCGGTTGGATTCCGCAACATCGAGACCGTCTACAAGTACAGTCTATTTGGTGGGTGAGTTATCCGAGTTTGAACAGCCGTCGGATGGCTCTTGCGAGTGACTCGCGGTGATCTTCGTGGGGGGCTTCTCGGAGCGACTGCAGGGGGCCGTGCAAGAGTTTGTTGATGACTCGATCGACGGCTTGGAGGATCTCTTGGTGGGCTTCGGCGTTGAGTTCCTGCATCGATTGTTTGGAGAACAAACGCAGCAGTTCCGAATCGCGAATCAGGTCGGCTTGGTCCCTCAAAGCACGGATGGTGTCCCCGGACTGTCTTAAGTTCCAGTCGGCGAGGATTTTTTGGACTTCTTCGTCGATGATTTTGCGAGCTTTAGGAAGCTGCTGCCTTCGGAACGCTTCGTTGCGTTGGCAGACGCTCTGGAGGTCGTCGACCGAGTAGAGATAGACATTCGGGAGTCTGGCGATTGCCGGTTCGAAGTCTCTCGGGACGGCAAGATCGAGAATCAGGAGGTTTCCGCGACTGCGTTTGGCCAGAATCTGTCGTAGACGATTCTCGGTAACGATGGGTTCTGGGGCGTTAGTGGTGCTGACGACTAGGTCGGCTGAGACCAGGAGTCGATCCAGGGCATCCCAGGGCTGGGCGCAAAGTTCGAATTGCGCCGCGATGCTCATTTGCGCCGCGACGCTCTGGGCTTTGTCCAGCGAGCGATTGACGATCACGATGTTTCGAGCGCCGGCATCGAGGAGGTATTGAAGGGTTTCGACCCCCATTTCACCGCTCCCGATGACCACGATATTTTTATCATCGAAGCGTTCGTAGAACTCGGAGGCTACTTCGCTGACCGCGACGCTCGGAACACTGATTCGGCGACGATGAATCTCCGTCTCGGTCGTGACTCGCTTGGACACTTGGTTGGCATGCTGGAATAGCGAGTGCATCACGGCACCTGCAGAACCTTCGAGCTTGGATCGGTCGTAGGCCGAGCGGACTTGTGCTGGGATTTGCGATTCGCCGACGACAAGCGAGTCGATGCTGCTGACGACGCTAAAGAGGTGCTCGATGGCTTGGCCATCGAGGCGGACTTTGAAGTGCTCTTGGATGGTCCGGAGGCTGATGCGATGAAACTCCGAGAGGAATTGCTCGATGGCTTCTTGGGCGGGGATTTTGTCCTCGTGGCTTGCGCCCCAGTAGAGTTCCACTCGATTGCAGGTATTGAGCAAGACTGCTTCGGTGTCAGGAAACTGTTCCTTGAGCGTCCCAAGGGCTTGGGTGACTTGCTCGGAAGTAAAAGCCACTTGCTCGCGGATTTCCAGCGGGGTCTCGTGGTGGCTGCACCCGATCATTCGCAGCTTCATGCATCCCCCCAGTTGCTTACGCCGTGTGGGGCCGTCACGACGGCGGCCAAGGTAGCCACGACGATAGCAAACGAGAGGATGTTCAGTGCAGCGGTCCACTCCCCTTTGCCACGGTGCATGGAGATTTTCTGGGCGATCGCTGCGATACAAAGCCAAACGAACAAGGCCGTTGTCAGTAGAATTCCGCGGTCGGACCAAGCCACGAAGCCATCGCGAGTGAAGTTCATGATGGCCCCCGAGACGACACCAAAACCGATCGCAGCAGCGCTGCCGAGGGTGCAGCTCTGGCCCATCTGCTGGAGGTACTCGAGCGACGGCAATCGAAACGTCCATCGCATGGCCAAGCCTCGCTTGAGCTTCTTTGCATGGACGAAATACATGACTCCAGAGGCGAACCCCAATGCCACGAGGATCGTTCCGATGAGCATAGCCATCGAATGGACCATCCGCCAGAAGGAGACTGTCGCCGTGGATTTGCCGATCGGGCTATCCGACGGAAATACGATGGCCAAAGCCACCAGCAGAAGGATCAGTGGAAGTAAGAATAGACCGATCTGTTTGTCGCTGCGTCGGTAGAGCATCACGCAGTAGACCAGTGCCAGGACCCAAGAGGCGACGATCGACCAATGCCCCCAGGTCTTTAAGTACCTGAATCCTTGCTCCTGCAGGACGCCTTGGATCACCAAATCGGCCAAGTACAGCGTGTGGGTCAGGAAGGCCAAGAGGAACATCCCGAACCAGATGCGAGTGAGCCATTGTCGCAAGGGCTCGCCGGAGATCACAAAGCGGAGCGACTCGATCAGAAGCACCAGGAGGTATGCGATCAAAAAGCAGGTAGCGTTAGGCATCTTTGGACACTCCCAGGCGGTCAGCCCGGCGCAGAGTACTCAACAAGGAACATCGACTGCGGAGAAAAAAAATCCCTGTGCACAAGCGGCACAGGGATAGTTTATACCCTTTAGGCCAAAACGCTAATCAGCAATGGCAGACCGATCAGTCCCAATCTTCCTCGTCGTCTTCCTCTTCCTCATCGTCATCATCATCATCCCAATCGTCGTCTTCCTCTTCGAATTCGTCTAGCTCTTCTTCTTCCTCATCCTCGTCATCCTCATCGTCTTCGTCGTCCTCTTCGTCGCCGTCCTCGACTTCCTCCCACTCTGCATCCTCTTCTAATTCCTCTTCCTCTTCTTCCTCGTCGTCCTCTTCCTCTTCGTCCTCGAACTCGTCTTCCTCGTCCTCGAACTCGTCTTCGTCTTCTAACTCCTCGTCTTCCTCATCCACATCGTCGTCTTCGTCGGCCATGACGATCGAGTGCGAGACATCCCCGAACGTTTGGATTGCATCCAACGAATCGTTCAGCCATTCGATGTCACGCGTGGAGGTTGCGGAAATCATCTCTTTGCGGGGGAATATTTTCTTCACAGTGGGCACCCTTAGCTTCTTTCGAGGTTCTTTCGTGGGTTTGGTGACAACCAAGTTTGGTGTGCCCAATCGGGTAAGCGATGGAGCAAAACCGTTCCAATGGGGCAATCTAGCCACCTACCCATCGGACTTCAATATGCGGAATGGAAAAATTCAACCGGAAAATACCGACCGGCTGATTTAACTCTCAGACGGTTGGTCGGTCAATGCGTTGCGAATCCTGGAAGCAATTTCGGACTCTGCTTGCAGAATCTTTTGAAAGCGTGGGAGATTATCGATCGATTGGAGCCCAAAGACCTTCAAAAAAGTCTTGGTTGTCTCGTACAAAAAGGGTCTTCCGAGGTCTTCGTCTCTGCCGGAAACGCGGACTAAATCCCGTTGGATCAATTGTCGCAGGACCTCGTCGCAGCCGACACCGCGGATCGCCTCAAGTTCGGCCCGGACGACCGGTTGGCGGTAAGCGATGATCGCTAGAGTTTCGAGCATTCCAGGGCTGAGAACCTGCTCGGCGGGGACCGACCCTGTCCTGCGCAACCAAAGTGCAAACTGTTTGCGAGTAAGGAGTTGCAGTCCGCCTGCGACCTCCTCGACCCGATAAGCCCGGGCGGCCTGATCGTAACGTTCATTGAGTTCCCCGACGGCCGTCCAGACGGCCGTCGGGTCAGGGAAATTTAGCAATCCGGCAAGATGTCGAGCGGAAATCGGCTCGTTGACCACCATCAAGACTGCTTCTAGGAGCCGAAGTCGCTGGGCATCTCGGGCCGGATCGGTTGTCGGATTGCTTGGGCCAGGCGATTTATCTCGATGCAGATTCTGGCCGGAATCCTCTTTCTTGCGTTTCCACCAAGCCACCGGGCGCCTCCTGCGAATGGACGTTGTGCCTGCGAGCATCGCTTGGCGTGCTATAATCAGAATCGATCCGAACTTTGACGCGATAGCCAATACCATAGCGAATTCGATCGAGCTTTACCAATTCAGCTTCCAAAAAAGTCATGAATGCCACAAACGCCCAGAGCCCCCCGAAGCCATCGAATGGACCAACGCCCCGCGGAAAAAAAAGGGGACGCCTTGCTACCTATTTGGGGGTCTTGGTAGGACTCTTGGTTTCTCTGATTTTTCTTTTGCCTCTGTGCCGGACCTCGGGTCAGGAATTCTCGCCTGCCTTATTCCAGACTCGCCAATTTTATCTCTATCGGATTCCAGGTACGGATCTGCAATGGATGCCCACCTATCAGAACGCCATGGTGAACAATGCTCCCACAGAAGTTCTCAAGGACCTGAAAACCTTTGCATCGAATACCACTTGGCATATGCTCAGTGCAGATTCACCAGGGGGCGAATCTTTTCCCGCGAATCTACTTTTTAAGGCGCTTCTACGAAGCGACGCCGAGGACCACCTCTACTGGGGCGTTTGGTCGACTAATCACCCGACGCGCGCTGCGACTCTCTGGCCGATCATCCAGTCGATGGCCATGAGCAACCTCTATCATGAAACACCCGAAGTGCTTCGGTTCGCCGAGGGCTACCGGGGCCCGGAGGGCGATTTTGCTCACGAGCTGCTCAAGACCGTTCACGAGCAGGTACAGCAGCGCAAGGATCGCTTCGGTTTGGCCGGATCGGACATTCCTACTGGCAAGCAAGCCGAGTCCGAAGGGATCGTCGATTGGGGGCAGGTGCTCGAATGGCTCGAGGATCACCCCATATTGGATAAAAGTCCTTGAATCGAGCCTGGGGTACTCAAAATCGCCTAGCGTGAGCCTTGCATCAGGAACCCTAGCAGATCGCGGACCTCGCGGTCGCTCATCGTATCGAGCAAACCGGCTGGCATCAGCGAGGACCTCAGTTCTTTTCGGTCTTGGATCTCGGACTTTTGGAAGGTGACTTCTTGGCCGAAGTTATTGCGGTAGACTTCGTTGCTCGATGAGCGAAGCAAAATTCCTGTGAAGTCCGATCCATCGGTAAGCTGCAGAAGCGTCGTGTAGAATTGAGGAGCTACCTCACGATTCGGTTCCAAGATCGATTGAAGGATCTCTCGGCGCGTCCCTTGTTTGGCGATCAAACTCAAATCGGGTCCGACGACATTGCCCCGGCCTTCGTGTCGATGGCACTGAGCACAAGCAGCCCCGGCGACGTGGAAAAAAATTCGGCGGCCAGCTTGGAGATCCGCTTGTCCGCCCAGCGCGTCGAGTTTTTCGATCCACTGGTCCAAGTTCCTCAGGCGCTCTGTGGCCGTATCATCGATCTGAGGAGCCGGATTCAAGCCGCTTTGACGCAAGACCCTTTGAGCCTCTTGGGCCAGCGACCCTTGAGGGCCTTTGGCTAGCGATTCGATCAAGGCGATTGCAGCCGGGTCCCTTGTTCCGATCAAACCGGCCAAGGCATCGAGTTGAACCGGTTCGAGAGCCGATTCGTCGCGCGCGATCTGCGCCAAAACGTTTTGCGATTCGGGGTCTTTCCGCAAGGCCAGGGAACGGACGACTTCGCGTGTCAAATCCGGATCGTGACGATCGAGCAAATGTTTCAATACACCGATTCCGAGCCCCTCATGCTCGACAGGTGCCAATCGCAACGCATAGGCGGCGATTCTCGCCGGGGTGTTCGGATGGGTGATCCGCTCGACGAGCATCTTCGCATCGGTCACCCCTTGGCTAGGATTGCCCTTGAGCGTGTTCATCGTGGCAAGCGCCGCTTCGAACAAACGGTACTCAAGCGCGGGGTCTTCGAGCATTCTCTGGACCTCAGGCAGGAACTCTTTCCATACTCCATCGGCGATCCAGCGCAGGGCCTCGAAGCGAATCTCGGGGTCTGGATCCGACCAGAGCATTTGAACCCATCGAGGGTTCTGGAAGTCCTCCTTTCGCATGGCGGCAAATGCTCTGACGCGACGGTCATTGGGCAGTGCCTGCCACTGGGCTTGTGACCAGTCCCGAGCGATTCTCCCGAGCTGTCTCAGGGCGGCATCTGCAAGGTAGGAGTCGGACCCTTGGGTCCATCCGAACAGTGCTTCGAGCGATCGTTCCGCATCGCTGAGTTCCAAGCCCGAGCGCAAGCGCTCTGCGAGTTGGGCTTCGGGGGGCCATTGCTGGACTTTGTCGCCAAGCCAGTCGGCACGGTCCGGATCGATTTGCAGTTTCCATAGACGTCCCATGCCGTGGAGTTCATAGGAAGGAGAGACCCAATCGGCGAAGTAATACTCGCGGTCGTTCTTACGCACCATTCCGGTAGGTCGAAACATGTCACTGCCGCGAAGTAGCTCGATGCGTTGGGCTTCGAGTGTGGCACCTTGCCATCGCAACGGAAAGTAATCGATGCAGTGGTTGCTCCAGGACGGGATCATCACCCCGCCCCCTAGGCCGACGACTGCGCAAGGCCCTTCGCCACTGGAGTGGATCATCCCAAGGGTGCCGCGAAGCTCGCCGTTCCAGCAAACAAAGGGGTGCACCGGAGCACTCCCGTAGACATACTGGAACCCATAATCGCCCCCTTCGACCACATGCAGCAGTCGGCAAGGAGGTCGGCTACCGGGGTCGTTTTCGGCCGCAAACAAAACCCCATCGCTGCGCATCCACAAGCCAAAGGGGTTCCAAAATCCCTTGGCGATCCGGCGGAGATCTGTACCCTCTTTGGTGCAGTGAAATACGCCCCCCTCGCCCCGGCCAAGCAACGACTTGCCGTCGCTGCCACGGAGCGTCCAGTCTTTGCCAAAGTTTTCGCCCAGCGAAAAAATCAATCCGCCATCGGTATGCCAGGTCATCCCGCTCAAACCGTTGTGCGGATAGTCGGCCAGCGTATCGAGCCAAGCGATCGATTCCTCGGTGTCCCCAATCCCATCTTTGTCGGAATCTTTGATCCTCAAGATCCGATCGCGCTGGGCGACGTAAAGCCATCCGTCGGCCCCCCAAAGCAACTGCATGGTCGTCTTGGTCTTGTTGTAAAAAACCCTTCGGTTTTTTCCATGGGAATCAAAGACCAAAATCTCGTCGCACTCGGGGCCTTGATAGTTAGAAGGTCGAAAATGGGTATGGCATGAGACCACCCAAACGTTCCCGTGGGCGTCCAAGTCGATCCCTGTGGGTGTGACCAAATCCGGATGCTCAGCGATCCGTTCGAGCGACACGCCCGGCATGAGCGTCTGAACCTTCGAGGCGGTCTTGTCGGTAGACTCCTGCCCGATAGAAACATTGGGAGCTAGCCCCCAAAAAGCAAAAGCAATCGAAAACATCCATGACACATGGCAGCCCGAAATTGGGAGACTTGGCATAGGAAAACCTGCGCGACCATGAAGGGTTTGCGAGAATCGCAGACCGAGAAGAAAACTACCCCGCTAGGACTCGAACCTAGAATAAAGGAACCAAAATCCCTTGTGTTGCCAATTACACCACGGGGCAATGAAAATAGAGTTTGGGAAGTTTAGCCAGGATCGGCTTTCATGGCAACTGGAAACCAAACCAAATCATCGAACTCGGGCGACCTCAGGGGTCATCGCAACCATCAACTGCTGTCGCTTGCGAATCACATAGTATTTCGACGGGGTCGATTGCTTGAAATTCGGGCTCGCAAGAATCCATTGAAGGTTATCCATGCTCACGGTCTGCCATTCCATGATCCCGACGATGATGTCCCCGACCATCAGCCGATTGCGAGCCGCAGGACTCCCGGGACGCACTTCGGTGATCCTAAGCCCCCCTCGATAATCTTCGTTAATGCTAGAGACTTCCGAGAGGGGTGCGGGGGCCAACCGGATCCCGATCTGTTCCCAAGCCAACTTGGCGACGTTGGCTGCGGAGTTGCTCGGACCGGAGCCTTGGAGTTGGAGAATTTGGGTTTTGGTGGTTCCTCCACGAGCGATCGAAAATTCGGCCGAGTCCCCTGGCCGGCTTTCGAGCAGTGCCAGTTCGACATCGAGTCGGGTCTGGACGGGCAGTCCGTTGACTTTTTCGATGATGTCGCAAGCAACGAGGGCTTGGGAATTGGAGTCTTGACCTGGGTCGCTTCTGAGAATCAGCTTGCCCTGGCCGTTTTCGAACGATCGGTTCAAATCCATTCCCAGTTCGATCGGTTCGCGGCGGATCGAGGCGACTAGGTTGGCCATCACGTCGAGGGCCGAGTCGATAGGAATCGCAAATCCGATGCCTTGGGCTCCGACGCGGACTGCGACGTTGATGCCGATGACATCGCCGTCGAGGTTGAGCAGAGGCCCGCCGGAATTCCCTGGGTTGATATCGGCGTTGGTTTGGATGAGGTCTTTGTACTCTTGGGTGCCGTTGACCGGAATATCTCGGTGCAGGGCGCTGACGATTCCTTGGGTGACGGTATTTTGGTAACCGAAAGGGTTGCCGATGGCCACGACCGTCTCGCCGCGCATCAGATCCGAAGAGGTGCCGAACTGGATGGTCGGAAGTTCCTTGACCGCCGGGATTTTGATCAAGGCCAAATCGGTGGATGGATCGTAGTTGAGCAATTTGGCGATTGCCGTTGAACCATTCGACAGGGTCACTTCGATGCGACCTACATCTTCGACCACGTGCAGGTTGGTGATGATGTAGCCACGGCGATCGATGATCACCCCGGTCCCCATCCCGTTGACTTCCTGCTTGGACCCCGCACCGCTTGCTGACGCTGTTGCGATCACCTTGTTGCCTTGGATACTCACGACCGCTGCTTCTGCGCGTTGGATGGCACGCACGATCGGACTAACCCTGGCACTCGGATCCGTGGCTTGCGCCGAGACGATTCCTAGCGATAGGCTCAAACCCATTGCCAAGCTTGAAAGCTTGAACAACGACTGGCTTGTTTTTACAAGACGAAAACTCATTCTGGGCCCGGGTTTCTGCTCGGGGAATCAGTGCAACTTCGGCGTCTAGCTATGCAGGAATTGCGGGTCCCACCGCCAGTTTCGACGACGCCGTTAGCATCGGATTTTCCGCTTCTCGGGCATGATGCAGATCATGTTCGAGTTAACAATCATCCCACAAGGATGAATTTTCCTAGGCCTCCAAACTTACCTAGTTTGACGGACCGGCCGATCCTGCTCAGCACGTCAAGACCCGTCAACCCAATCGTCGAATCATCCCGGTGGCCAGTCCAGAGGGCGGCCGCCGAGGATATGGTAATGAAGGTGGGGTACCGACTGGCCGCCGTGGGTACCGATATTGGTGACCACCCGATAACCCGATTGGCTCAACCCACAGTTTTCGGCGACGTGGGCGATCACCCACTGCAAATGCCCTAGCAATTCCTTGTCCTGCTCGGTCGCCTCGGCAAGAGAACCGATCGGCTTTTTCGGGATCACCAGCACGTGCGTCGGAGCCTGGGGATGGATATCCGCAAAAGCCAACGCCCATTGGTCCTCGTAGAAGATTTTAGCCGGAATCTCCTTGCGGATGATTTTCGAGAAAAGGGTCTCCGACATGGCTTATCTCTTCTTTCGCTTCAAATTGTCTCATCAGAAAGATCGTGCTGACCCGAATATTTTAACAAGCCTTCACCGACAAGGGAGTGTCATGCTAGCAAAACATTTTGGATTGAATCGTGCGAGCCGTTGGATGTTGATGGGATGCTTATCCGTAGGTTGCCTTGGGTGCTCGATCTGCCCATCGCCCTACGATGACGATTACGGAACGTACGGGACCAAGACACCTCGGACCGACATGCGGCATGGCCGCGTCGGCTCTGTGTTCAGCGATCCGGTTTACACCGGACTCGGAAGTACGGACCGGGAGGTGCACCAAGAGGTATACCAGGACGGCTATGGACATGGGACCATCGTCGAGCAGGAAATCATCACTGAGGGAATCATCACTGAGGGGCAACTGCTAGGTCCAAGTGCCTCGGAGTTCGGTCCGGGGGTGATCATTATCGAGTAAGCAACCGCTGCGAACGTTTGATAGCAAACTCTCTCGTCTCCGAACACTCTTGACGCGTCGGTGTGAATTTAGGTAGTCAGGGAACTTCTGGAATCTTCCGAATATCCCTTGGTCTATCACGAGGCATTGCGTCAGATGGAATGGAATTCTGTGGCCTGGACCCGGGCTCAGCGGGCCCAAGAGCCGAAGCTTTCGCGGCGTGCTGTATTGATTGCGAGCCTCTCGGTTTGGTTGTTTCCCGGTTGCAAGCTCTTTTCGGGGGACAAGAAAACCGATTTCGAGAAATCGAATGCCAAGCTCAAGGACTTGCAGGCCGATCCGGATCGGCTCCGTTTGATCGGCGAGGTGGCCCGAGCCTCTGGGGTTCGGCCGCGTCGATTTGAGTCTTTGGGATTGGTCACGAATTTGCCGGGCACCGGCGGGGTGGTCAAGCCCAGTGCGCAGCGCGACATGATGCTCGAGGAGATCCGCCGCAACGACATTCTCGATGCCGAGCGGTTGCTGGATTCTCCGATGACCGCGACGGCGAAACTGAGCCTCTATGCAAACGCTTGCGATGAAAAAGGGGACTTGGCCGACATATTGGTCGAATGCTCAGCCGAGTGCGATGCGACAGATTTGCGAGAAGGTCGTTTGATGGAATCGCACCTGTTCGAGTACTTTACGGTCAAGGACAGTCAGTTGCGTAAGAGTCTTGAGAAAGCGACGGCAAGGGGTGATTTGCTGGTCTTTCCAGCTTCGTATTCCAAGACCACGCAGGTCGAACCGCTCAAGGGAGTGATCCTCAGCGGTGGCAAAATCAAAGACGAGTCGAGGATGGCGATCTTGGTCTCTGAGGATTACCGGCATGTGCATTGGGTCAAGACGATGGAGGCATCGATCAACCGTCGATTCTTTTATCAGGATTCGGGTAAGCAGGTCACGGTAGCTAAGGGTAGGAATGATAGGGAGGTCAAGATCGCTGCGCTTCCGAAGTACCGATTCGATCCGACGCATTATCTAGGAACGATCCTCTCGTTGGGATTTGCCGAGAACCAAGAACAAGTCAACGAACGGCTTGCCGGATGCCGTCGAATGCTCGGCAATCCGGAACTTGCCCGCAAGGCAGCTTGGGAGCTTGAGGCCATCGGTAGTCCTGAGGCCGCAGAGGCATTGAAACTTGCCTTGGCCAACGAAAACGACGACGTGCGGTTCTACGCGGCTTATTCGCTGGCTTACATGGACCAACCCGAGTCGGTTCCTATCCTTGAGAGTCTGGCGCGTATCTTTCCGAAGTACCGAGCGCATTGCTTGATCGGTCTGAGTGTCAATCAGCATGCATCGGCCCGCGAAGCTCTCGAATCGCTCCTTCAAGACCCGGATCCAGAGATCCGCTTCGGTGCTTATTGGTATCTACACTATCGCGATTCGCGGAATCCGATGATTGCAGGAGAGCCCATTGGCGAGTCGTTCCGCTTGGTTCGAATCCCCAGCGAGCATTCTCTGATTTGTGTCGCGATGGAGCGTCGCCCCGAGGTGATCTTGTTTGGCCCGACGCCTGAACTCAAGATTGTCAAGCAGCTCGAACCGACCCCTTCGCTGCGCATCACGCCGATGTCTAGCGGACTGATCCGCGTAGCCAAAAGGACGCTCAGCGGCGAGATCCTCCAAACGATCATCACCTCGGATCTGGTCTCCTTGATCAAATCCATGATTGCCGTGCAGGGCAACTATGGCGATCTTGTCCATACGCTCGATGCGATCGAGCGATGCGGAGCTTGTTCGACGGCTGTAGCAATGCATCCTCTACCGCGCACTGGGCGGCTCTATGGCACCCCGACCGAGGTTGAGTCCGTCGAATCGGGTTCATCCGAATCGGGTTCATCCGAATCGGGTCTAACGGAAACGCTTGACCCTGAATCTCAGGACTACCCTCAGGAGGCCTCGAGCAGTGCAGCATCGGCTAGAAATGGATCGGTTGTTAAGGAATTGGAACCTTCCAGTTCGGAGTCTCGTTCGTATGCGACGAGCAAGACCCCGTGGTATCGCCGCATGCCGTTTACCAACCCCTCTGACTGAGAGGACGCATGTTAAGAGCGCTGGAACTCTCAGGCTTCAAAAGTTTTGCCGACCGCACGCGATTTGACTTCGCCGATGGGATCACCGTGGTCGTTGGGCCCAACGGTTCAGGCAAATCGAATGTCGTCGACGCGATCAAATGGGTTTTGGGTGCCCAGAGCGCCAAAGCCTTGCGCGGTTCGGACATGACGGATGTGATTTTCAAAGGGTCTGCGCAGGGTGGCCGCAAGCCGGCCAACAGCGCGGAGGTCACTTTGGTTTTGGACAATCGCAAACGGATCTTGCCGACGGACCTCGACGAGGTGCAAGTCAGTCGGCGGGTATACCGCAGCGGCGAGGGCGAGTATGCGATCAATGGGCGAGCGTGTCGACTCAAGGACGTCCGGGAGCTTTTCAGAGGCACCGGCGTAGGCTTTGATGCTTATAGTTTGATTGAGCAGGGCAAGGTGGATCGGTTGCTTCAGTCCTCGTCGAAGGATCGCCGGGCGATATTCGAGGAGGCTGCTGGGATTTCTCGATTCAAGGCGCGCAAGGCCGAGGCCGAGCGCCGTATGGCGCGGGTCGACCAAAATATGGTGCGACTCCGAGACATCGTCGAAGAAGTCGGCAATCGACTTCAGACGCTTAAGAATCAGGCCAATCGAGCGCAGCGCTACCGCGAACTGAACTCCAAGATGCAGTCCCAGCGACGTCGGCTCGGGATCCTGGAACGCAAGGAACTAGAAAAACAGCTTGCGAAATCCGTCGAGCAAGTCCGGCAAGCTGTCGAACAAAAAATGCAGTTCGAAGGCCAGCTTGCGGCTATCGGAACCCATTGGCAAGAGGCGACCAAAGCGGTACAGGCTTACCAAGAGGGACTCGAGGCAACCCACCGACGCACCATCGATCTGCAGACGCGTCACGCGAAAAAGACTGGTGAATTGGCCTCCTTGCGGCAAAGGCATTCCGAGTGGCTCACCGAGCAAGCGAACTTGCAGGATCGCATCGAATCGCTCGAGCGCCGTGTCTCGATCAGCCAAGACGAAATCAACGAGCGCAACGTGGAACTCGACGAGCTCAACGCCCAACGCGTCGCTTGGACGGTGTCTCTATCGCAGCTCGATCAAGCCTGCAAGGATCACGACTTGGGGCTCGGTGAGCATCGCTCGAGACTCGAGCTGCTAAGGCTCGATCAACAGAATCTCCGAGAGGAGATATCCAAGGTCCGTTATGACGCATCGTTGCATGAATCGAAGCTCGAGCAGCTTGCCGGTTCTATCGACCGAGGCCGTCAGGAATCCGAAACCATCGAGCTGCAGCTTCGAGAGTCTCGGGCCGAGTCCGAACGATTGTCGTCGGACAAACAGCACGCGCAGCAGCGGTATTCCTCGGCGATCGCCGCTCGGGAGTCGGCCAAGGAATTTTTCCAGCAGATCACCCAGTTGCAAGATCAGCAATTGCAGGAGATGCTTGAGGTCCATGCGCAAATCCAGGGTTTGCGCGAACGCAGCAAGGTTCTCGAAGAGATCGAGGAGCAATTTGCAACGGCTGGAAAGGGTGGTCAGCAACTGATCCGTGCGGCTGCAGAGCTGGTCGAACGAAAATCGCAAGAGCACAGTTATTCGCTCGAGACGAATATCATCGAGCAAGCCGCTAAATCGATTCAAGGGATCGTGGCAGATTTGATCAGCTCGGAATTGCATCTGGCTCCTCTGGTCGACGTAGCCTTGGGCTCTCATTCCGACGCGGTGGTATTGGCAGATGGCCAAGTGGTCGATTGGATTCAGGACCGACGGTTGGAGCCCAACGGACGCGTGACGCTCTTGAGACTCGATCGATTACCGGCCCGTCGAACTGGAGAGAAGATCCAACTCGATGGACTGCGCGGTGTATTAGGTCGTGCCGATCGATTGGTTCGATATGAAACTGCGCATGAACCTTTGGTCCGATCGCTGCTGGGGACGACTTGGTTCGTCGAGTCGCTGACAACGGCATTGGAATTAAGCCACCTGCGCGGAGCCGGGCTTCGTTTTGTCACGGCCGAGTGCCAATTGATCGATAGCGATGGGAGCATTACTATCGGTTCGTTGCAAGCCGGCTTGGGGCTCGTCTCGCGCCGTAGCGAGATGCAGGCGGCCCAGGAGCAGATTGAAAATTTGCACCTGCGGTATCTTCAGGCTAAATCGACGCTCGAGCGGACTCAGCAAGAGCACCACATCGCCTCGGAGAAAGTCCGTTCGGCCGAACAAGAGGTTTTTGATACCCAGCGCAGTGTCGAGTCGATCCAAGAAAGGATAGTCACCCGAGCCAAGCGTACCGAGGAACTCGGCGGCGAATTGCTCGCCAAGCAATCTGCGATCCTCGATCATGAGTCGCAGCGATCGAGCTTGCTCGACCTTCTAGGCGATCGGAAGCTAGTGCTCGAAAGGCTCTACGACCAAAGCCAATCGCTTCAGCAGACACTCACACAAACGGAAAAGGAGTTTGAGGACCTCGAGCTTCTGTCTCGCACGTCGCAAAGCGAATTGGTCGATCAACGCGTCGCCGCAGCGCGTCTCGAACAGCGCATCGACGGACTTCGAACCACCCTTGAGCAACTGCTCAATGATACTCACGAGCGGAATCACCATTTCCAAGTCGCCAGCGACGGGCTGCAAAGCTTAGCAAACCGTATCGCGGAGATCACCGATGCGGCCGAGCGGCACCGGCAGGAACTGTCCCAAGAGGACCAACAACTCGTCGAGTTGCAGCAAGCTCGAACGCTCGCAAGCGAGGCCCTCGAGGCCCGGCAGTTCGAACTTCAAAACATCGTTCAAAACCGAGATGGCTTGCAACGTCAGATCGACAAATGGACCGATCGCTCCACGAACTTGGAACTCGAGCAAACCCGCTTGGATCAAGAACTCCAATCCTTTGTGTCTCGTTATCGCAACGACTACCAAATCGATCTCGATGCACCCCTGGAGGATTCCGATTCGAGCGACTACGAAACGCTCGATCGCTATGAACTTGAATCGCAACTGGGCGCACTGAGGCACGAAATTCAATCGGCTGGCAGTGTGAATCTCGAAGCCCTCGACGAGCTTGAACAACTCCAATCTCGCTACGACACGCTTTGGGGCCATGAAAAGGATTTGCTCGAGACCAAAGCCACCTTGATCAAGACGATGCAAAAGATCGATGTCGACTCCCAGTCGATGTTCCTCGAGACGCTCGAAAAGATCCGCGTCAACTTCCAAATTCTGTACCGCAAGTCCTTCGGCGGCGGACATGCCGACATCGTCCTGGAGAACCCTGGGGATCCCGACAGCGGCATCGAGATCCTCGCAACGCCACCGGGCAAGACGACCTTCAGCAACAATTTGCTCAGCGGTGGAGAAAAAGCCCTGACGGCCGTCTCGCTGATCATGGCATTCTTCCAGCACCGGCCAAGTCCCTTTTGTGTGCTCGACGAGGTCGATGCGCCGTTTGACGAAGCCAATATCGGTCGGTTCGTCAATGTCCTCAATGAGTTTCTCGATAGCACCCGATTCATCATCGTGACGCACAGCAAAAAAACGATGACCGCAGCCGACAGAATCTATGGAATCACGATGCAGGAAAGTGGTGTGTCGCGTCAGGTTTCGGTGCGATTCGAAGAGGTCCCCGACCGAGCCGAGTCGGACCAACGCGAAAATAAAGCGGCTTAGTAGGCCCCATAGGACTTGCGAAATTCCTCGTTTTTTTCCTGTTCGGCTTAAACCGCTGGCGAATCATGCCGAATAAAACGATGGTTTCGTCATCCTACGCAGCTTACCCACTTGCAAACCATGCAGATCCAATCGACACGCTTTGGCCAATTAGAAATCAGCCACTCGGACCTGATTTTCATGCCCCATGGCTTGATCGGATTCGAGGAATATCGCCACTGGGTTCTGCTCTCCTCGAAGGAAAGCGAAGAGCTCGCATGGTTCCAGTCGGTCGCCTTGAGCCATGTCGCACTGCCGATGATCAGCCCGCGCAGGTTCGTCCCGAACTATCGCCTCCAAGTCCAACGCAGGGATTTGGATCTGCTTCAAATGCATGCCAAGGACCAAGTGTATGTCTTGGCGACGCTGAGCAAGCAAGGAAACCATTGGACGACAAACCTTAAGAGTCCTGTGATTCTGAACTCAACGCGCCGCTTGGCTGTCCAGGTCATTGTGATCGACGATCAACCCCTGAGCCAACCGATCATACTTACCGACGTCCAAGAGCTTCAGAAAGCAGCTTAAAGCTGCTTAAACCGACTGCTCAACCTTGTGGCCGTGATATGCCCCGAGAAGCATTTCGCAACATCAAGCGACTCGCTACGGGGTCGATCTTGATAATTGCTCCGGTACTTTACCCACTGTGTTTGATCTGATAAGCCCGGATCGCTCGACTCGTCTTGGACACAGGCAAAGTCGTAATCGAGCATTTGAGGTTCTGGGTTGCAGTGCGTCAGAGGTAATTCGACTCCCGCATGCTCGACGACCGGCAGGTTGATGTTCCAAAACTCGGTGGGCTCAAGTTCAACCGCTTGGAGGATGGTCCAAGCCTGGACCGCTCGCAGGGCAGAGAGATTCCAATCCCGAGGGCGATCCCTGCGTAGGTACTGCGAGAGGGCCATGGAGCGCAAGCCCATCAAGGCCGCTTCGCGAGCCCCGGCCACCGTGCCGCTGTAGTGGATATCGACGCCGAGATTCCCTCCCTCATTGACCCCCGATAGCACCCACTTGGGTCGGATCTGCAGATGCTTGATCGCGACTCGGATGCAATCTGCTGGAGTTCCGGACACCTTCCAACTGACCGAGTTGACCTGGACGATCTGCAGCGCCTCTGCCGTCGTCACAGCGTGCGAGCAGCAACTGCGAACCGTATCGGGAGCGACGATGGCCATCGAACCGATCGCTCCGATGGCTTGGCCCAGAGCCTGGAGGCCTAGGGCATCGATCCCATCGTCGTTGGTAAGCAAAAAGTCGACATCCAGGCCGCTCAGCACGTGAGCCTCAGCAGGGTTTGGTGAGAGGATTTCAGGAGATGGTCGTAGTCGTATTCTTCGACATCTTCGCCCAGAAGCTCGACTTCGTAATAGCCTTGGTAGCCGTTGTTCTCAATGGTTTGGATAATCGGTGCAATCGGGACACGGCCATGGCCCAAGAGGCATCGATTCTGCAGGCCGTTGGGTGTCGACTTGGAATCACCGCATTGCACCAAACGAATATGACGCGTGATGTCTGGGAGCCATTCCAGGACCCTTGGGTCCTGAGCCATGTGGTAGCAATCAAAGACGATCCCTAAGTTGCTTTGTTGGCCTGAGTTGCTTTGGTCGATTGAGGCAAGGACCTCGAGCGTCTCGGGGATATTCGTCAAGAACGAGAAATCTTGGGCGCATCCTGAATGCATCGGTTCGAGTGCCAGTTGCACACCTAACGCTGCGGCTTGCTGTGCAACCTCTTTCAGAGCCGAGACAAGCAATCGGCGTACATGGCTCCGGGTGTGCCCAGCCCTCGAGCCTGCCAAGATCACTAAGCAATCGGCTTGCAACTCCGATGCAACGTGCACCGCATCGAGCGCATCGCACAAGGCCTCGACGTGCGATCGGCCATCGAAACCGGTAAATCCGCCAGCCCAATGAAGCGACGAGACACTCATGCCCAACTCTTCGAGCAATTCGCGTCCCTTGGATTCACCGAAATCCGAAAGCTTGTCTCGCCAAACGCCAATGGCTCGATAACCGTGATCCCGGTACCGAATCACATCGTCCTCGAAACTCCATCGCATCGTGGAAAGCTCAAGCACCGACAGACGTTCTCTCCAGAGCTTATCCATACAGGTTTTCCACCATTGCTGTTCCATGCGGCGACCGATCCATGCAACGCCCAAGCGACGCTTCCTGACGCCGATCGATGCATTGGCCAAACAGTATGCCTAGCTTGAGGCTTTCCGTAAAGATAGGCAAGCAACCTTGGGTTGCTTGCACAAAAAACGAGCACAGCCTGGCTACAGACCAGCGACCAGGCTAGAAAACCTAATTGGTTTGGGGGTTTCTTCGAAACGCCTGGGGCCATTGCAGTTACCCGTCGCCCCGAAAAACGCTCAAAAAAGTGCTCTTTAAAAAGACCCTGACCGGCCTAGCAAAAAAACACCAACAAAAAACCTCTCGGACACTGGGGCAATTGGCACACTAAGTGCATCTACTCGGTCTAGCAATCGTGCGGGGCTCACGATTGAATCTAGGACACTTGCGTAGAGAGACATCGGAAAAATCGCGGTGGATTGGGATTGGCTGGAAGAGGGAGAGGACTTTCAGCTGGTTTCACCCACCGCGTTTTTTTTGCCCCAACCCATCTTCAATTGCCAACCCATCTTCAATTGCTTGGCCGTTGCGTCTAGGATCCATCTTGAGATCAAGGATCGAAGCAACAACCGGTGAGCAATGCAAGTGGGGTGGGATTTGGAATCGAAGGGCAAAACAGACCAAGTTGCGGCTCAATCGCGGCATTTCCTCGGGTGTTCACTTGCCTGCTGCCTGACGTATTATTTGGCGCAACCTCCGGTCGGATTTCCGATTTTGGCTTGGGTCGCTTGCGGGCTGTTTGCTTGGCTGGTGTCCAATCATCCGACGTTGACGCGTCGCGATCTATGGGGGGCTTGGGGCTCGTCGAGCCTGATGTGGTTGTTTCTCTTGCAAGGCATCCGGTTAGCGTTCTGGCCTTTGACGGCCGGTTGGATCGCGCTGGCGTTGTACTTGGCCGTCTATTTTCCCGTTTCGCTCTCGATCGCAAGAAGTCTTCACCATCGGTACCGGTTCCCCTTGGCCTTGGCATGTGCGATCGGTTGGACAAGCGCCGAGTTGCTTCGCTCCTACATCATCACCGGTTTTTCCCCTTGCTCACTAGCCCACTCGCAAACCCCTTGGCCGATCGTTCTGCAAATCGCCAGTCACTTCGGCACCTACGGAGTGGGCTTCATGATGATGCTCAGCATGGGATGGTTGGTCGATGTGCTGATCGATCGTCGAGGTACAAAGGCTTTGCCGGTTTCCTGGATCGTAGCTAATGTCCACTCGTTGATTCGGGTAGCGATTTTCGCATGGTTTGTCTTTGGCTATGGAGCTTGGTCTGCGCGAGTACGCCATATCGAGCAGATGGAACCGATCAAGCCTTTGGGGCGTTTTGTGTTGATCCAAGATCACATGCCCACGATGTTCGACGCGACCGCCGAATCGATCGACGAAGGCTGGCTCAGTTACGAAATAACGACCCAACGAGCGATCGAAGCGATACGCCAGGACGGTGCCAAGGGGCCAAACCCCGATGCATCGAAAATCGATTTGCTTGTCTGGCCCGAGAGCATCTACTCGGGGCTCGCGCCGACGATGTTTTGGGATCGGGGCCAAAGTGTTCCGGCAACCCTGGGCATGGACCGCCAGCAATTGGAGATCGCCTTTGGAAATTTGGAACGAGCCAACGCAATGAAACTCCGTCGGCTGCGATTGGCCAGTGGTGGACCCTTGCCGAATCTATTGGTGGGAACCGACGTGATCGATATTCGCCAAGGAGCCATGGACCGCTACAACAGCGCTGTGTGGATCGGCAATTCGGGCCAGCCGATCGATTACTATGCAAAGTCCCACCTGGTGATGTTCGGGGAGTACATCCCTGTTCTCTCCTGGTTTCCATCGGTCATGCAATCGATCGGCCTAGCGACGCTCAGTGCGGGCAAGGAGCCGAAGGCTTGGGAGTTGGCCTCAGGCCGTCGCGTGATGGCCAACGTCT
>JAPLNM010000133.1 GCA_026692845.1 Planctomycetota bacterium | reverse complement strand
CTTCCAGTCCGTCGGCCAAGTCGTACAGCGCGTACGACGGACTTCCAGTCCGTCGGCCAAGTCGTACAGCGCGTACGACGGACTTCCAGTCCGTCGGCCAATGCTTACAGGTGGATCAATTAACGCGACGGACTGGAAGTCCGTCGTACAAGGCGATCAAAACGCAAACTCGCTGCAAAGCCTCAAGCAACCGCCTTTCTGCGTGTGCAAACATCGGATTCCACCAAGGACTCGATCGAGATCATACTCCCCTCGGGAATCTCTATCCTGGTTCCTGTCTCGGCCGTGGAATCCATCTCTGCGATCCTCGAACAGGTAGCCTAAAACAGATGCTTACTACGAACCCCTCGGTTCTGATCTATCTGCACTCCGAGCCCATCGTTACCACCACCGGCAGAGGTTGTGTCAGCCCTCCGGGCTTGAATGCCAATCTGTGTGGATCGATCAGTCTGTATTGCATTCTTGGCCATGTGTGGCCATTACATCCAAGCAGCCTTACGCGCGGTCGGCCCCCTCAGCCCCCCCGCCCCTTACTCCCCCGGCCAAAGCCCCGGTGGAGCCGGCCAAAGCCCCGGTGGAGAAGGGGGGCCAAGCGGTTGGATGGAGCGGACGTGAGGTGTGAGGTGTGAGGGGAGCAGCCGGATCTTTTGCAAAATCCACTACCGAGCATTTGCAAGCCCAACGGCCCCAAAAAACGGAACAGGCCGCTGTACGCTTACCAGTGTAGAGCCATTGTCCCCAATGGCTCCGTCCGACGCGCAAGCGTCGGCGTCTTCGGTTTTCAGCTGTTTTATCTCACTAGCCACGGTGGCTTCAGACGCCGATCGATTGAGGACAATCGATCTACCATGGCAGCGGAGGCGTCGTACGGCTGTTTCACATCAGATCGGGCAAGTGCCCTTGGCTGTCACCGAGTTTCTCAAGGTCGACCTCCATGCGATCGAGCAACGACAACCACAAATTGCTGATCGGTGTCTCCTTGGGGAACACCATGTGCCTACCCGTCTTGAGCGTCCCAGAACCACCCCCGGCCACGAGGATCGGCAAGTCCTCGTGATTGTGCGCATTGCCATCGTGGATGCCGCTTCCATAAGCGATCATTGAATGGTCGAGCAGCGTTCCAGTACCCTCCTGGATCGACTGGAGTTTGGTCAGAAAGTACGCCAACTGCTTGGTGTGGAAGATATTGATCTGCCGCAACTTCGACTGCTTCGAGCCGTCCCCACCATGGTGCGATAAATCGTGATGCCCCTCGGGTACATCGATGAAAGAATAGGACTTGTTGCTACCCTCGTTGGCCAACACAAAGGTAATGACCCGCGTCACATCGGCTTGAAATGCCAAGACCATCAAATCGGCCATCAGACGGATATGCTCCTCGTAGACTGCCGGGATACTCTGCGGGACGGAATACTCAGGTGTCTTGACCGGCGGTAGCTTTTCAGACCGCTCGATCCGAAGCTCGATATCGCGTATCGAAGAAAAATACTCGTCGAGCTTGCGCTGATCGTTGGTCGCCAATCGCCCCGAAAGCGCCTTGGAATCCTCCCGAACAAAATCCAAAATGCTCTTGCGGCGCGCATCGCGCTCGACGCGCGTCGGGTCATTGCTCGAACCAAACAGACGATCGAAAACGATCCTTGGATTGACCTCCTTGGGCAACGGCTGGGTCGCCGATCGCCATGACATCGTCGAAGAATACACGCAACTGTAGCCCGAATCGCAATTGCCAGCCATCGCGCCTGACTCGGTGCCGATCTCCAGAGAAGCCAATCGCGTTTGGTCCCCGACCCGCGAGGCTGCAACTTGGTCGACACTGACCCCGTTGCGAATGTTCACCCCATCGGTCTTCAAAGGACGAGCACCGGTCAAGAATGCAGACAAGGCGCGTGCATGATCGCCCCCGCCGTCGGCGTAAGCTCTTGCGCCGTCGGCCGTCAGTCCCGAGACGACCAAAAGTTTGTCCTGCACTTGAGCAAGCGGCTCTAGGATCGGAGAAAGCTCAAAGCCCAACGCGGGTTGATCGGGCAATTGGGTTTTCGGCGAAGGGGTTTTCGGCGTCCAGTCGGCCATATTCTTGCCGTTGGGAACATACAAAAAGGCCATCCGATTCGGTGCCTTCTGGACCCCGTCCTGGGCCCAACTCGTCATGCCAGACATCCCCTCGAGCCAGGGCAACCCAAGCGAAACACCCACCCCACGCAAAAGCGTCCTTCTGTCCATCGGCCTACTAGGGATCAACATGGTTATTTACTCCTTGCCCCGTCTCAAAAACGGTTCACTCTTCACGATTTCACGAACCAACGACTGGAACTTGTACTCCTGGGCGGGCATCGCCGAGACAATCTTCTCGATCGTCGGCCGATCATAGTATTCTACCCCACGGCCCAATGCATAGGTCAGCATTTTCTCGGTCAAACATCGAACGAAGTCCTCAGGATTTCGCAGGATAATCGACTTCAGATCCCCTGGCCCAGCAAAACTTGATCCGTCGGCAAACTGCCCAGATGCGTCGATGTCAAAGGCCCCATCCTTGGTTCGATAAGCTCCGATCGCATTGAAGTTCTCCAACGCAAAGCCGATCGGATCCATCTTGGCATGGCAATTCGCACAAGCCGGATTGTGCCGATGAACCTCCATTCGCTTGCGAAGCGAAGCAGATGATATGTCCTCAGCATTGGTCGGCAATTCAGGAACGTTCGGCGGTGGCGGGGGAGGGGGCTCACCTAGGAATTGCTCCAAGATCCAACGCCCCCTTTTGACCGGCGAGGTCCGTGTCGGATTCGAGGTGGCCGTCAGGACGCTCGCCTGAGTGATCAACCCACCTCGGTTCCGATCCTGCAACGCAACGCGCTGGAACGACTCGCCAAGGATCGGCTTGCCATCGGGCTTGACGGCCGCTTGTCCCATCGAGTTTCCCGCCGTGTCGGCGATCCCATAATGCTTGGCCAATGCCTCGTCGAGATAGGTGTAATCGGCATCGATGAGTTCCAATACACTTCGATTTTCTCGCAATATCGATTCGAAAAAAAGCTCCGTTTCCCGCTTCATCGATGATTTGAGCTTGGCTCCAAACGAGGGAAACAACTGCGCGTCGGCAGCAAAGGAATCGAGCCTCTGGATTTGAAGCCACTGCGTTGCGAAACTCTGCACCAACATATTGGATCGCGGATCGGCAAGCATCCGCGTCACGTGGGTCGAAAGTTCCCCGAGGAGCGTCCCTCGGTCGGCCGCATCGAAAAGCAACTCATCGGGCATCGATGACCATAGAAAATACGAAAGCCTCGAAGCCACGGCATAAGAGTCCAAATCCCGGGTCCGGTCACTCGAGGCTTGATCGTCGGTCTCGACGCGAAATAGAAATTTCGGCGAACACAAGACCGCTTGCATCGCAACTTGCATCGCCGACTCCCACTTCTGCCCCCCTGCGGTCATCTGATCGACCCACTTGGAAAGCTTCTCAAGCTCCTGAGGTTCGATCGGTCGACGATAGGCTTTCTGCATGAAACGTCCCAGCGCCTCTCGCGTTTGCTCAGGTACCGATTTTCCTGGATCGACGGCCAGAAGACGGCGGTGACTATCAGGCCGGGTATCGAGCGGTCCATCGAGAGATAAATGCTCAACATAGAGTTTGGCCGATTGCCCCTCAGTACGCTTGAGCTGTCCTACCATCACCCGGTCTCGGTTGGCCATCGCCGGAATGCTCACTTCAATCACCTGGGCTTGGTCTGGAGCCTGGGCCGTGACCTCAAAGGTCTTGAGAATCCTCGCCGGGCGAGGAAACGTACCGCTGATCGTTTCGAGCTCAGCATCACTGGATGGATTGGCTAAATCCTTACCATGAAGCAAAATCACCCCCCGGATGCTCTGAGCATCCAAAGCGACTCCATAGACCTTCGTTCGAAACAAGTATTCGCCAGATGCTTCCCACTGATAGGCAGTATGGATCGGCCCTGTTTCGATCCCCTCGTTGGCCAAGCTGTCCAAGCGACGGTAGCCATTTTCCATCAACTTCGAAGCTACCTCGGCCGAGGCCGGCTCCGTGTACTGACTCGATAAATGCCGTTTGGGAACCGCTGGTGGTTCCGGGGTGATGGCCCGACTGAGGATCCCTTCGGCCGCATCCAAATAACGCTCCATCAGTACAGGTGGCAAACTCAACACATCGCCGATGTTGTCAAACCCATATCCGATATCGTCCGAAGGAAACTCGCCCGTAGGGTCAAAGTCCACGCCGATCAAATCCCGAATCGTATTCTTGTACTCCAGCCGATTGAGCCGTCGCATCGTAACTCGACCCGGCTGTGGCTTGGCCTCCCGATCCGCACGATCGAAAATCGCCTGAATGTGCTTGACGAATTCCTCCGTCTCGGAAACCGCTGCCAATGGCTCCTCTTTCGGTGGCATCAAACCGGATTGGACCTGCTTGATCACGTTCATCCAAATCTTACGATCCCGAACAATCGAATCCGAATCGCTAAAGCGCGTCAGCACCATTTCGGCCTGAGGCTCAATCTCCGAATGGCACTTCGCACAGTACTCGTCGATAAAGGCTTTCCCAAGCGTTTTGTAATCGGCCGGCGGGTCCTGCCCCCAAGCTCGTTTCGAAACGTCTAAATAAACTGCCAATCCCAACAAGAACGGCAAGACTCGAATCGAGCTTTGAAACAGACAAAAATTCATCGTGAATGCCATGGAAGTTTCCACAATCTAAAAATCCCCAAATCGGGGCGACGAACTCCGAGTGCCAAACGCAAAGCGCCTCAACCTTGCAAACCGATTGTACATCATCACAAGCCCACTGACCCAACAGCACCCTAACGAACATACCCCTCCAACGGCTACAATCCATTTCAACCAAAATAACGAATCACTCGGATCATCCATTTTCTTCCCTTGTGCCGATCGCAAAGGCAATCATTCTTCCGCAAACCAAAAAAGACTACTTTCACAAGGCTTTTCGAGCATCTCCTGCCCCATCGAGCCTAAGCCGAACCCTTGACGAACCCGCAATGAGCCGGTATCCTGAATCCCTGATTTTAATAGAAGGAGATCCAAAATTAGTAAAGCAGATAAAAAGGCGGCGAGCCAAGCGGTCCACATTCGGTCGCTCAAGGTCTTTTACGACGTGGTGCGAAATAGAAGTTTCTCGCAGGCGGCCGTCGAGCATGGCATGACCCAAAGCGCCGCGAGCCAAAGCGTTCAGCACCTCGAGGAATTCCTCGGTGTGAAACTCATCGATCGCACCAAACGCCCCTTTGTGATGACGGCCGAAGGCCAAAAATTCTTCGACGGACTCTCGGCAGTACTGCGCCAATTCGATTCGCTGGTCGAAGAGGTACGCGGCGGCAATAACTCCACTGCGGTAGTCACCGGCCATGTGATGGTCGCTTCGATCTACTCGATGGGGCTGTCTTATCTGCCGACTCTACAGGAGCAGTTCACGAAAGCTTGCCCGTCTGCGTCCATGAATTACCATTTGGCGCACCCCCACGAGGTCTACCGAATGGTCGAGCAGGGGACCGTCGATTTCGGAATGGTCAGCTATCCGGAATCGACCCACTCGGTTGTCGCGACCAACTGGCGGCACGAACCGATGGCGCTGGTCGCTTCGCCTCGGCACCGTTTGGCATCGATGCCCCAACCGATTCGACCCGAGGATCTCTCGCAAGTCGCATTGGTCGCTTTCGCTCAAAACCTAAAGATCCGACAAGAAATCGATCGGCAACTGCGACAACTTGGCGTCACCATGCGCATTGCAGTCGAACTCGATAACATCGATTCGGTAAAACACGCCGCCGTGGTCAATAGCGGTGTTGCGATCCTCCCGAAACTTACGGTTCAAAACGAGGTGGCGGCAGGATCCTTGACGATGCTCAAGTGCGAAGGCCTGAACTTGACGCGTCCATTGGGAATCATCCAAAAGCGGGATGTTTCGATGTCTCGTGCGGCAAGGTCCTTTATCGAACTGATCATCGGTCATGCCATCTGGCCGGGTGATTCGAATCAGGAGGAATTTGACTCCAACAAGGACCTCGAACCTATGGTTGTTGCGAGCGATCCGAGCAAAACCAATGTTTTGGCTGACGCTGCTGCGACAACTTCGCCGTAATGGACTTTTTCCTTATCCTAGTCGCGACCAAGGGCGAGACATTCTCTTCAGGCGACTCGGACTTCGGTCTTTGATTCAATTTCCATTCTCCCTCCTCCATCACCATCCCCTGTTACCCGAGTCTATGAATACTCCTTACGGATTCCCCACCAAACAGGGTCTCTACGACCCAGAACTTGAAAAAGATTCCTGCGGTGTCGGTTTTGTCGCAAATGTCAAAGGTGTGCCTAGCCATCAGATCGTCGTCGATGCCGACACGATCCTCAGAAACATGGACCACCGGGGTGCGTGCGGTTGCGAACAGAACACCGGCGACGGTGCTGGGATCCTCGTTGGACTGCCTGATAAGTTCCTGCGGCGCGTGGCGAAAAGCTGTTTCGGGGTCGATTTGCCGGCCAAAGGCCTCTGGGCAGCCGGAAATATCTTCTTCCCAAAAATCGCCGCCGAACGCGACAAGTGCCGTCGGCTCTTCGACAGCTTGATCCGCTCCGAAGGCCAAACCCTCATCGGCTGGCGCGACGTTCCCCAGCAAGCAGACTTTGCCGACATCGGTCCGACTGCCCGGTCGGCCGAGCCTTGGACCGAACAGGTTTTCATCCAAGCTGCCGAAGGGATCTCTTCTGAGGAATTCGAGCGCAAGCTCTACGCGATTCGCAAACAGGCAAGCCATCTGCTTCGTAACGATTCGACCCTCGAACAAGCTTCCCTGTTCTATGTCTGCTCGCTCTCAACCAAGACGCTTATCTACAAAGGAATGCTCACCCCGGCCCAGGTTGTTCCCTACTACCCGGACCTGTCCGAGGAAGACTTCGAAACCCACTTGGCCATGGTCCACTCGCGGTTTTCGACCAACACATTCCCAAGCTGGGATCGTGCCCAACCGCTGCGATTCATGAGCCACAATGGCGAAATCAACACCCTTCGAGGGAACATCAACTGGATGCGTGCCCGCGAAGGCATGGCCCAGAGCGAACTTTTCGGCGACGAACTCAAAAAACTATTCCCAGTCGTCGAGCCGATGTGCTCAGACTCTGGAACGTTTGACAACGTCCTGGAATTCCTGCTGATGAACGGCCGGACCCTTCAGGAAGCCATCATGATGATGGTCCCAGAGGCCTGGCAAAAACACGACACGATGTCCCAAGAAAAAAAGGCCTTCTACGAGTACTTCAGCTGCCTGATGGAACCTTGGGACGGACCGGCTTCGATCGTCTTTACCGACGGAAAATACATCGGCGCGACCCTCGATCGAAACGGACTGCGCCCAAGCCGCTATTATCTGACGACCGACGATCGTGTCATCATGGCAAGTGAAGTCGGCGTACTACCGGTCGATCCGGCCATCGTCAAAGAAAAAGGACGATTGCAACCGGGCCGAATGTTCTTGATCGACTTCGACCAAGGACGATTGATTCCGGACGAAGAACTCAAGTCCTCCTTGGCAGCCAAACGCAACTACCAAGATTGGCTTCGCACCGGAAGAATCACCCTGGACCAACTGGCCAAAGCCAAAGAGTGGCACGGGTTCTATCCCGAAACCCTCCTCTCACGCATGCAAGCCTTCGGTTACACCATCGAAACGATGCATTTTATGCTCGTACCGATGATCCAAACCCAAGTCGACCCCATCGGCTCGATGGGAAATGACTCTGCGATCGCCTGCCTGAGCGACCAACCACGGCTGGTCTACGACTACTTCAAACAACTCTTTGCGCAAGTCACCAACCCGTCGATCGATTCGATCCGAGAAGACGTGATCATGTCGCTCGAGTGTTACATCGGTCCAGAAAAAAATCTTCTGGCTGCAACTCCAGAGCACTGCCATCGTTTGCTTATCCACCACCCGATCCTGACGAACGAGGAACTCGGGGCCCTAAAGCATATGGATTTGCGCGGATGGAAAACCGCCTCGATCGATACCACCTTCGATCGCTCACTCGGAAAAGCCGGCCTCCAAAAGACGCTCGATCGCATCTGCGACCAAGCCGAGAAAGCCATCGATGATGGCTACTCGCTGGTCCTGCTGACCGACCGAGCCCTATCGAGCCAACGCGTTGCAATCAGTAGCCTGCTAGCCTGCGGGGCTGTCCATCAACACCTAGTGAAAGTCGCGAAACGTACCGCTATCGGGATCGTCGTCGAAACCGGAGAAGCACGCGAAGTCCACCACCACTGCTTGCTGACCGGCTTCGGCGCCGATGCGATCAACCCTTACCTGGCTTTCGAATCGCTTTGGCAAGCCTCCCGCGATGGCATGCTCGAGGAAAAAGACGAAGAGAAAATCGTCGCTCAGTACCGCAAAGCGGTCGCCAAAGGGATGCTCAAAGTCATGGCAAAAATGGGGATCAGCACCCTAGCAAGCTACAAAGGTGCACAGATCTTCGAAGCCCTCGGCTTGCAAGAGGAAGTCATCGAACGCTGCTTCAAAGGAACTAGCAGCCGTATCCAAGGCTGCAGTTTCGATATCCTCGCCGAAGAAACGCTCCGAAGACACGCTCTGGCGTTCCCCACCGAACGCTCCGACGCTTGGTCGATGCTCCCGAACATCGGCGAATTCCATTGGAGAGCCGAAGGCGAAAAACACGGGTGGGATCCCGCGGCAATCACCGACATCCAACTGGCTGCTCGAAACGGAGATAAAAACGCTTATCGACGCTTCGCTGATCACATCAACCAAGATGCTCGGATGAGGTACGCCCTGCGAGGGCTTTTCGAATTCCAATCCTCCCGCGACCCGATCCCATTGGACAAGGTTCAAACCGCCCAAGAAATCGTCAAACGCTTCTGCACCGGCGCGATGAGCCTCGGGTCGATCAGCTCCGAAGCCCACGAAACGCTCGCCATCGCGATGAACCGCGTCGGTGGCAAAAGCAATACCGGTGAAGGGGGCGAGGATCCCGCCCGTTTCAAAATCCTAGATAACGGCGATAGCAAACGATCGGCTATCAAGCAGGTTGCCTCCGGGCGATTTGGTGTGACGATCGAATACCTAACCAATGCCGATGAACTGCAAATCAAAATCTCCCAAGGTGCCAAGCCCGGCGAAGGTGGCGAACTGCCAGGTCGAAAAGTCGATAAGTACATCGCCAAAATCCGTTACAGCACTCCAGGGGTCGGACTCATCAGCCCTCCTCCTCACCACGATATCTACTCGATCGAAGATCTCGCACAACTGATCCATGACCTGAAAAACGCCAACCCGTCGGCACGCGTCAGCGTCAAACTCGTCAGCGAAGTCGGCGTCGGCGTCGTTGCCTCCGGGGTCGCGAAAGCCCACGCAGATCATATCCTCATCAGCGGCGATACCGGCGGTACCGGCGCAAGCCCCCTGACGAGCATCAAACACGCCGGTCTTCCCTGGGAACTAGGGATCGCCGAAGCCCACCAAACCCTCGTCATGAACAACCTTCGCAGCCGCGTTACGCTCCAAACCGACGGCGGACTCAAAACCGGTCGCGATGTCGTAATCGCCGCTCTGCTGGGCGCCGAAGAATTCGGCTTCGCGACCGCACCATTGATCACCCTCGGGTGCATCATGATGCGCAAATGCCACTTGAATACCTGCCCGGTCGGCATCGCGACGCAAGACCCTGAACTCAGAGCCAAATTCGCCGGTAAACCCGAACATGTGGTCAACTACCTGTTCATGGTCGCCCAAGACGCCCGCGAAATCATGGCCTCGCTGGGCTTTGCAAGCATCGATGAAATGGTTGGCCGAACCGATTGCTTGAAAGTCGATCACGCGATCAAACACTGGAAGTCCGACGGACTCGATTTAACCCCGATCTTGAAACCAGCAAAAGGTCCAACTCCCGACACCGAAACGCATCGGACCATCCCTCAAGACCACGGCTTGGAAAAGTCTCTGGACATGCAAGTCCTCTTGCCGCGTTGCCGAAAAACCATCGAAACCGGCGAACCGATCGAACTCCAACTCCCTATCATCAACACCAACCGAACCGTCGGCACAATCCTCAGCCACCATATCGCCAAGAAATATGGCCAAACAGGTCTGCCCACCAACTCCGTACACATCAAATTCCGAGGATCCGCAGGTCAAAGCTTCGGCGCGTTCCTTGCCCATGGTGTGACGCTCGAAATCGAAGGGGATGCCAACGATTACGTCGGTAAAGGTCTCTCCGGAGGACGTATCGCGATCTATCCAGATCGCAAAGCAGGTTTCAAACCCCAAGACAATATCATCATCGGAAACGTCTGCCTCTACGGTGCGACCATGGGCGAATTGTTCGTTCGCGGTCGCGCCGCCGAACGTTTCGCCGTCCGAAACTCCGGCTGCTATGCGGTCATCGAAGGTGTCGGTGACCACGGTTGCGAATACATGACCGGCGGTCGTGTCGTTATCCTCGGCCCGACCGGACGGAACTTCGCCGCAGGCATGAGCGGCGGGGTCGCTTATGTCCTCGACGATATCAACGCCCTGCGCATCCGCACCAACCTCGGCACCGTCGAACTCGAACCCCTAGTCGATCCACTAGACATCGACGAAGTCCGTTCACTGGTGACTTCGCATGCGGAATTGACCAACTCGAGCGTCGCTCAAGCCCTTCTGCAAAACTGGCAAACAAGCGTCTCGCGATTCGTCAAAGTCATCCCAACGGACTACAAACGCGTCCTTGCCGAACAAGCCAAAGAAAACGCTTTGCAATCGTCCACCGTTGCAGCCTCGTAAAACCATCCAACCAAAAGATCAACACGTTTACCAACAAAGTTTAGACCTATGGGAAAGCCAACTGGATTCAAAGAATTCGACCGCAAGAAGGTATCCTGGAGATTGCCGATCGTCCGGCTCGAGGACTACCAAGAAATCTACACCGATGCGTCCGAGGAACACTTGCGCACCCAAGGCGCCCGATGCATGGACTGCGGTGTTCCATTCTGCCAATCGCCCAGCGGTTGCCCTATCGAAAATCTCATCCCCGAATGGAACGACTTGGTCTATACCGGCCGCTGGAAAGAAGCCCTCGATCGACTCCACAAAACCAACAACTTCCCCGAATTCACCGGCCGCGTTTGCCCGGCCCCCTGCGAGGGCGCTTGTGTTCTAGGAATCACCAACCCACCGGTGACCATCAAGAATATCGAATGCGCAATTATCGATCGAGGCTTCGAAGAAGGCTGGGTCGTGGCAAAACCACCCAAAGTTCGCAGCGGGAAAAAAATCGCCATCATCGGAAGTGGACCCGCAGGGCTGGCCGCTGCCGACCAACTGAATCAAACCGGACATAGCGTCACTGTATACGAACGCTCCGACCGTATCGGCGGGCTGCTAACCTACGGCATCCCAAACATGAAACTCGACAAAGGGGTCGTCCAACGACGCCTCGATCTTATGGCCGCCGAAGGTGTCCAGTTCGTGACACGCGCCGATGTTGGCAAAAACGTCGATCCGAAGGAACTCGTCGCCCAGAACGATGCTGTTTTGCTCGCCACCGGAGCAACCAAACCTCGCGATCTACCCATCCCAGGTCGCTCGCTGCGCGGCGTTCACTTCGCCATGGAATTCCTATCGGCAAACACCGCTAGTCTCCTCGATAGCCACCATGCCGATGGCAAATTCATCTCCGCCAAAGGCAAACGGGTCGTGGTCATCGGCGGAGGGGATACCGGTTGCGATTGCATAGGAACAAGCTTGCGACACGACTGCTCGAAACTCATAAATTTCGAACTCCTCGACCAACCGCCAGCAGAACGAGCCAAAGACAACCCATGGCCCCAATGGCCTCGCATCTTCCGCAGCGATTACGGACACGAAGAAGCCGCCGAAAAATTCGGCAACGACCCGAGGACCTACAATATCCTCAGCAAAGAGTTCGTCGATGATGGCCAAGGCAACCTCACCGGGATCAGAACCGTTCGGGTGGCTTGGAAGGTCGAAAACGGCAAGATGAATATGACCGAAATCCCAGGCAGCGAAGAAATCATCGGAGCCGATCTGGTGCTGCTCGCCATGGGATTCCTCGGGCCCGAACAGTACGTCTCGGAACTCCTGGGAATCGAAACCGACGCCAGAAGCAACTACAAAGCCGAACACGGTCGCTTTGCTACAAGCATCCCGGGCGTTTTTGCAGCAGGGGATTGCCGTCGTGGTCAATCGCTCGTCGTCTGGGCGATCAACGAAGGTCGCGGCGCAGCACGCGCAATCGATATCTTCCTGAGAGGACACAGCTCGTTGCCAGCACCAGGCGTCACCCTCGGTTCCGCTCTCGCGACAGCCAGCATCTAAGACACCAAAAAACACCAAAAACCAAACAGCCGGATCTCTACGCGAGATCCACTACCTTCGTGTTCTTCTTCCCTTGCGTCTTTGCACCTTCGCGACTTTGCGTTTTTCGTCCCTTACCTTCTTCGCACACTACCGCGGCTCTTGGCCCGGCCTAGCGTGCGGCTCGCAGGAGCTGTTCCAAACGGCAAATCGGACTGCGGCTCAGGTTGCCGATCCGTCGGCCCGTCGGCCGTGCGCGAATCAATCCATCGGGACCCGGATACCTCGCTTGCAGACCCCTCGCTTGCTGCTGGGCTTGCCCGCCGCTTGCCGACTGCCTCCGACAAAGGATCCTTCTCAAGCATGCGGTTGATCCGTTGCTCGATCTCTGTGAGCAAGTACCCTTGGTCCTTGCCCACGAACGAAAAAGCGATCCCAGATCGACCCATCCGACCGGTCCTCCCGACGCGGTGAACATAATCGTCGCACTCGTCGGGCATGTCGTAGTTGATGATGTGCGAAATCGACGACACATCGATCCCACGGCCAACGACATCGGTGGCTACAAGGATGTCGATCTTGTTCTCTCGCAACGCCTTAAACACTTCGTCTCGTTGAGGCTGACTCATATCTCCATGGATCGTCTCGACGCGAACCTTGCGCTCCGGCCGGTTGACGTAATAGCGCTCAAGCTGCCGATGCAACTTGGCCGTCCCGATCTTGGTCCTGCAAAAAATGATCGCCTGTGGCGGCTGCTCTCGCTCGAGCAATTCGAAGAGTACCTCTTGCTTTCGATCCTTGCTGATCGAAATAAACCTCTGCTCAATCGTCTCGACCGAGACGTCTTTGTCCGAACAGTCGATCACGACCGGCTCGAAAAGATAGCGGTTGGCAAGATCGCGAATCCGCTCGTCGAGCGTCGCGCTCAAGAGCATCGTCTGACGATTTTCAGGACATCGACGCAAAATACGCTCGATGCTCGGACGAAACCCAATGTCGAGCATCCGGTCAGCTTCGTCGAGCACCACGCACCAGATCCCCCCAAGACGCAACGAACCGCGCTCGATGTGATCGATCACCCGCCCAGGGGTCCCGACGACCACCTGAACGCCATGGCCCAATGCCTTAAGCTGCTTTTGCATGTGCTTGCCTCCGGCGACCTCAACGATCTCCGTCGGGCAACCCTCGGCCAACTTGACAAACTCCCCGTGGACCTGGTGGGCCAACTCCCGAGTCGGTACCAAAACCAATGCCTGGGGAAGTGGATGAATCCGCAGCGGGTCGAGCTGCTCAAGAATCGGAATCGCAAAGGATGCGGTTTTACCAGTCCCCGTTCGGGCCTGGCCAAGAATGTCGTAGCCCTCGAGCGCATGCGGTATTACGCGTGCTTGTATAGGGCTGGGTTTGCTCCAACCGACCTGGGCCAAAGCCCTCTGCATGACCGGTGAAAGGGGTAGCTCGGAGAAATGCTCCGGCATCGGTGACGTCATATCTGCTCTTTCCTGAAGAATTTTCTAACTCTACGATACCCTCAATCCGGACTTTTGACTAATCCAAACCCGCTGTTTTGCCATGGAATTCAACCCAATCGATTTTTCCCCAGAACACCGACTCTGGGCCCTGGAGTGCCAAGCACGCCTGGAATTCGCCCTCGATACGGCCGAACTCGACACCGAACAGACCCCAGGGCCGATCTGGCAAACCCCCGACGAATGGTTGCCGACGCTCCTCTTGGCCGACGGCCTGTGCACCATGGAGAAATCCGACCAAGCACCCTTCAAAGACCTCCAAGGCCCCCGCAAAGCGGCCCTGAACGAAGCCCTCGGCACTATGGCCCAATGGCTGTTTCAACTGGTTCGAACCGCACCGGCCTCCTTCGAGGATCAAACCGCGCGTCTGGTCCAATTGCTCGCCGCCCAAAGAGCCTTCGAATCCTACAAAACCTTCCGGAAGTACCGGCCCGATAAATGCCTCGGAATGCTCCTCGAATCGATGCTCTTAAGCGGACAATCCTCAAGCGTCCGACTTGCCGTCGACCTGCTGGTCGATTCCCCTCCGAGCGATTGGAAGGATTCCGCCCAAGCCCTCTCGATCCTCATGCAAGCGACCAACTGGAAACTCGCCGATGTCTTCCCCAGATTGCTCGATAGCAACCAACCGAGCGTCCTTGCACCCGCCCTGGACCTAGCCAATAACATGGCCCGTAAACACGGCGTTAGCCCCCACCCAGCAGCCGAACGATTCGAATCGCTGCTGACCGTTTTCGGCGCAGTGACTCTCCAATTGCAATCCCTCGAAGAAGACCCCCGCAAGTTCTCCGACAACGTTCAAGTCATCCAGCATATTCTCTTTGATGCCGTCTCACTCCTGGTCGCTATGTGCGACTTCTTCGCCCAAATGGGCGATCCGCGATCCATCGGAAAACTCAACCAAGCCCTCGTGCTCAAACACCGCCGTCTGAAACTCGAAGCCGCCTACGGACTGGCAAAACTCGGAGAATCCAGAGCCGTCGACCTGATCGTCGAACTCCTACAAGACGACTCGTCACGCGCAAGAGCTCTAGCCTACCTGCACGAACTGTCCGCAGACGATCGGATCGACCCGCAATGGACCACCTCGCTGGCCAAAGCCAAATCGGATCTAGCGATCTGGCTGAGCCAACCCGAGCAATTTGCTATCCCCCCCTCTCGCATCGTGCTGGTCGAACAAAGGACCCTCCAATGGCCTGGTTTCGAAGCCCCCCAAGAATGCTTCCTACTGCAATTCGACTACGGCTCCGCAGATGAGAAATACTCCAACGTCGGATTCTCGGGGCCTTTTGCACACGCTATGTCGCTGGACATGAAATCCTTCAGCAACGATACGATTTTTGCGATGTACTTGGCCAACGATATCGAGGACCCCCAAGAATCCAGAATCGCCTGGAATTCGCTCCCCGATACGCAAAAGAATTCTCACGGACATGCGTTGCGAGATCTAGAGGAAAAAGGATTCCTAGAGATCAAGCCGCTGGCACAATTGCACTGCCTGAACGCCCAGGCTCTGCTGTGCCAAGCGACTTCCGATGAAGGAAATACCTGGGGAATCCTCACCGACGGCGACTCGGTGATCCGATGCATCTCCGGCCCGCAAACGTTCGAAACCCTGTTTCTGCAGTGGAAAGGGAAACTCGCCCTGGAAATCCTCGGCGAAGCCTAATCCGTCTGATCCGTCCGATCCGTCCGATACCAAGAGAAAGAAAACCATGAAAGCACCCAATGAGATTCCGACCCCGCAAGGGTCTGCCAGCCAGTGGCTAGATGCCCTTCAGTGGCGATACGCCGTGAAACGATTCGATCCGCAGCGCACCATCGATCCACAGCTCTGGCACGCCGTCGAGAAAAGCTTGGTCCTGACCCCGAGCAGCTTCGGCCTGCAGCCTTGGATGTTTCTGGTCGTGACCGACCCGGCAGTCAAAGCCCAATTGCCAGCGATCTCCTGGGGCCAGCAGCAGCCAAACGATTGCTCCCACTTGGTCGTCATCGCTACGCTCCGCTCGATCGATACCCAGTACGTCGATCGATTCCTCCAAGACACAGCCAACACCCGAAATATTCAGATAGACAGCTTAGCGAACTATCGCAAAGTCATCCTGGGTTTTTTGCACAACAGCTCCGAGCAGCTAGCCGATTGGGCAACCCAACAAGGCTACATTGCCCTCGGACAATTGATGGCAACGGCCGCCTATCTAGGCATCGACGCTTGTCCCATGGAAGGCATCTCGCCCTCAAAATACGACGAAATCCTAGGGCTCGATCAAAGCCCATACGCCACGCGAGTCGCTTGCGCCCTAGGCTACCGTCATCCCCAAGACGGCTATGCTTCGAATGCCAAGGTCCGGTTTGAAGCCGACGAACTTATCGGCCGAATCTAGCATAGGCCAAATCGGTGAATCGGGTCCATCGCCCAGCCTGAAAATGCCCTGCATCCTCTCTATTGGGCCGTGCTGCTCGATCCCTGCGGCGAGGCCCCGATGCGCATCCCCTTAGGCAACGGCCTAGCTGCACATAAACATCCCTCTCGGTAGAGCAACTCCTTGAGCTTGCGGAACTGCCCAAAACTCTCCGGATAGACCCACACCGTGACGGTCGTGTGATTCGATCGAACCGCGTCGAGCTCCGAGCGCAATCGCCCCCTAGGACCCAAACTCTCCTCGACCGATTCGCGGAATACCTCCGAGGAGGGCTCAAGCTCGAATCGCTCGAGCTCGACCATCTTTCCCATCGCCGCTACACGCCCATCACTCATCATCCCACTCTTGGAAATCAATCGGTAACGCATCAAAAAACCATCGATCGGCCCGAGCACATCCTCGAACTTGTCTCGCTGGGAATTCCGCGATGCACTCGCCCTGGCATTGATCTTGAGCTGCTCGATCAACGTGTCCCATGGGATCACACTCAATTGCTCATCGCGAATCATCACATGCAACTCCTTGCCAAAAACCGTCTTGGCCATCGGAGTCGGTAAATGCTGCAATGCGATAACCTTCTTTTGTACCTCAGGCACTTCCTCTTGCTGGCGCTCAAGCTCCCCGAGCTGCTTTTCTAGCAGTGCGGTCTTGGCCTTTTGCTCGAATTCCTTCTGGGACTCCGTATCGAGCTGCTCGAGTCGTTGGTTGAGCTGTTGCTCAAGGAGCAACTTGCGGTCAACCAAGCTCATTCGCTCGGCATTGCGATAGGCCGTTTCAACCTCGTAGCGATGGAGTTGCTCAAGTTGCGATTCTAGGTCGCGATCGAGATTTTCCGCCTGGGCTGAGGGTGCTGCCAACTCCTGAATCTTCTCACGTATCTCCTCGCGTGCCATCGTGCGGGAGGCCGAGTACCCTTTGGCACTGACGATCACTACCAAGATGATCATGATCCCAACGAGATTGGCGATCGTGTCCATGAACGCGTCTTCGCCTACGGCAAACTGTTCTTCATCGCGTCTTGCCATCGATCCATCACCCCACTACTTGCGGTTCTTCGTTGTCATCAATGGCTGAACCTTGATAATCACTCCACTACCTTCCAACAAGCGTTGCATACGCAACAAGCTCTGCTCGGCATCGGCCGCAGCTTGCACACTCAACGAGGGAACCCAATATCCACCCGGCAAGGAAAGCCCCCAAGATTCAACCCGATCACGGATCGATTCCTGAAGCTGCGCCGAAGCGGCCTGGGGACCTTGCTCAAGCGAAATCTCCGCGTCGTACTTCCAATCCTGCCCCTCGGTGCACATAAGCCATCGGTCCTGAAGCACGATGATGCGTATCGGACGAGATACCGGAGTCGATCGGTTGTCCATGCGGGTCGTCGCCCAGTCCTTGCCCGCCGTCAAACTGATCGGCTTGAGTTCGCTATCGCTTCCCGATGCCTTCTTCTTCGATGCCGCTCCCGACGCACTAGAGGCCTGAGCTCCGCCGGAATTCTCGGCAGCCTGTTGATTCTCGGCAGCCTGTTGCTTCATCGCTTGCTCTTGCATCGCCTGCTGCATCTGCTCGTCTTGCGCAGGCTGCCCAAGACTCGCCGAACCAGCCGAAGATCCAGTAGAAGACGAAGAAAATCGATTCGCCGAGGTTTGCGTACCACCACTCGATGGTGTCAGACTCCCTTGGCTGTGCGATCCTTGACCCTCAGCCATCGCCGATCCGGCCGCACCTGCCGAACTCGACGTTCCGGAATCGCTGTCCATCGCACCGCGATCAAGCGAAGACTCTTTCCCTTTCCCTTGCGAGAAAACCTCACTCGGCGGACCATTCGGTGCCGAAGGCTCAAGCGAGCCAGGGGGTAACTGCTGGATCATCTCCCAACGTCGGCCTTGCTCGAATCCAGACTCCTTGCCCACCTGCGATCCCTTGGCTAGCCCCGAAACCCGACTCTCGGCGGCAGGCAACTCCGCATCGATCGAATCCCAGGTCTCCTCGGTTTTGGTGGCAAACGGATTGCGACTGTAGCGAGCTGGCAAAGCCGCCACGAGCGCTTTTTGGCGATCTTTCGCTACACGCAAGGCTCGAGCTAAATCGTTCTTCAACTCGGCAATCCCATCGGGAAACGCTAGCTCCATCTGACCGTCGATCAACTCATAACCAAACTGATCGTCCCAACCAGACATCGCCGATCGCGCCAACGCGTAACTTTGAATCCCATCAGGTCGAACGATCAAAAGAGGGTAGGGGGGGATCGAAATCCCATAGACCGCATCGCGAGATTGGTAAGCGTTCCTCAAAACCCGAAGGGCCGCATCAAGCGGATTTCCAGGCCCGTGCGGCGGACCCAAATCCTCCATGCTGACCAATACCCCTTCTGGCTGAATCAACACCCCTTGCTCGGTACACTCAAGATACACGGGCCTTCGCGTCGTGCGATTCGCTCCCTCGTACGGAATGATCGAAAACGCAGGGGTCTGATCCTTCCGCTTCGCAATCGCATCGTTAAGCTTCTGCTTTTGCTCTTCGATACGATCCTTAAGCTCCTGGATCCTCGATGGACTATTGACTTGCTCATCCGGGGACACGTGCGCATCCTCAAGCTTCTGCAAACGGGACTCGACTTCTCGAAGATCCTCCTCAAGCCGCTCGATGTGATCCTCGGTACGGGCCAATTCACTCCGCCGCAACTCGATCTGCTTTCGGACCTGCTCTCGCCTTGCTTGAAGCTCTTCGGACACAGAGACCATGTAATCCGATTGCTCCTGAGCCTGCTCGATCGCTTCGGTCAACTCGCTTTGCACCTGATGCCTAGCCGAGGCGCGTGAACTCGTCACGTTGATGACCAAGAGCAAAACCAACGCGCCAATGACGCACAATAGGACCGCCAGGAATGGAAAGGTCGACGGTGTAAAATCGTTTCCATGCCGCGATCGCTTGCTCATCCGGCTTTTCTTACAGATGGGGAGTCGAGCTTCAAAACCACCGCATCGGCATTATCTGGGGCTTCTTCTGCCGTCTGCCAACCTAGCAAATTGGTCCCCCCATCGGCTGAAATCCCATCGGCTGAAATCTCATCGGCTGAAATCTCATCGGCTGAAGAATCGAAGCGGCTTGCCTGACGCCTTCGGACCGCCTGCCTGGATAGATGCCCCGATCGCTCCAACTGCGTGCTCATGACCATCACCGCCTCGGTCAGACTCAATGCCGCTTCCTGAAACCGATCAAAATCGGTCATCCGCTCGAGGGTCGCTTGGATCGGTTGCTGCATGGCTTGGACTAACTGCGTCGAATCCAATAGCTTTTGCAACAGCTCCGCATTGCGACTCACCTCTTGCTGCTGGCGCAAGGCCACGCGCGATTGCTCGGATAATGTCGTTTGCCATTGCTGCAATCGTCCGTCGATCTGCTGGGCTCCCTCGGTTTGCAAAACAGACAACTGCGTCAAACACTCGCGCAGTGAGTCGCGGTGTTCGGCCAACGTTCCGGCCAAAGCCCTTTGAATCGTTCCAAGAGAGGTCTCCGTGGCCCTTGCACTCATGTGGGACCACTCCGATTGGGCTTGGCCTATCGAATCGCGCCACAACTGAGCCTGCTGCTGAACCAAGATCTGCATCGAATCGATCAACCGATTCGCAACGAGTTTGAGCGAAGCCTCAACATCCCGCGTATCGCTGTGCTCCTGATCCGATAAACATCGGTGCATCGCCGATGCGGCTCCTTGGTCCATCCGACCCAAAAAGTCCTGCTCAGCACGCTGCACGAAAAACTGCATAAACATCGCCACCATCGTCAAAACCAAGCCGACGGCCGTTGTATCGAAGGCGACATACAAGCCACTGGTCAATCCATTCATCGCTTCCTGCGATCCACTGGCTAACGCCTGGGCGTCCATCTGACCGAGCGTGTCGGAAATCCCAATCACCGTCCCCAAAAAACCTAACATCGGCATCGCCCAACAATTGATGCGCACCATCGCATAGCTCGAATGCAAAGCTTCAGCATCTCGCTCAGCAAACCCCTGAAGGTCTTCGTCCAACCTCGCCGTCGTTCGACGCTCGACCTGACGCATCAGGAGCTGCCCAAGACGCTGTCCATACCAAGACCTTACCAAATAGCTCTTTTGAAGCTTCCACAACGCTTGCAACGAGGTCGCGCGGCGGTAACCATCCATCGCCGGCTCAATATCCCAGTCGGCACGATGATCCACCCACTCGTCGAGTACCGATTCAAGCGAATCGACCAAGCGCCGCTGACGACCAAGCGCCCAGCGCTTCTGAACCAAATAAACCGCCGCGGTCGTAAACAACCAAGCTGCCGCGACTGCCACCCAGTGACAAAGGGCATACCGTATCACCAACGGATGCCGAAACGGCGGCAACAAAATCAGAAAATAAAACAAACAACACAACGCCGATCCGACCACAATCGACGGCAATAGCGGAATCTCAAAAGCCTGCTCTTCTCGCTTCTTTGACTTGGTCAACATCCCTAATCTTCCTTCTTCCAGAACCCGTTGAGCCCGCAAGTGTTCCAACATCACCATAGATACACTCCGAGTCCCAACCAAACCCTGTAACAAGTTTCACCCTATGGACTCAATCCCAAGTCGCAGTCAATGCAAGCATTTAATGACGCAAGCGAGCCTCTTGAGGACTCGCTTGCTCGACTTTTTCCACTTCAGTCAGATGCCGCTGGCTATCGGTGACTAGCGGTTGATCGCAAACCCGAAGGTCAAGCCAGGCATAACCAACTGTTGATTCGTATCGTGGTTGTTGCCTTGGTCCAAAGTCGCACCCCGCCAGATCCCCTGGCCAAAGTAAATCATTTGAAAACCAACTCGCAAATCAAGTTGCTTGGTCGCGCTGAAGGCACTCTCGGCTCGCACATCGAATCCAACCGGCGTTTCGTTGTTCCTGCGAGAGAAGAAGGAGGTCCCAGTGTGATCGCCGTCGAAAAGCGGCTCGTCACCGATCGCAACGTCCTCCGGATATGTGGTTGTTGTCACATACCGAGTGGTTTCCTGAGACTGGAACGTATGGCCTGCGAAGACTTTGAAGTCGCTCGACAAGGTCCATCGACGGATGTTTCGGAAATATCGGAAACCGAGCTGCCCGAGTATCATGTCGTTGCGTGACTGAACGATGTCGTTGGTGTACACCTCAGCCGTCCCGAGAACCACCGTCGGATCAAACGGATCGTCCTGGAGGAAGGTCGAATAATCGTCGCTGCGAGCCGTGTCGAGGAACTTCACATACCGCAAACCAATCAGCGGTTCGAGCATCCCACCATAACGGTAAGGCTCTAGTCGCCATGTCTTATTGGCCTCGAAACTCGAATAGTTACCCACATTGATGCTCTGGACGACATCATAGGTCCGCTCGAGCGTATACGGATCGTTGTCAAACGATGTAGGTCGGAAAAACGGCACAACCGCGTTGTCTTCCACTACCGAATCGGTAAATCCATTGAGCCGCAGTTGCTCGTACCCGTGGTACACGTTCGGTCCAGTGACGACCTGGTAAGAGAACGCCCATCCGCTTTCGCGTCGGTTCATCCATCCAAAGTCCCATCGGTTACCCCAAGTGCTGTCCATCAGGTAACTCGAACCGTTAACTTCCGGTCGAGTCATTCCGGTGTAAATCCGGTCGTAGGTCAAGTACAAACCGTGCGGCGCCCGCTGACGAGGAGACAAATCCTCGACATCCTGAAGCTGCATCGGGGCAAATAATTGCCAATCCGGATCAAAATCCACAGGTTCAGAGAACGGGTGATAGCCGCTGTCGGCAAACCCCAGCTGTCCAGCCATGGCAGCCGCCGTGATCACAAACGTTCGCAAAGTTCGTTGCAAAATTGACATGGTCGATTCCCCACCCGTTCCTCGAAATTCCATCACCCGGACTCCACGGTACCAAGCGAACTATTCGGTATGTGCCTTTGTATCGGAACTGCCATGCCGTCGAATTGAGTCGGTTTAGGTAAAGCGTATCGAAAAATCCGGCCAGTACTCAGATTCCGATCCGCGCTGATATGCCAGCATTGACGCCCCTTCACCCCGCAAATTCGCTACATTCTCCAGATTGTCGCCCCCAAGCCGTTTTCGAACGAAAACCCATCCATTCCAGCCATTTGGCCGGTTGCTACAGTGGTGCATCGCCAAGCGGTCGAAAAAGCCGATTTTTCCCAAACCCGCTTGCCGAGCCCTCCAACGACCAAACCACCCACCAAGAACCAACAAGAAATCCACCTTGGACTCCCTACCCAATCCGCCAAGCCCCAATCCGCCAAGCCCCAATCCATCAACAGACCTGAGCTCGGCGAAGCAATCCTCGGGAAAACCACAAGCCCTCCCGGCAGATGCTCGAGCCGCCCAAGGTATGTGGTTGATGATCGGGTCGCTCGCGATTTTCTTCGTATCAAGCATCCTTCTGTACGTCGTCTATATCGCTATGCGAGTCGGATCCGACCGGGCGATCACCCAAAGAATGGTCCTGCCCTGGAGCTTCATCCCCTCGACGTTGCTCCTGATCGGAGTATCAGTCTGCCTAGAATGGGCCTATAGCGCTGCGAAAAAAGATCGGCTCGCAAGAGTCAAGCAAATGGTCATCGCTGCCTGCGCCATGGGTATCGGATTCCTGTTCATCCAATCCGATGGCATGAAACGCTTGCTAGAGGGGCTGGCCGATGCCCCAACCCGAAACGAAAGCGCCTACGGCTATACCTTCATCTTGGTCTTCCTCCACGCTGCTCACGTCGTCGGCGGAGCGATCGCATTATGGTGGACCGCTCGAAACGCCCTGGCCAACCGCTACGACCACGAAAGAAACAGCGGGCTGAAAGTCTGCACCCTCTACTGGCATTTCCTCGATGTCGTCTGGCTGCTGCTGCTGATCAGCTTCTGGATCGCCCTAGTCCTGGTCAATGCCAAAGCACCCGCTTAAAACATTGCCGTAATGCATTTCCGGAATACATCACTTTTCGATCCGGACTTCGACCTGCAACTGCAGGCGTTCCGAAGCGACCGAAACATCTTGAGGATCGATCTGGATCCACACGGCGATCGATCGAAAATCGGAACGAGCCAGCGGGCTCGCAGAGCGGAACTGGGGTAAGCCAACGACCCGATCGATCCGGCTGACCTTTCCTCGGATCGGTCGTGATAGCGAAGCAGATTTCATCTCCGCGAGCTGACCAAGACGAACTTGCCCAACATCCGATTCGTGGACTTCAGCAACACAGGACATCCGGGTCAAATCGGCCAGCTCGATCAACGCCAGTGCCGTGGCTCGCTCTCCGGCGATGCCATAGACTTGGAGCACCGTGCCGGCTGACGGAGCCACGACGGCAGTTTGGTCTAGCTGAATCCGCAATAGCTCGATTTGCTTTTCGAGCGGTCGGTAGCTCGGATGCTTCTTGAGTTGTTCTCGAGCCTCCTTGGCCTCTCGAAGCACACTTTGCGCCTGAGCGACCAAAAGCTCAGCCGATTGAATCGATTGATTCGCTCCGAGCATCCCCCGATCGTATTCGACTTGTGCTGCGATTTTCTGATTCCGCTTGGCTTCCAATTCCAAGCTGCCGACGGCACCCCGCAAACGAGGATTGCTGCGGATGGCTTCAAGACCTTGAATTTGCTCCTCGAGCGAACGGAGGATTTGAGCTTGTTTACCCACAAGTTCTAGACTGGATTTGGCTTGGGAATGGACCTGCTCGGCAGAACGGAGTTTCCATTGAGCCGTTTCGAGTCCCAACTCGGCCTGACGCAATGCCGCTTCGTGCATCGCGACCGCGTCGGCAAGCTTGAGCTCGGCGATTTTTAATTCGAGCTTCTTCAGACCCGCGCTCTCGAGGGTGACAAGCTCTTGTCCGGCGACAACACTGGCACCAGGCTCGACACTGATGCGCTCGATCCTGTCCCCGGGAACCGCCGAGAGCTTGAGAATCCCGGCCGTCGGCTGCAATCGGCCTTGGGCAACAATGCTCGCAGATGTATCCTTGATCGCCGAAGCTTCAGGCAACGGATCCCCTCGGGCTACGCCCAAGGCTACATTCAGCAGAATACTCAGGGAAATCAGCCTGGAAAAAAACCTCCAAAACATCAGCGACCTTGCATGCGACGGATTCGAAATAAAATGTCCGGTGTTCATTCCGCAAACAACGCGTTGGAAGTTACGACTTTGGGAGTCTCGATGAGCAACGAAGGAACAATTATTCTAGGTATCGAAAAATGCCCCTTTAGCGTAGTTCGAGACTCTCCGGCTCGAGAGGTTCCCTCGGAAAGATTACCAGGAATTCCCAAATCCATGGATGGCCTTCAACGATGATTCCTTCCAATAGCTTGAGAGCCACTCAGTTCGACCCGGCTACACGCTCAAAAATATCCCTTGGACAAACTCCCTCGATCCGCGCCCAAGGCCTGAGCCACTACTTCGGCACCGGAGATCTTCGCAAACAAGTCCTCTACGACAACCATCTGACGGTTTACCCAGGCGAAATCATTATCATGACCGGCCCGAGCGGCTCAGGTAAAACCACCCTTCTGACGCTCCTCGGGGCTCTGCATAGCGTCCAAGAAGGCAATCTCGAGGTCCTCGGCCAATCCCTCGTCGGTGCTAGCCCCAAAGCGATGGAACAGTTTCGTCGCCAAGTCGGATTTATTTTCCAAGCCCACAACCTCTTCGAATCCTTGAACGCGACCCAAAACGTTCGCATGGCGATGGAACTGTGCCACCCCGGTCGGACCGCTCGCGAGCAAACCCAATCCGCCGAGGAAATCCTCCGTGCTGTCGGACTCGAAAACCGTTTGCACCATCGCCCAAAACAACTCTCGGGAGGACAAAAACAACGCGTCGCAATCGCTCGCGGACTGGTCCACCAACCTCGACTCGTCCTGGCCGACGAACCGACAGCCGCCCTAGATGAGCAAAGCGGTCGGACCGTCGTAGAACTCCTCCAAAAACTCGCCCGCGAAAAAGATACCACCATCGTGATCGTCACCCACGACAACCGGATCCTCGATGTGGCCGACCGCATCCTAACCCTCGTCGACGGCTCGATCCGCAGCGATGCCTTGGTCAAAGAAGCTGCCATCATCACCCAAATGCTCGCCAAGTGCAAAGTCTTCGAACACGTCACTCCCCGTACCCTCACCCGCGTCGCCGACGAATTCAAAATCGAAAACTATGCACCAGGCGATCGTATCATCCGCCAAGGGGACCCAGGCGATCGCTTCTACTTGATCCGCCAAGGAAAAGTCTCGGTCCGAAAAGGCAACCCCGAAGACCATGTCGTCGAACTGGCCGCAGGGGATTTCTTCGGCGAAATGGCCTTGCTCTCAGGCCAACCACGCAACGCAAGCGTCTGGGCAACCGAAGCTTGCCTGCTGTACTCGCTCCATCAAGACCGTTTCGGCGCGGCATTAGCCGAAACGGCCACCATGGAAGCCGAGGTCCGCGAAGCCTACTTCGATCGACAATAAACCTACCTACCTACCTACCTAACAACCGTGGTCACCGATGTCGCCGGAGACCACGAGTACCTACTCTCACTTGCCGTCATCCCACAACTCACCGTCACCCCAAAAAAACCGCCATAAAATTAGCCCAGCTAATCCAAAAAAGAGCTTTATCGTTTTTCCTGGATTAATTTGGTCGTCTGCCGAAACTTTTTACTTTCCTTTCGATTGTCGCTGGGTTAAAATCGCGTGAATACCGGATCCTCTTCCCAACCGGGATAAATCTGTTTTTTTTGGTTTTCATTTTTGTTTAGAGGGTTTTTACTATGTCCAAGCGTATGGTTAAGCACCAGAAGGGGTTCACGCTCGTTGAACTCTTGGTCGTCATCGCGATCATTGGCATCCTCGTAGGATTGCTCTTGCCAGCAGTCCAAGCTGCCCGCGAAGCAGCTCGTCGGATGCAATGCCAGAACAATCTCAAGCAATTGGGATTGGCAGCTCACAACTTCGAGTCTAGCGTCAAACGATTTCCACCAGGATACGTAGGCGCTAACAACATCGCTTGGGGCGGTAGCCTCGCAGGCATCCAGATGGACCGTCGGACCTACATCGGTCACTTGGTCTTCCTCTTCCCGCACCTGGAAATCAACCAACTCTACGGCCAATGGGAAGTCAAGCGTCAAATCGCTGCCGACTCGGACGCCAACACGGTGACTTCCACCGCTGAAAAGCTCCGATACATTTTCTGGGGTAACGCTCCAGCGGCCTGGAACGAAGCTCAATTCAGGATTTCCTCGTTCCTTTGCCCAAGCGATGATCCTTACTCCAACGTTGCCGCAGGCAATGCGACGGGTGTCATCTTGGCAACCTTCAACAACGGGACCCTGCTAAGTGTTGGTTACTCGGAAACCACCCCGACGAACCTCGGACGTACGAACTACCTCGGTAGCTCGGGCCGTTTCGGTCAATCCGGGATCGCCTTCTACGACCAATACAAAGGGGTCTTCTTCAACAACTCGAAGACCAAACACGGAAACATCACCGACGGCACCTCGAACACCTTCTTGTTCGGTGAAGTCACCGGTGGTTTCGCCGACGCCATCAAGGGAACCGGTCGTAACCGATCCCACGCTTGGATCAGCGGTCCTCAAGTCACCGAGTTCCACGACCCCTGGTACGGAACTCAGAACGGCAAGTACTGGTACACCTTCGACAGCAACCACACCGGTATGATCCACTTCGGCTTGGCCGATGGGTCCGTTCGACCTGTGATGCGAAGCATGGATTATGTCGCTTTCCAAAACATGTCCTCGATGGCAGAAGGTGTTGTTACCAGAACGGATGAACAATAAAAATGGCTAGATTTTTGACCCTGAGTGTGGTTTGTTTAGGTTTCTTGATCGGTTGCGGCTCCAATGCCACTACCGTAACGGCCCCTGAGAAATTCTCGGCTCCCGGCGAGCTAGAAGTTCTCGGTGGAGGTCCAGGCGATGCCGGCTCGTCGGCTGGCACCGCCCCAAAGATCAAACCACCACCTGGACAATAGTTTTATAACCGATTCGATGACGCATAACCTCCGTCATAAGATCGCTCCCAACTCAAAACCCCTCGCTTGCGATCCTTGCAACCGAGGGGTTTTTTTATGCAATAACCCTAAACTCTCATCCAATCGACTCAGCAACCGCAATCGCACGACACATCGACTCATAAGTAGCCTGTTGAGCCACCAAGATATTCTCTTGATCGCACCCCAAACCTCGCAACACCTCGGCTACACCAGGCGATATCGCTAACCATCGCACCAAACCGGACTCTCGACCTAACAACCCCCAAGTGGCCCTTGCTAAGTTGCTGCTCGTCGCAGTCATCCAAACCCTTCGCCCTGACTGATATCCGACGACGATCTTAGCTCGAATCGCATCCATATCTTGCCAACCCAAGACCGGGCACTGCTTATAAATATCCACGCTATGCAACTTCGAAACCGATGAGACAAGTCGGTCTCTGAGAATCTCACTACCCTCAGCCGTACGCACCAACAGCACCCGGCTACCGCGGACCTCAGGCAACCAATCCAAAAGCAATGCCTCGGCTCCCTGGTCCAACTTGGGTGTCCAATCGGATCGCAATCCGAATTCTCGCAACGCTTCATCCGTCGCCCGGCCGACACTCGCAATCCGCACCTTTCCGAACGCTCGGGAGTCACCCCCACGTTCAAACAGCCGCTCCATGAAATACTTCACTCCATAGCGACTGGAAAACACGATCCAATCGGTCCGTTCGAGTTCGTCGATCGCCCCATCGATCCCTCCGGGTCCTGCACCCTCGATCAGCATCGCAGGACGAACCCATACCGAGACGCCAAGCGGTCGTAGCATGTCGGCCAACCGATGGGCTTGCGCCTCAGGACTCGAAACAATCACCGTGATGGGATTCAAAGGCAAAGGCGATGCGGCTTTAGACTTAAGCCGCACCACCGGTCCGATGATACAGATCACAGGCGCTGTGAATTGCGGGTTCAAACCGAGTGTCTCGGACACGCTCCGAAGTTCGCACTCGAGAACCTCCTGATCCGGCCAACTGCACCTGCGGACCAAAGCCACCGGTGTGCTCATCGGTTTGCCTGACGCGATGAGTTTCTTACTCCAACTCGACGCCGAGCCGATCGCCATGTACAAAACCAAAGTTCCAGGAAAGCGAGCCAAGGCCTCCCAGTCAAGCTGGTCCTCGGCCTCCGATTCTCCATCGTGATTCTGCAACTGAGCTGCAAGGATCGCAACCCCTGAACTCCAGTCGCGATGCGTAAGCGGTATCCCTGTATACGCGCTCACGGCAAGCGCTGCGGTCAATCCTGGAACGATCCGATAGGCGATCCCCTCGGCCTCGAGCCGCTCGACCTCCTCGGCTGTCCTTGCAAATACCGCCGTGTCCCCACCTTTGAGTCGCACAACCCTCCGGCCCTCGCGAGCAACCTTGACGATCAAGTCGTCGATTTGAGGTTGCGTCCAAGCCCCCCCATTGCCTCGCTTACCAACGCATATCCGCTCACAACTAGCCGAAGCAAACGCCAGAATCTGCTCATTGATCAACCCATCGTAAAGGATCACTTCGGCCCGCTCGATCACCCGTTTCGCCCCAAGCGTCAGCAGCTCGGGATCTCCCGGTCCAGCTCCAACCAAGTACACTCGCACACTCATCCTCTCAAGCCCATCCTATGACGCTTCGACGCCCATCCTCATTGGCCCCACTGCAATCTTCGGTTCCCACGATAGATTGTCTACGGTAGATAGTCTACGGTAGATAGTCTACTGTCTGCCGACACTCCCAGCAGGGGATCGCTTCCAAAACCCTTCGGGGCTTTGCTCCCGGGTCAAGGTTTTCTCATGCATCCGCCCGACCCGGCCCGCCTCCTGACGATCCTCAATTCCTGGCGGATATTGACTCATCTTCGAAAAGGGCAAAGGCAAACTGCTTTGACCCTCGAGCGTATTCATCGCAGCATCCTTATCCCAGCCAACCGAATGCAGGACGAAATCCCGAACCCATCCCTCGGGAATCGGCTCTTTAGGGATCTCGAAGCGAACGACCATTTCATCTCCTGGCCCCAAGACGACCAACAGATCGTCGTTGAAACCCAATAAAGAATCGACATCTCCGTAACGAGTGAACTTGCCACGCAATGGAGGCCATGCGGCCTGATCGGAAACCGACTGATAATCGTACCAGTGGGGCTCGTGACGCGTTCTGGGCAACTCCCGACTAAATCCTCTGTAATGCAAATCCGCCGACTCAAGCGTCAGCCATTTTAAAGAAACTTCGGCGAGCGATTTCCCATCGTTCGACGCGAGAACCATCGGGCGCTGCGGGTTGTCTGCGGCGCTGATCGGTATCGATCCCCCATACCCTAAGCGGATCTGATCCCAATAGATTTGGCTCGAATAAGCCAAACGTATCCGGTGGTCTTTGCTTGCAAACAACCCCTCGAGCGGTACGACGATCGTCTTGGGTTTCCCCCCCGGAAATCCCGTAAACGGAACCGTCTCGCGAAATTCTCCCGCAGCATCGACCGTCCAGAGCGACAAAGGCTTGGGCAACTCCAAATCCTTGTTTTGATCGATGTGAATGTTCAGCGACGTGTCGGTCGGATAGATCCAGCCGGTCAGGACCAGTTGCGCCCCTCGGGTCGTGTCGATCGTTCCGAAATCGATCTCCAAATAGCTCGCTTCGACCAACCCCTGCTTGAATTGCTTCTCAAACGCGATCGCATAAACCCCGTCCTTGTCTCGCACCTCGTTGATCCAATCCCTGCCACGCGAATCCTTGACCGATAAGGCTTCCTCGGTGGCTTGATACCCCCAGAGGCTCGGCTGGGCGATCGCCCCTGGACCAACTTTTTCATTCGAATACCACTGGCTATCGGCAGGGTGGTCGACGGCCAACAACGCCAAATGATCGAAATAGGCAGTCTCCCAGAGCTCCTCGGTGATCCGCAACTCGTAGTAGCCATCCTTAGGCTTCATCGTCGCCCCATCGACCGATAAATACTCCCATCGACGATCCGCAAGCACCTTACCCTTGGCCACCTGCAAACCCAACGGCGCGTTCCAGAGCAAGTCGGTTGCCAATACCCATCGAGTGCCATCCCATCCATAGAGAAATGGACACGAACCGATCAGTACCTGCTTTTCTTCAAGTACCTCGTTGGACCTCGGATCGATGATGCCTTGGGTTAACCCATTGACGAAGATCGTTCGGAGCGAATACGCCTGGGCCTGCCCAAGACCAAAGTGGACCGAATCGTCTTCGATGATCCTGGCCTGATATCCAAACGGCCCAAAGACCTCCATCGTCGAACCCACCGCATATTGATTGTTGCGGCCGCCTCCGTTGGGGTCCGATATCCCCTTGACCCGGTAAACCATATACCGATTCTCAAGCCGAGAATCGGAAAAAAACAACTTGGGCTTCCCCTCCTCAATGCCGATCGCTTCGAGCCAACCGTCCGAATCGATATCCCCAAGGCCGATCGGGGGGATCGTCTCAAGGGGGCTTGCAAGCTGGGACCATGGGACCACCGAAAAACTTCCATCCCCCTGGTTCAAACACAACCGAACCCCACTGGCCGTGCTCGCCAACACGTCGATCCTCGAATCGTTATTCCAATCGCCAGTGACGATCTTGGCAGGCTCACGACACAAACCTCCCTGCCGCACAAACCTCACCGCTCCAGTCTTGTAATCGGTCGCAGTGAAAATAGCTTTCGAGTCGGAATCAGCACCCCCTAACACCAAATCCCACGAGTAATCATTGTTCAACTCGGCAATAGCTAGCGATCCGGCCGGCCCAAACGATGACTTCCCATCCGAATCGACAAGCTCGCGAAAACGAAACTGACCATGCTGGATATTTTCCATCACACCGAGCCCATCTTTGAACGATACGACCATGTCCAAATCCACATCCCGATCGATGTCCGCTGCAGCCAAACTCATCGCCGTTCGCGACGGATCCGGAAGCATGCTAAAACCGCTTGCCTCCTGAAACATGCGGTTCCCTCGATTCTCCCTGAGAACCAACTTGCCCTGCGCAATGATCACCAAATCCAAGTCGCCATCGGATTCCCAGTCGATCGGCGCTACGGCCGTGACTTCCTTGAGGTCCGATAATCCGACCGATTCGTCCAACAGCGTCCATGTCGGCTTGCCATCTAGAATTGGACCGATCTGAACGATCTGGATCCCTTGGTCTCCATACAACAACAAATCCCGAATCGTTTCATGCCGCACAGAGGCTTGAAGCTGTTTTTGAGGGTCCATCGTTTCGGCATCCCGAGGCGCAGGGGTCCCTCGATGGGCGTCAACCGAAAACAAGTCCGCAGGGAGCAATCCGAGGATAGGCCAGGGGAGTCGAAGCTGTGCAAGCTCGCTCCAATTGCCCTTCAAGTCAGCTTGTCCTAATTGCAGTTCCGTTTGGGTCCAAACCAGGACCTCGGGCCGCGTATCGACATCCCAATCAAAAAACCGTGCCCCTTGGCTTCCCGGGACGTCTAGCACTAGGCTCTGGACCGGACTCGATGGAATCTTGGCTCCTTGCGTGGTGCGATCCTGCAGAATCGCCTGAACGTCACGAAGATCCAAAAACGCCAATTCGTTCACGTCGATGCTCCGTGCGTCTACCAAACTACCCTCGGTTGCCTTGGCCTCCCCAACCCAACCGATCAGGATCGACATCGCACCATCAAGATCCTGCTTGCCAACCTCCAAGGCTCGTCGCAAATCCCCGAGATCCTTCGGCCTTCGCTCCATCTTCCACTTCCACTCGAAGGGTTCGAGCAACTTCGCAAGAGGCTCGACATACCCAAGCACTGCCGGATCCTTCAACTGCACCAACCGCTGCACGAGCAAACACAACAAATAGATGTTTCTCGGGTTGGCTTCGTAAGCACTCCGGAGCGGTCCGACGGTCTTCTGAAGTACTTCTGGCTCTACGGCGCTCATCGCTTCGGCCGAATTGTTGTACTGCGTCGCCAAGAATGCATTTCCCGGGAACTGCTCGACGAATCGCTCTAGCTTCTTGAGCAAATTGGCTTGCTCCTCATCGGCGATGATCGGATTGGCCGCTGCCAGAACCGCTATCCAACGGGCGTCCCTCAAAACACTCAATTGGCAAGCGATCGGATCGTCGGGCGCGACGCGCATGTATTCGGAAATCGCGCTGGAAGATTGTTCGAATAGACCCGGTAAGCGACCTCGGATGCCCTCGACATCGTTCTTCGGGTCCTGCGCCAAGTCGATGTTGTATTTGACGTTCGCTAACGATGCGATCGCTCGATTCCGCAACACCGAGACACTTCGGTCCTTCTCTGCCAACTCGTTGTACGCCGCAAGGGCTTGATCGTATTGCACGTTCTCGAGCAACGAGGCGGCCCGAACGAGTTTCTCGAATCGACTCCCCTGCAAAGAGTCCCCGGATTGGCCATCGCCAGCCCTCCTGGCGAAAAAACCCGACCGCAGGCCGCTTAACCCATAGTAGACGCCCAGGATCAACCCCAGGATCGCACACAGGGCCAGCAATCCCCAACCACCCAAGAACCACCGAGAGGAACGTTGCTTTGACACTTAAAAAGAAACCCGAAGAGCAAAGGATCCAAAGACCCTATTCTATACCGTATCGGGCGATGAATGCACCAACAGGACCGGCTCGAGGATCGCTTTGACCTCAGGAAAGGAATAATACAAGTCCCGCTCTCTATGCGCCTCTATCGCCCCGAAAACCGCCAAGTACTTGAGCCGATCAAAGTAAGCAAACTCCGACCAGGCATCGGCATCCACTGGGCATCCCTGAATGTCGATCACGACCAAGTTCGGGAGCTGACTGAGTTCCGAAAGGAGATCCAAATCGACCAACGTGTTGCGAACAACCGCCACGAAAATCCGCTCGCGACGCTGACGGCTAAGCTTCCCAAGCACCCGAATCGCTGCCTTGGATTCCTGGCTATCACCCGAGGACCCCATGTGGATGAAATTCTCAAATCGACTCTCTAGGACTCGATGGATCTTCCTGCCATCGGCAGTCACCTCGCCGGTCGCATCTATCCTGAATTTCATTTCGTTGGAAGTTCGATTGGAAAAGACCGCTGCAATTACCCCCAAAAAAGACAACAGCATCAGCGCTAACGAAAACTGATGTAGCCCCGAATAGGCAACGTCATCATAAGCCGTCAACGCCGAGCAAAAAAATGCAAAAGCCGATGCCCCTACAGCAAACAGCACGACGTTGCGGCTGACGCTACTTTTTCGACGTAGTAAAATCGATGTCATACGGCACTAAGCTACATCACCATCGTGATCGGTCGCAACGGAATGCACAGCAATGGCAAACTCAACGTCAACCATCCTAACACCTGACGAAACCCACCTAAGCTCACCTCGTCGTTGCGACTCGGCGGATGCTTGATCCCCATCAAGGTCACCAACACCAACATCAACACAAACAAACCTTGACCAAATACCAAAATACTAAAAAGAACATAAGCGATGCATGCAAAGTAAGCCAACTTTGAAAACACATGCGAGCCTGGCCCCATCAACCCGAAAATAACATGCCCCCCGTCGAGCTGGCTGATCGGGATCATGTTCAATCCTGTGACCAATAAACCAACCCAAGCGGCCATAAGCAACGGATTCATGTCGATGTTTTGAATACCCGAAACCCAAGCCGTACTGCCCCCCATCCACTCAAAGGGTGACTTCGGGGGAGGTGTCAACGTCACGGCCGACGTCTCCTGAAGCACCGCCTGCAACCCCTGAATCAACAGCGGTTGACCAAATGTGTACGAGGCTACACCCCCAGAACGCATCGGTAAATCGATCAGCAATCCAGCAAACGCAACCGGAATCGCAACCAACAATCCGGCCAACGGGCCCGCGATGCCTATGTCGAAAATCTGCTTGCGATCGGCTTGCTTTCCATCCATCAAAATCACCGCGCCGCAGGTACCGATCGGACTGATCGGAAACGGTATAAACAATGGAGGGGTCGATCGTATCCCATAAAGCTTCGTCGCAATGTAGTGACCCAACTCGTGGGCCCCTAAAATGGCCGTAAGCGCCAAAGAAAACACAAGTCCAGGAAACCAGTTCGACAAAATACTGCGACGAACATCAAACAAAGATCCATCGTAAAACGCCGCTTCGATCGTTTCGACCGGCGACCACATCGTCAGCCCCGCCCAGGTCATCGATAAAACCGACGCAACCAATAAGACGATCGGAAGCTTCCACCGGCGTATCCAATGCACACCCTGCGAAACAGACCGCTGCGGTTCGACCGATTCACCCAAGCCGGCCTCGGAGCCGCCCGAGGATTGTTTCTGAAACTGCTCGAGCGCCTGATAAGCCCCTTCGGCCAATCGCACCGAATCGGGCGGATAGCCTCGGCCCTCGGAAGAACTTTCTCTTGCCATGGTAGTACTAATCCAAATTCTTCCGTTTGCCCAAAGTCCCTAGTATCCAACGCCGTGCGACTACGGCCATGTATGTCGCTAATGAACTCTCGCCGCGAAAGGCCCGGATCAACTCAAATCCGCTCGCACGGACCTCCTTGAAAAAACCTTCGGCCAAGTCCTCTCGCAACGACAACGAACGATCCTGTCCCGATACACCCGCAAATGCCAGCGTCTCGTCGACAACGTCCATCACCAATCCGGCAAATCGATCACAAAAACTCTTCCAAGCTTGCGGATTCCCCTCCACGCAGTCCTTGATCAGTCCTCGATCCAATTCGGATAGGGCCACAGATAACTCCAAGTCCACTTCGGGGTAATTGCAAAAGAAAGGAACAAAAAACGCGTCGTTGCACTCAACGAACGGAAGAAAATCACCCCCGTTCCAACCCTTTCAGGCACGATCAACTCAATTTTAGACCAGAAATGGCCGACAGCAAGCTACTTAAGGTTGCTTGACAGTCCGAAGAGACCTGCCTAGGATGCCCAGGACGCGTCCAAAAAAAGGACCCTTCGTCTCGTTTCGCTTACTGTTTATCTTCGAAATTTTAAGCTGGAAAGTTGCTCGGAACCATGACTCACATTGTGACTCAACCTTGCGTAGGCTGCCGATACACCGATTGCGTAGTGGTCTGCCCTGTCGAATGCTTTTACGAAGGCGATCAAATGCTCTACATCCATCCGGATGAATGCATCGATTGCGAAGCCTGCGTGGCCGAATGCCCCGTCGAGGCCATTTTCCACGAAGACAACGTTCCGGCCGAATGGAAAAGCTACATCGAACTCAACGCCGATATGGCTCAAAAGTCCAAGGTCATCACGGAAAAGAAAAAGCCACTGGCCGATTCCTAAGCCTCTGCGGCTCCTAAGCTTTTTCAAGAACCTCGGCGATCGCGACCTGGGCAGGGGCGTATCTTCGCACCTGCCACTTCAAATACGCAGGAAGCACCCCAAGATCCGTATTCTGCTCAAGCTCTACGGCAAATAAACTCCCCACCGGCGCGGCGCTGGTCCATGCTCGCACAAGCTCCGTCAATTCCGCGCTGTGCGTCTCCCACATCGAATAGGGCGGGCAACATACGACCACCCATGGTACCGTATCGGCCCGCATCTGCGTAAACTTGCCGCCGTTAGACTCCAGTCCCTGACCAAGCGACTGCGACCAGCGAATCACATCCTGATCCAATACCTCGACCTGGTCGGAAATCCCCAAATCTTCAGAAATCCTGCGTATCACCCTGGCACCAGGCTTGAGGATCTCCCAAACCCAAGCATATTCAGCTCCCCGCGAAATCGCCTCGAAGGCCAAAACACCCGAACCTCCAAAAAGGTCGAACGCAAGCCGATTTTCTAGCGTACCACCCAAAAGATTCATGACCGCCTCGCGTGTCCGATCCTTCATCGGCCTTGTTCGCGGATCGCACGCAAACTGAAACCGACGCGACCGTAAATGCCCAGCGATGATCCTCAATGTGATCGTTTCATGGTCTGCTTTTTTCATGGAAATCCTAGTCCCCTTATGCTTCCCGCCGCAATCCACACCGCATTCCACACCATGAGCCTCCTACCAAGACCCACCAGCCGCCTTGCCAGCGGAATTCTGATCTGCTTGGCGACCCTGGCCCCAGTGTGGTCCCAATCGTCCGACCCGTCCAGCCCTCCAATCCTTCCAGGCGGCTCGGTCCTCTCAGGCAAAAGCCCCCTTGCTAAAGGCCAAGGCGCAGCAAGCCCCTCGAACTCCAACCTGTCCCCTGAACAACGCCAAGCCCGACAGCAAGCCAAACGCGACGCCGAACTCCAAGCCGAAGAATTTCGGATGACCACCTTCGGTGTCATCCCCCCGACGGACAAAGCTCCCCTTGCTGCCGCTTTCCAAAAAGCCTCCGACAACCTACGCGATGCTATCGCCAACTTGACCCTGGCCCACGTTCGGATCCAACACCGACTCAAAGAGCAACTCCCCGAAGGTGTCCGAGAAGAATGGCTCGAGAAACTCAAAGAATCCAACCAAGCTCTCGTCGACTACCGACTAGCGGCCGCAGAACTCTACGCCAGCGACCCAACCCTCTATGCCGGCGTCGGTTCGATGCTCAAGGAAATGCTCATCGATGACGGAAAAACCGATCGGCTCGACCACTGGATCGTTCCGGCGAAAAAACTCCTCGACGCCAAAACCCTAGTCGACGACGAAGTCCTCCTGTACGCCGGATACGCCGGATTCTTCGAAGGCGACTTCGAACTGGTGCAAAGGGCTTGGGCCGAGCTGCAATCCACCCAAAAACTTGGCCCCCAAGAAGCGATCATGCTCTCAAAAATCGACGAAATCCAAACGTCCTGGGCCAAGGAACTCCAGCGTCGCGAAGAAGACAAATCCAAAAACAATCCCAAAGTCCGAATCCAAACCACCAAAGGCGAAATCGTCGTGGAACTCTTCGAAGACGATGCCCCAGAATCCGTCGCGAACTTCGTCTTCCTAGTCGAACAAGGCTACTACACTCGAAAACCCTTCTTCTTCGTCAAAGAACACCTCCTGGCACAAACCGGCTGCGAAAAAGGAGACGGCAAAGGAAACGCAGGATACGGGATCAAACCCGAATTCGACCTGCCCACCCACCGTAGCCACTTCCGTGGCTCTCTAGCATTCCCCGTCGGAATGAACGCCGATCCCTCCCAAGGCTCCCTGAGCTTTGCAGGAAGCCAATTCTACTTCACCTTCCTACCATTGCCCCTAGCCGATGAACGAAACGCCGTCTTCGGAAGAGTCATCTCGGGTATCGAAATCCTAGGCCTACTGAAAATCGTCGATCTTACCGATGAGGAAACCCGAAAAGATCCCAGCGTCCGTCCCGATACCATCATCCGCGCCGAAGTCCTCAACAAACGACAACACGATTACCAACCCACCCCCGTCGTCGGTCGACTCCCACGCTAATTCGCTCCCGTCGCAGACTTCCTCCAATTTGTTATATTCTCCTTGACCCATAGGAATTGCAATCGTCGCGGATGTGGCGGAATTGGCAGACGCGCTAGACTCAGGATCTAGTGGCCTAATACATATGGCCGTGGAGGTTCGACCCCTCTCATCCGCATTCCTATCCTTGAATTCAGTCCGCTCCCCGCTCTTTGCAAATGCCTAAAGACTTTCTCGCCGGTCTCCAGCCCGAATACGACGTTGTAGTGATCGGCTCTGGCCTAGCAGGCATGACCTCGGCCAATATCCTCGGACGCGCAGGGCATCGCGTTCTTCTCCTCGAACAACACTACAAACTCGGCGGACTGGCCACCTGGTTCAAACGACCCGGCGGTCATACCTTCGATATCTCCCTGCACGGCTTTCCCTTCGGAATGCTAAAAAGCTGCAAACGCTACTGGAACGACGCGATCGCTTCGAACATCGTCCAACTCAAGAACATCCGCTTCGATAACCCGATGTTCTCCCTGACGACAACCTACAACCGCGAGGATTTCACCGCACTGCTAGAGTCCCATTTCGGGATCCCAAAGCAAACGACCTCCGAGTTCTTCGATACCGCTCGCTCGATGAACTTCTACGACGATCAATCCATGACCACCCGCGAACTGTTCCATAAATTCTTCCCGGGCCGTGAAGATATCGTCCGACTCCTGATGGAACCGATCACCTACGCCAACGGCTCGACCCTCGAAGATCCCGCCATCACCTACGGCATCGTCTTCTCGAACTTCATGGCCAAAGGCGTCTTCATCTACGAAGGGGGTACCGATGACCTCGTAAGCAAAATGCAAGCCGAGATGACCCAAAACCGCGTCGATGTTCGTATCAAATGCGATGTCTCTAAAATCCTCGTCGAAAACGGTAAAGTCCAAGGCGTCGAAGTCAACGGCCGAACCATCCGTTGCCGCGCTGTGGTGAGCAACTCCAATCTCCGATCCACCATCCTCGACCTCGTCGGCCATAAACACTTCGACCCGAAATTCCTCCAAGACGCCCAAGCCGTTCGCCTCAATAACAGCAGCACCCAAGTCTACATGGCCGTCAAACCCGATGTCGAAATCCCCGAATCGACCGGCGATCTGCTCTTCTGCTCGACAGCCGATGCCTTCCGTACCGACCTGCTCCTAAACCGAAATATCACCTCGCGAACCTTCAGCTTCTACTACCCCAAAACACGTCCCGACAGCAAACAAAGACACGCCATCGTAAGCAGCACCAACGCCAACTGGAACGATTGGGCCGATCTCGACGAAACTGCTTACCAAGACAGCAAAAAAGATCTCATCGAAAACACCCTCGATGCCCTCGAAAAGTACGTCCCAAACTGCAGAGAAAAAATCGAATGGACCGAAGCATCTACCCCTCGAACCTTCAACCACTACACCAAACATCTCTCCGGCGCTAGCTTCGGCACCAAATTCGAAGGCCTGGCCGTCTCCCGCGCACTGCCACAACAAATCCAAGGCCTCTACCATGCCGGCAGCGTCGGAATCATCATGTCCGGTTGGCTCGGTGCAATCAACTACGGGGTAATCGTCTCAAACGAAGTCGATCAAATGCTCTCAAAATCCTCACCAATCACACCCCCGGCGAACACCTCCCCGACTGCCTCCAACCCAAACTCCTGACATCCAATGATCACACGCAGGCGAGCCCGCGAAGTCGTTCTCCAACTCCTGTTCGAAGAAGATCTCCACCCGACGCGGGACCATCAAGTCGCCAAAGAGTTCCTCAGCAAACGACTCCACCACCACGAACCCCTCGTCGCCTTCGCCCAATCTCTCATCGACGGCGTTCGTACCCACCGATCCGATCTGGATAAACTCCTCTCGAAACACTCTGCCAACTGGGCCATCAAACGGATGGCCACCATCGATCGAAACGTCCTGCGCATCGCCGCCTTCGAAATGCTTCACGGCAACACTCCAGGACGCGTCGCAATCAACGAAGCAATCGATATCGCCAGACGCTACGGAGGACTCCACTCAGGCGCTTTCGTCAACGGGATTCTCGACCGCATCCTCCGCGACGAGGTTGCCCCACTAGAAGCCAAATCCTAAGCTTATTGCAACGCACATCCCTATCTGATCCCAAGAAAAATACGCAACCATGACCACCCCCAACGGCGATCCAAATGACTCGTTCGACAATATGCCCGCCGTCAGAGCCCGTGTACCCGATCATGTGGCCAAAGGGGAAATCAGCACCGGGGTGATCGTTGTTACCGGCGGCACCGAATTCGTTCTCGACTTCGTCAGAAACCTCCCGAGACCTAGCACCATCGTCGCTAGAGTCGTGCTACCCCACGGCGTAATGCCCCAGTTCATCGAAGCCCTCTCGAAAAACATCGAACTGTTCCGACAACGCTACGGCGAACTACCAGGAAGCCTGCCAATCCACCATCCCGACTCGAACACAACCCCCACGGCTCAATCAAACCCACCGACGACTCCCATTTCCCCACCTCCAACTCCCACGCAACAAACCCCTGGTGGCCCGTCGGCGAACCAACAACCTCAACAACCTCAACAACCTCAACAACCACCCAAACGCCAAAACCCCCAAGACATCTACGACGAACTCAAGCTCCGAGACGAAATCCTCTCGGGCAACTACGCCAATGCCGTCATGATCGGCCACGGCCCCTACGAATTCAGCTTCGACTTCATCACCAATTTCTACCCCCAATCGGCCGTAAGCTGCCGAGTTTACCTCGCTTCAGGTCACATCGCGCGACTCCTCGACTCCCTGAAACAATCCTGGGAACAACTCCGACCTCGAATCGGCTTCCCACCGACGAACAACCCATAACCCATCATGCACGCCGAAAATCCTCCTTCCCACGACGACCTGTTCCTCCCCCCAAAACAATTCGTTCCAGACCCTCGCCCTATCATCCTTGCAAGCTCCTCGCCAAGACGTCGAAAACTCATGTCCCAATACGGATATCGTTTCGAAGTCATCGAACCAGATCCAGCAGCCGAATGCGGAATCTGCTCAAGAGAAACTCCCCCGGAACTCGTCGCCAGACTCGCCTTCCAAAAAGCAGCCGATGTCATCCAGAAAATCGACGTCGATCCTCGGATCGTACTGGCTTGCGATACCGTCGCCGAACATGCCGGCATGGTGCTCGGTAAACCCAACGACGTCGACCATGCCAAAGAAATGCTTCTACGGCTCAAAGGACGCGAACACCGCGTCTACAGCGGACTGTGCCTCTGGAGCCGTGCCTCGGCAAACCGAGTCATCCAAGTCGATTGCTCGACGCTGATCCTGAAAAACTTCACCGATGCCGAACTCGATGAATACCTAGCTAGCGACCTGTGGGTCGGAAAAGCTGGCGCCCTAGGCTTCCAAGACGGACCACCCTGGCTGACCCTCCTCAAAGGCTCACCAACCAACGTCGTAGGACTTCCCATGGAACTCCTCTCGCAACAACTCAAAAACTTCTAAACCCGTGGGTCAACTGGTTTTGTCGGCGAACCGCTCAGGCGCATCCTTGCCCGGAACCGCGAAGACGGGAAGGACGCAAAGAAATGAACGCCAGGTGCTCATAGCTTGTTCACCATTCGCTTGATTCCATCTTTGATAAGCGGAACGTTCCAGTTGACCAAGAAGCCCAGACGACACCCTGAGAGCTTCATATAGGTTAGCAATTGAGCCTCATGGATCGGGACCAAGGCTTGACCCGACTTATTTTCGATCACGATGCAGTCGGCCACCAGCATGTCGATCCGATAGCTCGCTTCAATTTCGAGACCCTTGTACTTGACCGGCAACTCGACCTCGCAGCGGACCTCGATCCCCCGTGCGTTAAGTTCGTACGCCAAACACGCCTGATACGTGGACTCCAATAGCCCCGGTCCCAATTCCCGATGAACAGCCAACATGGAATCCACCAATTGCTTCGCAATTAGTTCAATCTCTTCCTTGGACTTACTCATTGGACTCACTCCTTCTATG
>JAPLNM010000132.1 GCA_026692845.1 Planctomycetota bacterium | reverse complement strand
CCAAGACCGCACCGGCCAAGACCGCACCGGCCAAGACCGCACCGGCCAAGACCGCACCGGCCAAGACCGCACCGGCCAAGACCGCACCGGCCAAGACCGCACCGGCCAAGACCGCACCGGCCAAGACCGCACCGGCTAAGACCGCACCGGCTAAGACCGCACCGGCAAAGACAGCTCCGGCAAAGACAGCTCCGGCCAAGACCACTCCAGCCAAAGCTCCTCCAGATGTGACCTTTGACACCAAAGCCTTTGCCAAGAGGGGTGAACCGCTTCAACAGGCCAGTCCGAGCAAGCCAATTCGCATCGACCCTGACGATATCATCGTTACAAAAAGACAGCCTCTTCCGATCCCCCCGAAAACCAATACCGATCCGAAAATCGTTGAAAAAATCCGCTTGGCACATCTTGAAAAGGAACGCCGCAAGGACCTTGCCCAAGAGCCAGCGAAGCGGAAGCTGACACAAAACACGATCATCCCGCCGGTGGTCAAAGGGGAGGACCGGATTGTGTTGCTCGTCCGAGACCCGTACTGGCTTCATGCCCATTGGGACATCGCCCGCGCGACGGTCGAACGCGCCAAAGCGGCTCTGATCGATCACTGGCATTCGGTAAAACCGGTCTTGAGGTTGCTGAAGTTCGACGATTCCGGGACGACCGAAAGTTCCGAAACGGTGTACCGCGAAATCGAGATCCACGGTGGAGTCCGCAACTGGTACGTCGATGTGAGTGATCCTCCATCGAGATACCAGATCATCATGGGTTACACTACGGGTAACAATCGTCGATTCTACGAACTGGTCCGAAGCAATGTCGTGACGACCCCCATGCCTGGCAGCAAGGATTCGTTTGATGACCACTGGGCCGATATCGCCAAGGATGCAGAAAAAATCTATGCCATGAGTGGTGGCTACAGCGATGAGACCAACAAAGGAGAGCTTGCCGAGGTCTTCGAAGATCGGCTCAAACGGACCATGGAACTCGATGTGCTATCGCAATTCGGGAGCGGAGCCGAAGGCAACTTGCGTAAACCTCGGCAATTCCACTTCGAGGTCGAAGCCGAACTACTGGTCTTTGGCACAACCCATCCGGATGCCCATGTTGCGATCGGATCGGAACCTGTGAAGGTCCAAGTCGACGGAACGTTTTCGGCCCGTTTACCCTTCCCGGATCGTCGCCAAGTCCTACCTGCAACGGCGCGCAGCCGCGATGGGGTCGATGAGCGGACGGTCGTCATCGCCGTCGAGCGAAACACCAAGATCATGGAGCCCCTTTCGATCGATGCCGAGGATCTCTAGATCGGGGCGGGTTTAGATCGAAGGCAACTTGACAGCCAATGGACCCAAGACTTCTTGGAGCGGGTCGGCATCTGCGTCGCTAAAGCCCAAGTGCAGATGCTTAGTCCAGCCTTCTGCATAAGACCCTCGACGCTCGCGGGGGAGTCGCGAGTGCAACATACCGGCGACCTGAGAACCCAACTCGTGCATCGTCTGAATGTACGAGTTCATACCTTGGGACTCCTTGAGCCAAGCCTGCTGCGAGCGATGCTCGGCCAACATGGATTGTTTGATGTCCATGACCCCATCGACAAACACACCGAGTCCAGGTCGCACGAATTTCCCTAGTGGCGTGCGGTTTCCGTGTGGCTGTGCGTGATACACCGTCACATTGTTGTAAAAAGCCGGCTCATAACGTGGGTCACTCGGTTCAGGATAATTGGGAACTCCTTTGGCAAATGCAGCCGTGACGGCTAGCCTGCAAGTTTGCATGTGATCCTCCATGTAATCGACCGGTGCATGCGTCATTACGATCGTTGGCTTGACCCTTCGGATAATCCCGACCAGATGGATCAAAGCGTCTTGGGTGTACTGGATCTCTAGATCATGAAAGATCGGATTGTAGTGGGTAGCTTGCAGATGGGCCGCGGCCTGTTTAGCCTCCGCGAGCCTAATTCTTGCGGTCTCTTGCCTGGATGTGGTCGTCGAACCGCAACAGCCGTCGGCCAGATTCATCAAGTGAACATCCCAACCCTGTTGTTTCAACAAGGCCAAAGTCCCGGCCGCGACAAACTCGATGTCGTCGGGATGTGCAAACAGCGCAAGGACACTTGGCATGATGGCCTCAACACAAGTTGTAGAGATCTAGCGGTATGGGATCAATCGTCCGAAAGGACTTGCAAACCGATGGCAATCCTCTCGTCGGCAAGTTCGGTTATCTCGTAGGAGGCGTCTAGCGAATCGAGCGATTCGAGCGATTCGAGCGAGACGACTTCGACCTGGACCTTTTTGGAAAGCGTCTCACCGGCGATGAGTTCTTGATGGTCCTTCAACGCATCGGCCAACGCCTGGCTCGAGACGAGCATCTTGATGTCGATACGATCGGTGTAGTTGCATTGCCGTCGCTTGCGCAAGTCCTGAATTAGGCGAATCGCATCCTTAGCGATCCCGTCGCGGATCAGCTCCGGAGTCAGCTCGGTATTCAATGCCACGACGCAAGATTTGCCTTGGGAGGCAGCCCAACCTTCTTTGGCACTCAGGCGGACTTGGATGTCTTGATCATCGAGTTCCAATTCCTTACCATCGATCGTCAAAACGATCTTTCCTAGGCGGCTCATTTGATCCATCAGATCCGCTCCGCTGGCAGCCCCGAGAGTTGCCTTGAGTTTCGGCAATAGTGGACCGACCCTTGGTCCTAACTTGCGAAAGTTCGGCTGGACCGAATAAGTGACGAACGGACTTGAACCGCTGGTGTAGTGGATTTCTTTGACGTTGAGTTCGTCGCGGACGATGTCATCATGGCTACGTAGCCAATCGATGTGAGAGTCGCTTGCAAGGGTCACCTCGACTCTCGACAAAGGCTGCCTGACCTTGAGCTTCGATTCCATTCGAGCCGAGCGCCCCAGCGAGGCGATCTGGCGCAGCAATCCCATGCGTTCGTTGAGGACCGGATCGTTTTGCTCAAACTCGCCGGTTGGATAATCGCACAGATGCACGCTCTGACGCACCCCTGAGAGACCTTGGGTCAAATGCCCCCAAAGCGTTTCGGCCAAAAACGGTGTAAACGGTGCGATGAGCTTCGAGGTTACCAACAAGCATTCGTAGAGCGTCCAGTAAGCATCGAGCTTGTCCTGAGACTTCTTGTCCGAGGACCAATACCTCGATCGACTTCGCCTTACGTACCAATTGCTCAGCGCATCGACAAACGCGTGCAGCGACTCGCAAGTTCCATAGCTATCGTAGCGATCCATCCGCTCGACGCAGTTGCGGCAAGTGGTCCCCAGTTCGCTCAGGATCCAACGATCCAACTCGCTTCTTTGGGCCACGGGGCGATAGGACTCCGACCGCCCCAACTCGCTTGCATCGAGCTGATCGAAATCGCCAGCGATCTCCGAGGGACCGGCAAACCCGTCGATCTCGGCATAAATCGTGAAAAAGCTAAACACGTTCCAAAGCCGCAAAATGAATTCTGAAATGCTATCGCGAATGGCCCGCTCAGAATACAGAATCGAATTCCAGGGGGCTTGGTTGGCAAACAAGTACCAACGCAATGCATCGGCTCCGTAGCGATCGAAGATCTCCTGCGGGCTGCGGTAATTGCGGAGTTGTTTGCTCATCTTTCCGGTTTTTTGAACAAAGTCCGTACCGAGTGCCGCCCGAGCATCCTCTTCGGTCAAAAATCGTTGCTTGCCATCCTTGCTCTCGTACCATTCGGCCAGCATCAGCCCCAGGACGATGCAGTTGCGAAACGGGTGCGGATACTGCGTCGCAGCTTGCCCGATCACAGCTTGCCCGGGTTGCTGGCCAAAGAGCATCGTGGAGATGGCAAGTTGCGAGTAGAACCAGCCTCGCGTTTGGTCGATCGCTTCGCTGATGAAGTCGGCGGGGAACTGCGACTCGAACTCTGCTTTGCCGCTATAAGGATATCCCCATTGCGCAAAGGGCATCGCTCCGCTGTCGTACCAGCAATCGATCACCTCGGTGACGCGCTTCATGCGCGAGCCTGAAGCGTAAGGGGAATCGTAGGTTACCGCATCGATGTAGGGTTTGTGAACCTTCAGGTCCTCAGCCAATTCGGGATTGGCGGCCTTGGCCTTGGCCCACACATCCGTTCCATCGACGCCGGGTTTAGACAGAAGTTCGTCATAAGATCCGATCGACTCCATTTTGCCGGTCGACTGGCAGACCCAGACTGGCAGAGGAGTTCCCCAGTAGCGTTCGCGGGACAAAGCCCAATCGACGTTGGATTCCAAGAAGTTGCCGAAGCGGCCTGGCCCGATGTGTTCGGGTAACCAACCGATCTTGGAATTGTTTTCGAGCATCGCGTCTCGGAATGCGGTGGTGCGGATGAACCAGCTTTCTCTTGGGTACTGAATCAGTGGGTCTTCGCTTGCTCGCCAGCAAAAGGGATAATCGTGAACGTACTGCTCTTGATGCCAGAGCAGCTCTCGATCGCGCAAGGCCCTGCTGATGGGCCGATCGGCATCCTTGACCCAGACTCCTTGGTAGTCTGCCGCATCGGCATTGAATTTGCCGTCGGGCCCGACCGCACAGATCAATTTTGGTCCTTGCCCCTGGGCAAAAAGCCCTCTTTGGTCGATCAGGACATCGTAATCGACTTCGCCAAAGGCGGGTGCTAGGTGGACGATCCCGGTTCCTGAGTCGATGGTTACGAAGTCTGCATGGACGACGCGCCATTGGGTGTGTTGATTGCCACCGTCGAGGAGTTCGGCCCTGAGCGAACCCATCGTTTTGTAGTAATAATCGAACGGGGGGACATATCGCAGGCCGACCAATTGACTTCCCGGTACGGTCTTTTCGACCGTCAGTTCGCGTTTGATCTTTTCCCCGAGAGTCTTGACCAGATCGGCTGCGACGATCAAGGTGTCGTTGGACTCCGGATCGGTGCAATAGGCGTATTGGATCCCTTGGTGTACGGCGGCGAATTGGTTTGACGGGAGGGTCCAAGGAGTGGTGGTCCAGACGACCAGAGAGGTACTGGGTTGATCGACCAGAGGAAAGCGAACATAGACGCTCGGATCGGCCACCTCGCGGTAGCCTTGTCCAACCTCACCGCTGCTCAGGGCCGTGCCGCCTTGTGCCCACCACCAAACGATTTTATGACCTCGGTAGAGCAACCCGCGGTCAAAGAGGTTCTTCAGGGACCACCAAACGCTTTCAACGTAGCTTTGGTGGTAGGTAACATACGCTTCGGAAAGATCGATCCAGAAGCCCAGACGTTCGGTGACACGTTCCCATTCTTGCATGTAGCGCCAGACACTCTGCTGGCACTTGGCGATGAAGGGCTCGACCCCATAGTTTTCGATTTCATCTTTGGAATGGATGCCGAGTTCTTTGCAGACCTCGACCTCGACGGGCAAGCCGTGGGTATCCCATCCGGCCTTGCGATTGCACCAATACCCTCGCATGGTTCGATAGCGAGGAAAGAGATCTTTGATCGCTCGAGTCAAGCAGTGGCCTGGGTGGGGCATGCCGTTGGCCGTCGGGGGGCCTTCGAAAAAGACAAACGGTTTCGATCCTTGCCGCAGCAACAACGACTTTTTATAGATGTCGTTGTCTTTCCAGAACTTGAGGATCGACTCTTCTTGCTTGGGAAACTTGACGTCGGTCTTTACAGCTCGAAACATCGATCACTCGCCATCAGGAATTTCGATTGGGTTGCCGTTTTCATCCAAATCATCATCGATCGCTTCGGCATCGGGGTGGCCTTCGAGCATGCCGTCGTCGACCGGTTCGATTTGGTACTCGTCCTCGAGTTCTTCTTCGAAATCGTCATCGAAATCGTCATCGAAGTCCTCTTCATCGAAGTCATCAAAGGGATCCGGTTCGTCGTCTTCCTGTTCGGGGGTAGCTTCCTCTGGAAGATCGTCGTCCTCGGCTTCCTCGTCTTCATCACCCCAGGAATTGCGGATCGCAGCACGCTTGGGCAAAGGTTCTGGGATCGAGTTTTGCACAGCGGCCTCGAACCAATCGTCCAATCGAGCCACATCCTTGGCAAGCGAATCCGTTTCTCCTAGGTCAAGCATCTGGTTCATAGGGGCTTTGGTTCAATGAAGTTTGGGCAAAGAGTCGACGGGAAAAGTTTCCGCGGGCCAATCAGCAGCGATTTAGGCTCAAGGGTACCACCTTGAGAGTAGTAAGTTGGCGATAAGTCGCTTGCCTGTCAACTGCCGATAGTCTTTGGGGGTTAAATCCGGAATGCAAGAAAATTGTCTCAAGGCGACAAGATTTCCAAATCCTGTGCGAAATGTTCTCTAGGCCTGCGTTTTTCAACGCGGCGATCGGTCCGGTTTTCCACCAAAAGGGGATAGAGAAAATGCTCAAGAAAATTTTGCTCGGTTCGGCGTTGACAGCTTCCGCAGGGGGACTCTTGCTGGGCACCTCGGCCTATAGCTATGTCAAAACAGGGGTCCATTCCCTGGGGGATTCGCTCAAGGATCAAATTCCGATCGAGGTCGAGATCAAACGCGCCAGGGAATTGATCACCGATTTGAAGCCTGAGATCGCAAGCAACCTCAAGCTCATCGCTCGCGAAGAGTCCGAGGTGACGAAATTGCAGCGAGAAGTAAGCGTCAAACAAACTTCGCTCGCGAAATCCAAAGACTCGATTTTGAAGCTCAAAGAGGACCTCCAAAGCGGCGTCCGCTACGTGACTTACCAAGGCAAAAAGTACAGCATCGAACAGGTCCGACAAGATCTGGGCGACCGATTCAAGCACCACCAATCGCTCGAAGCCACCTCGGACAAGCTCGTCAAGATACTCGATGCCCGCGAACGCAATCTGGTCGCAGCGCGGCGTAAACTCGACGAAATGCTAGCCGCCAAGCGAGAACTGGAAGTCCAAGTCGAGAACTTGCAAGCCCGATTGACGATGGTCCAAGTCGCCCAGGCCGGCAGCCAGTTTGCCGTCGATGAAGGAGCGATCAGTCAGGTCCGCCAAGCTCTCGACGAAATCGCCACGAGGATCGATGTCGCAGAGAAACTCGCCAACGGTTTGGATGAAATCGGCTCGGTACCGGTCGAAGCTCAACTAGAGCCTGAAGACCTCATCGAGAAGATCTCGGAATACTTCCTCGAAGGTTCCCCGAGCTCGAATTCCAACTCGCAGATCGATCAATTGGCCGATCGGCCACTGTAATCGACCCGAGCGACAATCGACCCGAGCGACAATCGACCCGAGCGACAATCGACCCGAGCGACAATCGACCCGAGCGACAATCGACCCGAGCGACCCTTTAGCACCCTAGACGGATCGACCGTTTCATTTCATCATGAACCTTGGTTTTTTGTTCCAAGCCCCATCGACAGCTCCACCGATGCCCAAACCCAAGATACTCTGGATCGACGGCGTGGGGAGCTATGCGATGTGCGACTCAGACGAAGTCTCGATTGGACAAGCCTTCCCGGGAAACGATGTCGATTTGGCGATCCGAGGGGACCTTAGCCGCAAAGCCTGCATCCTCTGCCGCAAAGGCGAAGACCATTTGATCCAAGCTTATCAGTCCATGAGCATCGATGGCCAACCCCTGCAACGCCCGACGATCTTGCGATCCGGGTGCATCCTAAGGATCGCAGATCGGATCGAACTGCGGTACACAAGGCCCACGGTGCTCAGCGCTACGGCCCGACTCGAGTTGGTCTCGAACCATCGCTGGCAGCCGGTCCTGACCGCTGCGATTCTCTTAGGGGATTCGTGCATTATCGGTCCGACAGCCGATGCGCACGTGCTATGCCCTCCGCCCCGGGGGATCGATTGGAATGGCCGATTCGTGTGGTTTCGGCAAGCCGACGGATGGGTATGCAAAGGGGTCGCCTGCCCGGGTTTGACCGCAGGCGATACCCCCATCGGCGCCCCATTTGCAATAAAAACTGGCCTAAGAGTCCAATCCGAAGTGGCCAGTTGGACACTCACCGACGGTTAAAAGCTCCAGAACTAACGCCGTTTTGCCCCTCTTGGGGGGCTTAAGTCCGTCCCTGCCACTCGACACCCCGGCCCAATAGACCAAAATGATCATGTTCACCAAGAAACTTATTCGTCCACCTAGCCCTTTTCCAGTAAACCCGATCATGGAACGCCAAGGCGCTGCGATGAAATTCCTCTACGGGAACGGCCAGCGCCCCTTGGAGGGCTACGTGATCCGTCGCGGCATCGGCATCGGTGGTTTCGGCGAGGTCTACTTTGCCGAGAGCGATTCGGGCAAAGAAGTCGCGCTCAAACGCATCCAGAAGAACCTCGACGTCGAAATACGAGGCGTACGCCACTGCCTAAACCTCCGGCACCCAAACTTAGTAGCTATCTACGACATCCGTTACGATCAGGACCAGCAAGGCTGGATCGTTATGGAGTTCATCGAAGGCGAGTCGCTCCGCGACCACCTTGACCGCAGCACCGATCCGCTGGCCGGTCCTATCCACTCCTACGAACTGGGTAAACCCGAACGAATCCTACCGGTCTTCGCCCAAATCATCGCCGGGATGACCTACCTGCACGACCAGGGGATCGTGCATCGCGATTTGAAACCAGCCAATATTTTCCTCGACAAGGGGCTGGCCAAAATCGGTGACTACGGCCTCTCGAAGTACATCAGCGCGTCGCGACGAGCCGGCCAGACCGAGAGTGTCGGGACCTTCCACTACATGGCTCCGGAAATCGGTAAAGGAGAATACGGCAAAGAGATCGACATCTACTCGCTCGGGATCATCCTTTTCGAAATGCTCACCGGTACGGTCCCATTCGATGGCCAGAGCACCCAAGAGATCTTGCTCAAGCACCTGACGGCCGACCCGGACCTATCCATGCTCCCAGATGGCCTGGCGCACGTGATCGCAAAGTGCTTGGCCAAAAACCCAACCCACCGTTATCGCGACGGCCGAGAGATGTTGCATGACCTGGGCTTCGAATTGAGCGCCGCAGGTTTTGTCTCACCGCTCGTTGCAAGCGGCCCTGCGATTCGCCCGCCGTTGAATGGCAATGCTCCTACGAAAGCAAGCGATCAGTCAACGCAGACGACGGCCCGAACCACGGCCCGAACCACGGCCAAAAAAGCCTTAGGGATCCCCAGCAATTCATTGAGCACCTCGCAGCGGATCCAAGCTTTTTTTACGATTGGAATCGATGGCCATCGCGAGATGCTCCAGCGAGAACCGATCTTTCAGCAAGTCCGCAGCGGTCTTGAAAGTATAAAAAATTGGTTCGGGTCTAGCTCGAGCAAGGATTCAAACAACTCCATCGCCGCCCTGGTCGCTATCGCAGTGATCCTGGCCGTCTCGGGTGCTGCAACTGTGCTAGGCTCGATCCTGGGTGCTTATGCTATCTACTACAGCCTTTGGTTCTTCGGCCATGTAACTGCCGAGGACCTTCGCAAAACCTCATGGACCAAGGATTCCAGTCCAGTGTCCAACCCCTTAGCGATGCAGGAAACCGTCGGGTATCCGACGGCTAAGATTCGACCAGGAACCACGGCCAACCCTCGCAGTCCCAGCAAGCCGGTGTCGACCAAAGAGGCCAAGAGGATGTGGAAGGCCCAGCAACAGCAAACCCTAGCCCAGCGAGACTTCTGGAGCTCAGCTCACCACTGGTTGCAATCTCTGACCTTCTCGGGCTTGATCGCAGCGGTCGCCTCGATCGCCGGAGGCTTCATCGCCGTTTCGAACGGATACCTCGCATCGAGCAACGGGATATGGAACTCCCAAGCCCTCGGCGCGATCGCCTGGCTGGGACTTATGTCGATCCTATGCAGTTGGACTATCGTGACATTCGCCCGCCGTTGGGAAACCAAGCAAGAGGATTCGATCGCCTTTCGTTTTGCCATGATGGTCGCCGGGCTAATCCTCGGGGCAGTGAGCTTTCAACTTAGCGAATTTTTGCTTATACCATGGAGCTCGATCCTCAATGCGTCGACAGACTTTCAAACTCCTTGGTTCGGAAAAGACTTCAATCGCTGGTTGAAAGGTTTCTACGATGCCGACCGACTTCCAAATCTGGCCGGACACATGGCCTTTTTCGCCGCTCTGATGTGGATCGTCCGATGGTGGCGACAGTCCGATGCGTTGAGGAAGAAAAAGTTCTCGATATGGGCGATCGTCTGGAGCATGCTCATGGCAGGCTTGGTCCAAGCGTTTTTCTACTTTCCGAGCCCCTGGTGCTTGTGGATGGCAGGGACCACCTCGCTGGCCGTACAGATCGCCTCTCCGTGGATCGATCCATCGCACCCTCAACTGGCTCGAAAGGTCTCCGAAGAAAAAGATGCCCATGCATAACAACGATCGCAACTCCAAACCAATCTGCTCGCGAGGTTACCTAACGATCACCTCGACGCTCCTGCTAGCCTTGGCCTGCTCCTTGGGGATCGCCCAGGAATCCGCGCAGGGCCCTCGCTCACAAACCAATAGCTCCCAAACCAATAGCTCCCAGGGCCAGTCAACCGACAACACATCGGATCAAGGCGCCTATGGGACGGCCCAGCAGTCGCTCTCCTGGATGACCAACTCCCTGCAGCAAATGGCCAACAAGCTCGACTCGATCTCCGCGAAGCTCGATCCGAACGCTTCGGAGGAAGAGATCAACCGCGAGGTCAAACGTGCGATGCGCGAGGCGTTTGCCGACATCCTGCCAACTGCCTCGCTTTCCACATTCCAGAAAGCCACCAACGAGCCTCAGGCGACGCAATCGACCGAGGGACTCGCCGAGGTCGATTCCACTTGGGCTGGCAGCGACAAACCGATCTGGGATCCGAAAACACCCTCCTGGGTCAAAGATCGCGTCGTGGACAACGAAATCGTCCGTGTGGCGATCGAAAGCTCGGTCGAATCCTCGGCTCAGGAATGCCGCATCGCGTTGGATCAGCAAATGGTCAAATTGGTTCAAAAAGTGCTCGATGAGCACGTCCTGAGACACACCCAAGCATCCCAGATCGAGCAGCTAACACCGGAATTCCTGACCAATCAGTTGGTCAAAGCCGACACGCAGTACGAGTTGGTCCTCGATCGGCCCAGTGGCACCTATCACCAACTATGGCGATTGGTTCACATCGGCCCGGATCAAATGGAGCAAATCCGTCGCTGGGAACGCGAATCGGTCACCGCCAAACGTGTCCAATGGGTAAGCGCATCGGCCCTGGGTGCCCTTGCCGTCCTCGCAAGCGCCTCGGGCGTTACAGGACTGCTGGCCAAACGATCTCAAAATCGCAAGGAGCGGTCCTAGCCGATGAGCGAACCACAGATCGATCGGATGTTGGTCGAGAGCATTCGCAGAGGCGAAACGCAAGCTTGGCAGGATTTCATCGACCGTTTCGAAGGCCGCTTGTTGGCCTATGTCGGTGCTCGGCTCGCCGACCGAGCCCACGCCGAAGACATCGTCCAAGATACCTTCATCGGATTCCTCAACAGCCTCCCAAATTTCGATTGCTCGCGGCCTTTGGAAAGCTATCTTTTTTCGATCGCATCCTACAAACTCACCGACCATCTACGCCGCGAGGGGCGTCGGCATGCAACGCAACTCGTGACGCAGGAAAACTCCAGCGATGCGATCCAACGCCTACCCTCCGGGGGCAGGCAAGCAAGCAGCATCGTTCGGTCCGGAGAGCAAAAAGATCGCGAAGAAAACGTCCTGCGTCACACCCTCGAGGACCAAATCCTCAAGTGGAAGCTCAAGGGCGATTTTCAAAAGCTCAAGTGCTTGGAGATGCTCATCGTCCTAGGGATGAGCAACAAAGAAACCGCCCAAGCCCTCGAGCTCAGCGAGCAACAAGTAGCCAATTACAAGTCCGATTTCATCCAACGCACCAAGACGCTCATTGCCAAGCAAGCCGACCAGGAGCGGATCCCTGAATTGGACCAAGAAGCCTAAGCCGGCAAGATCTCTAAGCATCATCGATTTAGGCCATTGGATTTGAGCCCAAATGGGCTAGGCGTTCAGACACGCAAGAAAATGTTCTGGCGCTGAAGACTTCGCAAAAACAACCATGTGATCAAGCAAAACAGCGCCAAACCCGAGTAAGCGAACCCCATTGGGGAGTCTTTGGGAAAAAACGGCTGCACGGCGTTTGAGACCAAGTCGTGAAGCACATAAGCGGCCAGCGCGTTGGTACCGAAAGTCTTAAAGATTGGGAGTTGCGCCCCGAACAAATCGCACAGGATGTAGAACAGCGCGAAGATCGCTAACGAAAACCCCGCAGCAAAAGTCATGTAAGAGAGTGTCCCGGCGCGCTGACTCATCATCCAGTAGTTCCACTGCCGCTGCGAACGATCCGGAGGTTTGACAAAAGGAGGTTCGGCCAACCAGGCAACTGCCCCGTTTTCTCGGATCTTGGTCTTCACCCGCGAGCGATCAGGAACCACCGGATCGGAAGGAATCTTTGCCAACAAAAGTGGGTTCGTTTGTGCATTGGCGCTTGCAGGAGCCACATCGTAGAACCTGGTTCCACACGAGAAGGCGTATCCTAGAAGCATCAACAAGCATGCTGTAAAGACCGACAGGCCGATGGCCTGACTCGGTACGATGGCCTGACTCGGTACGATGGGCTTGGCATCGGCGGGCTTGGCATCGGCGGATCGCCTCGGAACGAACCAATCGCATGCAAAGGTTCCGAGCATCGCCGGGATGGTCCAACTCAGAAACCCCAAAGGCCCCCCATCGATCGCATTCGGATCGGTGTTGCACCATGTGAAATTAAAAAGATACGAAAGAACCACATGCAAAGTGGCCGAACCTAGCAGCCATACAAGTCGGGTCGAAAAGGAGCGATGAATGACAGGCACAATCCATAGCGAGGTCACGGCGATGTGCATCAAGGTTTGGAACCATTGTCTCTTGAGCGGTTCGGCGATCGCTCCCCAGATCCCAATCTCCTGGAGCTTTTCCCAAGAAGCTGCTCGCGGTGAGACCGAATAGACCACGAAAGCGACCAAGGCCAGGCCCAAGAGTCGCCGCACGATCCGACCGTAGGTCTGCCATGAGGCTCCGCTTTGGAGTTGTCGACCAACGGTCAAACGCAACGAGAATCCCACCGCAAAGAGAAACTGCGGCATGATCGTATCGGCATAACTGCAGTAATCGTGCGTGTGCTTGAGCACCTGAGGACACGCTTGGTAGCCTCCAAAGTAGTTGACAATGAGCATTCCAAGTACGGTATACCCGCGAAATTGATCCAGGGAAGTGAGCCTTTGGGATGGCTCGGTCGACCCCGCTGCGCTGCTGGGTAAGCTGCGGGGTATACCGGATAGCTCTTTGGCTCCGGCGGGCAAACTCGAATACTTCTCGTCAGACATTAACGACTCTACGACGGTTCTAGGGATCGAGGTTTGCCCATCGATAAGCCGATGGAGGGCGCACAAAGATCCGGTTTTGCAAGGGGCACAATCGGCTAGGCGATCGCTAGCGAGCAGGGTCAACCTTAAGCTCAAAGTAATTCTTTTTTCCCGATTCGACCTTGACCGTCATTGGGCTGTTGACCGCATCGTAGTACTTGGTGTCGATCCGACTCCTTTTCCCATCGGACATATCGACCCATGCACCTCCCTCGTCAAGATAGTCATCTTTGATTGGCCAAGTATCTCTCAAGCAAACTTTTTGTTCGCCTGCAATGACTCCTGCCTGTTGGGTTTTGTCATCGACCTTAAGGACGAATTTTCCGTCCGCATCGGTTTTTCCATACGACCTCGGCCCGTTTTTGGACCAGAACTCGATATGGATCAAGTCCATGGGCTTACCATCCATCATGACAACACCGGTAACTTCGGAGACGTCCCTTTTGGGTCCGCATCCGACCAAAGTGGCCATGAAAAACACTAGCATCCATGTCATGAGCCATAGAAACGAGAACTTGCTGGGCAAAGTGAGAATCGTGCGGTGCATGCGTCTACCTAATCTTGAAAACTTGCGAGTACAAAACCCTATCCTGAAATACCCTCATCGACCGACATAACGGGCAAGCGATCGCTTTGGATCAATCACCCTGAATTTTTTAGCGGATGATCATGAGTAAATCGCATCAAGCAATTCACCTTACAGGAAAATTCGCTAGGAGCAACACAGCCTGCTAGCGAATTCAAGATCCGTTCTGCCAGATGAGAAAATCAATCAGGCATCGTGACGATTTCGGACCCAGCGCGTGTGCCCATGGCATTGTAGGTAATCGCGTCGATCGTCTCACTGATGTACCTTACAGAACCATCGACCATCACGAATTGAGAACCGCCACCATGCAAGCTTCCGAAGGCATTGATGCGGTCATCGTAGCGAATAGGGTCTCGGTATTCAACGCAATCTCGGATTCGCAAGTTGATCGGAACTCCAGTTCCCAAAAAGACGTTTCCTTCGGCGCCAAACCACACCCAACCCCAGTTCCCAATCTTCGTGGTGCTCCAACCGGTCTCCGGTCCGCAACGGTCGAAAACAGGGTCAAAATAAGCCCGTTCGCCCATCATGATGGTGTTGCTCAGTCCGTCGGTTATCGAGCTGAACTTGCGCGCTACGTTGCGACTAAACACCCCGTCGGCACGTGCCTGCGAAGCAGAGGATGCTGTTCCCGCCGGACGTGGGTAATCCACACCAGGGCCAAACGGGTTCCAAAGACTCGGGAGTGTGTTGCTGAAACCGGGATATCCACGGCGGCCGGCGCAAGCAAAGTAATCGCCGCGCGCATAAGAACCGCTCGAATTGGCTCCCGTCGTCGGATTGGGGTGAACCTCGTTGTATGGACTTCCAGGATTCGATGGGCAACGCAGAACCGGCGTGACCAACTGACCGACGGCCGACGTTCCATCCAAAGGCGGCGATGCGGTGTTGGCCGTACTCCCCCCAAACGCAGGATTCGAAAGGGTGTTGGCCCCAAAGTTCAATTGATTCCAATTGTTCCAGAAAGATTGCTGCTCGACGAAGGGCATCAACTGATGCATCAGTGCAAAACGTCGGGCTTGACCAGGAGTGCCCCACTCCGGATGCCCCCAGCCAGTCCCGTCGGCTCGCAGCATCCCAAAAGGAAGCCGCCGATTGGCCGATTCAAAATTCTGATTAGCCAAACCCCACTGCTTGAGGTTATTCGAACACTGCATTCTGCGGGCGGCTTCCCGGGCGGCTTGAACAGCCGGAAGCAGCAACCCTACTAGCACACCGATGATCGCAATCACGACCAATAATTCCACCAAGGTAAAACCCTGCACAAATCGCCTTTTCGTCTTCATTGGCTAGCCCTTCGAGAAAGAAAAAAACTATGAGGAGATACACTTACAGTGGCTGCATAACTGCTTTGCAACAATAGCAACCACGTCAAAAATAAATTTCCAGCAATGTTTTTTTGTTCGTCAGGACTCTGGTTTTTGGAGAAGCCGAGAGAGAAATCTCGATGAATCTCAGGAGGACTACAAGCCGGTCGCGTTGGTCCGGATTCGGCACAGGTTGCTGTCGGCCGTGACAAACAACGTCGAGCCGTCTTCGCCAAAGCAGCAGTTGCTGGTTCGCTCGCCGGTATTGATCATACCGAGCAAAACCCCTGCGCTGCTAAAGACGTAGATCCCCCCAGGACCACTGGCCCAAACGTTCCCCTGCTTGTCGACCGACAACCCATCGGGCAACCCAGGTCGCTTGCCAACCTCTGCGGTCGCATCATAAAACAGTTTGCCCGCACCGAGCGTGCCGTCGTCTTTGACCTCAAAGGTCATCCAAATCGCTTTCTTCGGATCGCTCTGTGCAACGTAGAGTGTTTTCTCATCGGGCGAAAAACCGATCCCGTTGGGACGTGCCAATTCGGTGGTCATCAACGTCAACTCTCCGGTCTTCTTCGAGATCCGATACACTCCGAAATGATCCAACTCTCGTCGTGGATCGTTTTCGCGTTGTGGCAGTCCATACGGCGGATCGGTGAAATAGATGTCCCCGTTGGACTTCAAGACCCCATCATTAGGGCTGTTGAGCCGCTTGCCCTTGTAGTTATCCGCAAGCGTCCGTTTGCCCCCGTTTGGTGTCAGCACACTCACGCGTCGGTCCCCGTGTTCGCACATCACGAGGTTCCCCTCGGAGTCTTTGAGCAACCCGTTGGCTCCGGGCTCCAAACCATAATACGTCACCCCGGTGTAGCCAGAAGGCTCCATGAACAAGCTGATTCCATGAAACTTCGACCAACTGAATATCGAATTGCGGGGAATGTCGGTAAAGAGCAAGTACCCAGTTTTGTCGTCTCCCATCCACAACGGACCTTCGGTCCAAGTGAACCCGTCGGCCAGAACCTCGAGCTTCGAATCGACCGGCAAAAGCTTATCAAACTCGGGTTTGAAGCGCTCGATGGTCCCGAGCGTCCGCAAAGGTGTTTGCGTCGCAGGAGTTTGAGCATGGAGAGGATGTGCTGCCATAGCCAAGACCATTGCCAACAGAGAGTAAAAAAATCGCATGGATACCAAGTCCCTAACATCGAGAGGCACTAAACGACCTTCGAACCAACGCCATGAGTCCGAAAAGGTCCTCCGAGTATAGTTTCCTGGCCGGATCGTTTGGTAGCAGACAACCTCCCGACTTGGAAAAAAACATCCCTTTGCACGCGCCGAACTTTTCTTCATCGCAATTCCACTCTATGGCACCACGCTATGGCTTATACTGTGTCTTATATTGTAGGACCCGATTGCCCCGCCTAACTTCATCGCCCATCTCCTTGGGCCGACGACCTACCATGCCAATGCCATTGCGCAGTTCCAAATCCCTGATCTTGTACTCTGGGTTCATGGCTTTGCTGTGCTTGCTTGCTTCTGTTCCGCTCAACGCCCAGCCTCAAGCCCCCGAACAGGGCTCTGAGGAATCCCACCCGACGATCGAATACGAAAAGCAAGTCAAAACACTCCTGCGCGAGCGCTGTTTTGCCTGCCACGGTCCGCTCCGCCAAGAAGCCTCGTTGAGGCTCGATACGCTCGAAAGCATCCTTGCAGGTGGCGATTCGGGCCCGGCGATAATCCCCAAAGAACCTCTGCAAAGCAGGATCATCCAGCGAGTCTCGAGCAGCGAGCTGGGCATTCGCATGCCTCCGGAGCACGAAGGAGAACCATTCAAACCCGAGCAGATCGAAATCATCGAGCGATGGATCGACCAGGGGGCCCAAGGCATCCCCAACGAACAACCCGAGCCAGACCCCCGCAAGCACTGGGCCTTCCAACCCCTGATCGCACCAGCAATCCCATTCGCCCAAAATGGGCCCTCGCATCCCATCGACGCTTTCCTACACGAACTCCACTCCCAGCGCGGTATCGTTGCCCAGCCCCAAGCCCCCAACGACGTGCTGCTGCGCAGGCTCTATGTCGATCTGATCGGCTTGCCACCCCAAGCCCAAGAGTGGAACAGCCTGCCGAGCCAGTGGGATGCAACCTGGTATGAATCGACCATCGACCGACTGCTTGAGGATCCCAAGCACGGCGAACGCTGGGCCCGACACTGGATGGACGTATGGCGGTTTAGCGATTGGTGGGGACTTGGTGACCAACTCCGCAACAGCCAACTGCACATGTGGCACTGGCGCGATTGGATCATCGAATCCCTCAATAGCGATCGACCTTACGATGAAATGATCCGACGGATGCTCGCGGCCGACGAGCTCGCTCCCGAGGACTTCAGCGATCTTCGTGCCACTGGATTCCTGGCCCGCAACTACTTCCTGTTCAATCGAAACCAATGGATGGACGAAACGATCGAGCATGTGAGCAAGGCGTTTTTAGGCCTGACGATCAACTGTGCCAAGTGCCACGATCACAAGTTCGATCCGATCAAGCAGACCGATTACTACAAGATGCGGGCGATCTTTGAACCCTATCATGTTCGGCTCGATTCGGTCCCGAGCGAAAGCGACTTTGCCAAAAACGGACTCCCCCGAGTCTTTGACGCTACCATGGATTTGCCGACGTATCGCTTTGAGCGAGGCCAAGAGTCCTCGCCCGACAAATCGGCGATCATGACCCCGGCAATCCCGGAGTTTCTCTCGCACATCCCCTTAGAAATCCAAACCGTCGATCTCCCAGGGGTGGCTTGGCAACCCGAACGCCGAGAATGGGTCATCCCCAGCCAAATCGAAAAGGCTCGAGGGTCGCTCGCAGGGCTCACCCAAGCGGTCCAGACGGCCAAGGAAAAACTCTCCAGGGCTCAAGCCGATTACCAAGCCCACGAGGATCGAAAAACCAAATCCGACACGGACTCTAAGCCGGTGACCGATCCTGCGAAAGTTCTTGTCGAAGATAAGTTCCAGACGCTCTTGCCCGAGCGCTGGAAAACCTATGGAGGCAAGTGGGAGTTGGAGCCTGGAAAGCTACAGCAGCTCCAAGACGGCCAAAGCCGCAGCGTTTTGCGTTGGCTGGAAAATCCTCCGAGCGATTTCGATTTGACCTTGCGATTTACCATCCTCGGCGGGAGCACTTATCGCAGCGTCGGGGTCTCGTTCGACTCGACCCAAGCCGACGGGACGATCATGCCAGGTCCTCAAGACAGCGAGATCATGGTCTATGTCAGCGCCCACAGCCCGGATCCCAAAGTCCAAGCCTCCTATGCCCAGAATGGGACTTATCATTATCCCCCGGAGGGCCGCGCGTCGCATCCGGTCGAACTCAACAAAGAGTACACGCTGCATCTGCAGGTCCGCGGCCAGCTGATCAACGCGGCGCTGGACGGCCAACCGAAGGTGGCTTGGAAAAGCCCAATGGCTCGACAACCCGGTGCGTTGCAATTGACGGCCTTCGACGTCCAAGTCGCCTTTCATGAGATCCGAATCCAGACGCTCGGGGATTCGGTGCAACTGCGAGAGCCCGGCAGCGGCATGAGCCTTGGGCCTCAAGATGCATTGCAAGTCGCCAAGCTCGAGTTGCAGCAAGCCGAGCAAAAGCACGCTGCAGGGCTTGAAGAGATCGAGGCTCTGCAATTGCGGCATGAGGCTTGGAAGAAGCGTTGGGCGCTCGAAGACCAACAACGCACCGACGCACGTTCAGGATCCAATTCGGATCTGACGGAACTAAAGAACGCCCAGGCGCTCGCTCTGCGGGCTTGGGTTCTTCAGGATCGCAAGTGGCAGTTGGCCAAGGCAACCTTGCAGCACACGACGGCTCAGATCAGCTTGTTGAAAGCTGTCCCGGAGAAAAAGGACGCTGCGCAAAAGGAGCTCGATCAAGCCGCAGGGGGGCTTGCCAAGGCCCAGGAGCAGCTCCACAACCCCGATGGAGATTTGGTCCGGTTCGTCGGTGCTCAGTGGAGCGCGACACGGTTCCTAAACTCCGGGGCGGACGATCCGAAACCCGAGTTTCCCAAGACCAGTTCTGGACGAAGAACGGCGTTGGCCAAGTGGATCACCGACGAGAGAAATCCGCTCACGGCCCGAGTGGCCGTCAACCACCTTTGGAATCGGCATTTCGGTGAGCCGCTGGTATCGAGCGTTTTTGATTTTGGAAACAAAGGGACCAAAACCGAGCATCAAAAGCTCCTGGACTGGTTGGCAGCGGAGTTGATGTCGCATGGTTGGAGCATGAAGTACATGCATCGGCTGATGCTCACCTCGGAGGCTTATCGCAGGCATTCGAGTCTAGCGGGGGCTCCGTCGGCAATCTCGATCGATCCGGACAATCGGCTCTTGTGGAGGCGAAGCCCGATTCGGCTGGAGTCTCAGGTAGTGCGGGACTCGATTCTATCGCTTGCAGGGAGTTTGGACGCGACGATGGGAGGTCCTTCGGTGCCGATGAATCAGCAGGCCGATTCGCTCCGACGCAGTTTGTATTTCTTTCATTCGAACAACGAGCGGAACCTGTTTTTGACGACGTTTGACGAAGCGTTGGTCAAGGAGTGTTATCGGCGAGACCAGAGCATTGTTCCCCAGCAGGCCTTGGCGCTGAGCAACAGTCGATTGGTTTTGGACTCTGCGGTGCGCATTGCCGAGCGGATCGGCCGCGAGGGGCAGGGGGTTCGGGTCGAGGAGCAGGAGTTTATCGAACAAGCGTTCCAGCAGATCTTGGGGATCCGGGCCGACGAGTCGATGGTTGGTGCCAGCAGGCGAGCGATGGAGCGATGGCGGAGTTTGCCTGAGGGTGGGATAGGCCAAGGATCATCGATACCCGATCGGATCATGTTGGTATGGTCGCTGCTGAACCACAACGACTTTGTCACCCTGCGCTGATTGGCTACGTGGTCTGCTCCCGTGGGATAGGCTTCCAGCCTGTCCTGCGAATTGTCACATCAGGTGCCCTCCCGTGGTGCGGACTGAAACTGCTGGACAGGCTAGAAGCCATTTTATACCCCACAAGTTGATCTTGCTATCGAACCGATAAAGTGCGATTGATAGCATTTTTATCGATCGCATGGATGGTGGCAAACGGTTGTCTTATGACGACCCCGTCTGCCTATAATATAAATTAGACAGCGTTGGATAGGCTTCCAGCCTGTCCGTCTTTGAAAGAGATTAGCACAGTAACCACTAACGGGAACACTATTGGCTGGAAGCCAATCCCACGGGGGGAAAATGAACGGGATTTTTAGACGGAGGCATCTGCCGCATTGGGATGTGGAGGGGCAACCGGTTTTTATCACCGCGTGTTTGGAAGGGAGTATTTCTGCGGCCGGAGTAACGCAAATACGCGAGTTTCGAGAGCAGCTCGAGGAGAGACCAAAACCCACACACTTGAATGATGACGAGTGGGAACACCAGAAACACAAACTGCTGTTCGCGCAGGTCGATCAGTTGCTTGATGGACGCAGCCCTGTAACGCACCTTTCCGATGAGCGCCAAGCTGAGATTGTTCAGAATGCGTTCCTACATTTTGCAAACGAGCGGTACAAACTGCTCGCGTTCGTTGTCATGCCGAGCCATCACCATTGGTTGTTCATGCCCGACGAGGCTTGGGCGATCAACGCCGTTGATCGCTCGCGTGATAGCGAAGGTCGCGGTCGGACTCCTCGTGAAATCATCTCGCACAGCATTCAAAGCTATACTGCCACAATGTGTAATCGAGTCCGAGGCGCATCTGGGGCTTATTGGCAAACGGAGACATTCGATCATTGGGTTCGCGACGATTCTGAAATGCTTCGCATCATCGAGTACATCGAACAGAATCCGGTCAAAGCGAATCTAGTGAATAGCCCCGAAGAGTGGCGGTGGTCCTCCGCGCGTTTGCGCGTTGAAACTGGCGTTGCACGCGGTCAAGCACTAGGCGTGGGATAGGCTTCCAGCCT
>JAPLNM010000131.1 GCA_026692845.1 Planctomycetota bacterium | reverse complement strand
GGGGGGGAGGGAGGAGAGGGGGGGGGGGGGGGGGGGTTCTAGCTGAAGAGCCTTGGCCCCGACGGCGTAAAGCCGATCGGAGGCCAAAGAGCGGTGCTCCGTTGGGATGGAGCCGAATGAGGCTAAGAGCGGATGCTCTTTTGTTGGATGAGCCTCCCGTCGGGCTTGCCCCGGCGGAGGCGGAAATTGCGGCTACTAAGGCGGCAGCGCGCTTCTCGGCTTTCTCTTTCTTCCGCCCGGAGGGCGGAAGAAAGAGAAAGGGGTTTTCGGGAGGGATTGTAGCTGAAGAGCCTTGGCCCCGACGGCGTAAAGCCGACGGAGGCCAAGAGCGTGAATCCGATCGATTTATGACATGCACGCACGGCCTCGGAGGACCGTGCTACGGTAGTCGCGGTAAGTTGCGGTAATCGGAACGCACGGCCTCGGAGGACCGTGCTACGGTAGTCGCGGTAAGTTGCGGTAATCGGAACGCACGGCCTCGGAGGACCGTGCTACGGTAGTCGCGGTAAGTCTCGGTAATCGGAACGCACGGCCGACGGAGGACCGTGCTACGGTAGTTGCGGTAAGTCGCGGTAAGTCGCGGTAATCGGAACGCACGGCCTCGGAGGACCGTGCTACGGTGGAATGAAAATCAACGAAAAAACCCGCAAAACACAAGGATTTGCGGGTTCTCGATCGATGCCGATTTTCTAATAAGTACCCCTGCAAGGACTCGAACCTTGGACCCGCTGATTAAGAGTCAGCTGCTCTACCGACTGAGCTACAAGGGCATCGGTATGTCATCGGGACGATAATCGTAGCGTTGGATCGGAGGGTTGCAAGTGCCAAAATCCTGTGCCGACTACCTGGAAAACCGGGAATTTTTCCTCGAAGTCGGTTGACCCGCACCCCCGCTAGAACCGATACTTTCTAATCGTATATGACCTGATCGCCCTCAGGCCTTCGATTTCCACCAACAAGGAGCGTCACGATCGAACGTAATCAGACTCGAGTCAACAATCAAATTCGCATTTCTCCTCTCCGAGTGATCGGCCCCGATGGCACCCAATACGGAGTCATTACGCTCGATGAAGCGATGAACCGTGCTCGGGATGCCGAACTGGATCTCGTCGAGGTCGCACCCAATGAACGACCTCCGGTTTGCCGGATCATGGACTTTGGCAAGTTCAAATACGAGAAGAATAAAAAGTCCGGGCAAAAGACGCACCAGACGAAGACCAAAGAGATTCGATTGCGGCCCAAGACCGGTGAGCACGACGTGGACACCAAAGTGCGTCAGGCGATCGGCTTTCTCAAGCACAAGGACAAAGTGCAAGTGACGGTCATGTTCAAGGGTCGGGAGTTGGCTCACGTCGAGGAAGGCCAACGGGTCATGCAGCAGATCCTTGCAGATTTGGCCGAGCATTCGAAGCTTGAGCAGCCACCCTCGCAGCAGGGCAAAAAGATCATCGCCATGGTAGCACCTAAGTAACCTGCAGGCGTATCGATGATTGTTCGATTCAAGCGTCCCGATCGTTCGATCGCTTGGGGTTGGCAAACCTCACAAGGGATCCAAGACCTCTGCTCGGCGGATGATTCGCTGCCGACATCGACTCGGGAACTGATCCTTCGATGGCGTGAGCTTGAGTCGCGAATCGTTCCGCTGATTAAGAAACTCGGTCCATCCGAAGAGCGACTTGAATTGCTTTGTCCGCTCGATTCGCCAGGGAAAATACTATGCATCGGTTTGAACTACCGGGACCATGCGTTGGAAACCCATGCGCCGATCCCCGAAGAACCGATCGTCTTTAACAAGGCGTCGACATCGCTGTGTGGCCCGAACGATCCGATCGTGATCCCTTCGACCAGCAGCCAAGTCGATTTCGAAGCCGAGTTGGTTGTCGTCGTTGGCCAGAGGCTCAAGAATGCAACCCAAGAGGAGTCCAAGCGGGCGATTTTTGGCTACACGGCGGGCAATGATGTCTCGGCCCGCGACTGGCAAAAAGGAAAGCCGGGCAAGCAGTGGTTTCTCGGGAAGTCGTTCGATACTTTCGCACCGATCGGTCCTGCCATCGCCTTGGCCTCCTCGATCCCCGATCCGCTCAAGCTGCGTATTGAGTCGAGGCTCAACGGCCAGACGATGCAGAATTCGACGACAGCGGAATTGATTTTTGAGCCCGAGATGCTCTTGAGTTACATCTCGCAGGTTCTGACGATCGAGCCAGGTGACCTGCTTTTTACTGGCACTCCGGCCGGTGTAGGAGTGGCTCGCAATCCGCAGGTTTTCCTAAAACCGGGCGATTGCATTGAAGTGCAAATCGAGATGATCGGAACGTTATCGAACCGATGCGTCGGAGCCTAGGTCCCTCGGGAGTGGCTGGCTAAGGACGGAAAATCCGCTAAGATCGGAATGAGCTCGACAGTCCAACCGCGGTTTGGCTAGCGATTTTAGGGAAAGCCCCGCCGTTTCTGAATATACTTCAAGGTTGGCCAAGGAACGTTCAGATTCCCAGTCATCCCACGTCCCCCATACAACAGAATTTAGAGTGGATAACCAAAGCTCAGGCAGCAACATCGGAAAGCGAGAGGCCAGTTCGCCTTTTGCCGATTCGATTGCGATCGTCATTTTGCGGATCATTTTCGTCGTTGCCGCAGCTGGCCTAGGTGCATCGCTTGCTACGTCGATGAGTTCCAAGATGGTCCCTGGGGAAGACCAGCGCACGGCCATCACCCCTTATTTGGTCTTTTCCGGGGTACTTTTGGTAGCCTGCGGTGTGATCTTTTTGGACTTGTTCATTCCTCGCAAGCGGATTGAGGTGATCTCGGCAATCTACTTCGGGCTTCTGATCGGCGTGATTTTCACCAATCTGCTGATGCTTGCACTCGGTCCGTTCATCACCAACCCTGGCAGTATCAACCCTTACGCCTCGTACATTTCCCTCGGAGTGTTGATCACCCTCTGTTATGCTTGCGTGAGCGTTTTGTTGCAGACGAAGGACGATTTTCGATTTGTGATTCCTTATGTGGAATTCGCCAGGGACTTTAAAGGGATCAAGCCTTTGGTCCTCGACACAAGCAGCATCATCGACGGCAGGTTGGCCGAGCTTTCCGAGACGAACATCTTCGACAACCGGTTGGTGATGCCTCGGTTTGTTTTGATGGAGCTACAGGGGATTTCCGACAGTTCCGACAAGCTCAAGCGCGTCCGGGGCCGCCGCGGTTTGGACATTCTCAATAGGATCCGAACCTCCAAGCGCGTCGACTTTTTGATGTACGACACGGAGCTACCCGAGTTTGCCGGACAGCCTGTGGATATGAAGCTGGTGCTTTTGGCCAAGCACCTTGATGGCAAGCTTTTGACGGGGGATTTTAATCTCAACAAGGTTGCCAAGTTGCACAATGTCGAGGTGATCGACTTGAACCAAGTCGCCGCCTCGTTGCGTCCGCAGTATTTGCCAGGCGAGGCGTTTCAGATCCGCGTGGTCAAGCCAGGCGAGGGTCACGACCAAGGGGTTGGATACCTAGACGATGGAACGATGGTGGTCATCGAGGGCGGTCGCGACAAGATCAACCAAACGGTGCTCGTCGCGGTGACCAGCACGCTGCAGACTCAGGGTGGTAGGATGATTTTTGCCAAAGTCGAGGCCCTTGGATCTTAGGCTGTTATTCCGGTAGCTCGGGTGCTGCCTGGATCGCTCGATCGTAGTATTCGCGGGCGGTATTGTAGGCAGCCTCAGCCGCATCGCGTTCTTCGGCTCGGATCAATGGCCGTTTCTTGTTCCAGCATACGTCGACTGCATCTCGGCACCACTGCGCGCTTTGCTTGCTCGGCTGGATCGCTTTGCGATCGACGTGCACGAAGATCGGATTGGTGTGCATCGACGGAAAGATGCGCAATGCGATCCAGCTAGACTGCTCGAGTTGGATATCCCAGTGGAGGTCTTGCCAAGTTCCATCGGCGGTTAGATCTTGCTTCGCGACGGCTTGTCCGTTGACGATTAGTTCGACCGGAACCGTTCGAGAGGTTCCGATGCGGCTGCGCTCGATGTGCCAATAAGGTTTTTCGTCGAGTCTACGATTTTTGATTTCGAGCGCTTGTTCGGTTTGGGTGGCCGGTAGCCAAGCGGCGAGCGAGGCGGTTACCTGGACTTTTTCGGGCTGATTCAAATGGACTTCGCTGACACGGCGTTCGGCATCGATTTGGCCGAGCTGATGTTCGTTGACGGCGAATTTACGCACGTGGCTAGCTCCATCTCCGACGTAGGAGCGTCCGTCGAGCAAGCCTCGGACCCACTGGTCGTAGGTCATGGGTTGCTTGGTATCCATTTGGACATACACGCGGCCTAAGCCGACGCGTTCGCCGTAGATGCAGGGGAAATCGGTTTCTCCACTGATTCGGGTTTTGAGACCGGTGTTCAGGACGTGGTACCAGATATTCAGTTCCCAGACGGCTGGTGTGTCGACCGTCGAGATGAAATCGCAAGCGTCGTTTGGTGCAGCGACGATGTACTCATTGGCACCGATGCCATCGAACGGTGGCATGGCATAGTCGGGGAGTTTGTCGGCTGCCCGGCCTGCTTGGCCTGGTTTGCTGCCGCCCCAGGTGTTGGGCAACGGACCTCGTTTGCCATCGGGCATGTAATCCGGGAGAGCCAAACCCCAGCCGCTGTGGCTATAGCCGACGACTCCACCTTGTTGTTGGCCCCATTTCATGATGGGGATGGTCCAGCTTGGCCAGTCTTCGATTTTTTTGGTGTTTGGATAGTCGTCTTCGACGAGGTTGAGCAAGCACAGATGCCCGGCGTGGGAGGAGGGAAATCCGCTGACTTCGACGTCGTAACGCATCAGGTAGTCGGTGCGGGAGAGTTTGGAGACTTTGCCATCGAAGAATTGTTTTTGGTGGTACCAGCACGGACCCCAGCTCAGGACGCAACCGACATTGAGATCCTCGCCTAAGATGTGTCGCATCATGTCTTCGGGCGTGACGCCTTGGGTGGGGTTTTCGTAGTGAGCGCAGCCTGCGGCATGGACGTGATGGTCCCCGGAGAACCAGCCTTGGGCGGCCATATGGACCCAGCGTTTGAGTTCGATGCGCATCGGCTCGGCGGCTTGTTGTTGCGGGACGGTGAAATCGAATTTCGTCGGGAGGTACTCAGGACCACGCGAGGCGGTAATGGAGTACTGGCCGGCCGGGAGGATGACCGATTCGCCATCGGCCCGGTAGATTTGGGGGTGGAAGAACAAGTCGGGAGCAAGTCGGCGAGCTGGGTTGGGGTAGACCCGTCCTTTGGAGTCTTGGATCAGGATCGCGCAGGTTGTTTTTTTGCCGTCATGATCGCGGATTTCAAGGCTTACGGCTTGGCTGGGGATGGAGCGAAACAGGATCGGTATTTCGCTTCGGAATCCCAGGTCCTGGGTTCCTTGTCCGACATCGAAGGCCAAGGTGGCTTCGAGGGGGCCTGGGTCGCGGCTGTAGAGTTGGACGATTCGGTATTCGACTTGGAGTCCTGAGAGATTTGCAACCATCGGTTCTTGGACTGGCATGGCGATATCGAGCCAGCGTCGTGCCGATTCGGCAGGAGTGATTTTGATTTCCGGAGCGGCGGCCGAAGTGCTTTGTCGGACCATGCTCTGGGCTTGGGGGCTCGAGCAGCGCAGGGGTGCTGTCACGCCGGCTTCGTTGATGACTTTGATCAGGAAGCTTCGCCAGCCTTTTTCGTAGAGGATGGGCTGGATGGCACCTGCGGAGACTTTGACGCGGCTTTCGGGGTTGATCGTGACGAGAGCAAGGCACAGCGGATCGAGTGTTTTTTGGATCTGGGAGGCGACGATGGCGTCCTCGGGTTGGTTTTCCAGTTCGAGCAACGCTTGGTCGATCGAATCGTCGAGGGGTTCGCCGAGGAATCGCAGGGCCTCGCGCAGTCGTTTCGCGGAGGCTTCGAGGGGTTGCCTCGCGACGTTCGGTACAACTGCTTGCTGGGCGGCTTGCTGGGCGGCTTGCTGGGCGATGGCAGTTGGGGGCTCGAAGACGGATGGCAAAATCGCCAGGAGTGTCGTCAGGGGCCAGGCTCGGAGGTTAAGGGGGTTCATGAAGAGAAGAAGAAGAGAAGAAGGGAACGCAAAGGTGCAAAGGTGCAAGGACGCAAAGGGAAGAGAGGGGGGAATGGGAAGGGGGGAATGGGAAGGGAGATGATATTGGGGGAGGTACGAGCTTGGGGGATAGGGGGTCGTGTCGCTCAATTCTATCGGAGATTTGGCTGACGAGTTTGGAGGATCTTGAAATGGTGCTCGACGTGGCCGTAGATCATGCCGAACAAAAGCCAAAGATCGACCTCGTAGCCCGCTGCCGTGCCACCGCGAGGCCACGCTTCTGGGGGTAGATTCCTTAGCAACGAAATAGTCGCTTCCCGTACGGTCCTAAATTCATCGATGAGAGCTTGCCAATCGAGTTGGTTTGCCAACGCATTGAAAGAGAACTCATGCTCGTCGAATCCTGGAAGTGGTACTTGGCTACCCCGGGCAAACCATAGCATTCGAAACGCGAAAACTCTCTCCGAATCTGTGATATGGTTGAGCACTTGGCGCAAGGTCCATGTGTAAGAACCGTGGAGCACGAGGGTCTGGGAAACATCGACCCTCTGGCACCAACTTAGGAACCTTGAGGCTTGGGCCTCGAGCTCATCGACCGGACGAATCGAAGGATCGACATAAGCTAGGTATTTTTTGAAGTAGGGCTCATCCACGGATCTGGTACCAATGCTGATGAGGATTGCTTAGAACAGAAGGTTTGGTTTGAAGCGATTAGAGCATGTCGATTGGATCGATGTCGATCAGGTACAAGATCCCTTCGGGCGGTTTGGTGCTCGATTGGATTTCTTGCAGGATCGCATGCAGTGCGCCGGGTTGTTGGGTGATGAGCATGGCGTGAAATCGATGGTGGCCACGGAGTTTGGGGATCGGTGGTAGCGATGGTCCGAGGACACGGACTTTCGATCCGTGTTTGGCGACAAGTCCCCGAGCTTTGGCCACGACGCTTTCGGCAAACTGCTCGACTTGCTCTTGGACTTCTCCGCGAAATATGATGCGGGCTAAGGAGCCATAGGGAGGATACCCTAGGGGTTTTCGGTGTTGGAGTTCCAGGTCGGCAAAGCTCAAGAAGTCGTGTTTGCAGGCTGCAAGGATCGCGGGATGTTCTGGGGAGAAGGTTTGCACGAGGACCTCCCCTGCCCTGTCGCCCCGACCGGTTCTGCCGGCGACTTGGGTGATGAGTTGGAAGGTTTTTTCTGAGGCACGGAAGTCGGGGAAATGGAGGCTCGTATCGGCTTGGATGACCCCTACGAGCAGCACGTTGGGGAAGTCGAGACCTTTGGCGATCATTTGGGTACCGAGCAAGATTTTGGTGCGTCCGGTTCGAAAGTCCGTCAGCGTTCGTTCGTGGCTTCCGGGTTTCTTCATGGTATCGGAGTCCATTCGTGCCATGGGCGCATTTGGAAAGGCGGCTTGGACTTCGAGTTCCAGTCGTTGGGTACCGAGTCCTGAGAAGCGGATTCCATCGAAGGAGCATTTAGGGCATTGTTGGGGTGCGGCGATGGTGAAGTCGCAGTAGTGGCACATGGCTTTGTTTCCATCGCGGTGGAAAGTCAACGGCAGGTCGCAGTCGGGGCAAGCCAGCACGAAGCCGCAAGATGGGCACTGAACACGGGTCGAGAACCCGCGTCGGTTGAGCAGTAAGATGATTTGTCCGTCTTCTTGGTCCAGGACACGGCGCATGGACTGCACGAGGGGCTTCGACAAGCTTCCTTGGTTGACATCGATGCGATTGACGCGAAGGTCGATGGTTCGCACTTCGGGCATGGGACGATTGAGAATTCTGCGCGGCAGGCTGACGTACTGATACGCTCTGCTTTGGGCGCGGTGATAGGTTTCGAGCGACGGGGTGGCTGAGCCTAGGACCAAGGGGATTTTTTCAAGAAAGGCGCGGTGGATGGCCACATCGCGCGCATGGTAGCGGGGGATATTGTCTTGTTTGAAGGAGGTTTCGTGTTCTTCGTCGAGGATGACCAATCCCAGATGCGGAACCGGAGCGAAGATTGCCGAGCGTGGTCCGACGACGACTTGGACATCGCCATTGCTGATCCTTCTCCATTGGAAATGGCGCTCGGGACCACTCATGTTCGAGTGCAGGACGGCCACCGAGCCGAATCGGTTTTGAAAGCGGCTGCGCGTTTGTGGAGTGAGGCTGATTTCCGGGACCAAGACGATCGCTTGACGGCCAAAGCCGATCGTCTTTTCGATGGCCTGCATGTAGACTTCGGTCTTGCCGCTACCGGTCACGCCGTGGAGCAGGATGGTCGAATGTTTTTGGGAGTCCAGGGCGCCGAAAATGGTTTGCAGAGCGACGCGTTGGTCGGTCGTCAATGCCGGAAGAGGGACGGCAGGATCGTTGGTTGCGTCGGCTTTGGCCTCGAAGGTCATGACCCGTTCGGTGTAGCTTTCGATGAAGCCAGTGTCTTTGAGTTTTTTGATCACGCCGTCGGAGCAATTGGCCAGCGAGCGGAGTTGTTCGGGAGCTAGGGGTTCGTTGGCTAAGATCAATTGGACGAGTGTTTGCCGTTGTTTGATGGGCAACGATTTGACGAACGCGTCGTCGGTGGCTTTATCGGTCGGTCGCAGGAGCGTTTGGTTGCGGGTACCGGCCCCGGCCCGGACACCGGCGGGGATGACCGCTTCGAGGACCTGTCCTGCGGGAACCAGGTAGTACTTGCTCATCCACTTGACGAGTTCGAGTAGGTTTGGGCTGCACAGGGGCCCATCATCGCAGCATTGCAGGATGGGTTTGAGGTTTTGTCGGTATTGTTTGAGCGTCTCGACACCGAGGGTATAGCCGGTGATTTCCCGATCCCCTTTTCCCAGAGGCACAACGACCCGCATGGCCGGTTGGACTTGGTTTGAAAGCGTTTCGGGGATGCGGTAGGAGTAGGGACCGAAGGGTGCTTCGGGAAACACGACGTGAGCGGCAAGCACGGTGGCTTGTGCGTCGATCTCCCAGGGAGCTTCATCGCTTGGGAAGAGTTCACCTTGTCGATGCTCGCTCATGGTCGATGCTCGCGCAAGGCAAGGCCGTTGCGTTTTTGGGGTGACGTTCGGGAAATGGGGTGTGAATTCAGCAGACGCGTTTTTCGATTTCCGCGACGACTTGATCGATTCCGATTCGCCATTGCTCCATGGAATCGCGTTCGCGGATGGTCACGGTCCGATCGACGAGCGTTTGGCTATCGACGGTGATGCAGTAGGGGGTGCCGATTTTGTCCTGTCTCCAGTAGCGTTTCCCGATAGCGGATTTTTCGTCGTAGAAGACGTTGAATTTCTTCTTGAGTGCGCCGTAGATTTCGGCTGCGATTTCGGGCATTCCGTCTTTTTTGACCAGGGGCAGCACGGCGGCTTTGTAGGGCGCGATTCTAGGGTGGAGTCGCATGACGACGCGCGATTCGAATTTCCCGTTGGATTCCGAGGATTGGATTTCGGTGTACGCTTGGCAGAGGAACGCAAGGGTTGCTCGATCCGCGCCTGCCGAGGGTTCGATCACATGGGGGATGAAGCGTTCGTTGGTCAGGTCGTCTCTGTAGGTCAGATCCTTACCACTGCCACGATGTTTTGGGGATCCTTGTTCGTCGAGTTCGACTTCGAGGGGTCGTTTTTTCGGATCGAGTTTTCCTTCGGAGTGGCTTCGCAGGTCGAAGTCCCCGCGGTGGGCGATGCCTTCGAGTTCCCCGTATTCGCCTGGGGGTAGGAACGGGAAGGCGTATTCGATATCGGCAGTCCCGCAGGAGTAGTGGCTCAGTTCGTCTTGTTCGTGTTCACGCAGTCGCAGTCGATCCGAGTCGAGACCGAGATCTTTGTACCATTGGAGTCGGCGGTTTCTCCAGTACTGGTACCAGTTGGCCGACTGGCTTGGGTGGCAGAAGAATTCGATTTCCATTTGTTCGAATTCGCGGGATCGGAAGGTGAAGTTTCTCGGTGTGATTTCGTTTCGGAAGCTTTTGCCGACTTGTGCGACGCCGAAGGGTACTCGGATGCGGGTCGAGTCGACGACGTTTTTGAAATTGACGAAGATACCTTGGGCGGTTTCGGGGCGTAGGAACGCGGCCCCTTCTTCGCCGCTCAGGGCACCGACGTAGGTTTTGAACATGAGGTTAAATTCGCGAGGGTCGGTCAAGCTACCGATTTCGTCGGTATCGGGTCCGAGCACTTTTGCGCGGTCGGCTTCGTCGAGTTTGTCTAGGGTCAAGACACGCTCTTCGAAGGTGAGTCTTTCGATGTCTTTAGAGCGGAGGTTGAAGAACTTCAAAGCGCGTCGAGCGATGTCTTCTTGTTCTTGTTCGGGTTCGGCCATGGTCGTCACGAAGATCCGCTGAGGACCTTGGGAGACCCATCGGCCACGGAGTTGGTCGAAGCGGTAACGTTTTTTGGTTTTTCGGCAGTCGACCATAAAGTCGTGGAACAGGTCGTAGTGGCCGGAGCATTTCCAGACTTGCGGGTGCATGATGATGGTGCAATCGAGTCCGACCATATCGTAGGTGCTTGGGGCCGAGGGTGGGCAAGCTAATTCGTTGTGGCTTTGGTACATGTCTTTCCACCACGCGTCTTTGATATTGCGTTTGAGTTCGACTCCTAGAGGTCCGTAGTCCCAGAATCCATTCAATCCGCCGTAGATTTCGCTAGATTGAAACATGAACCCGTTGGCTTTGCAGTGAGAGACGAGTTTGTCCATCAAGTTTTCAACAGTCATAGTCTTTTGCTGGGGGGCGATAAGGTTGGGGAAAGGTCTTGGACAACAGAAACGCGGGTAGTAATTTACCTGAAAAAATCGTTTAGGTTTTTTTGGCGATGGAGACTCTGGCTAGTCCTGCGAGATCTTTGACCAGGCGAATGTCCGACCAGGGGCCTGTAGGTGTATTGGATTGCGAGAGTTGGGAGTTGCATTCTTGGGCGATCATGGGTGAGTGTTCGAAGATCAGCCATCCGCCGGATTTGAGTTTCGTTGCTGCTTGGGCGATGAGTCGCTTGATGATTTCGATGCCCGAGGGGCTTGAGACCAAGGCCATTTTCGGTTCGTAGTCTCGGACGGACTTATCGAGTTTGAGGTATTCCTCGTCGGAGATGTAGGGCGGGTTGCTCAGGATAAAGTCGCAGGAATTCTCGGGGAGAGCATCGAGCAGATCGCTTTGGAGGATTTCGACGGAGTTTTGGACATTGTGAAGTTGGATGTTTTGTTTTGCGACTTCGAGGGCTTCGACCGAGAGGTCCATCGCGATGAGTTCGGCTGGGAAACCGAGGCGTTGGCATTCTTTGGCGATTGTCACGGCGATGCATCCGCTACCGGTGCACACATCGGCGATGCGCAAGGGGCTTTGCGGTGGTATCTTTTTGATTCTATCGATGCATTCGGTGATGATATGTTCGGTTTCGTTGCGTGGGATAAGGCACGCTTTGCTTACCAGGAAGGACAGGGAGAAGAATTCTTTTTTTCCGACGAGGTAGGCGACCGGTTCGCCTTTGGCTCGTCGTTTGACCAGATCACGAAAGACGGCTTTGACGGCTTCGGGGGGATCTTCGTTGAAGGCTGCGTAGAGGTCGATGCGTTGGCAGTTTCTCGCGTGCGCGAAGAGGACTTCGGCGTCGAGTCGAGGGGAGCTCGATCCGTGTTTCTTGAGGTGTTCGGTGGTCCATTGGAGCATACGCAGGATGGTCCAAGCTTCGGTCTGTTCGGATCCAGTATCGCTCATATTGATGCGTCCTTGCGTGTTGGCTTGCGTGTTGGCTAGCCCAGCTCTGTGGGGGTGATCGTCAAGTAAGATCCGCGACGACTAGGCGGCTTGATCGTCATCGCGCAGCATGGCCCGTTCGTACTCCAGGAGTGCCGAGGAGACTGGTTCTAGGTTCCCGGTCAGGATTTGATCGAGTTTGTAGAGGGTCAGGTTGATACGGTGATCGGTCAGTCGGTTTTGGGGGTAGTTGTAGGTACGAATCCGTTCGGAGCGGTCGCCTGATCCGATCAGCGACATGCGTTCTTTGGAGCGTTGTTTGCGTTCGGATTCGCGTTTGGCTTCGTAGAGCCGAGTTTTGAGGACTCGGAGGGCTTTGGCGAGGTTTTTGTGTTGGCTTTTTTCGTCTTGGCACTGCACGACGAGTCCCGATTCGAGGTGGGTCAGCCGGACGGCCGATTCGGTTTTATTGACGTGTTGTCCGCCGGGTCCCGAGGCGCAGAATTTATCGAGTCGGTAGTCTTCGGGTTTCAGATCGATTTCGATGTCTTCGGGTTCGGGCATGACCGCGACGGTAGCGGCCGAGGTGTGCACGCGGCCCTGGGCTTCGGTCTCTGGGACGCGTTGGACACGGTGACCGCCGCTTTCGAATTGGAGTTCGCGATAGGCTCCATCGCCATCGACCGAGAGGATGATTTCTTTGAAGCCGCCGCGTTCGCTGGGGCTTGAGTCCATGAGTTCGACTTTCCAGCTTTTGGTTTCTGCGTATCGGCGATACATTTCGAACAGATCCCGGGCAAACAGAGCGGCTTCTTCGCCTCCGGTACCTGCTCGGATTTCCATGACACATCGCGAGCGGTTGGCGTCTTCGCCGCCGACGGACAGTTCGAGGAGTTCGTCCCAGATTTTTTCGCGTTCTTGGCGCATTGCTGCGGCTTCTTCTTCGGCCATGGCTTTTTCGTCTGCATCGCCAGAGGCGAGCATGGTCGCGAGGTCTTTGACATCCTCGGAGAGTTTTTTGTAACGGCGGTATTTCATGGCGGTTTTCGACAGGCCGCCGTGTTCGCGGAGGATGTTGGCCATGTTCCCCGACTCGCCTGCCAATACCACCGGGTCGGACATCATCGTCTCTAGCTCGGTGAAACGAGCTAGGGTTTGTTCGAGTTGTTCACGGATTTTCATGGGCCGAGCTTAGGATTCGAGAGGAAGCGAGCAAAAAAAAACGCTGCAAGTTGCGTTGGCAATCATTGCAGCGATGAGGTTGTTAGATTGCCATCGACGCTGGACTTTGAGGCCAGCCAAAGGCGATAGGGTCGCTACTTCTTCTTCGGAGCGGCTTTCTTGGGGGACTGTAGGCTGGCGTAGGTTCCAGCGGCGAACTTGTTTTGGAACTTTTCGATCCGACCGGCGGTATCGACGAATTTGAGCTTGCCGGTGTAAAACGGGTGGCAAACGTTGCAAATGTCGACCTTGAGCTCCTTGCGGGTACTCCGGGTCGTGAAGCTATTGCCGCAGCCGCAGGAGACCTTGGTTTCGAAGTATTTTGGGTGGATGCCGTCTTTCATGGTCGAGACCTGGGGGGCGAATGTAGGAGTTTTTTTAATGGGTTCGTTTTTCGGGGATGTCCAGAACAGAGATTTATAGACGAAATCCCGGTTGAATCAACGTCAAAACGACCAAATTGGGCAAGCCGTCGGCGGGGAATTTCGGGGTTTCGGCGGCTTGACGGGTGCTTGTCGGTTGAAGCCTGCGGCTCTTGGATCGCCGATCCCTGGCTGAATCGGCCTTCAGGTGGGCCATGGAGCGTTCGTAACGGAGGGGGCTTTCAGCGGGCCGGTTGGGGTTTTGTATACTGGGGACGGACGATTGACCGGCGATGTAGCCAAACCGGAGTTGGTTTGGGTGGGGGCTAGGTGCGTTTTTTTGGGGCAAGGACCTGAGCATGCAGCGATCGATATTGTTTCAACGGGGTTTGCTGTCGCGTTTTGCTCGGCGGGCTTTTTTGGCTCGGCGGGTTTTTTATGCTTTTGGCATGTTTTTTTCGGCGCTGCTTGGGAGCTTGTTTTGCAGCTTTGGTTTTGGGCAGGAACCTGCTGGGGAATTGAGGGTTGGTTTTGGGGCTTCGGAGATTACTCCGAGTCGGCCTACCCCGATGGCGGGCTATTACGGGGTCCGATTTTCGACCGCGACGCACGATCCGTTGTGGGCCAAGTCGACGGTGCTCGACGACGGGCAGACTCGGGTGGTTTTGGTGGTGGTGGATTTGATTTCGACGAACCCATGGATGGTCCGCGAGACGCGTAAGCTTATCGAGCAGCAGCTGGGCATTCCAGCTTCTCATGTGATGATCAGCGCGACGCACTCGCATACTGGGCCGATGCTCTATGAGCCTGAGGAACGACTAGCGGCACGATTCGGCAATCAGACCGATGAGGCCAAGGGGTACATGATCGGATTACCCGAGCGGATCGCCAAGAGTGTTTTTGATGCTGCAGCGAATCTTCGCGATCGGACGGCTTGGTATGCGATCGGTCAGGAGAGCCAATTGGCGTTCAATCGTCGCTTCTTCATGAAGGACGGGACGGTGGGTTGGAATCCTGGCAAGCTCAATGCGAGGATTGTGCGAGAGGCAGGCCCGACCGATGATGCCCTGCCCTTTGTCGCCTTTTACGATGAACCAGGGAAGCTTGCTGGTCTGCTGAGCAGTTTTGCGATCCATTTGGACACCGTCGGTGGAACCGAATGGAGCGCTGATATGCCTTATACGATCCAAGAGACCTTGGGCAAGGTCTTTGGAGTCGAGGCTCATCTGCAGTATGCCACTGGGGCTTGCGGAGATGTCAATCACATCGATGTTCGGACGGGGAATCGCCAAGGGGGGCACCAAGAGGCTGCTCGTATCGGGACAAGGCTGTCCGGTTCGATCCTTCGGTCCTGGAATCGATTGCAACCTGTGGCTTCGAATCGACTCGCAGCATCGCACCAAATCGTCCGAGTGCCGGTCCGTCCTCATTCGGCTGAGCGATCCGAGTGGGCCAAGGGGGTGCTCTCGAAGATGAACGATCAGCCTTTGCCTGCGTTCATGGAGATGGTCGAAGCGTATCGGATCGCCGACGTTGAGGCCCATCCCGATGGGATGTTGGATGCCGAGGTCCAGGTCATCACGCTCGGCGGTCAGGTCGCGTGGGTGTCCTTACCTGGCGAGATTTTTGTGCAGCTTGGGATCGCTATCAAGGACGCATCGCCCTTTGCGATCACCTCGATTCATGAGCTTGCCAACGGCTCGATCGGTTATGTCCCGACAAGGCAGGCTTATGAGCAAGGCAACTACGAAGTCATCTCGGCGCGATGTGCCCAGGGTAGTGGCGAGATGCTCGTTGAGTCTGCGATTGGTCAGTTGCGAGAGCAGTTCAATGGCAAGCAGCAGAAGTCACAGGTAGAGGGTCGGTAAACGCGATGCAATTTCGAATGAGAGCTTTGTTTTTGGTTCTTTGGAGTTCCTTATTCGCAACCTCAACGAGCAAGTCGTTTTCGCAGGATCCTGCAACGGCGGATGTTGGGGTGCATGAGAGTCTCGGGACGGTCACTAGTCTTGAGGACTGGGGTATTCGACGCGCTTCGATTCGAAGGAATCTCGAGGTAGTGATGGGTCCCTTGGCGGATCGAAGCCGATTGGAGCCTGTGGAATTTCAGGTGCTCGATGAGGTCTTGCTTTCAGACGGATTGGTGCGTCGCAAGATCGAATACACGACCGAGGGTAGCCAAGCAGGAGGAAGGGACATCCGCGTGCGTGCTTATCTTTTTGAGCACAGTCTGAAGAGTTCAGAAGCCCGACCTGCGATTTTGTGTTTGCACCAAACCGTCGGGATCGGCAAAGAGGAGCCAAGTGGAATGGGGGGGAGCGAGAATTTGCACTATGCGCTTGAGCTAGCTCAGCGGGGTTATGTCACGCTAGCTCCGGATTACCCGTCGTTTGGGGAATACGAATATGATTTTCGTTCGAATCCTAGGTGGGCAAGCGGCAGCATGAAGGCCATCTGGGACAACATGCGGGCGATCGATCTGCTGGAGCGATTGCCTGGAGTTGATGCGGCTCGCATCGGGTGCATTGGCCATTCTCTTGGAGGCCATAATACGATCTTTACGAGTTTCTTCGACGAGCGAATAACGGTCGCAGTTTCTAGTTGTGGGTTCACCCGGTTTGGAAAGTACTACGGGGGGAATCTCCGGGGTTGGACCAGCGACCGGTACATGCCTCGGATAGCCAAAATGTATTCGAATGACCCGAGTTTAGTGCCGTTTGATTTCCCAGAGTTGATTGCTGGGATTGCGCCGAGGGCTTTTTTTACCAGTTCGCCGATCGGCGACGAGAACTTTGAGGTCAGTGGGGTGCGGGATTCGATCCTGGAGTCGTCGAAGGTCTACCGACTTTTCGGGGTCCCGGAGCGCATCAGGGCGATCTATCCGGAGAGCGCGCACGATTTTCCGCCTGCGGCCCGCCAGGAGGCTTATCGATTTCTCGACCAGATGCTCAGTCTTCGGCAGTCGCTTCGGAACTGACTTCGCCGGGTTTGAGGCGTCGTCGGCGACGCACTTTAGCGACGGCCCATTCTTTGGTCATGACTTCGAAGACATCGTGGGATTCGTAGCGGGCGATGTTTTTGCCTTCGGGGATCGGGCCGATGAGTCCTTTGAAGATCGGCATTCCGCGCAGATCCAGGTCGGTGCTGCTGTCATCGACACCGGCTTGGGAGTGCGTCCGAAAGATCATTTCGGCGGAATGGAAATCGCGGATCTTGAGCGAACCGTCTGCGGCGCGAGTCACTACGCGAAAGATTTCCTTTTTGGCCATCGATGCTTCGACTATCTTTTGCAGAGGGGAAACGTAGGGTGCTCAAAGATCGACTGAGGGATTTGACGGTGTCTTAGAGAAGATATCGGATGGATGCGTCAAAGCCTTGCGTTTTCGGGCTTTGGACCGATCGTTCGGATCGATCGGATTAACCCCTACAGAGATGCGCCGCTGTCCACCGCTTGGCGACAGGTGGCTACGGGTCGTAGCAGACGGTTCGCGTTCCCGGCCCGTAGCCACCTGTCGCCAGACGGTAGAGGCTACACCGTTGGGATCCGCTCGCCTACTCGGGCCCAAACGCCGCGTCCTGGCGGGCTGATTCAAATCGCCCAACCGCTGGCGTTGGTTGGCTCACTTGTGAGCCGCCTAGGCGCAAGCCGCGGGCATGGCTATTAGGCCCGCACCGATTCGATCGTGCTGCACCGCCGGAGATCACCTACCTGCTGGTACCCAAACGCCGCGTCCTGGCGGGCTGATTCAAATC
>JAPLNM010000130.1 GCA_026692845.1 Planctomycetota bacterium | reverse complement strand
GACGCTAGCGACCTGAAGCTTGGGGCTGTAATCGTTGGCACTTAGGAAAATGCGAGCGACGCTTTGGGTCGGTTTTTTGCCATCGACCGCCGAGGCTTCGTAAGCGGCTTGCCAATCTGGATCGGCCCCGAAAGCGGCCCACGCTGCATCGCAGGTTTTGCGGTCCGCGTGGCGAACCAAAGTCACGACGCGAGCATCCGACGCGTCGTTGGGCACCCAAGCCCCGACGAGTTCGATCTTGTGCTTGGTCAGGAACTTCGTCCCGGTGTTTTCCATGAATTGGAGCAAGTCGGCTTGCCGCCCTGGTTCGGGAGTGTAGACCCGCAACTCGTAGAGTGAATCCTGTGCCATTGCCGTCTGCGAGGTCATCGAGCCACTGAGCATCGTCAATCCTATCAACCAAGTGAGAAGTGATTTCATTGGGTCATCCTTTGGGGTTTCTTGAGAGCTTCGAATGGTGACTTCGAATGGTTACTATCGGTCAGGTTTCGTCGTACAATCAGACGTACAATCAGCCGACGGCGGTCGATTCGACCGGTCGGTATTGTACTTCGTTTTGGCCCTTGCGGGGCTTCGATGTTCCTCTCTTTACCCAGTGCAGTTTTGTCATGACTCGTGGTTTCAAAATGCGTTGGTTCCTCGGGTTGGCAGTGGTCTTGGCTTCGTTTTCCCAAGCGGCCGATCCTGTCGAATCCATTTCGGTGGCCGATTCGGAGGCCGAGGTCCCAGCGCCTCAGGTGCCAGCGATTCAGGAGGGCAATTGGGGCAACGGTCGGCGTTTGTTTTTGAGCCCGGAAACTGGCTGCGTCAAGTGCCATAGCGTCCCGGATTCCTCTTCTTGGCGGGGTGACGCAACGAGTCTTGGAGATATCCCCAACGCCAGCGTGGTGTTTCATCCGGAGTTCAGCGGCGATCCGAGCCCGCTCAAGGATGAGCAAGTCCTGGATCTTATGGCGTACTTGATGAAGCCACCGCCATCGATGCCTTTGTCCGGCCCGATCGCCGCGCCGAGTCTTCGGACGGCCAGTCAGGTGGCCGAGGTTTTAGCAGGAAGCACGCCGTTGCCCGAGCCTCTTCGCAGGATGCGTGTGGTGTTGGTGGCCGGTCCGAAAGACCATGGACCTTCCGAGCACGATTACCCCGCATGGTTGATGCAGTGGGGTCAGTTGCTCACTGCGGCCGAGTCGCTCGATGTCGAGGTGGCTTGGGAGTTCCCTGTGGATCAACAATTAGCGACGGCGGATGTCTTGGTGTTCTTTCAGAAGGGGAGTTGGGACCCGGTTCGTGCCGAGGCGATGGATCGGTATTTCGGTCGAGGGGGAGGCGCGATCTATTTGCATTGGGCGGTCAACGGATCGGACCGGGTCGAAGATTTTTCCAAGCGGATCGGCTTGGCATCATGGGGAGGCAAGATCAAGTATCGGCATGGACCTTTGGAGCTAAAGATCACCGATACGGCGCATCCGATCATGCGCAACGTTCCGACGTTGGATTTGCTTGACGAGAGTTACTGGCTCTTGACGGGTGATACCAAGAGGATCGGTTTGTTAGCGACCAGTCAGGAGGACGGTCTGGCCACTCCGCAGTTATGGACGTATGAGCCCGGGCAGGGTCGGGTCTTTGTGAGCATACCGGGTCACTACAGTTGGACGTTTGACGATCCGATTTTCCGGACGGTGATCCTTCGCGCGATGGCATGGACGGCGCGAGAGCCCATCGACCGATTCAACGAGTTGGTCCCATTAGGGGCCCGGATGAGGCGTTGAGTCGTCTAGCGAAGATGCCCAGGGTTTGAACGGAGGAGAAGAATTGGAAACACAGAGGCACAGAGGACACGGAGGGGAGGGCAGACAGAGTGGAGGGCAGACAGAGTGGAGGGCAGACGGAGGAGCTCTGTGCCCTCTGCGTCTCTGTGTTTCAAAATGGCTGTTGTCCGTCGGCTTTACGCACGACGGCAGAGAAGTGCCGCCCTCCGGGCTGAAGAGGGGGCTATTTACTGCGAAGAAGAAGAAGAGGAAGAAGGCGAGATCGGGGACTGGGCCGTCTTGCCAATGACGGTCGTCCAACGACGCACTCGCCATGAACGGATCAACCCGTGGCGCACGTAAGGATCTTTCGCAATGAATTCGTCGATCACTTTGGGATCCTCGACCCGGAATAGCAGGATCGCTTGGTCTGTCGGTTCGGCAAGCGCTCCGCCTAACTCAAGCTCTCTGCGATCGGCATACTCCTGAGCCAATCGCAGATGCTCTTGTCTGTAAGGTTGCCGACGCTCGACGTAGTCGTCGACAACCTCATAAATCAACAAATAGTGCATAGGATTCCTAAGCAATCGAATTCCTAACGCTCTACTTCTTGAAGTCACCGGCTCGGATGATCACGAGCTTCTTCGGGTCGATGTGCTTCTTGAAGGCCTTTTGCACATCGGCTACCGTGAGCATCTCGATTTGCTTTTCTTCTTTGGCTATGTTCGCCATGGTGCGACCAAGATCGAGATTCGAAGCGAGCTGGCCTGCGATGGCCGCATCGGACGCTCGACCGATTTTGCGAGCCTCCAAATAAGCCTTTTTCGAATCGGTCAGCTCGGTTTCCGTCGGGCCCAATTCGATGAACCGATTGAGTTCCTCCATGGCCGCCTTCTCCACCGCATCGATATTGTCAGGATTGGTGATCGCATTGATGGTGAATCGAGCATCATCGCCTCGCGAGGGAATCGATATCGAAGAGTTCACCCCGTAGGAAAGGCCTTCCTTCTGACGAATCCGATCCCCAAGACGGCTCGACAAGGTCCCACCACCGAGGATGAAGTTGCCGATCTCCAAAGGAATGTCCTCATCGGAATCCTCGTTCATCGGGAACGAAAGGCCGGTCAAAAAGACCGCATTGGCTTTGTCCGGTGTGAGAATATCCCCCTTGCTCCCCTCGAGACCCTTCTTGGTAGTCCGTTCAATCCGCTCGAATTTCGTGGAGGTCTCCCAATCTTTCAAAGCTTCTTTGATTTCTTTGATGGCAACCTCGGGATCGAAGTCACCGACGATGGCGACCTCACCAATTCCGGCCGACAACTGGTCCTTGTAGACCGAAACGATTCGATCGAGCGAAAGGGATTTCATCTCCTCGACGGTCTCATCGACCGAGCGTGCATAGCGGACGTCCCCCTTGTCGTAATCGGACAAAGCTCGCGAGAGTTGCGTGTTGGCCAGCATGGCCGGGTCGGTGGTCATCTGGGACATCATCGCGATCGATTGAGCACGCAGTTGCTCGAATTCTTCCTCGGAGAAGGCTGGATTGCGTAGCACTTCGGCCATCATCTTGATCCCATCGCCGATGGATTCTTTCTTGGCTTGAAGGCTCAACGAGAGCGATCCGGCACTGCCTCCGCCGCCGCCACCACCACGTCCACCGCGTCGTCCACCACCCATCCCGCCTCCGGCTCCAAGCCGCACGCCGAGTTCATCGAGTTTTTGACGCAGAGCTTGTCGGTCGTAGTTCTTGGTCCCTGCCATGAGCATCGATGGGAGCATGCCTGCGGCGGTCGAAAGATTCATCAGGGAGTTTTCGTTGCCGTAGCGGAGCGTTAGGGTCATGTTGACCGTGTCCCCACGATTCTTCTTTTGCAACATCGCTACCTTGATCCCATCGACCTCGACGACGGTCGTGCGCGCATCGATGTTTTCAGGGGTTGGGTCGAATTCCTCTCCCGACTCGATGGCCGCTCCACCTTTGTAGTCTTTGACCATCTCGGCGATCGAATCGACAGCCGGAACGCTCAAGCGTTGGGGTTGGTCGACAGGGATGAAGCGACCGATCGTGCGATTGTGGGTTTTGAAATACGTATTCGCGACACGATTGACTTCCTCGGGTGTTACCGCGGCGATCCGATCTCGCTGGAGGAACCACAATCGCCAGTCACCAAGCGCCGAGGCGGAACTGAGCGTCTGCATGATCGAGGCTGCGTTGGTCACGGTGTTTTCATACCCTCGCTTGGCTCGGACTTTGGCTCGCTCGACTTCCTCGGTCGTAAAGGGCTTGGAGTCCATGGTCTCGACGATGTCCAAGAGGATTTTTTCGGTCTCTTCGAGTTTGCCTTCTGCGGGTTGGGCTGAGAACATGAAAAGCCCAGGGTCGTGGGAGCTATCGGCAAAGGCGCTTGCGCTCGTAGCGATCCCCGATTCGACGAGGTTCTTATCGAGTCGGCCGATCTTGTCCTCCGTGAGGATGCTCGAAAGGATCGAAAGGGGAGCCCAGTCCGGGTGGGAAGCCGCAGGCATGTGGTAGGCCGACATCAAGGATCCGATTTTTCCGACGCGACGCAAGATCACCGTTCGCTCGCCATCTTGGGCGGGCTCTTCGGTATAGGTCGCATTGAGTTTGCGCGTCGGTTTGGGGATCGCCCCGAGATACTTCGTCGCCAGTTCGATCGCTTTGGACGTCTCGAATTTCCCGGTGACGATCAAGACGACGTTATCGGGCTGGTAGAATCGTCGATAGAAGTCTTGAAGGTTCTCGATCGGAACGCGTTCGATATCGGATCGATTGCCGATGGTGGACTTGCCATAGTTGTGCCATTCATAAGCCACGGCTTGGACGCGTTGGGCCAAGACCCGTTGAGGACTATTCTCGCCATTTTCAAATTCGTTGCGAACGACGGTAAACTCCGACATCAGGTCTTCGCGTTTGATGAAGCTATTGACGAGTCGATCGCATTCCAGATGGATCGCAAAATCGAGGTTCTCGTCGGTCGCTGGAAGGGTTTCGAAGTAGTTCGTTCGGTCGACGTTGGTCGTTCCGTTGAAGCTTGCTCCATGATCGCGGAGCGCTTTAGGGACCTCTGGAAACGTCGGGGTACCTTTGAAGACCAGATGCTCAAGCAAGTGGGCCATCCCGGCCTCGCCGTACCCTTCATGACGCGAGCCTACCAAGACGGTCATGTTGACACTGATCGTCGGCCGCGATGCGTCCGGGAAAAGCAGCAACCTAGCTCCGTTGTCGAAACGATATTCGCTGACCCCTTCGACGGTCGTTACGAGCGTCGGCGGTGCGGCTTGAACCGCTGAAACGCCGACAAAATCGGTCGATAACAAGCCCAGAGTCAGCAAACCGACAGGAACAGAGCCTGAGAGCAAGCCCATGAGGAACATCGAGGAAAGTCGCTTGCGCATTGCGGGTATCCTTGGAATTAAAATGACGAACGATAAAAAGAAGAAGCTTGAAAAGTCTTGGGAGAGGCCACCCAGGCGTGGTAGGAAATCGTAGCCTCAAATCCCCACTTTTGATAGACACGCAGGGCTGGTTCATTGCGACAATCGACCGCCAGAGCGACCTTCGTGCATCCCTCGGCGGCCATCCATTGCATCGCAAATCGCATCAATCCATCGCTGTAGCCTTGGGATCGGAACCTCGGGATCAATCCCAGGTAGCTGATCTCACCGACCGGGAAATGGTTCCTGGCCAGGATCAAGCAGCCGGCAAGGACCCCTTGGCACCGAATACTATACCAGCCCTCGACCCCCGGGGTGCGATTGGCTCGGTATCCCTCGAGCGCGTTGCGTGTCGATCTCAAGTCGGCCAACTCGGGAACATCCGAGGTCTCTTGGTAGGTCTCTTCGAGCAGGTCTATCCAGGTCTCGAAGGGGATGCTCTGGTAGGGTTCGATCCGCAGGCGTTCGTCGCCCAACGAGTCGTGCTCGTGCTCGTGCTCGTGCTCGTGCTCGTGCTCGTGCTCGTGCTCGTGCTCGTGCTCGTGAGATTGAGATTGAGATTGAGATTGAGATTGGGATTTCATCCGCTCCATTCGGATCAAGCGTGTGACGTAGGTCATCCCGGCCTGGGAGCACAGATCATGAAGCTCCGGGAGTCGATCGCGGAACTCCGATACGATCGGCACAAGGGTCTGATAGAGTTCGGCCCCTTGCTCGAACGAAGCCAGAATGAGTCGGTGCAAGCAGATTGCTTGGAGCTCGCTTTGGGTCGATCGCGAGGGGATCACCAAGGAGTTTTTAGGATCGCTGTAGAGGTTCGAGACGCGTCGCTGAGTGATTCCTCCGTGGATTGCCAACGCACCTGCGGCTAAAACACCGAAGCCCGCAGAGGCTTCGCTGCCCGATTGGACTTGGATGCGAAACACTGGGTTTGCGCGTTGGGTCTCTGTGGCGATGTGTTGGATCCATGTCCACTCGCTCAAAGCGCGCGCAAGTCCGATCGGTTGCGAGTACCAATCCCACCAGCGGCTGAGCTCCGAGGATTCCGCTAGGGATTCCGCTGGGGATGATTCCGAACCGTTCGTCGTCATCTCAGTGGATCGAGCAAGTTGCGAAGCGAATGGAGTGCGATGCCATGAATCACTTTCAGGTAGAAATCCGTCAGGTCGACGAAAGGACCTGCGGTTATTGTGGCTAAAAAGATCGCTCGACGGAAGCAACCCGAGTTCGGATTGGTACTTAAATCGGAGGGGAATCGGAAAAGCGGATTTCCCATGATCGCAGGGTATTCTACGCGACCGATCGGTTTATGTTACTTTATGCGATCGGAAAGGGGACGATCGGTCCTGACGGGTACTTGGCAGGTCCAAGGCACTTCGGTTTTTAGTTTAGGATCGTATCGCAGGATCTAATGGAACCGCTTTTACGCGTTGAGAACCTCAGCAAGTCGTTTCCGGGGGTACAAGCCCTCGCGGGGGTCTGTTTGCATGGGATGCCCGGCGAGGTTCTCGGAGTTATCGGGGAGAACGGGGCTGGCAAAAGCACCTTGATGAAGATCCTCGCAGGGGTTGAGTTACCGGATTGCGGAACCATCCAATGGAGGGGGGCTGAAGTCCGATTCCGCAAGCCGAGCGAAGCGATCGAGGCGGGGATTTCGCTGATCCATCAGGAGCTGAATTTAGCCGAGAACTTGTCCGTCGCCGAAAACCTATTTCTTGGACGCGAGCCGACCTCCTGGGGAATCATCCAGTCGCGGAAAATGCGCCAAGAGGCCGACGCGTTGCTAACGCGTGTCGGATTGGAGGTTCCTTCGAGCACCTTGGTCGGCAAGTTATCCATTGCGCAGCGTCAGATGGTTGAGATCGCCAAGTCGCTCTCGACCGACGCGCAGTTGATCATCATGGACGAGCCGACTAGCAGTTTGTCTGGCCACGAGTCGGAGAATCTCTTTCGATTGATCCGTCAATTGAAGGCCCAGGGGGTATCGATCGTTTACATCTCGCATCGACTTGCAGAGGTTGCCGATCTTGCCGACCGGGTCGAGGTTTTGCGCGATGGACGAAATGCAAGCACGCTTCAAGCCGGCCAGATCGACCATGATCGGATGGTACAAGCCATGGTAGGGCGCGAGCTCGATCGCTATTTTCCGCATGTACCTAAGGTACCCGGGGAGGTCCGATTGGAGCTTCGTCAGGTGCGAGTTTTGGGACATCCTGAGCATCCGATCGACTTGGAAGTTCGCTCGGGTGAAATCGTTGGCCTATCTGGGTTGGTCGGGGCAGGGCGGACCGAAGTGCTCGAGGCGATTATGGGGATCCGACCGGTCTTAGGCGGATCGATCCGGGTCGATGGAAAGCAGTTACGCCCTGGGAGGATACGCGCATCGATTGCCGAAGGCTTGGCGATGGTTCCCGAGGACCGTCGGCATGCGGGGTTGGTCACTTCGATGACTGTCGGTGAGAACTTGACCCTCGCTTGGCTCGAGAAGATCAGCAGCTATGGGGTCATCTCTGGCCGACGCGATCGGCGTTTTGGGCAAGAGCAAGTCGAATCCTTGCGGATCAAAACCCCGAGTCTGCAGCAGATGGCGGCCTTGTTGTCAGGAGGAAATCAACAGAAGATCGTTTTTGGGAAATGGATGATGCGGAGTCCGAAGGTGTTGCTCTTGGATGAGCCGACGCGAGGGGTCGACATCGGAGCCAAGCAGGAGATCTATGGGTTGATGGAGCGATTGGCAGAGCAGGGAGCGGCGATCTTGTTTGTATCGAGCGAGCTGGAGGAAATACTTGGGATGGCAGACCGGACGGTTGTGATGCGAGAGGGTAGGATCCAGGGTCAGTTGCAACGCGATCAGATGAGCGAACAGAGCATCATGCGATTGGCCTTTGGCACCGGTGGCGTAAACCCGAATGGCGTTGAGGTAGCCCAATGGCGCGAGCCCAATACTGTCAAATCGGGCGATCCATGAAAAAAATCGCATTTCCTAGCATAAGGCCAATCAAAGCGGAACGGCGCAAGCCGTCCGGTGAGTCCCAAAACTTACCGCAAAGGCGCCAAGTTCGCCAAGTCCAAGAGCCAAACAAGTAGCTCCTGGTACGGATCAACCTATTCTGAATAACGGCTTCTCGGTGGTAGGCACACAAGGAAGCACGTCTTAGTAACAAATAGCGAAAAAAGGGATCGGTTCAACACCGCATTCTATTTCGCTTTGCGAGCTTGGCGCCTTTGCGAGACATTCTGATTCTCAACGATTCACCGGACGGCTTGCGCCGTTCCGCTTTTAATTAAGCGCCATTTGGCGTAGAGCCCACAGTGGGCTACTCGATGTCCAGGTCCGATAGGCCTTTGCTTAGGGCTTCGATCATCTTTTCGGATCCAAGTTGCTTGTAGAGCTCCAAAGCTTCTTCCCAATAGATTCGAGCTTGCTCTTTGTTCCCCAACACCAATTCGATCTCGGCCAGTTCGTTCAAGGTCGCTGGAACTGCATCGGCATGGTTCATCCGGCGTGCCCAAGCCAGGACCTTGGTCTGACGCTCACTGGCTTCATCCAAACGACCCATCATGCGGTAGACAAAACCGATCTGCGAGGAAATCGCTAGCGAGTCATCCGTCCTGCCCTCGCGGGCCATCAACGATTCGAGTTGCAAGAGCTTCTTTTCGGCCGACTCGTATTTTTCTCGACCGATATCGATCTCGGCCAAGACGAGCTTGTCGAAGGCGATCCCCGGTAGGTTCTCGTTTTTCTGCTCGATCTTCATGCTTTTGCGCACGTACTGTTCGGCCTGCTCCCAATCCTCAAGCTGAATGTGCAATCGCGCCAAATTTCCTAGGTTGACGCTTTGGCCTTCGAGGTATCGCAGGTTGCGATTGATCTCGAGCGATTCGCTATGGAGGTCTTTGGCTTCCTCGAACTTGCCTTGGATTTGGCAGATCACCCCCAGGCCGTCGAGTGCGGTAGCCAGTTGAAGCCCATCGTTGTACTTGCGTGAAACTTGTGCGACCTTGAGCCACTGCGTCCTGGCATCGTCGATCCGACCGAGGAACCGGTAGGCTTCGGCCAACGACCGCCGGGTGTCGATGGCCATTTCGAGAAACTTTTGCCGTTTGGGGTGCGTTTGGATCTCCTGAAGCAAACTTTCGAGCATCGATTTGGCTTCTAAGAACATTCCTCCTTCGAGCAGGACCTCTCCAATGACCTGCTTGACGTGCCAGACCTCTTCGTGATCTTCAAGGCCCTCAAATTCGGCGAGGGCTTTGCGGTAATAGCTTACGGCCGTGTCGACATCGCGTTGGTTTTGGTGGATCGAGGCGATGTTCATGTAGCCGATCGCTCGCCATTCGGCCGACGCGGTCGGAACCGTCAGTCGTTCAAACCAGACGAGGGCTTCGTCGAAATCGCCCGAGGTTCGCGCAAAATCGCCTGCAAGCTCGATGGCCATGGGCGATTCGGGCGCGAGCTTCATGAGCTTGTCGAGGATCTTCTTGCCTTTGATCAGGTTTTCGTCGGCCAAGGCCATCATACCTGCCTGATACAACTCGTTGACTCGTCGATTCATCAAAAGCATTTCCTGGGTGGTTTGCAACCAAAACGTCTAGCGGATTTATTCTAACTGCAAACGGCGATTAATGAGCGAACTTGCGGGCGATTTCGGCGCGATTGACTCCACCTTTCCAATGCCTGAGTCCGTTCTGGATGGTCCAGTCCTGAGGGCTTAAAAGGATTTGCACGGTGCGTAGATGCTCTGGCTCGTGGGCAAGGATCCGATGGATTTGTGTGAGCAATTCGGATTCCTCGGTGTTTGCATCGGGTTTAAGGCACAGGATTGCCAAGGGTTGTCGTCGATCCGTACCGACGACAACGCATTGGGCCACGGATTCGATCTGTTCGATTTTTCGCTCGAGTTCAAGGGGCGCAAACTTGTAGCCGTTGCTTAGGACTTGCACGTCATCGGCTCGACCGGCGATGCGAATCGTTCGTGTTGCATCCGATGTTCTTGCCGATGGATCGAGGTGCATCGAGGCGATATCGCCCGTGTCGAGCCATCCATCGCAGATGCGCTCCTGGGTGGCTCGCTCGTCGCGCCAGTATCCTTGCATGACCCCTGGACCACGGACCGACAAGCGTCCTTGATGGTCGAGGCGTACCTCGACTCCTTGGACCGGCGGTCCGACCCCCTGGAGGATCTCGGGGCTGATCGCTCCGTTGCGATTGCATTGGGCTCGGTTCGAACAGACCACGGGCGAGGCTTCGGTCAACCCATAGCCTTGGAATATCGGCAAAGATTCCTCCGCGAATCGCTGTCGGATCGACTCGGCGATGGCCGCCCCTCCACTTGCGAACTGACGCACGCGCGAACCGAAAAAGGACTTGAGTGTCCGGGCCTTTTGGCCATGGCTTCTTTGCGCATCGGCAAGTTGCAGCCAGTGCTGGTAGGCAGATGGAACGGCATTGATGAGCGTCGGGCGAACGATCTGAGCTAGCTCGGCAAGTGCGAGAGTCGGGGAGTTGCTTGTTGAATTAGCCTGGTGGGATGAAACGCAGGCCATCGCCCCGCCGCTCAGGAGCCAAGCCGTCAGTTCGCAGGTGCGAGCATAGGCGTGGGCAAAAGGGAGCAGATTGAGTCGGACATCCGATGCGCTCTGGGGCATCGCATCGAGTTTGGCAATTGCGTTCGAGAGCAGGTTGCCGTGGCTGAGCATCACTCCTTTGGGGTGTGTCGAGGTTCCCGAGGTCCAAAGGATGTTGGCGGTTTGATCGGTTCTAACCGCGTCTTGCCATTGGCTTGTCTGCCAGGCATCGGGCAGCACGGTGGCTTGTTCCAGAGCCGTTGCGATCGGAATGTGATGGACACCGAAAACGGCGCGGGGTTCGAGCGATTCGATCGCGTTGGCCGTCTGCAGGTCGGTCCAGCGGGGGTCGATCGGGGCATGGATCGCACCGATCGCCGCACAGGCCAAATCGAGGGTTGCCCATCGGAACGAGTTGGGCTCGGTGTTCACGACGCGATCCTGAGACTTCACGCCGTTGGAAACGAGCCAGCGAGCCAACCGATCGACGTGTTGTCGAAGTTCGCTCCATCGAATCGATCGTGTCGAGCCGTTTTGCAGGACGATCCAAGCGTCCTGGCCAGCAAGCTCGTTTGCCGTCTGGCCCAGGGCGTCGTAGAGCGATCGGAACATCGTCGTAGCGATCTTGCGAATCCTATCCTGCGAATACTTAGGTGCGAACGCAGTCGACAAAGTACGCGCATTTGCCGTCTTCGATTTCCTCGACCAACCCGTGGATATCGGTGTCAAAGCCGGGGAACTTTTCGTTGAACATGCGGGCAAACCGCAGGTACTCGACGATCGATTTGTTGAACCGTTCGCCGGGGATCAGCAAGGGGATACCGGGTGGGTAGGGGGTTAGCAAGACGGCCGTCGCTCGGCCTTCGAGCTGATCGATCGGAACGCGGTCGATTTCGTCGTGGGCCATCATGGCAAAGGCGTCGGAGGGTTTCATCGCAGGCTGCATCGGCGAGAGGTACATCTCGGTCGTCACGCGAGCCACATCGTGGGCCTTGTAGGTGTCATGGATCCGTTGGCAGAGATTCTTGAGCCCGACACGTTCGTACTGAGGGTATTGCTGAACGAACTCGGGGAGGATTTTCCACATCGGTTGGTTCTTGTCGTAATCGTCTTTGAATTGCTGCAGGGCGCTGACGAGCGTGTTCCATCGACCTTTGGTGATTCCGATGGTGAACATGATGAAGAACGAGTACAGGCCGGTTTTCTCGACGATAACGCCGTGTTCGGACAGATAGCGTGTGACGATCGAGGCGGGGATTCCCGTTTCGGCAAACTGGCCCGAGACATTGAGTCCTGGGGTCACGACGGTGGCTTTGATCGGATCGAGCATGTTGAAGCCATCGGCGAGCTTGCCAAAGCCGTGCCAGTCCTCGTCCCCCTTGAGGACCCAGTCTTCGCGTTCCCCGATGCCTTCTTCGACCAATTGGTCTGGTCCCCAGACTTTGAACCACCAGTCGGCGCCCCATTCGTCGTCGACTTTCCGCATGGCGCGCCGGAAATCGATCGCTTCCATGATCGATTCTTCGACCAGTGCGGTTCCGCCAGGGGGTTCCATCATGGCCGCTGCGACGTCGCATGAGGCGATGATCGCGTATTGCGGTGAGGTCGAGGAGTGCATCAGGTAGGCTTCGTTGAACGTGTGGCGATCAAGCTTCTTGTTGAGCGGTTCGCGCACGAGGATTTGCGAAGCTTGGGAGATCCCCGCGAGAAGTTTGTGGGTCGAGTGGGTGGCGAAGATCATCGACTCTTCGGGTTGGGGGCGATTCGGGCCGATCGCGTGCATGTCTTTGTAGAAGTGATGGAATGCGGCATGGGGCAACCAGGCTTCGTCGAAATGGAGCGTGCCGATG
>JAPLNM010000129.1 GCA_026692845.1 Planctomycetota bacterium | reverse complement strand
TTATCGAACAAGAAACCGGACGAATCTTTCTTTTCTCCTCAAGTTTGAATTGCCAAGAGTTTGCGCAAAACTGTGAGGCATACTCGAACATGGTCGGCAAGCCTGCTGCTCGTTAGACGTTCGCTCTACGCTCGCCGCCCTTTTTCCTAACCTTTAGGACGGCAAGCATGGCTCGGCATTCTTTCATTCGGCGATTCGCAAAAAACAATTTCCTGATGACCCTCGTCTCAGGTGCGGCCGCAGTCCTTTCGGCCAACGACTCGGCCTGCGGGCAATCCATCCACTGGCCCCGACAGGATCTGGCTATCCCCTTCGAACTCAGTTCCGTCGGGAATCCTCCGGCTTACCTAGAACTCGAAGTCTCCGAGGATACAGGAAAGACCTGGCAAAGCGTCGCCAAAGCCGACCCTAAACAACGCCAGTTCCAATTCCAAACCCAGCGAGATGGAACCTACTGGTTCCGCGTCAAGTCGCTCGATCTCGGTGGCCAAGTCATCGATCCACCAGGCGAACCGATGCACATCGTCATCGATTCGACCAAACCGACAGGGCAACTCCTGATCGATCTGGACCGAAAAGGGGATCTTCAAGCCGAATTCCGAATCGTCGAATCTTCGCTCGATCACAACTCGATCCGCCTGGAATACCAAACCGAACTCGACTCGGCTTGGAAAGAGATCTCCTGCACAACCGAAAAAGGGACCCAAGAGCACGAATGGATCGGATCGGCCAGTTGGTCGATCCCCCATCAAACGACCCAACTGGTCGTCAAACTCTCTGGGCGCGACCAAGCCGGCAATACCTTCGATGTCACCCGTATGCCCAGACTCCCTAAAACCGCTCTGGGACTCTCGGGTTCCATGAAATTGGCAAGCACCCGCCAAGACGGACTGCCAGCCACCGACAAGCCACCGACCAAACCGTCTACCACTTCGCTCATCGGCTCGGGTCTGGCAAAACCAACCCTGAGTCTTCCAACCCTACCCTCAGGATTGAACCTTGCTCCGGCTGGGCCCGCCAAAGCCTTCCCGACTCAGAACATTCCCGCTCAGCCCAAACCGGCCCCACCCCCGATGTTTACCTCCACTGGCTTGCCCGTTCGAAGTATCGAAAGCATCCCGGCCTCAACCCTGAATAACACCGCCCAAGTCGCTCAAGCATCCGATGCAAAGGGCACGGAAATCTCCAGACTCCCCTCCCTAAATCCTCCCCTAGCGAACCCCTCCAACCTCCAGGCCAACACCCTGCATTCATCGAGCAAATCCTTCGAACTCGATTACGCCATCGTCAACGATCCAGGCGCGCCAATCGCAAGCGTCGAACTCTGGGGAACCCTCGATCAAGGCAAGACCTGGGAACGTTGGGGCATCGACTCCGATCGCGAAAGCCCGTTTGATATCGAAGTCGAAAGCGAAGGGTTTTTCGGATTTCGGATGGTCATCGTAGGGAGCAATGGCCTAGCTTCCCGACGCCCACTGCCCGGCGATGCGGCCGACGCCTGGATCCAAGTCGACTCGAGCGTGCCTCGCGCTCGTATCCTCAGCGCCCTGGCTGGCAAGGGCTCCGATGCTGGATCGCTGGTCGTCGAGTACCAAGCCCTCGATGAGCATTTCATTGATCGACCCATCAGTCTGTACTACGCCGAAGCACCCCAAGGTCCCTGGATACCAATCACCCAAGGTGCGAAAAACCAAGGTCGATTTGCCTGGACCGCCGAAAGTCACTTGCCCGAAAAAGTCTACCTCCGGCTCCATGCAACCGATGCTGCAGGGAACGTCGGCGAACATATCCTGGATCTACCAGTCGATGTGCAAAATGCCGCTCCAAGAGGCAAAATCCAAGGCTTTCGTCCCCGCTAAGAAACCACCGCGGAATTCCAACCCGGATCGACGCGATGCAGGATAAAACCGATCGCAATCACTGATATTGCAAGCTCTCTTGCATCTGGCTTGACCAAGCCCGCTAGGTATAATCCTATCTTGTTGAGTTCAAGTTGAGTTCAAGGGTTCTTCCTTTGTTTCTTCCCCAAGCGGTCCCATGCGCCCAGGCGTTCCTCGCTTCACCCGATGTTCCTTGCACACACGGATCCCAATCCGTCGCCAGCGCTCTGTGCAAATCTGCTTGGCCATCGCCCTGCTTGTCTACCCTTGGACCGCGTTGTATCCCATCGACCGTGGCGATACCGTTTGCCAATCGCCACAGGAATCCAGCCCGAGAAAACTCGCATCCAAACATTTACCCAACCCTATCCAGGTGCGAAATGGCCTTATCTGCGGAGGGCTCCCTGAAAGCCTAGAGGCCTTCGAGGAACTCCGTGACCTTGGGGTCCAGACCATCATCAGCGTTGACGGGGCAAAGCCGGATTTGGCCATGGCCCAACGGTTTTCGATGCGTTACGTCCATATCCCTCACGGCTATGACTGCATCCCCCCCGATACCATCGCGGCGATCGCCAAAACACTCAACGAACTCCCAGGTCCGATCTACATCCATTGCCACCATGGCAAACACCGAAGCCCAGCGGCCGCCGCTGCCGCGTGCATTGCCCAAGGCACCCTGAGCCAATCCGAGGCGATCGAAGTCCTACAGCTCGCAGGAACCAACCGAGCCTACCGAGGCCTGTTCGATTCCGTCGCAAATACCAAACCGATCGATCCAGTCGCGTTGTCCAAGCTTCGTTTCGATTTCCCTGCGACCTTCGATGTCCCTGGCCTTGTCGATGCTATGGTGGAGCTCGATAAAACATTCGCTAAGTTAGATCAGCTCGCCGTGGCCAATTGGAAACCCATCGAAGGTACCAACTCCATCGATGCGGCATACCAAGCAGTCCTGTTGCTAGAGCACTTCGAGGAACTGCTTCGTCTAGATGATGTCCAAAATTACCCGGGGTCTTTTCGCGACTTGCTTAAAGAATCCCAACACGCAGCCCTGATGATCCAGAGCATGCTTAACCCCAGTCACCCAGAGAATGCCATCCCCATGCAAACGAGCTTAGATACTCTGACTCCCGAGCATCGCAGTGCCCTAGGTAGCAACTGGAATTCCCTTCGCTCAGCCTGTACGGCTTGTCATCAGCAGTTTCGCGATGCGACTAAGCAGTTTCGCGATGCGACTAAATAGCTAGCAGACCTAGTGCCTAGCGACGGCGGGCATTTTAAAAAGGGCGATTCTAAGCGAGTCGATAGGCTCAGCGCGGAGTCCAAGTCGACGATCCACTCGATGCGAGTTTTCGCAGAGGAATCGTGCGTCGATTGACCATCGTCGTTCCGTCGGGCATCGTGAGCTTCGCGTAGACTTCCACGCTCGTGCTGATAGGCTTCTGCTCGGTCCATCGGATCGGGATGTGCAAACCAGGCGCTGATCCGACCGGCTCAAGATGGTCCTTGAGCTCCGCTTCGGAAAACTCGTAACGACCTATCCGCGCGACCGATCCGTCGGCAAGCGTCTCTTCGACCACAAGGGTCAAGGCTCCGACCGACGGTACAAACTGCCCGGCGCTGTTGCGAGGGACCAAGACCAAATAAAGTCCGTCATCACCGGGCTTGCCATCGGAGTTCTGAGCGCGGCACATCGTAGGGTGCCAATCAATTTCTCGGACGCGAGAATCAACGGGCTTCGAGGGTGGAGGTCCCAAAGCAGCCCGCGCTGCGGCGGCTTGAACCGCAGAGGTTTGTATCACCGGTAGAACGTTGTTGGGTAGCCCTCCGCTGGGCGCTGCCGATGCAGGGAGTTGGATTTTCCGATCTAGAAGCGAAGCGTCCGAGCTGCCCGTCGGCAAGCCGCGCGGGGCTGGTTCCAACATCGAACCTTTCTCGATTGCAGGAACCTCCGGAAGCGTCGCCTCGGGTAGTTGTTCTTTAATTTGAGGTTCACGGACCAAAGGCTCAGGAGCTTGAGACTTAGGGGCCAGAGGCTCAGGAGCCGGCAAAAACGGCTCAGCCAACGGATTCGGAACGACGATCTCGGGCGGCTCGAGGATCAACGACGCGTCGTTCTTGCTGCGGCCCGACGGAAGTTTCAACGGTGCGGGAGAAGCATTTCTGCTTTTGGATGTCTCTGGGCGTACCGTCTCTGGGCGTACGGTCTCTGGGAGTACGGTCTCTGGGAGTACAACATCACGTTTTATCGAATCGGAGCTAGTCGTCGAGGGCCGGTCTGAGGGCGACGCAGTGTCGATGCGACTCGATTGACGCTGGATCTCTTGCAAACGGCCTTGTAACTGTGCGTTGGTCCGACGCAGGTCCTCGATTTCGAATTCCATCGATCGGTTTTCGGCATCGAAGTCATAGACGAGGTCTTCGAGAGCTCGATTCCTTTGAGCCATCTGTTCGACATACAACTCGGTAACGGCTCGCTGTCGGCATCCTGTGAAACTCATCAACAGCAACCCAATTAGCATCCAGCACGTGAGGAACCACTGGCCGTGCGGTTGGCCGAAGCGCCGCTGAAGCCGAAGGGAGTTTTGACTGGGTAGTGCAGAACCGATCATGCAATTGCTAGTTGGCCAAGCCCGAGATCTTTCGCAAAATCCACGACGTTGGTGGACTCTAAGAGGTAGTAGTCCATCGGACCTTGCTAAGTCAAGGCGAGTCGTCGCTTGAGCACTGTTATAGCTAGCAATCCGGTGGGGTAGGACTAGGAGGATTTCGCGGAATTTGACGATTGCGAAGACTTTCGGGTCAAGAATCCATTCGGGCAGAGTCGAACACCAACCTTGGGGGCGGGTTGGAATTAGCGGCGACCAAGCGTGGCGGCTGCAAATGGAATTTGAATGCATTTCCTACCGGTTAACTCGCATGAAACTAAACACCCAGTCTCGAAACACTACGTTTTATTCGTTTGCATCGCTCGGCGTCCGTTGGATGTTGCTCTCTTCGATGCTGCTTGCTCTAGTTTCCTCGACCGGTTGCAACGTTCTTTTCGGACGTCGGGCTGGGCCGGGCGAAGAACTAGATTTGACCCAGTTGCAGCGCGAAGGCTATTCGCTTGGAGCCAACGGGGTGATGCTCGGTGGTTCCATTGACGACTCGAGTGTGTTGCTAGAGGTCAACGACGGCAAGAAGCATTTAGAAAAGATTCCGATGACCGAGGGGCAACCGATGTTTGTAGCCGATGTGATTCGCGACTCGCAACTGCATAAGAAGGTTGGACGAATCCATGTGCGGGTTGTAAGGCCCAATGGCACAGCGGCCCCGGTGCGGATGGACATTGATTTTGATGAGTCGGGCAGGCGAGTAAAGGAAGGGACCAATTATTCGCTCCGGGCTGGAGATCGCGTGGTGGTAACTAAAGACGATTCGAACTTCGTATCCCGTATGTTCGCCAATCCTACTTTGTCCGGGATGATGCGTTAAAGAGCTAGCCATGTTGGATCGATGGTTCGACACTGCATCGGCCGTTGCTGGGGTATTTCTAGTGATGGGTGTGGGGGGCTTGGCTCGCCACTTGCAATGGTTTAGCAAAGAAGTCGATCGTTCGCTTGCGAGCTTCACTTCGTATGTGCTCATGCCTTGCCTTTTCTTTAACCGAATCATCAATGATGCTTCATTGTCTGCGCATCTGGATACTTGGTATCCGGCCGCTTTAGGATACCTTTGCACCCTTCTTGGAGTGGGGATCGCTTGGGGGACGGCAAGGACCATCGGCAGTCGCTTTGGGATCGAGTCGGATTCCGAGCAAAGGACTTTTGGATTGACTGCAGGGATCCACAATTACGGGTACATCGCCCTGCCGCTTGCCGAAGTGTTTTATCCCGCGTGTGTTGTATCGCTGATGATTCACAACGTGGGAGTCGATTTGGCGCTTTGGAGTGTTGGGCTGTACACTATTTCAGGCAAGGGCCTCAAGCAATCCTGGAAGCGGATCGTATTTAGTCCGCCGCTTTTGGCCGTCGTTTTGGCCGTGCTGATCAAGCGGTTCGATGGGGTCGATTGGATACCTGGACCGCTCGAGCATGCGACAGCCAAGCTAGGGCTTTGTTCGGTTCCGATGGGTTTGGTCCTCAGCGGTGCGATTCTTTATGACTACTTCGGTATATGTTCATGGGAAAAGGCTCGCCGAGTCTTGAGCTTAGCCATCCCGGTCCGCATGATGATCTTGCCCTTGACGATCCTTGCGATTGCTACCTGGAGTACCAGTTCCGAGCCGCTCAAGCAAGTTTTATTGATACAAGCGGCGATGCCCGCCGCGACCTTTCCGATTGTCATGACCAGGCTCTACGAGCAGGATGTCCAGACGGCTTGGGTGGTCGTCGTAGGGACATCGCTTTTGAGTCTTTTGACGATCCCGCTTTGGATGATCTTCGGTGCTGCTTGGTTGGGGCTTGCCTAACTGCATTGCTCCATCGCATCGAAGCGTTCCCGAATCAACCCAAATATCAGCGTCGGCGGGCAGTAATACCCATGACCGTTTTACGGTTCAAGGTCCTGGTTTTCGCCAACTGTAACGTTAGGTCTGTAGAACACAGGTTTCATTGATGCGAATTCGGTTTCAGTAATGAAGCCGATTCTTGAATCGGTAGTTATTGACCGTAAGATGTCAGGTCTTCGTAGGATTATCCCAAAATCGAAATCTCACTTGAAACATCGACTCCAGGACTGCGACTTACGCACGCCGGCAGGTCTTGTGTCGCCCTCCGGGGCCTTGTGCGTGCGGTAGTACGTTCCGCGGTTCAAAGTCCTATGCCGCAAGCCTCAAGACGACATGAAGGTTACTTATCGAAACGCGGTTGTTTATAGGTTCGAACCGCTGCACGAACCCTACATCCAGGTGCCAGGAGAATAGCCAAGCAGCCGGATCTGTGTGGGAGATCTCGTTTTTAAAATCGCTGCTTCGACTAGATTTAGTTGCAAATAAACGGAAAATAGAGCTCCTAAGCAGAGATTTGAGGAATGCTCGGAAGCATCCCAAACGCCCGTTCTGCTCCAACTCTGCTCCAAATCCTAGGTGTCGCACCAAGCGGTCCTGAGTCGACGCGCAACCCATCCACTTCCCCACTCTGCCATCCGAAGAAAGTTTTATGCATAAGGAAATCCAACCGACCCAACAACAGGTCGAATCTGCCAACGCCTGCAGCGTCGCGATCGTTGTCTCGGAGTACAACGATCAAATCACTAGCAAACTTTGCCAAGGTGCCATCGAAACGTTGGTCCAAGCAGGCATCGCCCGCGAAAAGATTGTCATCTCCCGCGTCCCAGGTGCATGGGAACTGCCCTTTGCTACCCAACGCCTCGTTGCCATGCGAGGTATCGCCGGGGTCATCGCTCTTGGGGCTGTCATCAAAGGCGAAACTTCCCACGATCAACATATCAATCGTGCCGTCAGCTCAGCCCTGATGCAACTTTCACTCGATCACAATAAACCTATCGCCTTCGGTCTCCTGACGGTCAATACCCTCGAGCAAGCGTTGCATCGCAGCGGTGGAAACAAAGGAAATAAAGGTCAAGAGTGCGCCCAGGCTCTTCTGGCTTGCTTGCATCTAGCCAAAGCACTCGATGCGTTTCATGATTCCTATGAGTAAGAAACCAACGAGCAAGAACCCGATGAGTAATCGTACTCTGCACGGTATCGCTTGGACTCTTCCTGATTTGGGATTAAGATATTCCGTAAATTCAAACGATTGCATCATCCCCTAGGACCGCTGTGAGACCTGGGGACTAGCTCAAGGATTCAGAATGTTATTCCCAATCAGCGATGACGACCACGATGTCCAAATCGTTCCGTTCATTACCTACGCCTTGCTTGCGGCCAACGTTGCCCTTTTCCTTGTGCAACTGAGCAACCCGGAGTTCACCTACGGGTGGAGCGTGATCCCCAAAGAGATCACCACCGGCGTCGATATCTTGGAACCTCAATCGATGACGGTTGAGGGACATGGCAAGGTCGAGATCCCCCAAGCACCAGGCCCTGTTCCGATTTGGCTGACGCTCCTGTCGTCGATGTTTATGCACGGCGGTTTTGGACACATCGCTGGCAACATGCTCTACCTGTGGATCTTCGGCAACAATGTGGAAAACCGCTTCGGCCACCGTTGGTTCCTGATCTTCTATCTGATCTCGGGAGTGGTCGCTAGTTTCTCCCAGATCGTGCTATCCCCGGAGAGTATCATCCCGAACCTAGGGGCTTCTGGTGCTATCGCTGGTGTGATGGGTGCTTATTTGGTCCTCTTCCCTCACAATCGGGTCAATGCCGTCTTTCTGTATCATGTCATCACGATCCCAGCGATTTTTGTTTTGGGGATGTGGATCGCTATGCAACTCTTCAGTGGGTACGGATCGATCGCTAGCACCTCGAGCAGCGCCGGAGGGGTCGCTTACATGGCCCACATCGGTGGCTTTCTCGCCGGTGTGATCGCCGCGTTGGCCTATCGGCTGACCCTGCAACGAGAACCGGACTCGATCCTCAAACGCCAGTACGATCGCGATCCGAAGGCACGACGGTTTTGGTAACGCCCAACTCAACGCGAATTGCGCGGGTCGTTCGGAGAAAGAATCGGCGTGAGCTCTTTGACGAAGTCTTGCGCATCCCGGAAGCTTCGATAGACACTAGCGAACCGGACGAATGCGACTTCATCGAGATCTCGCAAGTATTGCATGCACAGGTTTCCTACATCCTCTGAGCCGACCTCGCGTTCGTAATTGTCCAGGATGTGGGATTCGATCTCGATGGCCAAGCGTTGGATTTCCTCCTGCTTGATCTTTCGCTTCCAGCATGCTGCCGAAAGGCCTCGTTCGATTTTTGCCCGACTGAAATCTTGACAAGTCCCATCGCGCTTGCGAACCTGCAAAAGCCCTTCGACCCGTTCGTAGGTCGTGAACCGCCGCTTGCAGTGGTTGCAAAAACGCCTGCGGCGTATCGCTCGACCATCCTCTACGATTCGAGAATCGCGGACGCCGTCATTGTCATTAGCACAAAATGGACATCGCATGGATTGTGGGGGTCGGTGGTTTATCGGTTCGGGGTTTTCGGTTCGGGATTTCCGATTCGGAAAAGTCCCACCGCACCGAAGCGTTTCCATTGTCGCACAGTTTCCCAATCAATCAACCGTGCAAAACTCCTCTTGGCCTACAAAAAAACACGCTACCCTCAGGTGTTTAGATAGCTATCATACGGAAAAGTCCGACAACCTGTTTTTCTTCCTCGTACAACCCTTAGGGTAACGCGAAGCTATCGATGTCCAACGACTCCAATCTCGATCCGTCCTCAGGCACTCTTGAGTCTCCTCGTTCATCGTCAGCCTACAAATACTTGCTCTACGCGGGCTTGTTCATGCTCCTAGGCATCAGTTTCCTGATTTACCTAGGGCGAGAACGCCAAAGCTTCGCCGGACGTCAGATCCCGGACTTGGATCTCAAACCCCTACTCAACGCCACAGAAGCTCCAACGGAATTGATATCCAAAGCAGACTACGTTCTGCTCCACTTCTGGGGGACTTGGTGCGGCCCGTGTGTCCAAGAATATCCCGACATCATCAAACTCCAACGCAAGTACGCTCAGGATTCTCGCGTGGCGATCCTGAGCGTCTCGTGCGGTGCACGTTCCCCCGAAGCGACCGAGGAACTGGAGTTTGATACCAAGATCTTCGTCCAAGGTCTCGGCGGGGAACTGCCGGTCTATTGCGATCCGGCAATGTACTCCCGTATTCAAGTTGCCAACGTGATCGGCCGAGATGGTTTCGCCTATCCAACTTCCTTGCTCTTAGACAAACAGCGGAAAATCGTCGATGCCTGGATCGGTTCCACCGGCCCAGGGGAACTCGACCTAGCCATCGAGAAAGCTCTCAAGCTCCGACCCTTGGCAACCGCCCGATAGGGCACGCTGCCTGATCTCCTCTAGGCCCCAGGATCCATCCATTGACAAACCTTGCTTTCAAACCCACCCTTGCGATTTCGATGGGGGATCCTACCGGAATCGGCCCTGAGATTATCGCCGGCGCAGTAAAAAATCGCGCCGTTGGAACTTGGTGCACCCCAATCGTCGTCGGTCGCACCGAAATCATGCGCCGCGCCAGCCAAGCCATTGGAGCGGACATCGATTGGATTGCCTGCTCAACCTGGGACCAACTTCAGCCTCAACTTCTGGACCCACTCCAAGAGTCCCCAAGCCATCGCCTACGCGTGCTTTGCTTAGACGCAGCCTCCGAGGAATCCGAACAGGCACCAGCCGGACAGATCGATGCACGGGGAGGCCAAGCGGCCTACGATTCTTTGGTGGCTGCCACCGGACTTTGCTTGGACAAAAAAATCGACGGCATCGTCACAGCGCCGTTGCAGAAAAAGTCGCTGGATTTAGCCGGTCACCCTTGGCCGGGTCACACGGAACTTTTAGGGTATCTGTGCGGTGTCGAAACGACGGCCATGATGCTGTACTTGCCTCCGGGCAAGCCCAATCATGGTGGCCCGAGCGGCTTAGGCGTCGTGCATGTGACCTTGCACATGGCCCTGCGCGATGTCTTCGAACACATCACCGTTGCGAACATTCTAAAAACGATCGAACTGACGCATGATTATTTCTCGCGGCTCGCCAAAGCCGAGGGACGCCAGGCCCTCCCGAGGATCGCCGTGACGGCCCTGAATCCGCATGCGGGTGAATCGGGCCGATTCGGCACCGAGGAGATCGATTGCATCGCTCCAGCGGTCACCGCTGCACGGGGCCTTGGAATCGACGCAAGTGGCCCGTGGGCCGTCGATACGCTCATGCCTAAAGCCGCCCAAGGCCAATTTGACGCGGTCGTCGCGATGTACCATGATCAAGGCCATATCGCGCTGAAGTTGCTCGATATGTTTGAGGCGGTCAACATCACACTCGGACTACCGATCGTGCGAACCAGCGTCGCTCACGGGACGGCCCACGATATCGCTTGGAAAGGGATCGCACAAAGCGGAGGGATGGTCCAAGCCATCTTGGCAGCAGCGAAACTCTGCGGTCGCTAAAGACATGCCCACGAAAAGCATGCCCGCGAAAAGCATGCCCGCTAGAGAAGCGAATTCAACACGGCCAACGCTTCAGCGAATTTCTCTTGGACATTCGAGACTTGAAGTCGCTGGTTTCGATGCACGACGATCATGCAGTCCCCGGAAGCTTCGAAGGCCGGCACCGAATGGAGCATCAAACCCTTCCTGCGATCCGCGTTGAGAAACGCCTTGATCGCCTCCTCGCAGGCCCCTCGAATGAAGTAGCGCGCATTGAATTCTGGATCCTCTGGAAACGCTATGAACGAAAATCCAAACCACTTCGAGACCGAAGCAGACAAAGACGAAGTCCACGATTTGGATTCCAAGCTCAGTGCCGGTGCCTCCAGCCGAGGATCCTAGACCAGCAGCACCGTCGAGGTGGTCGTCGTCGAGTTTTTGCCTGTGTTGACTATTACCTTGTACTCGCACACGCTGATGCGTGTGCTGTCGGTCTGAGCCGTAAACGCTAGGTCCACGGTATGTTTCCGGCCCTTACTCTTGTATAGCTCGAATCGCTCGATACGATCCCAGTCCTCGGGGGGTAGTTCGAAGTGGATATCCAAACCGAGCTGCTCGGCGAGTTTGGTAAATGCCTCCCGACGTTTCCTTTTGTAAGTCTGGTTTCCCCATGCCAACAGAGCGATCACGCAAGCCCCTGCGATAAACAAAAGGAACATGAGCATCGATGCAACTCCGCCGCAGGGTACTTAGGCTTTACGGACCCGGCGCCTTTTGGATTAGACCGGGCGCTTTACGGATTAGCCCCGGCGGTTTCTGGATTAGATCCGAGCAATTGCTGAACCTTTTCGTCTAGAGCCTTGCCGCGCACGTGCACCGCAACGACGTTTCCATCGCGGCCGATGAGCATCGTAAAGGGGATCGCGCTGATCGATAGCTCTTGGGCTAGCGCCGTATCCATTCCGGACTTGGCCGGATCGTTGCTGACGTAAATATTCCATGGCATTTTGTTTTCGGCCAGGAACTCGTCGAGGTCAGAGCGCTTATCATCGAGGTTCACCGCGATGACTTCAAAACCTTCGGCGTGCTTCTGGTCGTACACTCGGCGAATATTCGGGATTTCGGCTACGCATGGCCCGCACCAGGTCGCCCAAAAATCGACCAAAACGACCTTCCCTGCATACTTGGACTTATCCAACGGTTGTCCTTGGGAATCGACGAGGCCGTCGAGGGACAGGGGCTTGCCGATGCTACCGGTTCGTTTTTGGAAGCCGTTGACTGCCAGTTCGATCTGCGCCTTGATCTCAGGGGTTTTGGTCGACTCGAGTTGGGTGGCCGCGATGTCGAGCAAGCTTTTGGCAACATCGACATTGCCAGAATACTCGAATTGGGTAGCGCATTGGGACAAGGCCACGGCCGTCCAAGGCGAGGGGATCTTTTCCATGAGGCTCTTGGCCTTCTGGGTCAAGACGACCGGATCGGCGGCCAAGGCCTGACGCGTATCGAGGACTTGGAGATAGCTTTCGAAATCCGCTAAGCGTTGGATTTTCATGCGCCATGCCATCATGCCCATGTTCGGGTCCGGCACATCGCGGAATTTCGCTTCGAGAGCATCGACGAGTTGATTGCAAGCGATCTGGGCTTCACTGGCAGGCTTGGGCGCGTCGGTATTCGCTGGGTCGGTCGGTGCTGTTGGGTCGGTTGGTGCTGTTGGGTTGCCTGCCTCAGACTCGCTCGATAATGCCTCAGCCGCTTGGGCCACGGCCATGAACACGCCTTGGTCGGCCCCCTGGACTTGGTTGAGCAATCCCATGGCTGCTGCGACGACTTGATCGGCCGTTGCGGTTTGATTTCGATAATCTCCGAGCAACAACTGCAGTTGGATCCTTTGAGCGATCTTGGCCACACGCGGATCCTCGTTGCCTGAGAGTTCCTTGCTCAAGTTCCGAACTTCATCGGCCGATGGGACATCGCGGAACATGGCCATCTGTTGCAAGGCTTCGAGTTTACCGATCCATCCCTTGGCGGTTTGATCGGGAGTCGTAGACTTGTTCCGCAATCGGTCCGATGCGGTGAGTTTCATCCGGAGCAGATCCAAGCCTTGATTGAGAATCGTGTCGGAGTTGACTTGCTTGCTATTTGCGTCGGCTTGGAGATCCATCATGGCACGATCGATCGAAGCGACGAACTTGACCAGATCTTCAGGAGCCTCTGAATCGGTCATCTTCAAGGTCATGTAGCTTTTTGCAGCAAGCGCCGGATCAACCTGTCCGGGAGTGAAGCTTGGCAGCGGTGGGGTCGTCGAGGGAACGGCAACCTTGGGGTTTTGTGCTTGGCCGCTACTTGCTTGGCCGATATTTGCTTGGCCGGCATTTTGCGGCTTGGGCTTGCTGGCTCCGGCGGTGGTCTCTGCGGGTCGAAAGCCGCTGCTTTCGGCGCTGACTTCTTTGGTTTTGGACTCCGGCGAGCACCCCAAAGGGATACCGAGGATGGCGCAGGCAAGTGCCAACGGCATTCCCGAACGCTTTGCAGTTAGCCCAGCCAGGATCGCACTGGAAAAAAACTTTTGGGCGAAAATCTTACTGGTAAAGTTCCTGGGGGCCTTATTCATCCGATTGATGGTTTCCTGGGCAAAAATCTTTTTCACGACGATTCTCCGAAAAACGGGGTATCCAAGTCCAGTAGTAGCTTGAACGAATCGGGCTCACTAGGCAATACTGCTTGCTCTGTGCCCGGTTTGATTTCCTTGGGAAACATCTGAATTCGTCCTGCATCGGTACAAGAAACTATGAAAAATCAACTTTGCATACCTTCGGTGGGATTAGGGTTTTGGAAGATCCCCAACGCATCGACGGCAGAATTGTCGGTCCAGGCGGCCAAACTCGGTTATCGGCACTTCGATTGCGCTTCGGATTACGGCAATGAGCCGGAGGTTGGACAAGGGATAGAAAAGATCCTGCAGGATGGACTCTGTCGCCGCGAAGAGCTTTGGGTCACGAGCAAGCTTTGGAATACCTTCCACCGCAAAGAGCACGTTCGGCTCGCGTGTGAGAGGAGTCTCAAGGACCTGCGTTTGGACTATTTGGATTTGTATCTGATCCACTTCCCGATCGCACTGGCATATGTTCCCTTCGAACACCGCTACCCTGCGGGTTGGTATTTCGACCCCGAGTCGGCCCCTCCGAAGATGATTCCAGACCCTGTCTCGATCGGCGAGACCTGGGAAGCGATGGAACGGCTTGTCGAGGCTGGACTGGTTCGCAACATAGGGGTCAGCAACTTTGGTGTCTCGCTGATCCGCGATCTGTTGTCCTACGCCAGGATTCGTCCGGGGGTATTGCAAGTCGAATCGCATCCTTATTTGACGCAGACGAAACTCCTGCGTTACTGCCAACAAGAGCAGATCGCCTTTACGGCCTTTAGTCCGCTTGGCGCACCGTCCTATGTCTCGCTAGGGATGGCCAAGGCCTCCGAGTCGGTCTTGGAACAACCCGACGTTCAGAAGATTGCCCAACAAGTCGGACGGACGCCAGCCCAGGTGGTCCTACGATGGGGTATCCAGCGTGGCACTTCGGTGATCCCCAAGACCCAGACGGTCCAACGACTCGGTGAAAACCTCCGTTTGCATGACTTTGAACTCACCGAGCAGCAAATGGCCACGATCGGTCAGTTCGATCGCGGACAGCGTTTCAATGATCCCGGCGCTTTCTGTGAGCAAGCCTTCGGCTGCTACTATCCAATCTACGAGTGAGTTAGGCTTCGTCGGGTGCCGTCGATTGCTGCTTGCGCATGATTTCGTAAAGGTCCAAATCGCTGCGACCTCCGAGAATGGCAAAGATGCTCCGGAGGCGTTCGAAGGCGACATCCCACCGACGCTCGGCCCGGAGTCGAAAGTACCCGGGTTCTGGCGTTAGGACCTCGCGTGCGGAGCGAAGATACTTTTCTTGCGAAGGATTCGCTCTAGCGTACTGCTGCAAACCCGACTCAAGGAAGCTGGATGCTTGGGGGTTGTAGGCAAGGAGTGTCGGTCCAAGGAGTGTTTCCAGCGGGTCGGTCCTGCTTGCGATCCGATCGACTTGGAGTTCTACGCTCGAGTCGTCCTCTTTGAGCAATCGGACTTGCCATCCCCCGTTTTCTTGTGGGCTGATCGATTCGACTCCTAAACTTTCGATCATCACGAAACTCGGAGAGGTCTGTTGGGACAATTCAAGCCTCGCGTCTGCGAGGAATTCGGCTTCATCGCTTTGGGCCGGGGGCAGAACCCAAACCAGACGTTCGTGGCGGGCATAGGCTAGGCATTCGCGCAGAGTCCGACAAGCATCCTGCGTCGCACCTACGATGAGAATCGCTTGAGCATCGTACGTTTTGGGATCGAATTTGCGATCGTCTGGCAGATGCTCGAGAAACGCCTTGCACGCGTCGAGTTCACCGATGGCCAGTCCACCGGCAGGACCGAGCCCGAGGCGATGGGTACCATCGCCTCGGCAGTCGATGATGCAATCGGCTCGCGAGACCCAAGTCCCCCGGTGGCGGCCATCGACCAAGATACGGAATTCGTCGTTGCAACGTTCTTGCCAAGGATACTCGTCGAAGCGTCCGGCGAGGGGTTGAGTTCCTACACGAAAACGGGAGATATCGATCACGGGGCTTAGGAAGTGGATATCGTCGAAGAGCAGGTCGGTTTTCGCTAGAGGCAAGAGGTATTCTTCGGCGTACTGTTTTCCGTTGAAGACTCGGCTCGGGTCCGGTGGCCGGTAGGTCGGATCCTGAGCCTGTAGGGCTGCGAGCCCTAGACTCGTGGTAACGTTGCTGGCAGGCTCCTCCAAGGGTCGCAGGTTCCAGTCGAGCATCCGGTGTGCGACGCGTCGGGTCTCAAAAATCGAGACGTGGTAGCCCAGGAAGCGTGCGTAGAGGGCCGTTTCGATCCCCAGCGGACCTGCCCCGAGAATGGCGATCGTCGCTGGGCTTTCCATCTCAGGGTCCCAAGCAAGGGCATCGATCATGTGCTAACCGTTTCGTGGATCAAAAGTAGGAGGAGCAATGTCTCAGGGGAAAGGAATGTTACTGAATTCGTAGTCGACCGTCTGGAGGATAACCGAATCTGGAGCCTTGTAGACGAAACGGTACTGGCTGAGGTCTTCCTCGATATCGAAGAGATAACTCAGGCCGATGTCGTTTTTGGTAAGTCTGGTGGTTGCCCAACCGGCATGTTCGACCTTTTTCCCATCTTTGTCCAAAAGGTAGGCATCTGTCAGGGCGATCCAGCCTTGGAGCACATCGCTTGAGGGCTGGTTGGCTAACGATACGCCGATTTGGATCTCTTGCAAATCCCGATTCTTTCGAGCCGACTCAAGCACGACCTTCATGTCGCCGGTGGTAAGCGTTTTACCGCTGCTTTCCGTTGGGGAGTTGAATTCGATCGTCGCAAGTCGGCCCGGTATGGCGATCTGCAGTTCCCCTTTCCAGGATCCGATCTTCAACGCTGATGGTGTCGGTTTGATCACACGCATCGAGGTGATCATTTGGGAGCCCGAGGGAACATACTCACTGGACTGATCTTTCGGAACCAGCAGCAATTGACTCTCGTCGGTACGGACCACCAATTTGTCCATAGGGAAGCGGACGAAGACGGGATGGAAACGGGGTTCCCAGTGCAAAGAGAATTCCAACGTGGCGGTGCTTTGCAAGGGGTCCAGAAAGTTCATCGACTTGCTCAGGGAAATCGGTTGCATGCGGAGGATGCCGATGTAGATTGCCGGCAGAGGTTCGCTGGACAAGTCTTTGAGCAATTCGGATTGATCCTCTGGGATCACGAACTTCGGTCCCAACGCCAAACCAGCGCCGTCTTTGGGGGCAATCTGCCAGCCGATTTTTCCGAGCACTTCGTCGATGGCTTCCCAGAAGGTCACTCCTTGGATGTTGAAATCGAACTTCTCTTGAAATGCGTCTTGGCGTCGAAACGCGTCGAGACCGATGGGGTTGCGAGTTTGTTTCTGGATCGTTTCGAGGGCTTCGAAAACGCTCAGATTTCCTTGGAGGTTGACCATGGCCGGTTCATGGAAATCGAAGGCGGAGTCCTGGATGAATCGAGCTCGAATCCTTTCGATGCGCATGGTCCACTCCTCGGAGGCCAAGTCGTCGAGTAGCGGGAGGAATTCGAGCGCATCGGGACCGATTTCGAGCAGTGCTTTTTCAGCGCTATCGCGTTGATCTTCCTTGTCGGCATCGAGCGCTTTGCACAGCGATTCGATCCGTTCCCTAAGCGAGATGTTCCCCGGAGGCACTTGGGCTGGCACTTGAGTTGGAACTTCAGCTGGCTCTTGGATTTGGGCCCACAGAACCGAGCTGGACAAGCATGCCAGCGAAGCCCAAAAAAGGGTCCTAGGTACCCAGTGCCATCGACGGCAAGAAGGACTCATGGTTTGCTCTCCATCGAAGAATCGGGACGTTCGGAAGTCGGTTTGAGTTTGTTTCGAATCTCCTCATAGCGGCCCGCTAGTTCGATCTCCGCGCCGCGTTCGACCGGATGATAGAACTGCCGATCGACGCCCAAGTAGTCTTGGGAGGCAATGCCATCGGGCGCATTGTGGGAATATTGGTATCCGACCCCGTGGCCTAGCTGCTTGGAGCCCGCATAGTGGCCATCGCGCAGGTGGATTGGAACAGGGATCAAATTCCCTTGTTGGACTTCATGGCGAGCGGCCATGATGGCCGTCGTGGCGGAATTGCTTTTCGGAGCAAGGGCCAAGTAAATCACCGCTTGGGATAGATTCAACTGGCATTCTGGGAGTCCGACGAATTCGCAGGCTTGCATCGTCGCGACGGCAAGACTCAACGCATGGGGGTCGGCATTGCCGATGTCTTCGCTGGCAAAGATCACGAGTCTTCGTGTCAGGAATCGGATTTCCTCACCGCTTTCGATCGCGCGTGCAAGCCAGTACAAAGCAGCGTCGGCATCGGATCCTCTAAGGCTTTTGATCAGAGCGCTAGCCATATCGTAGTGTTGGTCTCCGGTGGGATCGAACTGGAGAATCTTTTTCTGCATACTCTCTTGCATCAGCTCAACGGTCAGTTCGATCGGGAGTCGATTCGAGGACAGGACTGCAATTTCTAAAGCGTTCAGAGCGCGGCGTGCGTCTCCCTCGGCAATCCTGGCGCAGTAGAGCAAGGCTCGGTCGTCGACCTGGATCGCATAACGCCCAAAGCCAGCTTGGGAATCTGCGATAGCCCGGCGCAGCAGCCCGAGCAATTCCGTATCCGACAGCGGGTGCAGTTCGAAGACCTGAGAGCGGCTTAGCAAAGCACCGTTGACGGCAAAGAACGGGTTGCTGGTCGTCGCGCCGACCAAAGCGATCGTGCCCGATTCGACGTCAGGCAATAAGGCGTCTTGCTGGGAGCGGTTGAAGCGGTGGATTTCGTCGATAAACAAAATCGGCCTAGACCCCGTGACGCTCAGTTCGCTGCGTGCCCAGTCGAGCGCTTCTCGCAATTCCTTGATCCCACTGGTCACGGCATTGATTTGTCGAAAGGCGGCTTGGGTCTCTGCGGCGATGAGTCGAGCCAGAGTCGTCTTTCCGGTCCCGGGGGGGCCGTAAAACAGCAGCGACTGGACGCGACGGGCTTCGACCAGTCGCCTCAGGAGCTTTCCGGGAGCCAGAATATGGGACTGTCCGACCATTTGGTCGAGGGTTGCCGGCCGCATTCGTGCAGCCAAAGGCTGGGCGCTTTGGCGGTTGGCTTCCTCGACTTTTGAAAATAAATCCATTGTTTCTCGGCCGGTTTTCTCGGCCGGTAGGCAAGTGTAAGGTCAGAGCGTCTACGAATGAGCTTGGTTTTCCCGGGTAAACCCGTACAATCTCGGGTTTTCGGTTTTCAACCTCCCACGGATTTTAGACAATGTCTGACTCGAAGTCCGATTCTGGCTCGCAAAATTCTCCTGAACGAAATTCACCTGACCGAAATTCACCTGACCGAAATTCACCTGAACTAGGGGTGCATCAAGCAGCGCGGCTGGAAAAGCTCAAAAAGATCGAGGCCATGGGAATCGACCCTTGGGGTCATCGGTTCGACCAACGCCTTTTCATCGATGCGGTCCGGGCCAAAGCCCCTGAAGTCCAATTCAAGAAACAGGACGGTTCGCTCGTCGAGTTGCCCGACTTCGATGGCCCGGCCCAGGTCGATTACCGGGCATGGAAGACCCAGCAGGGAGAGGGCGAGGAAGTTGGACCTTTGGTACGCATCGCGGGTCGAATTCTTCTGATGCGGACGGCTGGCAAGTTGGTTTTCTTGAACATCCGCGACTTGACCGGTGACATCCAAGTGATGATCCCCAAGGGGTATCTTCCGGACGAAGATTTCGAGCTGACGAAGCTTTTGGATTTTGGAGATTTGATCGGCGTCGACGGACGTCTTGGACGGACCAACACCGGTGAGTTGACGGTGTTGGCATCGAAGCTTCACTACATGACCAAGACGCTTGAGCCACCGCCCGAGAAGCATGCTGGCTTGCAAGACCCAGAGTTGCGACAGCGTATGCGTTATGTCGATCTGACATACAACCCCGAGTCGCTCCATACGTTTTTGAATCGAACCAAAATCATCCAATCGATCCGCAAAACGCTATCCAAGCATGCGTTTGTGGAGGTCGAAGGTCCAACCCTCCACACGATCGCCGGTGGAGCGGCCGCCAAACCGTTCCAGACCCACCACAACGCCTTGGACATGAAGCTTGTGCTGCGAATTGCCCTGGAACTGCATTTAAAGCGGCTCATGGTCGGCGGGATCGAGCGAGTTTACGAAATAGGTCGAGTCTACCGCAACGAAGGGATCAGCCCAAAGCACAACCCGGAGTTCACCATGATCGAACTGTATTGGGCTTATGCCGACTACAAAATCATGATGGATCTGACCCAGCAAATCATCGTCGAAGCGATCGAGGCGACCGGCCAAGGCTACCAGTTGATGTGGGGCGATCTTGCGATTGACTTTACCCCTCCGTTTGCAAGGAAAACCTACTCCGAGCTATTCCAAGAGCACACCGGACTGAAGATCGACGATACCGAAGGAATCGCCAAACTAGCTAAAGCGATTGGCTTGGATCCTCAGGGCAAGCATCCCGACGTGGTCGTCAGCGAGGTCTTCGAGGAAAAAGTCGAAGACGCCCTGGTGGGTCCTATTTTTGTAACCGACTACCCTGCTAGCCTTTGCCCGTTGACGAAGCGTAGCGCCACGAACCCCAATATCGCCGAGCGATTCGAGCTTTTCATCCACGGTATGGAACTCGCAAACGCTTATACCGAGCTGAACGACCCGATCCTTCAGGAATCGCTCTTCAAGACCCAGCTAGAGGGAATGCCCGAGGAAGACTCGATGGCAAAGATGGATAGCGATTTTATCCGAGCCTTGAGATACGGTATGCCCCCGGCAGGTGGACTAGGGATCGGAATCGATCGATTGGTGATGCTCTTGACGAACTCACGAAGCATCCGCGACGTGATTCTTTTCCCGCTGCTGCGGCATGAATCCTGAGTCGAATCCTAAGTCGAACGAAACAGCAAATTGGAAACCGATTGGTAACAGGAAGATAAGTCGATGGAAGCTGGAATTGTAGGTTTGCCCAACGTCGGAAAAAGCACTTTGTTCAACGCCTTGACCGGATCGCAGGGGGCACAAGCTGCGAATTATCCGTTTTGCACGATCGAGCCCAACGAGGGGATTGTCAGCATCCCCGACGCTAGGCTCCGTCGAATCGAGCACTTTATCAAAACCCAAAAGATCATCCCCGCGATGTTCAAATTGGTCGATATCGCCGGGATCGTCAAAGGAGCCAGCGAAGGAGAAGGGCTAGGGAATAAATTCCTAAGCCACATTCGAGAGGTCGATGCAATCTTGCAAGTTGTCCGATGCTTTGAAGATCCCGATGTGACCCACGTGGCCGGTAAAATCGATCCGGTTTCCGATATGGAAACGATCGAAATGGAATTGCTCTTTTCCGATATCCAAAGCGTCGAGACGGCGATTCCCAAAGCCGAACGCGCCGCGCGAACTGGGGATAAAGAAGCCAAATTTCGCGTTGGAGTAATGCAAAAATGCTTAGAGCACCTCAACTCCGAACAACCCTTGCGCTCACTCCAACTCGATGAAACAGAGTCCAAGGCGATACGCAGCTTCGGACTCATGACGGCCAAACCTATCCTCTACATCGCCAACGTCGACGAAAGCGATCTGCATGGACAAGGGCCCATGGTCCAACGCGTCCGAGAGCTCGCGGCAAAGAAAGGAGCGTTGGTCGTCCCTGTATGTGCCAAACTCGAATCGGAAATCGCCGAACTCGAGGACCCCGATCGCAGCGAGATGCTCTCTGCAGTAGGCCTCGAAGAACCCGCCTTGCAGGCGGTCGCTAGGCAAACCTACAAGACCCTCGGACTCCAAAGCTATTTCACTGCCGGTGAAAAAGAAATCCGAGCTTGGACCATCCCCATCGGTGCTACCGCACCCCAAGCCGCCGGTGTTATCCACACCGACTTCGAACGAGGTTTCATCCGTTGCGAGTGCTACGCGCTGGAGGATTTAGAAAAATTCAGCAACGAAAAGGAAATCCGTGCCAACGGCAAGATGCGGACCGAAGGAAAGAGCTATATCATGCAGGACGGAGATATCTGCCACTTCCTATTCAACGTCTGAAAACCTATGAGTCTTGCTGAAGGGTTTTCCATCGGTCAACTGACCGTCATCGAATTGACCGGTGTGGATCGCAACAAGATCCTCAACAACCTGTGTACCCAAGATCTACGCGCCTTAGAGCCCGGGCAGAGCAAGGAAACTTTCATGCTCGACGTCAAAGGTCGGACGATCTCGCATGGCGTTGTCGCTTGCCTCGATTCGCGTACGCTGTGGATCTCGTCGCCTGGGCAAGCCCAGCGATTGGTCCCTCATATCGATCGCTACATCATCCGCGAGGATGCGGTCGTCCGCGACGCCTCCGAAGAGTTTCAGGCCTACCTACTCAGTCCCGATTCCTCGTGGTTGCAAACGCATAGCGCAGCGTTGCTCGATGCCAAGGGCTGCTCGGATGGGTTCGGAAAACAAGCCGTCATCGTGTCGGTCCCATGGCTCGGGCCCAGAACGCTGCTGGTCTTGGCAACAACAGGAACCCAGAGTCCAGAGGTCGCCCATTTGGCAAGCCTTTGTCAACCCAGTGATACGCAAGAGCGAACAGACTGGGAGTTGCTGCGGATCCAAAGCTTTTGGCCTTGGTATGGCGTCGATATCGACGAGCGGAATTTGCCACAGGAGATCGGCATCGACGCGCGGGCCATTTCGTTCAACAAAGGATGCTACTTGGGCCAAGAAACCGTAGCGAGGCTCGATGCATTGGGACAGGTCCAGAAACAACTCGTACGGATCGAACTCCAGACCGACTCGGCTTGGGAATTTCACAGACCAACGGAGTTGCTGCTCAACGGAAAATCGATCGGCTCGATCACTTCGGCAACGCAGTCCGGCTCGAGTCCAAACGACAAGCCGCTCTGGGTAGGCCTCGCATTGCTCCGAAGGGGGTATTTGGAACCAGCAAGCCGTTTTGACCTCGATGAGGGAATGGTCCTAGGAATTTGCAGCAAAGGCTAGCGATCGAAAAACAAAGGAGTGATTGACTGCAATGGGCCGTTAGGTTACCTTCAAATTCCCGGATGGCGTGCTATCTCTCTTTTGCATATCCATTGTCCTACGTTTTTATCTTAAGATTCTATGCCTGACGTCGTGTGTCGTTGTGGAACGTACGTTCGTGCCTACGTCGAATCCGGAACCAAGATCAATTGCCCGGAATGCGGTGTTGTACTTACGATGGGTGGCCCGCCACCTGATATCGGCGATGCCCTGGGGGATCGCCAAGGCGCCAAAACCGTCAAAAGGGTTGCCGGAAAGAGGATTCTCGTTTGGCTTATTTCTCTGGCCGCAGTCTCTGCCATCCTCAACTTTGCTCTGGTCCGAAACGATTTGCGAGATTGGTTTCAAAGACAGGAAGCATTACAAAACCCAATCGATCCATTGCCGTCGACGCAGAAGGTCCAAGAACCACCTCCACCCGTTCCTCAAATAGCCCAAACGTCTTCCTTGTGGTCCGCCAACGGAAATTGGCAAACCCCCTTTTCCAAAATCCCTCAGGGTGTGGATATTCAAGCCCTAGCCGAAGACATTTCAGGCCTCGGGGCCTCGATGAACCCATCTGCCTTCTGGCAACGGGTAGATCTTTCAAGTAAAACAGCGCCTTCTGCCAACGGCAATATTCTCGTCGAATACCTCAAGACCTTACCGGTCGATTCTCTCTCCTCCCAGGGCAATACCGCAAGTAGCCACTGGAGGGTTCTCGGGTTCCATCAAACCGACCGTCAACTAGGGGTCCTGGTAAGGTATTTCTATGAACCTCTTTCCATGACAGTAAACTCTGGTGATTGGATCCTGGCGTGCCGTCAAATCCTCAGCCAAGAGGAAATTTCCAAAGCTACCAAAGATGTCTTTCGAACAAACTCCGAGCCGTCGACTACCAACTTTTCGGATATCCTATCGATTAACGATCAATCCACACCCAAGCAACTGCTTCTGACTCCCAGGTTTGGTTACCTAGTACTCGTTTTCCAAGGTGATACCGAGCAAGTCGTCTGCAACGACCTAATCGGTATTCCAGCAGATGTCCCTTTGAGTCGAGTTACGCAAGACAACTCTCGGGGCGATCCACAAGCCATGCCCGACGAGGAGAAAACGCGTTTCACAGACTTTTTCGGTGAATACCAAACTCTGGCCGATCGCTCCCTAGCAGGCTCAGTTTTTTTTAGAAACAGAGAGGATCAAATCTACACAATCGCCGAGATTCGTAGGTTCATTCAATCGATCTCCGAGCCCCGAGCAAAGCGACTGGCGGAAATCGCAGAAGCCGCAACCCTCGACCCGGGTCAACTCAATGCTCGAATGATGCGATTCCGAAAAGAATTCCCCAACGATATCGGCGCCGATTCGCTCCTGATTTCAATCTGGTTTTCGGTCGATAAAGGAAAGCGATCGACAATCTCCTACGAGGACGTTGGGAGAGTCTATGTGGAATCGGCCCATCGACTCTACATGAAAACCTCCGACCCGTTGCTGCTCGAAATCAAGTCCCGTATGTACCGCTTTCATGGTCGAATACAGGACGCTGATAAATCCCTTCTGGCTGCAGAAGAGAAAAACCACCAATCCATCTATCTCTATCAACTCCGTTTCCAGGAATCGATCGATGCGGGCAATAAACAAGATTTGATCAAGTACCTAACTAAGCTCAACGACTTGGCTCTGACCCAGAACGCAAATGTCGTCAATCCTGCGCTCCAAGCCAAATGGAAGCAACTGCTTGGTATCTGACGCTCTGTTCATTCATCGGCCTCCGTTGCGGATGCGACGCAACTTCTCAAGCATCTAACCGATCAGGATTTGGGAGATAAGCCGCTGCAAGCGTTCCATGTCTTTGTCGATCCAAAGTGCGGCGAGAGCCAAGCAAAGGACCCCGAGGACTACGAGCAGACCAGCCTGGACCCAACGCGGGGACTTTGCCGGACTCCTGGTTTGCGAAAACAAAGGGGACGAAACCACTAGCCTCTCGAGTTGGTACCAACCCAAAATATTGCGTTGCTTACCGGTTGCATTCAGGTGCGATACGTTCTTGAAACCTCGACTCGGTTCGATCATCGCTTGCACTTCCCACCCCGGGATCTGCAGGTGACTGCCTAACCAATCATGCTCGATGTTGCCTTCCCGAAGCGCCACTTGAAGAACGTTTTGCAACCCTTGGCTATCCAATCCAAGAACGGTCCAAGCGGGTTTGCGTTGCAACGCAAAGAGCAACACGAACAAACCATACAACGCGATAAGCAGCAGCCATGTCCAGTGGCCCAAAGCCGCATAAGCACCGGTAGGGAAAAACAATTCGATCGGGCCAATCAATGCAAACCCCATCAATGCAAATCCCAACTGCAAGGCTTCTTGGCCAGAAGTCAACAGCGTCGGCCTGCGACGCATAGCCAAAATACCCATCACCAGCAAGTAGATGCCCAGCGGGATCAATCCCAACGCTAGTCTTATGTAATCGACCATGGACCATCGCCCCCCAAGACTGCCATCTTGTTTTACCTTTTAGAATTTTACCTTTCCAAAACCGTATCGGTGTGTTCATAACCCGGCGCACAAGAGCACAGAAAGACCAAGTCCTCCGAGCCTGTGTTCTGGATGCAGTGCGAGCATCCTGGCCGAATCGCCACCGCATCGCCAGGCCCAACTTCACGGGTCTGACCCTCGATCTGCATGCGACCAGTCCCAGCCAAAATATAGTATATCTCCTCGGTTTCAGGATGATGGTGACGCTCAGTAAGCACCCCCGGCGGTACGGTCGCCTCGGCCAAACTCTGATTCCGAATCCCAGAATTACGATGCGATAAAAGCTCACGTATCGTCGATCCATCCTTGGTCACAAAGGGCTCGCACGTCTCTCGATTGATCACTTCCATCGGCCAACTCCTGAAAAAAACCTTGAATCATCGGTCGCGTGTGAAGATACTCAGGACTGGCTGCCCTATGCAAGTCATCCGGGCAAGTCATCCAGCAGGAATTCAGTACAATAGCCCCCAAAACCACTCGATCAACACTCCCGGGCTCCACACAGATTGGACCACACCGCTTGACTCAAACCGCATGAATCGTATCCGCGTCTTGTTTTGCTCCTCGACCATGGACGGCGGTGGAAGTGAACGCCAACTGCTCTATCTGCTCAAGGGCCTCGACCGTTCGCTGTTCGAACCCTGGCTTTACCTACTGCGTGCTACCGGTCCACTGATAAATCAGATCCCGGAAGACTGCTCCATGACGGCGTTCTGGACCGATCGGCCAAGCCCCAAAATCAACTGGCCAGGCCGCATCCACCGCCAGCAAATCCAACACCTAGCAAACCATATCCGCACCCAAGGCATCGAAGTACTCTACGATCGCCTCTTCCACATGACGATGATCAGCGGGCCAGCGTGTCTCGAAGCCCACTGCGCGCGGGTTTCGACCATCGTTTCCCCCCCACAATTTGACGTCATGCGTCGCGATAACCGCTGGCGATGGATCAAGCGACACCGTCTGGCAAAAGCTTATGCGGCTAGCCAAGCCCTCCTGAGTGTCTCGCAAGGGACCGCCCAATCGGCTGCGGACTTCTATCGCATCCCGATGAGCCGATTCGAAATCGTTCCAAGCCCGATCGATATCAAAACCATCGAGGCGAAATCCCAACAAGCCATCGGTCTGCCCACCTGGACCGAACCTGCAAAAAAAATCGTCGCCATCGGTAGGCTCGGAACGGAAAAAGGGCATCCGGAATTGCTCGAAGCCTTCGCACTGCTCGTGGCCAATTGCGGCAAAAACTACCAACTGCATATCGCTGGAGAAGGACCACTTCGGCAATCCCTCGAAAATCGGATCCGTGAACTCAACCTCAACGATTGCGCCTTTCTCCACGGTCATATGTCGAACCCTTACCCTCTGCTCAAGCAAGGGGACTTGTTTGTCCTGCCCTCCCACTACGAAGGGCTTCCGAATGTGATGCTCGAGGCCATGCTCTGCCGTTGCCCGATCCTTGCGACCAACACCGAACAAGGAGCTGGGGAATACCTGCGTGCAGAGCCCCTGGGCGAACTGGTCCCTGTGGCAAGCATCTCAGGTTTGCTCGTCTCGATGATCGACCGATTTGAGAATCCAAACAAGTGGACAACACGAGCCGAACTGGCTTATAACCACGTTCTAAAACATCACAACCTCGAACATTGGATCCAATCCCTCTCGGGAATCCTCCAGCGCGCAGCGCAAAGCCAAATCCCATGACCAGCAAACCGAATATCTCCAACGAGCAGCTAGCGAGCCTCTTCGAAGAATTGGCCGATTTGCTCGAACTGTCCGGCGAGAATGCTTTCCGAATCCGCGCCTATCGCAGCGGCGCTGCGGCCATCCAAGGACTCCCTCAACCTGTCGAGGAACTCATCGCCCAAGGCTATGACCTCACCTCGGTCGATGGCATCGGCGCGACGCTCGCAGAGAAATCCAAAGTCGCCGTTCTGACCGGTTCGATCCCAGCCTTAGAGAAAATTCGCCAAGAAGTCCCAACGACCCTCCGCGATGTGATGAAAGTCCCCGGCCTGGGTGCTAAGAAAGCGATGAAGCTTCATCAGGAACTCGGTGTGATGGATCTGAACTCCCTGAAACAAGCCTGTTTGCAAGGAAGCGTCGCGGAACTAAAAGGTTTTGGCCCTAAAACCCAACAAAGCATTTTGCAAAATATCGATATCGTCTCCCAAGCCGCCGAGCGATTGGGAATCGATGATGCCGATCGTCTCACGCAAAGACTCAGGGGCCACTTCTCGAAATGCAAGGCCGTCGAGCGATTGGATTTCGCCGGAAGCTACCGACGCAGCAAAGAAACTGTCGGGGATTTGGATATCCTTGTCGTAAGCAATTCCCCCGCCGAAGTCATGGATCGGTTCGCCGAATTCCCTGGCATCGCCGAAGTCCTAGCCCGAGGAGACACCAAAATGAGCATCCGTATTACCGGGGCCTTCCAAGTCGATTTGCGCGTCGTGGAGGAATCCTGCTGGGGTGCGGCTCTTCAATACTTTACCGGCAGCAAAGAACACAACGTCCACGTTCGATCGCTGGCCAAATCCCTAGGCCTGAAAATCAGCGAGTACGGCGTGTTTCGCGAAGAGGACCCTTCGGTTGCAATCGCAGGCAAGGACGAAGAAAGCCTTTACCAAGCGATCCAGATGCCTTGGATCCCCCCCGAACTGCGCGAAAATCGCTATGAGTTCCAAAAGGACCTTGACGAGCGCCTCGAGCACTTGATCAAACTCTCGGATATCCGCGGCGATTTGCATATGCACACCGACTCGACCGACGGAAGCGACACTCTCGATGCGATGGTCCAGGCTGCCATCGAACGGGGACTCGAGTACATCGCGATTACCGACCACTCCAAACGGGTCAGCATCGCACGCGGGCTCGATGAAGTCCAAGTCCAAGAGCAATGGGCCTCTGTTGATCGGATCAAGCCCGAACTGGACGGTCGATTGACGCTCCTGAAAGGAATCGAGTGCGACATTCTCGAAGACGGCTCGCTGGACCTATCCGATGAATGCTTGGCCAAAGCCGACTGGGTGACTGCAAGCATCCATTTTGGGTTCAAGCAGTCCAGGCAAGAGATCACCGACCGGATCATCGGCGCGATCGCCCACAGGAATGTGCACTCGATTTCCCATCCCTCAGGTCGATTGATCTCCCGCAGAGCTGCCTACGAGTTCGATCTCACCGCAGTGATCCAGGCGGCCAAGGAGCATGGAAAATGTCTGGAAATCAACGCCAATCCCATGCGTCTGGACCTCAACGATCTGCAAGCCGCAGCGGCCGCCCAGGCCGGGGTAATGATCGTGATCAATACCGATGCACACTCCATCGGCAACCTCGACTTGATGAAGTACGGTATCGGGGTCGCACGAAGGGCCGGCATTCTCAAGAATCAGGTCTTGAACACCAAGACTTCCAAGCAATTGTGCACCTGGCTCGACAAACTCAAATAACGCTCCGAGTTCCGTGGTACGAAAACACGCACAGGATATACTTCAGCAACGATTCAAGTACCACCGACGATTCAAATACCATCGACTGGCAAGTTGGGTTTTACAGATTTTAGAACGCAATAAGGAGATTCTCTGATGCATCGTGCAAGGATCGGATGGGCGCTACACTTGGCTTGGATGATCGCCTGCTCCCATCTGCTCGTGTCGGCCGGTGAGCAACCTCCTGAGCCACCAACTCTGCCAAATGCAGAGATTCCGGAAATTCGCAGGATCGATCCAAAGGACCCGCTGCTCCAATCGATCCAAGAGAGGATGGGCAAGCTACCTCGCTTGGACCAAGAACGATCCACGGGAGAATCCGCCGGTACGGCGAAAGCAACCCCATGGCAAAAGGGATCCAAACGATCGGGCGTTTCGCGAAAACATCGAGCCGCCGAGTCGATGCTCAAATCGGCTAGGTTCCTCGAGCAAGAGGCGAGGGAGCGCGATAGCCAACATCCTGAGAGTAAACTTCAATCCGAGCAACTCACCTCGATGGCCAAAGAGCTTCGCAAGCAAGTCCGGGTTCTCTTGGAGCATCCTTAGACTCACTGCTTGGGTGCAGATCCTGCTACATCGCCTGGGCCGACCGAATCGCCTGGGGCGTCGGCCAGGAACAACGAATAGACGGCAAGCATGATCGCCCCGGCGACCAAGAGACTGTCGGCGATGTTGAAGTTCGGCCATGTGTACTGGCCGTAGCGCAAGAGAATCCAGTCCCGAACTCCGCCGGCGAACGGCACCGGCAAGCGATGCAGATTGAGTCGGTCGTAAAGGTTCCCTAAAATCCCGCCCGTGACTAGCCCTAGGGTGACTGTCAGCCACAACGAACGGCAGGCGGAGTAGAGAAACAGCCACGATGCAAGCCCGAGGATCGCGGCGATCGAGACGATAGCAAATAGCCAACCGTAGCCTTGTCCGAGCCCAAAGACAGCACCTTGATTGACGGCCGTTTCGATCCCAAAATAGTTTTCGATCCACCAAGATGGCGGTTGCTCTCCTGGGAGGCCCTTGAAGGCAAAGATCCGATCCTTGGTGAGCAGGTCAAGGCCCGTTCCTAGGGTTGCAAGGAGGCTGAAAACCAGGATGCGGCTTAGGATCATTCGAGTGCTCAATAGGTTGGTTTACCAACGCGTTTCCATTTGATCGACGATGTGGTTGGCCAATCGCTCTGCATTGCGTTGGAAGGCTGTGGAGATCGACTGACCCGCTTCGGGAACAAAGTCGGTGCGTTCAGCGAAATAATGGGTGATTTCACCCGGTGGGAGAAACCGTGTCGAGACGAGATTCATGCCACGTCGGTCGGTCCAATTCAGTTCCACTGCGACGACGGCTTCCAAGAGTCTCGGTTCGTCGGTGTTGGTCTCGGCGATGACCCGCTTGGAGTCGCTGGTCAATCGGATCGAAAGGATCGAATCGGCCACGGAGTTATCAGCCATTTTATACGGAGTACGGCGCTCGATTTCCTTTTGGACCGCTTCGGTCAATTGCACGCCCAACTCGGGTCGAAAACTATCGCTCCGAACGATGGGTACATTGATTGTGCGAACATCCGTTCGGTAAACATTGCGAGTCCCGATTCGGTACCCAAAACAGCCGGTGGCCATGACCATCGTCAGGGCAATAAGCAGCGATTCGAGTCGAGCAGCCATGGGCATCACCGATTGACGGGTTCTAAACTGCCCGCCGTTCGGACTTGGGAATCCCCTGCCATCGGATCGAGCGGGTTGGACGTCGCTTTAGGACCGGTTCGCGTGATCAAGGCTTGACGCTGGGCCGCTTCTTGTTCGGTGGGCTTGAGCAGCGGTGTGACCTTGTCTCGCGTTGGAAAAACGTAAGTCATCCAGTGCATGTAAGGGGTAGGAACCGACGGCTTGCCCTCGGCTTTATCGATGATTTCTTGGGCCTTTTGGGCATAGGGAGTATCTGGGTAGTCACCCACGATCCGATCGCAGTAGACGATCGCCGCGGCATACTCCTGCTTGTTGTTCCGATAGGTCGCTTCTTCATAGAGCCGTTCGGCTTGTCGGTACTGGACCTCGGCAAGCATTTCGGCAATCGGCTCTTTGCGCTCGCTGGATTGCTTTTGAAACTGACGAACCATTTGCTTGAGCAGTTTGTCGGCTTGTTCCAACGGTTCCGAAGAATACTGGGGGCCTTGGTAGGCCAGTAGCGCGGATTTGGCCCCGAGGAAATGCGCGTCGAATTGGTGTGGGCTGTCGGTATAGACCGAGATCAAGTCGCGATAGCGATCGAGGGCTTCGTTCCAATTCTCGCGTTTGAACTCTGTATTGGCGATGTCCATGGTCGCATCATCGGCCAGTCGGCCGGTTGGGCTGTCGAGAAGCATTTTTTCTAGGACCCGTTTGCCATGACTTTGCGTGTCATTCCAAGGCCGCTTTTTGTCGGTCCAATTGACATTGTAGAATTTATCGGGGAATTGGAGCCAGTAGTTCCCGATCTCCATTCGCCGCTGGTCGACGCGATCTTGGTAACGCGTGCGAGGGTATTCCTTGATCAATTTGACGTAGTAGTTCTCTGCCTTGGGGTAGTCTTCGGCGAAGAAATAGGATTCTCCAGCCATGTAATAGGCATCTTGCTCAAGGGAACTACTTGACCAATTTTTCCCGGCTTCGATGTAAGTCGCAGCCGCTTTGCGCAAGAGTTCCTTGCGTTCATCCCCCTCAGAACTCGTGCCGGCTTGATAGTAGCCGTTGGCCTCTTGGAGTTTTTCTCGAGCGAGTTCTTTGTCGACTTTGCGATCGCCTAACCCAGGGATTTTACGGAATATTTTGGGGACATCGGAGTTCATCGCCTTGTCGGCTCGGGAGCCTTCGGGACGAATCCAATTGCCTTCCTTGTCCTCATAGCCTTCAATGGAATTCTTGGCTCGCGAATATTCGTCTTCTTGCCACGGGCTAAAAATCTTGCAGCCAGGTAAAGACAAAACCAGCAGGACCAAAGTCACCGCGCATCTTAGCGCTTGAGGTCCTCGAGGAAATCGAGCATTCGCAATCGCCGTTCCGAAAGACTCACGATGATCTGCTCCATAACGAGCCGAAGCTCGGCTCGAACGCTCAGAGCCAGGATTGCAGGGGGGGACTGCTCGGAAACCATTCGCGCCGGATCCGATCCGCTGAGCTTCCTGGCTCGCGATTCGAGAATCTGTAAGGTTTGACGGCCGATGCGCAAATAACCGCGCTGAGTAGGTGTGCAGTTTGTGCATACCACTCCCCCACCGGTTGGACTGAAGGCAATCGATTGCCGATCGGTTTCGATCTCTTCTCCGCATGCCACACACCATCTCCAGCTCGGCATGTGCCCGAGCCGTTGGATTGTTTGGAGTTCAAAATCAAGGATGGTCCATGCAGGACTCGCTTGGCGATCAAGCTCTTGAAGTGTCAGGCACAGCGATTCCATCAAACCTGCAATAGGCTCGTGGTTTTCCGTAAGTGCGTTGATCACCTCACCCGCATAGTATCCGCAGTAAAGGGGTAAAAGTCCTACCTGTGCCGAACGAAACCGCCGTTGCAATTTCGCTTCGGTCAGCAAGTCCAGGGACTCTCCCGACTTCTTCAAGAACACTACGGAGGAAAGGGATAGAAGGTCAAGAGCAGATTCAAAGGGGCTTTTCAGACGACGAGCACCCTTGGCGATCGCCGAAATCTTCCCAAAGTCCTTGGTAAAGAGCGTGACGATCAGACTCGTCTCGCTCCACTCGACGGTTTTGAGAACCACTGCATCGGTCTTTTCCAAGGACATCGAAGTCTCCGTGCCAGCTTTGCTATCTTTTGTTTTGCGAAGCTATCCGAGGAACCCACGCAGCGCATCGCCCGTGGGCGTAGAGAGTTGGGCGATTTGCTCGGGGGTTCCGACCCCGACGATCTTTCCACCCTTGGCCCCACCCTCGGGCCCAAGATCGATGATCCAGTCGCAGCAAGAGATCAAATCGAGTTGGTGCTCGACGACGATCACGGTGTTTCCTTTTTCCACAAGCCCCAGCAGGAGCTTAACGACACGCTCGATATCCGCAAGATGGAGTCCTGTGGTCGGTTCATCGAGGACGTACAAGGTTTTTCCAGTGGATTTCTTTTGCAGTTCGGTCGCAAGCTTGATGCGCTGCGCTTCACCGCCGCTGAGGGTTGTGGAACGCTGACCGAGCGTCAGGTACCCGAGTCCGACCGATTGCAGGCACTCCAATGCATTTTGAAGATCCGGCACATTCTGAAAAAACTCAGCGGCTTGATCGATCGGCATTTCCAAGACCTCCGCGATGTTCTTGTCTTTGAATCGGACCGAAAGGGTTGATCGATTGAATCGTTTGCCGTTGCAGGCCGCACAAGGCACATCGACTTGTTCGAGAAAGCTCATTTCGAGCTTGACGCGCCCGGCACCGCCGCAGGTATCGCAGCGTCCGTCGCCGGCGTTGAAGCTGAATCGATTGGCTTGGTAGCCTCGGATTTTCGCATCGCGGCTCGCAGCGTAAGCTTTGCGCACCGAATCCCACAATCCGCAATACGTCGCAGGGGTGCTCCGAGGTGTGCGTCCGATCGGCGATTGATCGATCTCCAAAAGCCGTTCGATCGCATCGGCTCCTTGGAGCCCTCGCCAATGCTCCGAGGACTTCTTCGAATCGGTTAGCCAACCGGTGAGTGCAGGGACCAAGGTATCGTGAATCAAGGTGCTTTTGCCACTGCCGCTGACTCCGCTGATGGCGATCAATCGACCGATAGGAAACTCGACGCTAAGGTCATGAAGGTTGTTTTTGCAGACCCCCTCGATGCGGAGCATGGGGTGTTTTTTTTCGACCGTTTTGCGGGTCTTCGGTCGCATCTGGTAGCCCGGCGATAGATACTTGCCCGTGAGCGAACCGGGTGCATCGAGAATCTGGTCCAAGGGCCCTTGGGCAACGACACATCCCCCTAGGGTCCCGGCACCGGGTCCCATGTCGACGACCAGGTCGGCAGCCCGCATCATCGATTCGTCGTGTTCGACAACGACGATGCTATTGCCCTTGGACTGCAGGGACCGGAGGATCCCGATGAGTCGCTCGGTATCGCGGGCATGCAGGCCGATCGAGGGTTCATCCAGAACATAGCATACTCCGGTCAGTCCGGTTCCCACGCTGGTTGCCAAGCGGACGCGTTGCAACTCGCCACCGCTGAGGGTTTGACCTGGACGATCCAGCGATAGGTATCCCAGACCGACCTGATCGAGATACTCCAAGCGAGGCAAGATTTCCTGGAGGATCGGTTGGGCGATCTTTTGTCGCTCGGAATCCCAGCTCAAGCCCTTGAGCCAAACACGCAGCTCCTCGATGGTCTTGGAGGTGATTTCGGCGATCGAAAGATTTTCCAAGCGGATTGCGAGCGATTCGCGTTTGAGCCTAGTGCCTTGGCACATCGGACATCTGGTCTCTTTGGACTCCCCGATCGCTCCGTAGCCTTCGCATTTGGGACATGCCCCGTAGGCGCTGTTGAAACTAAAGGTTCTCGGTTCGATCTCCGGCAAGCTGATTGAGCATCGCACGCAGGCAAATCGGGTCGAGTAGAGATGCTCTTGGTCGTCGGCCAAGGTACGAACGAGCCCCGAGGTCAATTGCAATGCGGTGAGGATCGCTTTTTCGATCCGTTCGTGGCTGTCTTGGCGGACCACGATGCGATCGACGATCGCTTCGATGGTGTGTTCCTTGCGAACCGCAAGTTTGGGAATTTCGTCGAGTTCAAAAATCTCTCCATCGACTCGGACCTTGAGCAAACCGGCCTTTTCGATCTTGCTAAAGATCTCCGCATGCGCTCCTTTTCGGTCCAGGACCATCGGAGCCATGATCGTCAGTTTGGTCCCTGCGACGGCTTGTATCACAGCCCCGACGATCGCTTCGGAGGACTGCCGCAGGATTGGCTCGTTGCACTGATAGCACGAGGGAATCGCAACGCGCGCCATCAGTAGTCTGAAGTAGTCGTAGACCTCGGTGATCGTCCCGACGGTGCTCCGAGGGCTTTGGACTCCCTGCGATTGATCGATGCTCAAGCACGGTTGCAGGCCGCGGACCGAGTCGAGTTTAGGTCGCTCCAATTGGTCGAGGAACTGACGGGTGTAACTCGAGAGGCTCTGGAGGTACTGACGCTGGCTTTCGGCAAAGAGGGTATCGAACGCCAGGGAGCTTTTGCCGCTACCGCTGACTCCCGTCAGTACGATCAACTGGCCGCGTGGCAGATCGATATCGATGTGGCGAAGGTTGTGGGTCGCCGCACCGCGTATCTGCATCGATGGGAGACTATTCCCTGTCTTGAGTTTCGCGGATGGGGCCATCGGCATGTTCGTTCTTGAAATAGGTCGCGTTGTAGCCGAGTTCTTGGAGCTTCTTCTGGAAGGCTTCCTTGGCGTGCTCTTCGCCGTGTACCAAACGGATCTCTTTCGGAGGCGTCGGGATGCCTTGGACAAACTTGATCAAGTCCAATTGATCGGCGTGTGCGGAGTATCCGCTCAGAGTGTGCGTCTTGGCTCGAACAGGGAATTCCTGATGGTCGATACGGACCGAGCACTTGCCTAATTCGCATTCTTGGATCGCTCGGCCCGGCGTTCCGGTCGCTTGGTATCCGACAAAAACGATGTCGGTATTGGGTCGATGAAGAAAGGCTTTGAGATACTCAACGATCCGGCCACCGGTGCACATCCCGCTACCGGCGATGACGATCGCAGGTTTTCCAGATCGCTTGAGGTACTCAAGATTCCCCGCGGACTCTCCGGCCCGGTCGATCTCGATAAGGTTGTTGAAGACAAACGGCTGGCTGTCGACGGTCAGCACCTCTCGGGCTTCCTGGCTCCAATAGGGTTCCATCTGCTCATAGATGTCGGTCAACTTGATCGCTAAGGGCGAGTCGACGATGATGTCGTAAGCGTTCAGGGCGGAACTTCCGTGTTTCTTGCCGATCCCTTCGATGATTTGATTCAGCTCGAATAGCAGTTCCTGGGTCCGTCCGAGGCTAAAAGCGGGGATCAAGGTCACGCCGCGATTTTCGAGCGTCTCGACCAAGATCGCTTCGAGACGCTGCATGCGGCTCTCGCGTCCTTCGTGAATCCGATCTCCATAGGTGCTTTCGAGAACGAGAATATCGGCTCGCTCCGGAGACACAGGCGGGTTGAGGATGGGGGTGCAACGCGAGCCGAGATCTCCGCTAAAGCAGATCCAAGTGTCCTTGTTGCGGACTTCGATCACCGCGGCACCAAGAATATGACCTGCGGTCGAAAAACGAAATTCGGCGTTACCAGACACGCGATTCCATTTGCCGTACGGGACCGGATGGATCAAATCCGTGATCGACTTGAGCAAACTCCCAACCACCTTTTTGTTGCGGGTCATGCCCAGGCGAATCGCATCCTCGAGCATCACCGGCAGGAATTTGGCCGTCGGAGGCGTGCAATAGATCGGACGGTGGAACCCGGCCTCGATCAAATAAGGGATCCGTCCGATGTGGTCGATGTGCACGTGCGTGAGCAACAGAGCCTCGATTCCGTCGAGCGGAAAATCGATTTGCGGCGAACTGTGGCGCTTCGCATCGGCACCTTGGAAAGATCCACAATCGATCAGGATCGACCGCGAGGTATCCAAGTGGAGTTGGTGGCAAGAACCGGTGACACCCAAGTATCCGCCGTGATGAACGATTTCCATGGAAAAGGATTCTCCTGAGAACTATCCTGCAAAAGCATAGGCATGCAGTATACCACTCGATCCAAAAGAGCCGAGCCGAGCTCAGGGCCCTTCGGATCGAGTTTGCGAGGCCTTTCGGCGTTTTTCCTGCCATAGCTCCCAAACGATCGGAAGAACACTCAGGAAAATGATACCGATGGTCACCAGGAAAAAATTCTTCTGAATCCAAACCACCTTGGCCAAGAGGTATCCGGCAAAAAGAAACAGGGTGACCCAAACTATCCCGCCGGTGATGTTATAAAGCCAGAACTTCAAAAAGTTCATTTTGCCGATCCCGGCGACAAACGGGGCAAACGTCCGAACAATGGGGACAAAACGCGCTAATAGGATGGTTTTCGCACCGTATCGATCGTAAAAACGCTGGGCTCGGTCCAAGTGCTCGCGATGAAACCACCTCGACGTTTGACTCCGAAAAACCGTCGGGCCGGCCTTGAATCCAATCCAGTAATTGACCGCGTCTCCCAGGATCGCAGCGACGATGAGCAACGGCCACAAAACCCAAATGCTCATCGGACTGCCATCGATCGCACAGAGCGATCCGGCAGCAAAAAGCAATGAATCCCCAGGCAAAAACGGCAAAACAACCAGTCCGGTCTCACAAAAAACGATCAAAAAAAGAATCGTGTAAAGCCACGGCGCTCCAGCAGCATCCATCAACTCCCGAAGGTGCTTGTCGACATGCAAAATCCAGTCGATCCATTGCCGCATGCCCAGTCTCACAAAAAAGGTGTTGTTCGCAGAGAGTTACGTTCTTGATCGAGGGCATTTTAGTTCGCTCGATGCCGTCGAGTAACCCTCGATTTGGTCTTTTCCTAAACCGGGAGTTCTGTAAACTCTTCTCTCGTCAATTACTAGAAAATGACGGACTTTTTCGTTTTCTGCGGGTGAATTAAGAAGACTATGGACCTAACCAAATTACGCAACATCGGCATCAGTGCTCACATCGACTCGGGCAAAACCACCCTTAGCGAACGGATCCTGTTCTACGCAGGTCGTATCCATAAGATCGAAGAAGTCAAAGGCGACGGAGACGGAGCCACGATGGATTACATGGAATTGGAAAAGGAACGGGGTATTACCATTACCTCGGCAGCCACCCAGTTGCTATGGCACGACAACATTATCAATCTGATCGACACCCCAGGACACGTCGACTTTACCATCGAAGTCGAACGTTCGCTACGCGTCCTCGACGGTGCGGTGCTCGTCCTGTGTTCCGTCGGTGGCGTTCAGAGCCAGTCCCTGACGGTCGATCGACAAATGCGGCGCTACAAAGTTCCTCGCTTGGCGTTCGTCAACAAAATGGACCGCACCGGCGCAGATGCCTATCGCGTCGCCCAACAGGTTCGCGAAAAGCTCCATTGCAACGCAATCATGATGCAAATTCCCATCGGAGCCGGGGAAACCTTCGAAGCTGTCATTGATCTGCCCACCATGAAGGCCTTCTACTTCGATGGCAAGGACGGTGAAGAAGTCCGAGAAGAGGAAATCCCCGCTGCTTACTTGGCCAAGGCCAAGGAAATGCGTCAGAAGATGCTCGACGGCCTGTCGGACTTCAACGAACAACTCGTCGAACTGCTGTTCAACGAACAAGAGGTCCCCGTCGATCTGATCTACCAAGCCTGCAAAGATGCAACCCAAGCACTCAAGATCACTCCTGTGTTCTGCGGATCCGCTTACAAAAATAAAGGGGTTCAACTCCTTCTCAACGCCGTTCTACGCTACCTGCCTAGCCCCCTAGAACGCGAAATCTCGGCTCGCAAAGTCGGCAAAGAAGAAGAAAAACTCACCCTCAAACCCGACACCGAATTGCCCTTCGTCGGAATGGCTTTCAAAATCGTCGAAGACCCATTCGGTCAGCTAACCTTCATGCGGATCTACCAAGGCAAAATCGCCAAGGGTGAGATTTATGTCAACCAACGCACGAGCAAGAAAGAACGCTTCAGTCGGATCGTCCGCATGCACGCCGACAAACGCGAAGAAATCGATATCGCAGAAGCCGGCGATATCGTTGCAATCATGGGGATCGACTGCGCCAGCGGCGAAACCTATAGCAACGACCGCGACTTCTGTACCCTCGAAAGTATGTTCGTCCCCGAACCGGTCATCAAGGTCGCAGTGACTCCCGCTAGCCGCGCCGATGCGGATAAAATGAGCAAGGCACTCAACCGCTTCCGAAAAGAAGATCCTACGTTCCAAGTCTACAACGACGAAGAAACCAGCGAAACGATCATCTGCGGAATGGGTGAACTCCACCTGGATATCTACGTCGAACGCATGCGTCGGGAATATAAAGTTGAAGTCCAAGTCGGTGCTCCTAAAGTCAGCTACCGCGAAACTCCCGGTCAACCCCAGGAATTCAACTACAAACACAAAAAGCAAACCGGTGGATCCGGACAATTTGCCCACATCGTCGGCAAACTATCCCCCATGGACCCCGAAGGCGAAAAGACGTTCGTTTTCGAAGACAACGTCACCGGTGGACGAATCCCCAAACAGTTCATCCCACCTGTTGAAAAAGGCTTCCGCGACTCGATGTTCAAAGGTCCCCTTGCCGAATTCCCTGTCGTCGGTGTCAAAATCGATCTCGAAGACGGTAGCTACCACGACGTCGATTCAAGCGAACGGGCCTTCTACATCGCCGCGTGCGATTGCTTCCGAGAAACCATGCGGGCCTCAAGCCCCATGCTCCTCGAACCGATCATGAAGTGCGATATCGAATGCCCCGAAAACGACCAAGGTTCGGTCGTAGGCGACGTCATCTCCCGACGCGGTCTTGTCAACAATACAGACGCTCGTGACGGTGTTTCCTACATCACCGCCGAAGTCCCCCTGGCAAATACCTTCGGATATGCCACCGACCTGCGAAGCATGACCAAGGGTCAAGGAACATTCGCTATGGAATTGGCCCGCTACTCGGCCGTTCCAAGAAGCCTTCAAGATGACATCATCAACGAACGTAAAAAGCAACTAGCCGCAAGAGCCAAGGCCTAAAGCCCGTTGGGTTGCAAGCCCATGGCGATTTCATCGAAACCTCAAAGACGCAGCCCTCGGGTTTGCGTCTTTTTTTTCAAGTCCATCCAGCGTTGGAAAACGCATCAGGCAAATAATCCAATGCCGAAGCGTAGGTTTTCGGTCCCAATTCCGTTGACCTAGCACCCCAGAATTCAGTACTAAAGATCGGCCATGGCCGTCCTCCATCAGTGAGCCCCCAATGAATTCCTACAACCTGACCCACTTAAAACAACTCGAATCCGAAAGCATCCACGTCATCCGAGAGGTGGCCGCCGAATTCAAAAAGCCTGTCATGCTTTACTCCATCGGTAAAGACTCGGCCGTCATGACACACCTTGCACTCAAAGCCTTCTACCCAGGCAAACCACCTTTTCCCTTCCTCCACGTCGATACGACCTGGAAATTCCGAGAGATGATCGAGTTTCGCGACTCCTACGTGAAAAATCAACTCGGCATCGAATTGCTCGTGAACATCAATCACGATGGCCTCAAACTCGGGATTGATCCGTTCGAAAATAGCGACAAACACACCGAGGTCATGAAGACCGATTCTCTCAAAGCCTCCCTGAGCAAATACGGCTTCGATGCAGCCTTCGGTGGCGCCAGACGCGATGAAGAAAAATCCCGAGCCAAAGAGCGCGTGTTTTCCTTTCGCGATAAATTCCATCGTTGGGACCCCAAGAACCAACGGCCCGAACTGTGGAACCTATACAACTGCCGAGTCAACCCACAAGAGAGCATCCGTGTCTTCCCCTTGTCAAACTGGACCGAACTGGACGTCTGGCAGTACATCTACCTGGAAAACATACCCATTCCAGATCTCTACCTAGCCAAAAAACGACCCGTCGTCGAACGCAACGGTGTCTTGATCAGCCCCAATGACGATCGATTCAAACTCCGCGAAGGCGAAGTGCTCGAACACAAAATGGTCCGGTTCCGTACCCTCGGATGCTGGCCACTGACAGGCGCCGTGGAGTCCAATGCAACCACGCTACCCGAAATCATCCAGGAAATGCTCCTGACGAAAACTTCCGAAAGGCAAGGCCGCGTGATCGATAAAGACGGTGGCGGTGCCGGTATGGAACTCAAAAAGATGCAAGGATACTTCTAAGATGTCCCACCAAAGTGACCTGATCGCCAAGGATATCTTGGCCTACCTCGAACAACACGAACGCAAAGAATTATTGCGATTCATCACCTGCGGAAGCGTCGACGACGGAAAGAGCACGTTGATCGGTAGGCTCCTGTACGATAGCAAGATGATCTACGAAGATCAGCTAGCCCAACTCGAAAAAGAAAGCAAAGTCCACGGCACGACCGGCGGCAAATTCGATCCGGCACTGGTCACCGATGGCCTCAGAGCCGAACGCGAACAGGGAATCACCATCGATGTGGCTTACCGGTATTTCTCGACCGCCAAACGCAAATTCATCATCGCCGATACTCCCGGCCATGAACAATACACCCGCAACATGGCTACCGGCGCCTCGACTGCCGATCTTGCGATTATCCTGATCGACGCAAGACACGGCGTTCTGACGCAAACCAAACGCCATAGCTTCATCGTGTCGCTCCTGGGCATCCGACACGTCGTCGTGACGATCAATAAAATGGATCTGGTCAACTATAGCCAAGCTAGATTCGATGAGATTTGCGAGGACTACAAACAGTTCGTTTCCAGACTCGACCTGCCCGATCTGCATTTCATCCCCTTGGCTGCACTCCACGGCGAAAACGTCGTCGACCCAAGCCCGAATATGCCCTGGTACCGAGGCAATACCCTGATGAATTTCCTCGAGTCGGTCTACATCGGCTCGGATCGAAACCTCGAAGACTTCCGCCTGCCGATCCAATACGTCAATCGACCCAATCTAGATTTTCGTGGGTTCTGCGGCACAATCGCTTCAGGTATCCTACGCAAAGGTGACGAAATCATGGTCCTGCCATCGAAGCGGACCAGCCGAGTCAAACGCTTGGTGACCCAAGATGGCGACTTGGACGAAGCCTTTTGCCCCCAATCGCTCACCGTGGTCCTCGACGACGAAGTCGATTGCTCACGCGGCGATATGATCGTTCGACCAGGCAACGTACCAAAATCCTCGAATCAATTCGATGCGACCATCGTTTGGCTCAACGCCGATGCACTCCTGCCAGGCAAGACCTATCTGTTCAAACACACGTCGCAAACCATTCCCGGCCAAATCGATTCGCTCCGATACCGAGTCGATGTCAATACGCTCCACCGCTCCCCTGCACCCGAGTTGCACCTGAACGAGATCGGTCGTTGCTCGATCACCCTGAGCCAATCGATCTATTTCGACGCCTACAAACGAAATCGCTCGACCGGTGCCTTCATCATCATCGATCGACTTACCAATGCGACCGTTGGAGCCGGGATGATCACCGACCGAGATACCGCTAGACCCAAAGCCGCTTGGGAATCGACCGAACAAGACACGGGCAAAACCGAGTCGATGACCGAGGTCAACCCCCAAGAACGGTCCGCTCGATTCGGTCAATCTCCCACCACAGTCCTCTTTACTGGTCTTACCGGAACCGGAAAATCAACCATCGCCAGAGCCGTCGAACGCGCCTTGTTCGACCAAGGTCGCGCCGTGATGGTCCTCGACGGCGAAAAAATGCGCAGCGGAGTCAACCAAGACCTTGGGTTCTCTGTCGAGGATCGAAGCGAGAACCTCCGACGCTCTGCCCATATCGCTCGCATCATGAACGACGCTGGGCTTATCTGCCTGGCTGCTTTTGTCGCCCCTAGCGAATCGATCCGCGCCCGCGTCGCAGAACTCGTCGGTAAAGAAAAATTCCTCGTCGTGCACCTGACCGCCGATGAACAGGTCCGCATCGCACGTGACTCCAAAGGTCACTACGCCAAAGCCCAAGCTGGCGTGCTTCCGAACTTCCCAGGGGTCAGCGCTGTGTACGAAGCCCCCGAAAAAGCAGATTTGGTCGTCGATTCGGGAAAAAATTCGGTCCAGACCTGCGTAGAACTCGTCCTCAAACTGCTGGCCGATCGCGGTGTGTTCAAGACCTAGGTCCCTATAAGCCCCTGGAGCACCCGAACCATATCCCGGTCAAACTGGCCTCGTGTCATCACCCTATCGAGCCCAAGTTCCGTTGCCATATCGAGCCGATCGGCTTGCACATGCGCTCCATACCCAAGCCACTTGGACGTCGGCCAAACCTTTCGACCAGAGGTAAGCACCTCTGCAAGATCGAGATTCACTAAGCCCAAATCCACGACGATCAAACTCGGACCAGCAGAATCACTCGGCGGATCACCGCCGAGTGATTGCGGATTTCGAATCACCTCAAGCGGCAATCCCAATTGCCTGCAAGCCGATGAAATCCTTGACTGAAACATCAAGTCGTTGCCGATAAAAAGTACGCTTGCCTGCTGGTTTGTTGGTTCCATCGTCGGTCCTAATCCCCCGCGATCGCTTCCTGATAGCTCGTCGAGATCGCGCCATCGCGTAAATCGATACGCGCCTCTGCATACGACTCGTCGGTTTCCCAAATCCTCACGTGCGTCGCCAGCGCTCCGCTCCCTTGAAGGATCACCGGGCAAACCTCCTCGAGCAAGTACTTGGCCATGTTTTCGGCCGTCGGATTGTAGGGTAAAACGAACAATCGATAGGGTGTGACCATCTTCAAGGCTTGGATCGCGTTTTCGTCGTCTTTGAAGATCAAGAAACTATGATCCCAGTGCTCGTCAATCCAACCTTTACACCGGGACTTAAGGTCCGAAAAGTCGATCACCCTGCCAACCGAATCCTGGGTTTCACTGGTGACAAAGAAATCACACACGTAATTGTGCCCGTGAAAATTCTCGCACTTGCCACCATGGTGGTACAAGCGGTGACCGGCGCAAAACTTGATGCGACGCATGATCGTTAGGTTCATAAATGCGTTTCCTTGGTTCGTTGGAGACAAAGACTCATGGCCCTTGGAGCTTCGGGTTTTCTCGATGACGATCGATGTCCCGCTGGGTCTTCTTCAAAAGGTTGGCTCGCATGGCCGACTCTAAGTCAACTCCGGTTTGATTCGCCAAACAGACCAAGACAAATAGGACATCGGCCATCTCGTCAGGGAGATTGTAGGCAGGGTCGCTCTTTTTAAAGCTCTGATCGCCATAAGTTCTCGCAAAAATCCTTGCCAGCTCCCCAACTTCTTCCATCAATACCGCAACATTGGTCAATTCGGAGAAGTATCGAACCCCAATCGTGTGGATCCATTGATCGACCGTCTGCTGCAATTCGTTCAGCGAGAGTGGCTCTTGGGGTTTTTCCATGATCGATCGAATCCAGAGCCCTTGCTTTCGATCCAAACCCTTTAGACCTCAGGGGTCGTCGAGGCTAGCCTGCGGCGGTCCGCAGTCGATTCATCGTGCCAATGAAAATCACTGATGTCATCCTGGCCCATCTGCCAAGTGAAAAAAGCGTGTCGATCGTCGATCGAGGTTGGGAAGTCGACGATTCCCTCATGGGCCGAACGAAGAACCACACCGAGGCGCTCGAGTTCGCTGATGTATTCGTCCAAATGCCTCGATTCATCAGCCAACTCCTTCTGCATTTCTACAATCTCCTGATCGTAGACCTGGAACCTAGGCTTGCCCTGGTGACTTCGGAGCATCCTTCGCAAATGCGAGCGGCGATCGGTAAGCTCGCGATGCGACAACGAAATGTCTGCCACAATCAGGCGAAGCAGTGGCAACATCGATCGAGCTTGTTCATGCGTAAAGTGAAATGTGGCGGGCACGACCCAAAACCTTTTTAGAGGCGCAAAGCTCGGAGCAAAACGATGAAATGCAATTCGATAAACTTCTTGACAATAACCAGAAAACAAAGGTTCGTATAGCTCATTTACAGAACGTCTAACACCTGCTAGCCGAATCAGCCAGCCTAATAAAACCGCCCCCCCTGCGACTTTTCTTGCGTCGGGTACCAATGGTTGATCGATTGTCCCCAATCGATCAGAACCTGAGACCACCGCAGAAAGTACTATAAAACAGCCGAACAGCCGTAAGAAGCCTCTCCTGCGCGTCGTCGGGGAGCCATTGGGGACAATGGCTCTACACTGTAAGTCGCATCCGACTTGGATTTGCGAGGCTAGATATAGCTTGGATTCCCACCGTTCGTTAGACTGATGTCTATGATCGGACCGATTTTTCAACGCGAAACCGCCGTTTTACCACGCCGCCCTCGACACTTTGCTGCGCGGGTGGTTTTCCTCGTGATGGTCTTTGCGATCATCAGCACAACTTGGCTGCTGCTGGCCGGGGTTCAACCGGTTCAGAATGCTGGGGATTTGGCACGTTTCGGGGTCCTGATTTTCCAACTGATCGCTCCTTTCCAATTGTTTGTCCTGATGTTCCTTGGGGCCCTGGCAGGGGTCACGGCCGTAAGCCACGAGAAGGACAAGCAGACTCTGACGTTGCTTTTGATGACTTCGCTGAGCAATTCCGAGGTCGTCTTGGGGAAAGTTGGCTCGGGACTCTTGGGGGCATTCAACGCGTTGCTCGCCGTTACCCCCATACTTTTTCTACCTCCTTTGCTCGGAGGGGTATCGCTCGAACAATCCGCAAGTGTCGCTCTGATCACGGCTAGCACGATCATTTTGACATGCTCTTTAGGAGCGACGATTGCGTTTTGGCGGGAGAAGACCTTTCAGGCCATCGCAGTGACACTTTTGGCGGTCGCTATTTGGCTCGCCGCCGGCGAAGCGATCCGCTTGGGCACCATCCCCGGAATATCTCCCGATTTCGCGACGGCATTGAGTCCGATTCGGGCTGTATGGCAAGTCTCCCAACCCATTCTTCGCAGTATCAGCGCCTCGCCTCTCGGGGTATGGGAGCAGGCGATCGTGAGCTCCACGGTCCTGCTTGGAAGTGCGGTTTTGCTCATGGGACTCTCGATCTTAAGACTTCGGGTCTGGAACCCCAATCGCGAGCGACGCAAGGTTTCCGCCGAGTACTCCGATAGCGTGAGCGAATCGAGCGATGTCGTTGGAGCAGAGGTTCCCTCAGGCTCACGGGCCGTCAAGTCGTGGAAGAGTCGCGACCCGCGTCCGATGTGGTCGAACCCGATCCTTTGGCGTGAGATGCGGACTTGGGCTTACGGCAAGAAAGTCTTGATCATTCGCGTTGCCTATCTAATTTTGGCTGCCTGCGTGGCATTCGGCTTGTTTCAAATCGCCCGTGGTGGACCCGGCTCAATGGCCGACCGTGGGTACCAGGAGCAATTGGTGGCTCCGGCCGTTACGATCGTCGCGCCGCTACTGGTGTTCTCTTTGATTTTGATCAATGCTCTGGCGGTAAACTCGGTTACCAACGAGCGCGACGGCGGAGCCCTAGACCTGCTGTTGGTCACGGAAATCACTCCCGTGGATTTCATTTTCGGCAAGATCCTCGGGGTCCTCTACGTGATGAAGGAGATGGTCCTGCTGCCGATTCTCCTGCTGTTGATACCCTGGTTCTATGGTGGACTTTCTACAGAAAATCTGATCTTCTCGGTCATCGCGATGTTGGTCATGGACCTGTTTGTGTGCATGCTGGGAATCCACTGCGGGATGATCTACTACCAAAGTCGAACCGCGATCGGCACGAGCCTCGGGACGGTCTTCTTTCTGTTCCTGGGAGTTGCAACGTGCATGCTGATCATGCTGATGTTCCGTGGCTCGTTTGGTCGGCAATTGGCCCCCTTCTTGTTGATCATCCTCGGTGGCGGGACCGGTTTGTACTTGGCCATCGGCAATCGCAACCCGTCACCAGCGATCGCTCTGACTTCGTTTTTACTACCCTTTCTGACCTTCTTTTCCATCACCAGTTTTATTCTTCGAGATCAAGAGCTAACGGTCTTTTCCACGGTGGTCGTGTCGTACGCGTTTGCCACCGCTGCGATGCTGATCCCGGCGCTGAGCGAATTCGAATTCTCGTTCGGTCGTGGCAAGATGCAGCAGGAGGAGTAACTCCTAGGCTACGCAAGATCCGAAAGCGGAATCGGTGCGGAGCTTAGTCCTGCACTGATTAAGAAGTTGCTCAGAATGCGATAGCCGTACTGAGTCAAAATCGACTCGGGGTGAAACTGAACCCCGAAGACCGGATGCTCGGTGTGCTCGATGGCCATGATGGTGCCATCGCTGGTCCAAGCCGTCGGCATCAAGGTCGATGGCAGACTCGTCGGATCGATCGCCAGGGAGTGGTAGCGGCCGACCTGAAACTCCTTGGGTAATCCCTTGAGCAATCGATCGCTCGCATGATGGATCAAGGTCGCCTTGCCATGCATGGGTTGGGAAGCTCGAACGATCTTGCCACCCAACGCTTGGCCGATGGCCTGATGCCCCAAGCAGACACCTAGAATCGGAACCGATCCACAAAAACGACGGATGACTTCCATCGAGCAGCCTGCATGGTCAGGGTCCTTTGGGCCCGGGGAAATCACAATCGCCGATGGCCTTAGCCTAGCAACGCCCTCGCATCCGATCGAATCGCTCCGCAGCACCAAGGTCGCTTGCCCAAGACGCTGAAGATAACGGTCGAGGTTGTAGACGAAACTATCGTAGTTATCCAGCAGGAGAATCATTGGGGTTCGGTCGCCTTGATCCCAGCAGCAAGCAACTCGATGATCCGGTCCGGATCGTAGACACAGCCTCCCCAAGTTCCACCGCTGGCGCGTTGCAATGCGGCCCATAATCGAGTGTCGGTCGGAAGCCTGGGGTCGGGTGCAAGCCCCGAATGGGGCTCTCGCTCGGCGAGGATTTCGCTCCCTCGCTGGGCTGAAAACATCGCTCCATCGCAACCGACAAATTGAACGCTCGCATTCAAGCTGGTTCGGTCGATGGTAATCTCGATCCGGTCGCCATCGCGAAGTTTGCCGATCGGGCCACCGGCAAGCGCTTCGGGCCCGATATGGCCGATGCATGCCCCGGTGCTTACCCCCGAGAATCGAGCATCGGTCAGCACCGCGACATGCTTGCCATACTCTAGGTACCGAAGCACGCTGGTCAATTGGTAAGTTTCTTCCATCCCAGTACCCATCGGCCCACAGCCGATTAGGACCACAATGTCGCCGGCTTTCAACGGATGAGGATGTTGACCCTTGGCCGCTGCAACGGCTTGTTTTTCGGACGTAAAAACACGAGCCGGTCCCTGTTTTCGGTACACGCCATCAGGGTCGACTACGCTCGGGTCGATCGCAGTCGATTTAATCACAGAACCCTCGGGTGCGATGTTGCCCTTGGGAAAGCATATGGTGCTGGTCATTCCCATCTGCTTGGCTTTTGGCGGAGGAAGGATCACATCGTCGGGATCGACATGGTCGCGGGCTTTGAGCAACTCCCGCATGGCCTTGCGCCGGGGAGAATCTTTCCAACGATCCAGGATTTGATTCCAAGTCATCCCGGTGACGGTTTTGCAGTCGCATTTGGCGATCCCTAGCTCTCGCAGATGCCACATGATTTCGGGGACGCCGCCGGCAAGGAACAGCCGAAGGGTCGGATGGAACTGAGGTCCATTGGGAAGCACATCGACAAATCGGGTGACTTGGCGATTCAATTCGGTCCAAGTTTCTAGGCTCGGTCGTTGAATTCCAGCCGCAAACGCGACGGCGGGAATATGCAGCAGCAAGTTTGTCGAGCCACCGCAAGCTGCATGCACGGCGATCGCGTTGTGAAAGGAATCCTCGCAAAGGATATCCGCAAGCTTGGCTTTCCGCTGATGCTGATCCCAGAGAATCTTGGCCGATTGCCTAGCGATGTCCAGCCATACCGGTTGGCCACTGGGAGCCAAAGCCGCATGCGGGGCCGTCATGCCCAAAGCCTCTGCGACGACTTGGCTCGTCGCGGCGGTCCCTAAAAACTGACAACCACCACCGGCCGAACCACAGGCTTTGCAGCCTGCCGCAGAAGCGTCTTCAAGCGAGATCATCCCATTGATGTACCGCGCCCCAATGGTCTGGACTTTACCCAGATCCTCCTCGGGACCCTCGGCATTGCGTGCCGGCAGGGTCACCCCTCCAGGAACGACAATGCTCGGAAGGTTCGATGCACCGGCGAGTGCAAGCATCATCGCCGGAAGCCCCTTGTCGCAGGTCGCTACCCCGAGCACGCCGCGTCGCGTCGGTAGCGATCGGATCAACCGCCGAAAGACGATGGCCGCATCGTTGCGGTAAGGAAGCGAATCGAACATCCCCGTGGTCCCTTGGGTGCGGCCATCGCAAGGATCGCTGACGTATCCTGCGAAAGGCACACCGCCATTCTCGAAGAACCACTCGGCGGCTGCCCGCATCAACAACCCTACCTCCCAGTGCCCGGTGTGATACCCCAACGCAATCGGGCGACCATCCTCAGCCCGCAATCCGCCTTGGGTGCTCAAAAGCAAAAACTGAGGGCCGAGCATCTTTTTCGGATCCCAACCCATGCCAGCGTTCTGGGTAAAACCGAACAAATCCCCGCTGGACCATGTCCTAAGCATTTCGTCGGTCAGTGGCAAGGAGCCTTCCGGACCGGCTCCCGAGGTTTTTAAAGCGACATCGCTTCCGGTATTGGCCAGAAAAGAATCAAAATCAAATGCGGCAGACATGGGTCGATCGACTGGGGTTGGGGGCTATCCGTCCCTGGTAAGCAGGGGGTAATGTAGCTTTAATTGATAATGAATAATCCATAATTAGCAATGGTCGCTTTTGCCATTGGTCGCTGTTACCAATCGTCGGTGGAAACGGCTCACCTCAATCAGGCCGCTTGCTGGATCGGTCCCCAAACCGCCAGTACAGCGCAGGGGTGACCAATTGATCGAGGATCGTCGAGGACAACATCCCCCCAAAGACCACCACCGACAACGGATGCAAAATCTCCTTGCCCGATTCATCGGCCCCCATCAGCAACGGCAAAAGTCCGACGAAACTCGTAAACGCGGTCATCATCACCGGCGTGAGTCGCTCAAGACTCCCTCGGATGATCATCTCCTTGCTAAAGGCTTCTGCCTCGTATTTCATCAAATGCTGGTAGTGCGAAATCATCAAAATCCCATTGCGACTGACAATCCCTAAGAGCGTGATAAAGCCAACCCAGTGGGCTACCGAGAGCGTGATCGATTGCACCCATACGATCGGCCAGGACCACCAAGGCACCCCTGTAAATACCGATGGGTCAGGCCTCTGGAACCACAAGAGCATGGCCACCGCGCCGATTGCAGCAAGCGGAACATTGACCAAGATTTGGAACGCAGCAGACCACGAATTCAAGCACTGATAGAGCAACAACACGATCGCGATGATCGCCAACGAGCCAAAAAGCGCCAGACGCGCGTTGGCTTGCTGCTGGGCTTCAAACTGCCCGCCGACCTCCAAGCGATAACTCCCGGCGAGTCGAGCCATTCGCTCCTCGGTGGGTTTCAATCTTGCCTGAATGTCATGGACCACACTCGATAAATCACGCCCTTGCACGTTGCATTGCACCACGATCCGGCGCTGAACACCTTCGCGATGGATGGTGTTCGGGCCAGTCGTATCGAGCACCTCAGCGACCTGACCCAACGAAACCCGACGCCCAGAGGGGGTGTCGAGAATCGTTGACTGAATCCTCTCAGGGGAACTACGGGACTCTTCGTCATACCAGACGACCAAGTCATGGAACTGCTCCCCATCGAGAACCTGCGAAACGATCCGACCCTTGTAAGCTGTCTGGAGCAAGTCGGCCAAGTCGCCAGGGCTCAGGCCATACCTTGCCGCTTCTTGACGCTTGATCTGCAGGCGAATCTGCGATATCTCCACCTGCGGCTCGGCTTGCAAATCCACCACACCCGGTACCTGCCCGATCGCATCGAGAATATCATGACTGAACTCGCGAAGTTGCCGAAGGTCCTCCCCGAAGGCTTTCACAGCGATCTGCGCTCGCACCCCCGACATGATATGGTCCAAACGATGGGAGATCGGTTGGCCAATGTTGACTTGGACCCCGGGGATACGCGTTACCGTGTCGCGTATCTGCTCGATCACCTTTTCCGAGGGGCGTCCTTGGACCCGATATCCTAGGTGTTGCAAGCCGGGGATGCGGCGAGCCAAGGCCGGCCAAAAACCTCGCAGTGCCACTCGACTCGGCAGCGTCTGTATGTCGATCTCCGAGGAGTGGACTCCTTCGGCATGCTCGTCGAGTTCAGCACGCCCCGTCCGCCTCGATAGCGAAACGACTTCCGGTATCTCCAAAAGCATCTGTTCGCACCGCTGGGCCACGCGACGACTCTCCTGCAAACTTGACCCCGGAGAACATTGCAAATTGACGGTGTAACTTCCCTCATGAAACTCAGGAAGGAACGAGCCACCCATCCACGAAACTGCGACTATGGAAAGGAGCACCCCCAAGGCGGTCGCGCCGAATACCCAACCGGTGTGATCCAATGTCCATTCCAAAACCCTTCGAACGATCGCTTTGAGCCCACGCACTACGATCGTCTCGCGTTGGTCCAATAGGAATTGTGCCCGTGGCAGAAGATACGACGCGACTACAGGAGTGACCGTCAGAGAAACCAAAAGCGAACAAACCAAGGAAACAATATAGGAAACGCCCAAAGGTGCGAATATTCGCCCTTCAAGCCCAGATAAACCAAACAGTGGAATGACCACCAACACCACAATCATCGTCGCATAGACGATCGATCCTCGGACCTCCCTAGACGCTTGATAGACCACCTCGAGCGGACGTTGACGTTCGCCCTCGATCCGCTGTTGATTCTCCTTGAGCCTGCGAAAGATGTTTTCAACGTCGACAATCGAATCGTCGACCAAATCCCCAATCGCTACTGCGATCCCGCCAAGCGTCATGGTGTTGATCGTGGCTCCCATATATCGAAATACCAAGAATGTCATCAAGATCGATAATGGCATGGCGATCAAAGAACAAATGCTGACGCGAAAGTTCCATAGAAACACAAACAAAATCACTACCACCCAGATCGCCCCGTCCTGTACCGCTTCGGAAACGTTCGAAACGGCCGACGCGATGAAACTCGATTGCTGGAATAAACGCCGCTCCAATTCCATCCCCTCGGGCAACTCGAGCTGGATCGAATCCAACGCCAGTTGGATTTTGCGATCCAGCACAAGGGTGTCGACTCCCGGTTGCTTTTGGACCGCAAGGATGACCCCTTGGCCACCCTCGATTCGATTGCTCTGCGTGTCTCGTACGCGCACTGCTGCGTCCCCGCGTTGAATCGGCCCCCCAAATCGCACATCGGCAACTTCGCGAACCAACACGGGACGTTGCTCTCGCCAAATCACCGGAGTCTCCTCGATGTCGCTGAGCGAAAGCGATTGGCCACTGATCCGCAATATCGATTCCTCGGTGTCGCGTACCATCAGTCCACCACCGGAAAGCACATTGGCTTTTTCAATCGCAGCGCTGAGTTGACCAAGCGTGATATTTTGCGAAGCGAGTCGTTCAGGAGACGTGACGACCTGGTACTGCTTTAGAATCCCTCCCATGACGGTTACCTGAGATACCCCTTGGATCGACATCAAACGATTGCGAAGCCGAAACTCGCCAAAGGTTCGCATCGCCATCTGAAGCTCTCGCTCTTTCGACGGATCTTCACCCCCGACTTGGCGCATTCGAGTCGACGGGCGAATCCCTAGCAGCAAGATCTCTCCCATGATCGACGAAACCGGTGCAATCGTCGGATTGGTACCAGCAGCCATCCGTTCCCGCGCCGTGGCCAATCTCTCAAAGACGATCTGACGATCACGATAGATTTCGGTTCCCCATCCGAATTCGACCCATACGATCGATAGCCCTATCCCCGATGCCGATCGAATCCTCTCGACCCCAGTCAACCCATTCATTGCGTACTCTAAGGGTCGAGTCACTAGCAGTTCGACCTCCTCAGGAGCCAATCCCGGCGCTTCGGTCATGATCGCCACCGTCGGACGGTTCAAATCAGGAAAAACATCCATCGGAATTCGCGCAAGTTCCCACAGTCCTCCACAGGCACACACCACCGCCAAAAACAAAACCAGTGGTCGATGATCCAGTGAAAAGCGTATGAGTCGATCGAACATTTCCGATGCCTTTATTGAATCGCTGCAAACCCGGTCTGCAGGGCCGCAACCCCCTGAACCACTACCGTTTCCTGCGGACTCAAGCCCCAGAGCACCTCCACATGCCTATCATCGCGGTGTCCAAGCCTAACACGGCGACGCTCAACGATCCCATCGGTCAATGCGATAAATACGTAGGTCTGGCTCCCCTCCTGCAAAACGCTCGTCAAAGGAATCGCAAGCATGGCAGAATGATCGCTTAAAGCATCCGAAGCATCCTTCGCATCCGACCCATCGGCACTTTCCGAAAGTTCGATCGAAATCCTGCAGAGCATGTTGTAAAAGACAACCGAATCGTCATCGAATTGGACATTGGCCCATACCGAAAGGGTCTGACCGCGATTGCTCAGCGACTGACCACTGCTGATCACCGTGCCCGGATAACTGCGATCTTCTTCGGCCAAGGATCGGCATCGTAGCGTCTGCCCATTGCGGATCCGATTTGCGTCCTTCTCCGAGACGAACACTTCAACCAATCGCTCGGAGTTGTCGTGTATCTCGAAGAGCTCCTCGTCGGCCGAAACGATATGCCCAATCGCTTTATGAAATCCAACCACAACTCCGTCGATGGGCGCTAAAACCCGATAGTATTCCGATATCTGCTGCGATTGAAGCATCGCTTCGAGCTCCTCTTGGCCTATCCCGAGCAACCGCAGTTGACGAGTTAGATTCTCCAATTGATTTTGAGCCGAAACCAATTGATTTTCGGTTTCAATCCGTTGGCGTTGGGGAATCGAGGTTCCTCCTTGGCGAATATTTTTCAAAACAGATTCACGAAACCGCACTTCCAAATTGGCTTGAATGCAATCGAGCTGCAATTCCTGGAACTCCGGGCTAGAAAGCAGCGCCAAGGCTTGCCCCTTGCGTACGTTCGCCGAACGATCGATCAGGATTTGATGGACCCTGCCTGAAAGCTGAGAGGAGACTCGGGCAAGTTTTGACGGAGGTAGACTCACGACCCCGTCGACCGAGAGTGTCGTGGAAACCCGCAACGGCTGAACGCTTTGTGTCTTGAGCCCAATATCGACGGCCGCTTCAGGACTGAGCTTCAAGACGCCTTGCGTGAAAAGATGCCCAAGCTGCCGACTGCCTTGGGTCAAAACCCGATCCCCGGGTACCAATTCCCCTCGCGTAACCTCGCACATCCCGCCACTTTGTGCTCCTATCGCTAAGGGAATCTTGCGAAACACCGACGCTTTCTCGTTGCGTTCCTGCTCAACCAAAACGAATCGCTCGGCTCCGTCTCGGACCAACGCCGATTTCGGAATCGAAAGCTTCGGAACAGTGCTCTGTGCACCGATCTTTACTTGTCCCGTCATCCCGGGAAGTAGCGGTGCGATCTGAAGGGTTCCATTGGGAAGATCGACCCAAGCCGTCGCAAGATGCGTGACTGGGTCAAGGCTTTTTTCAATCACTTTCAAGGTACCAAGGATCGCTTTTCCCGAACCGCTTGTGGGATAAAACTCCACAGCGTCGCCTACCTGAATCCGCGATAAATCTTTTTCCAAGATGTCGATGCGCAGCCACAGGGTCGATAGGTCGATCACCTCCAAAACGTGCTCTTTGAGATTAACGAATTTCCCCACCGTCAAATCGGTGTGCAAAATCGTTCCAGAAATAGGACTCCGAAGCGACAAACGTACCGATGGATTGACGTCTGGGTTGGCAATCATTCGTTCAAAATCGGAACGCTCAAGTCCGAGCCCTTTCCATTTGGCTTTCGCAATGGTCAAAGCCGTCTCGCGTTGGAATAGGGACGTTTGAAGCTCCAGGAGACGAGCCATCGGTATCGCTCCACTTGTGCTAGCCTCCTGCGCCCCTTGAAGCAACTGCTTATCCAATCGCAGGCCTGCAATCAAATCCCGTATCTCTCGTTGAAAGGACTCGATCTTCGGTGATTCGATTTCCGCGACACTCTGGCCGATCTGAACCGTCTGGCCCGCAATTGCCGAAATCGAAACGACCCGGCCTTCGAGACTGGATCCTACCATCGCATGGTTATTCCAAGGCACCACCAAATTCCCAAAGGCACTCAGGAAACGGCGCACCGGACGCTGCGCTACTTCCTCGGTCTGAATCGCAAGTGCGCCGCGAGCCGACGCGCTTAGCACCAACGTTCCACTTTGAGGTTGTATTTCGACCCCTTTGGTCGGCAGCGCTTGGTGCCCTTCGTGCGCTGCGATCGATCCAGCGAGTATGAGCCATGCAAGCCATAGCATAGGTGACTTCAGCGACACGGCTCTACTCCTTGATAAAGGCCTCAGGTGCAAGAAGCGAATCGGGTTGCTCTTTGGCCAACCGAACGTATTCGTCGATGCAAGGAGGGCAGCAAAAGGTATAGGATTTGCCATCGATCACCCAAAGGAATTGATCGTTCGCCTTGGTCTTCGAGATCGGACAGATCCTATCGCCCGGCATGGGCTTGTCGTCATGATTGGAGCGTATGCCCTTGAATTTCACCGTAGGAACCGTCTTGCCATTGGCTGCTATGTCCTCGGAAGTGTACTTGCCACCCGGAGTCAAATACAGCGCATCCTCATCGCCGGAAACTACCGGTTTGCCCATCGGCTCATGGGTAGACTGGCTATCGTTGGCTGCAAGGTCCAATGCGACCCGGAAGCGTTCCCCGGAAATCACCAAATTGGGGATCGTGATACGAATCGATTTGCCGAGCAAATCGGCTGGAATGGCCGCAACGAATTGAGAGGTCTTGCCTGCACTATCCCCCGGTTGCGGATCTGGCGTGAGCTCCAAGTTCTTCACCTCAAGGTCCTCGGCTTGCTTGGCATACGCCTTGATCGTTTGCAAGTCGACTTCCTGAACTCTCGTATCATCTCTGCCGAGCATGAATAGCCTCAAGGTCCCGTTCGATTCGAGCAACGCTTCGGCATGGTAGCTATCGGCCCCCAGCGAGACGATGGTCCCTCCGTGGAACGCCTCGGCATGCTGGTGCTGATGGTCGGAAACAGGGTTGTCGGTTGGTTTCCCGATCGGTTGTCGGTCGTTGGCTTGATTCTCCGATTTTTGATTGCAGCCCGAGTTTGTTAAGACGATCCCTATGGCCACTGCCAAGAGTTGCTTTAGGATTAAAGGGTTTCTCATCGTACACCTTGTGGGAGTTAAGTTGGTTTCGTCGGTGGATTGCGTCAGGATCGATCGACCGATCGACCGATCCGAGCGATGCAAAGAGTTTTCCGCTGGCCAGATGCGTAACGCAAACGCACCGCCTGCTAAGAATTTAGATGGAACAGCCGAGGATCGTTCCGAATCAAATCATCCAGACGCTAAGCCATGAAAGCCGAGCGATCATTGAAAACGGCGCAGCATTAAGCTGGCCTGATGACGAAAGTGGACCGCCTAAGAGCGAAAGGCGGCAAGCTAGGTCGTCCCGTCCAGGTGGAACCAGGAAAACGCAGGTCCAAAATCCGCTGCCGAGCCATCGCGAATAGCACTTAAGCTCCATGCGATCGCGTTGAACAGCGACCTGCGAATTGACCAACCGACAGTGGCACCCGTTCGAACACACCTCTGCGCCGCTACGGGCTTGGAGATCCTGAGCCTTCATGCTCCTGGCGTTGCTCTTGCACCTGCTGCAACTTAACCTAGGACTTTTCGTGTCGGTTTCCTTCGAGCTGACGGCCCAATGCCGGGTCTCAGAACCCAAGGTCACGTTTGCAAAACCACAGCAACAAACAGCCCCTGCTGTCTGCTGGAGCAAGGTCGCGAAAATCAGTGCGTATCGGATCGCATTGCCATTCATACCTTTAAGGTTATTCAAAAACAACGATGCAATCAAGACAGCTTCTCGGGAGTTCCCAATCCGAAGGCTTTCTTTTCTCCTTGGTAGCTGATCGCAAAGTAAACCAAAACGACGAGGACCAAAAGGTCCAGTCCTAGCCAATAGGGCTGCCAATTCACTTTGGAATCCTCCGTGCACCAATGCAGCCAAGTTCCGGTGACCAGATAGCCCGTGAGATTTCCGACCCCTCCGACGAGCAAACTCAATAACGCTTGGGCTCGGGTTCGCCATTCGGGGGCAATCCGTCGAGCTAGGTAGATCTGGGTAGAAATATAAGTGAACGTAAAGGCCATTCCATGCAGCGCCACGCCCAGAAGCAGCGGGAGTTGTGAATCCATCGCATAAAATAAATAACGGAGCAAACCTGAAAAGAGCCCGATCAGAATGACACGCTTGAGCTTCCATTCGACCATGAAACCTCCGATGGTAATCATGATCCCAACCTCGATGACCTGTCCGATCGACATCCACGCGCTGGTCCGCTCCATCCCTAAATCCTTCATGTGGCTAGGGGTGTACGGATAGAAAGCCGAAAACGGGATGGCCACGAGCGCCGCGGTCGCAAAAATCACTCGATGATCATGCACTTTAAGCAACGAAAGCGCATCGAGGCCAAAGCGTTGACGCAACGTCAGTCGTTTAGCCCCACCCATGGGTATCACTCCGGCAGGTAGGAGCAACGTGTAGACCGCCAAAACGAACCATAGACCACCGCTCAGCTCAAACGTGCTGGGACTTGCATCCAAGTGCAAACCGCTGACAATCCAACAGCCTACCATCCAACCGGCCGTACCCATGGCTCGGATCGCACCGAATTGGCCATGCGAATTGGCCACGCGAGCCAAAACAATCGAGCCTGAAAGGCTGTTGGTCGGGACGCTCACAAGTGCCTGCGATTGAATCAATATCCAGACATTCCATCCACTGGCACCCTGCCCCAACGCATAGGCAGTCATCAGCGAAAGTACGCCGGAACCTAAGCATACCCAACGCAACACGCGAATAGGGGGCACCGAACGATCCGCCATCGCACCAAAAAACAACGGGGACAGCAGTGCCGCGATGGCTGAGGCTCCAAACGCATAGGGTGTCCAAGCCCCTAACCCCGATGCCTGGAGAACCGTCCCCAAAGGCACAAACCAAGTGGCTAATGCCATGCCGTGTAGGAACAAGAGCGTCATCAACTCGAGTCGCTCGATCCAAGATAACTTCTGTTCCACCGTCGTATCGTTCCTCAACTTCCTTGTCAACTTACTGTTCAACTTCCTTGTCGTTGCGAACTCACAACGATACCCCACGGAAAACCAATTTTTCAAACCGATTTCCTAAGTCGGGTCGATCGAAGATGCAGTGGATTGAACCAACCATTGAGCGTAATCCTCCGAGACCCACTCGATCCGCCGAGCGGTGACCTCAGGGACTTCATAAGGATGCCGAGAACGCAGCAATTCGATGACCGCTGGCATTCGTTCCAGCGTCGTTTTCAAGCGAAGTTTGTATTCGAAACTCTGCTCGTAGCGACCCTTCCAAAGGTAAGTGCTTTTCACCGGTCCGGAGACTTGGGCACAAGCCACCAATCGCCCGAGAACCAAAACCTCCGCGATGTCATCGGCGATCAGGTCGTCTGGAAAAGTAGTCGTAATCTCAATGAAATTCTCGACTTGGATCAATTTCAACGCTTCAGAGCCCAACGCGTATTTCCCTCAAGCAGCAAAAGGTCAAACGTCCTAGCTTGGAAAATCCACTAGGCAACTCCTGGCCTCTCAAGTTACTCGTACTGCATGGCTTTCGCAAGGTTCAATCGAGCAGCGCGCTCCGCAGGGAACATCGCCGATAGAATCACAATGACTATTTCGGCGACCAATGCCGCAGCCATAAAGCCTGGGTACAACTGGAATCGGACCGCATGCCCCGTGACGATCAGTGTGCTCAAGTTCATCGCGGCAGCGACCCCGACGCCCAGGATCATTCCCGGAAGGATCCCAATGATCGCCATGATGAGCGCTTGTGCCAAAATCATTTTTCGAACCTGCTGGCGTGTCATGGCCACGACACGCAGCATCCCGATTTCGCGGGTCTGTTCCAAGATATTCATCGCAAGCGTGTTGATCAATCCAAAGGCCGCGATCACTGCCCCGAGGGCCAAGACGACCCAAAGCCCCCCGACCACACCGCTAATCATGTTTTCGACCATGTCGGCCATCTCTTGGAACGATTGGACCATGAGGCCCTCGGCATCTGCGAGTTTGAGCAACGCTTGCTTGACTTCGCTCCGCTTCGATGGATCGGCCCGGACGATCACCGCATCGGTCCCCTCGACGCTGAGCAACCGCTTGGCCTGCTGGGACTGCATGTAAAGCGTCAGGCCACCGGCAAGGTATTCGTTGGTCACGCCGGCAATCGGGATCTTGATCTTCCCCTCGTTGGTTTCCAACTCCATCTGATCGCCGACTTTCAATTGCGCCCGCTCGGCAAGAACCGATCCGAGAACGACCTGCCCGTCTTGGATCCCTCGGAGAACCTGATCTGCTTGGCCTTGCACCAAATCAAAGTAGTCTTGGGTCGAGGAATTGAATTCTCGGACGATCACAATCACGCTCAGTTCACCGGACCTGGCGCTGACGAAACGCATCGTGTCGCTCAGGAGAACCCCGTCGAGTGCAGCTACTTTTTCGGGGAAACCCTCAGGCATATCCGCAGCATGGCCGCTACTCATGTCGGGCATCGCTGCGCGGACAAAGAAATCCCCGACGATCGTCCGTTTGTACCAAAACTGCACGTCGCGAATGTTGTCCAAAATCGTAAAGGCCATTCCTAAACCCATCGCCATGGCGACCAATAGAATGCCGATGGTCATCGCCGCTCGGCCCGGATGCCGCAGAACTTGCCGGCGGGCCAACGAAGCTTCCACTGGCATCCAAACCATCAAGGGGGCTGCGGCAATCTTGGTCAACCAGGGCAAGGAAGCTGGCAAAAGGAGAATCACACCGAGGATCACCATCACAATGCCGAAGGTTCCCAACCGAACCGATATGAGTCCATAGGTCGACGCCCAAAAGATGAACAGTCCCAATGCGATGATGATCCAGCCGCCGAGGAACCATGCTGCCCAAAGCGCCTTGGAATCGGTTTGGGAGACACTCTTCATGGCATCCGAAGGCGATGCGCGCGCGGCGGTCAACGCAGGTAAAAACGCACCGAGCAACGAAACGAAAAATCCGCAACCGATCGCGATCGCAATCGGCGCGATGGAAACGCCACTGCTTGGAATCGAAATCCCCAAAAGACTCGCCGTCGATTGGTTCAGCAAATCGGCTCCAAGGTAGCCTAGCAAGCAACCCAGGACGCTGCCGACGATCCCCAATACCGCCGCTTCGCGCAGGACCATCGTCAGGATCTGCTTTCGCGTCGTACCGATGGCCCTGAGGATTCCCAGCTGTCGACGGCGCTCCCCAACATTCATTTGGAATGTATTGAAGATGATGAAACCGGCCATCACCAACGAGAAAATCGTCGCGATCAAGAGCCCACGTTGGATCGCTACGGTGCTCTCATTGGCTAGCTCGCTGCGCATCGGGGGTTCTCGAACATAGACCCCCTCAGGCAACTTCCCAGCGATCTGCTCTCGAATCGGCTCGACCTGCTTGGGATCCTCGATCATCAACTGCACAAGATCGAGTTTATTCGTCGAGCGAGTCCATTTCTGGATCGTTCGCGTAGGTGCTAATAGAACCGCCGATTGAAACGCCGAAGCAGCCGTGTTGGATTTGATAAAGCCAACGATCTTGGCCGACTGGTTTCCCGTCTTGGTCAGCAACTTGATCTCTTGACCTATCGACAGCCTAGCGGATTTTGCCAGCCCTTCGTCGCACCAAACCTCCGGCTCTAAGGCTGCGGTTTTCTGTTCGTCTTGGAGATCGGAAAAAGAGGCCGCGTAAGGATCCTTTCCGGCGATATATTCCACGTTGCGAACCTTGCGATCCTCATCGAAATCGACCCCTAGAAGCTGCACGCGCAGCTTGCGATCCGGCTTGCCTTGCTCGTCGAGCGTCGAGAGTGTCGAGTACCGACGTACCGACGGGGAGATGACCGATACCCCAGGGATCTCTTTGAGGAACAACACGTCTCGAATGTCGAACGAGCCCCCCCCGGCGGCTTGGACCTCAAGCTGCGCATTGCCGGTGACATTTTGAACCATCGCCCGCTGGGCGAGTCTTGCACTGTCCGAGGCGATATAAGTCGCAACGATCGCACCAGCTCCGATGATGATACTCAGGAGAGTCAGCAACGATCGAGCCGGTCGGCTTTGAAGTTCCCGGAGTGAAAGTCTCGATAGAGTCATTGCCTGGTTGCCTAGTGAGCCTGGTTGCCTAAAGAGCATCTACCTCGGGAGTTCAACCCGTTGCGTTTTGAACCGAGGATGCGTGGAAGACCGACGCGTTGGCTTCGAAGTCCTCTTGGGCAATGTCGCGTTCGATATTCCCATCCTTGAACTTCAAAAGCCGAAATGCAGTTCTAGCTACCGTCGCATCGTGGGTGACCATGATGATCGTCTGACGTGTGTACATGGCTAGGTCGCGAAGCAACTCCGTCACGCGACTGCTTTGACGCGAGTCGAGATTTCCCGTCGGTTCGTCGGCTAGAAGAATCACAGGTTCAATGGCCAGCGCCCGAGCGATGGCAACACGCTGTTGCTCACCCCCCGAAAGCTTCGACGGAACATGGTCGATCCGATGGCCCATCTCCACGCGCTGTAGCGCGATCTGCGCCCGCTCCTGAGCTTGCTTCCAAGGCACCCCGTCGAGTTGCAACGGAAGCGCGACGTTTTCGATCGCATTGAGCGTCGGAATCAGATTGAAAGCTTGAAAAATAAACCCGACTCGGCGACGACGCAACAAGGTGCGCTGGTCGTCGTCGAGCTGCCCGATGTCCACGCCGTCCAAAAGTACTTGACCGGTACTCGGCGGTTCGATCCCGCCGATTATGTTCATCAACGTACTTTTTCCTGAACCGCTCGGACCCATCAGCGCGACGAACTCGCCGGCCTCGATCTGCAAGTTCACCCCCTTGAGTACTTCGACTGCCAGTTCCCCGGCTCCGAATTGTTTCGTCAGGTTTCTTACTTCGATGATCGGCATACGCTAGCGGTTCAGTCGTAGGACAAGTTGATGGTGCGCGACTTGGGATTATATCAGGATTCCTATCCCCTGCGGACCTCTAGTTTTACGGTTTCTTTGGTAAGATCTTATGGTCAGGGGACTTGGGCTGAGGCTTGGGTCCCGTAGATCGACCCTAGGCCATTGTTTGCATGAGTGTGTTTCAATGAGAATTGCAGTCACCGGTGCGACCGGCTTGCTCGGTAACAACGTGACTCGACTGGCGATCGATCGGGGTTACCAAGTCGTCGGTATTTCCAGAAATGCATCGAACGCAATAGCCCTCGGTGATCTGGATGTCGAAAAACTCGACGCCGATATCACCCATTGGGATTCACTCGATACGCTCAAGGGACGCTTCGACGCGGTGATCCACTCAGCGGCGCACATCCACATCGGGTGGAGCCAACGCGATGAAGGAATCCACACCAACGAATCCGGCACGCGCAACGCTGTTCGATTGGCCCAAAAGCACCAAGCTCGTTTCATCCACGTCTCAACCGTCAATACACTTGCTATCGGCTCCCAAGCCCATCCGGCCGATGAACAAACTCCCGGGGATGGACAAGTCCCCTGCACCTACGTCGTTTCTAAACGCGCCGCAGAACAGTGCGTCCATCAAGCCATCGCCAAGGGTCTCGATGCGGTCATCGTCTATCCAGGATTCATGCTCGGTCCCTGGGACTGGAAACCTAGCAGCGGACGAATGATCCAAGATCTACGCAACGGAGCCCCACCGCTGGCTCCATCAGGCGGTTGCAGCATCTGCGACCCCCGCGATGTGGCCACCGCGATGCTCGCTGCGATCGAACATGCACCCGCAGGCTCCCGCTATGTCCTAGCAGGCGAAAACTGGTCCTATTTTCAACTCTGGCAGGAAATCGCTCGGCAGTTCGGCAAACGCGCTCCATGGACCTACCTCCGAGGACCAGGGAAATTCCTAGCCGGAACTGCAGGAGATTGCCTGGGAAAAATCACCGGCAAAGAACCCTTGGTCAACTCCGCAGCCATCGCGATGTCATCGCAATACCATTGGTACTCAAGCCAACGCGCCATCGATCAATTGGGCTACCGTATCCGACCCGTCCAAGAATCAATCGCCGATGCCATCGGCTGGATGCGAAAACAGAACATCCTGACCTGATCCTTCGAACCTACCTGGAGGCCATCTGCTGCACGATGATACCGACCGTGATACCGACCGTGATACCGACCGTGATACCGACCGAACAGAACGCGCAAGCCATCGAAGTCGCCTTGGAGCTGGCACTGCGCTACCATCGTGGCCAACGCGATGCCGACGGCGCTGCGTACGTCCTGCACCTGGTGCGGGTCATGCTTGGGTGCAATTCCACATCGGCCAAACAAGCGGGGTTATTGCACGATATTCTCGAAGATACAACCGCCACCGCAGAGGATTTGATCCGAGCAGGTATCTGCCCGAGCGTCACTCAAAGCGTCGAACGTCTGACCCATGCTGCCGAAATCGATTACGCCGAATACATCCTGGCACTGGCCGACGATCCGATCGCCAAGGAAGTGAAAATCGCGGATCTCGAAGACAACTATGCCATCGGTAGAGTCAAGTACCGAAACGAACTGCGACTCGAGGATACGCATCGACTCGAACGCTACATCCTGTCCCACCGGTTCCTCAATGGCCATCTGACACGAACTCAGTACATCGAGGCCATGAGGCTTGGCAAGCCGTAAACCCAAACGGCTTTGTCCCAACGCCGCTTCATCAACGCCATGGGGCTTTGTCCTGTGGCTCGGTGCTGCCCGGGTGGTCTTATCGCTTCGCACGGCCCGACTTCTTGGCTTCTTGCGCCGCGGCCTGAATCGACTTGATGCGGTTGGGATGGTCCCCCTGGCCAGTCAGCTCGTATAGGAATCGGCTCGGATACGTAGGACGCGGCTTGCCCCACTTGAAGCGGCTCTGAGGAAGCGACAGCGTCAGCTCGTCTTGGGCTCGCGTCACGCCGACATAACATAGGCGTCGCTCTTCATCGACCGAATCGATCTCGCCAGAAATCGATCGGCGGTGCGGCAATACCCCTTCCTCCATCCCAATCATGTACACGATGGGAAACTCCAAGCCTTTGGCGCTGTGGTAGGTCATCAACGAAACGGCATTCAGACCCCGCTGCTTGTCTTTACCCGAACCATACTCGCGACCCGACAAGACGATCGATGCCAAAAAATCATCGAGCTTAGGATCCGAAGCCGATTCCTCGTACTGGGCTATCGCATTGAGCACCGACTCAAGCGATCCGATCCGCATCGCTGCCTCCTCGGGCTGTGCATACAACCGCTGGATCTCCTCGCGATATTTTAAATCATCGATCAGCTTGATCAGTACCTCGGTCATGCTCGGTGCTTGGCTCGGATCCTGACCAGCCGACAACTGGCCATCGAATTGGGCTTTGAACCGACTCTGCAAGTCTTTGAGACTCGCGATTCCACCCTGCGCCGCGGTGGGCAACGATGCGCTAAAGGCCTCATCATGCATGACCTTCCATACGCTCGTCGATGTCGCTACGGCTTGCTTGAGCAGCTTATCGACGCTTCCGGCTCCCATCCCACGCGGTGGTACGTTGATCACTCTCAGAAACGCCAATTCATCGTCCGGCGAATCGATCCAACGCAAATAAGCCAAAACATCACGAACCTCTTTGCGATCGAAAAAGGACTGCGACCCGGTAATCATGTAGGGCACCTTGCGTTTGCGAAGCTCCATCTCGAAGGGGCGAGGTTGCTCGTTGGTGCGAAACAGGATCGCAAAATCACCAGGAGAAACGGTTTTGTCGAGCCTCAGGCGCTCGGCGATCTCCTCGACGACACCCTTGGCCTCCTCGTTCTCGTCGGGAAACTGCAAGACCTTCGGTGGCTTGCCATTCGGACGCGCAGGACGCAAGACCTTTTCATGCCGCTCGCGATTAAAGGCGATCAATCGGTTGGACATCGTCAAGATCGCATCGGTCGAACGATAGTTGTCCTCCAACCGAACCACCTTGGCCTCGGGCCAATCCTGACGGAAATTCAAGATGTGTCGAACCTCGGCGCCGCGCCATCCATAAATGGACTGATCGTCATCCCCAACGACACAAAGATTCCGATGCCCCTGCGCCAATGCCTTGATGATCCGATACTGACAGCCGTTGGTGTCTTGATACTCGTCGACCAACACATGATCGTAACGGCCCGCTTCGGCCAAGCGTACCTTCGGGTTCTCCACCAAAAGCTGCTCGGCAAACACCAATAAGTCGTCAAAATCAAAAGCGGCCTGCAACTTCAAGGCGCGCTGGTAACGCCGAAATCCACTCGCAGCGATATGCTCCTGATCGCTCGTCGCTGCACTGTCGGCATTCTCCGGCCGAACTCCAGCATTCTTCCACCGGCTGACAATGTTCAAAAAATCCGACGGCGACAAAGTGCTCTCCGCAACGCGTATCTCCCTGAGTACCGTTCGCGCCACACTCTCGGCATCGCTGCGATCGTAAATCGTGAACCGATCGGGATATCCAAGCTCCCCGGTCCAACGCTTAAGGATCTGTACGCAATGCGAATGGAACGTGCCGATCTGCGGTCGAGCCGGTGCAGGCTGACCCCTGCGGACTCGCTTGGGCAACTTCAATTGCCCAGAAATCCGCTCCTGCATCTCCATGGCAGCTTTGTTGGTGAAGGTCACCGCAAGGATCCGATCCGCAGCGGTCCCGTGCTTTATTAGATTAGCTACTCGAAAGGTGATAACGCGGGTTTTCCCTGTCCCGGCCCCGGCGAGGACCAGCAGAGGCCCCTCTAAAGTGGCTACGGCTTCTGATTGTGCTGGATTTAACTGACCCATGTGCGAAATGTAGCCAACTCAGGGCCTTTGGATAGTCCCTACCAAAGGATGGGTTTTCCAGACCAGAAATTCCAAAAAGGACTCGACGTTATCGACCGTCTCGACTAGACTCCTGGACCTTGAAATTCCTACCCTCGGCGGATTCCCTTACTCGAATTTCTTTTTTTTGGATCGGCGTGGATTGCCATGTACGCAATTATCTGTGACGGTGGAAGACAGTACAAAGTAACCGAAGGCTTACTCGTAGACATCGACTACCGAGAAACCGCTGAGACCGGCGATAGCATCGAATTCGATCGCGTTTTGGCCATCGGCGCTGACTCCGGTCTGAAACTTGGCCATCCCAACGTATTGGGCGCCAAAGTCACTGCAGAAGTCATCGGTTTGGAACAAGGCAAGAAGGTCTTTATTCAGAAGTTCAGTCGACGCAAGAACTTCGACGCCCGGACCGGTCACCGACAAAAATACACTCGCATCATGATCAAATCGATCAACGCCTAGTCGGCCACTTGTGGCGGATCTTCTTGCGAATATCTACTTGATCGGCTACCGCGGCAGTGGAAAGACTTCCATTGCCCCCTTCCTAGCATCTGCCCTGGGATACGATTGGATTGATACCGACCAATCGATCGAGGCAATCTTGGGTGAGCCGATCGCTTCTTTCTTCATTCGTGTCGGCGAAAAGGATTTTCGCCACATCGAAAGCCATACGATTTGCACAGTAGCAAAAACACCTCGGCAGGTCGTTTCGCTCGGCGGAGGGGCTGTCTTGGATCCGGCAAATCAAGCGATACTTCGCAGCACCGGAAAGATCGTCTGGCTCGATTGCCCTGTGGATGTCCTAGCGATGCGACTTTCAGCCGACCAAACCCAAGGATCAGGGCGTCCGAGCTTGACCGGCCTAGGGGTCGTCGAGGAAATCGAATCGGTGCTTCGAGTGCGAGAGCCCATCTATCGAAATCTAGCCGACCTGATCGTCCCAACGGGATCTTCAAGCCCCGAAGCCCTCGCAAGCAAAATTGCGACCTGGTGGCTCGATGCCGATGCTTTACCCAGTGCTCCTAAAACCAGTGCCCATAAAAGTCTCCCGGAATAACGCTCAGGAATAACCTTGTGCAACTTCGATCCGAAACCCGACGACTCGGCATCCGTAGTACTCTATAATGGGAGGGTTTTGCGGTCCGGCAAGCAACCTTTTACAACACGAAAGCCAATTAGAGATGTTCGACAATCCTGGGACCTCTCTGCTGCTTTTGGGAATCGGTGTTTTGGCGAGCATTGGGATCAACCATTGCATCTACGCGCTGGCTTACACTTCCTTGCCTGTTTCCCCTTGGCAAAAACGGCCCGATCGGACCACGCGACTGAGCATCTCGGAGCGTCTGCCGGCCGTCGGTTGGTTGCTTCGTTCCCGTCGCGCCGATGATTGCTCGGTGTTTGGGAAATGGTTCTGGGTACGCCCTTTGCTCATCGAATTGCTCGTCCCATGGCTTTTTCTGGCCCTCTATATCTACATTGATCGCAGATACACGTTGCCAGAACGGTTTACCGATGGACCCATCCAACTGCATCAATTCATCGCCTATGCGAGCCTTCTGACGCTTCTTGCCATCGCGACGTTCATCGACTTCGATGAGTACACCATTCCCGACGCAATCACGATCCCGGGGACCCTTTTAGGCTTATTGGGTTCCACCTTTTTGGTCGGCTGGAATTGGCTCGAGACGGTCCATATCGCCGTACCGCCCTTTAAGGTGCTCCGTTCGCTTCATGCGAATTCTCCAGAGTTATTTCCAGAGAGTTGGCAGCAAAGCGGTTGGCTTGGCCTTGGAATCGCATTGGCCACCTGGACGGTTTGGTGTACATCCTTAGTGGATTTCCGATGGATTAATCGACGCGGGTACCGCAAGGCCTTCTGGTATGCGTGGGCTAGTTATTGGCGTAGTGGAAATCGCAAGCTCATCACATGCTTGACGATCATCGGTTGGGTCTGCATCTTCATCGCCTACTACCAACTGGAACGCCACCCCTGGATGAGGCTCTGTAGCGCCTTGATCGGAATGTGGCTCGGCGGGTTATTGGTCTGGGCCTTTCGCATGATCGCTGGCGAGATTCTCGGCCAAGAGGCTTTGGGATTCGGCGACGTGACATTGATGTCGATGGTCGGGGCTTTTTTTGGTTGGCAAATCGTATGGTTCGCCTTCTTTCTGGCACCCCTTTTTGGGATACTGATCGTTCTTTCAAGCTTTTTAGCAACAGGAAATAGCCGAACTCCGTTCGGCCCGTACCTTAGCGCCGCTACCGCGTTTCTGATGCTTAACTGGCAGAGAACCTGGGACTATTGCCACGAATGGATGATTTCTGGAGTCATCGCTCCTTTGGCCCTGGCGATCCTGCTGATAATCCTTGGTGGATTGCTATGGACCATCCATCGGCTAAAACGATGGACAGGAATGGATCGGCGTTGAAGGGACTAGGCACTGGCAAATGATCCAACAAAAGAATTTTCGAAGGCTCTCGTTCTGCTTTGTGCTGTTCTCAGCGATCGCTTCGATCCTGCTGGGATTAGGCCAAGAGTCTTGGTACTTGCCGATTCTGGTTTGCACCTGCGCTTTGGCTGCTTACTTTTGCACCGATAGGCTCGGGCTGCTGTATTTGCCGAAATTCTTGGTCTATGTCGGCATGATCGCCGGCGCATTGCTCGCGGGCTACGAGTACCTCACGCAGATGCGATCCAACCAACTTTTATGGGTTGGGAACTTGCTGGTTTATGTCCAATTGCCGCTGTATTTCCAACGTAAAGAGAAGCGGGTCTTCGAGCAGTGGGGGATCTTTTTACTGCTCGAATTGGTCGTCGCCACCTTGGTCAACGACAACGTCCTTTATGGTGTCTTGATGCTGCCTGTACTTGCCGTCGGCAGCGCTGCACTGATCGCACTGGCCGAGTTCGCATCCTACCAGCGTCACAACGAAACCCACTCGGAATCCACGTCGATCTTCACACGGCTGCTGCATTGGATAGGGGTCGAAAAGGTTCCGAGTCGCGGGGTCTCAGGATTGCAGCTTTTCGCCAGCGGGACGCAATCGAACTTCGGCCCGACCGAGGAGTTTCGGCCAAGCCGCTGGACGTCGAGCATCTTTCCCTTTGCCCTTTCGATGCTGCTGTTTTCTATCGGCTACTTTTACATGCTCCCACGACTCTACTCGGAGTCCTTCGACGGCGAAGGACTCGGCTGGGGCGGAAGTCGTATCGGATTCAGCGAACAAATCTCTCTGCAGTTTGTAGGCGAGTTGCTTAGGAATGAATCACCCGCTTTCCGAATGAGCATGATCCATGAAACGACCGCCAAAACCTATAGGCCCAACCAGCCACCCTACATCCGTGGGACGGTCGTCCATCGCTACATCGACGGACCTGGCCGAGGCTTTTGGCAGCCAAGCGACCGCGACAACTACAGCCCCAAACAAAGCGACCTGCGAGACTTGATCAATCAGCAAGAGTGTGACAGCGAAATGATCAAACTTCGCGACTGCGTCCGAGTCAATGTCGCCGAACGTTCTCCCTTCGGACCCGTCGTCTGCTCGCTTCCGCCCTACGCGCAAATCGAAAAATCTCCTTTCCTCTCTGGACGACGCGACTGGCGTCTGCTCGATCCTCGAAGCAGTTTCGCTGCGTCGAACCCACCAAAACGCCGCTATTCTTTTTTGACCTACGCCTTTGTCGGTGGACAAGAGTCCCCTGTGCTCGAGGACCAAGCCGATGTGTACGAAGAAAAACAACCCAACTCCTTCAACACCTACGGAAACTCTATCCTGGATTTCCCGGCCACCCTCGAACTGATCCGACCGGAAATCAACCGAATTTTCTCCCTCAGCGAAAAGCCACTCGAAGGCAAACTCACCAAGGCCATCTTCCTGGAAAACCACTTGGCCGACAGCCAACAGTTTGAGTACACCCTATCCCTGACAGGCCCCCGAGACTCCGGAATCGACCCGATCGCAGATTTTTTGCTCAACAAGAAACGAGGTCACTGCCAGTACTTCGCAAGCGCTCTGGCTCTGATGCTTCGCTCCCAAGGTATCCCGACTCGGCTTGTCGTCGGATTTCGACCTAGCGAATACAACGAGATCGGTGGGTACTTTCAAGTCTCCCAAAGCCATGCTCACGTCTGGGTCGAAGCCTACTTCACAATCGATGAAGTCGCTCAGGCTCCTCCCGAAGTTCGCGCAGGAATTCCGGTCCAGAAGTGGTCCAAAAATGGGATCTGGCTTCGCCTAGACCCCACACCACCGGTCGACGGATCCAACGCCGGTGGAAGCTTCCGTAGCTCAAGCTCTCAGACTTTTGACGCCATGCAGGACTTCTGGGACGAAATGGTCATCAATATGGACAAATCTCGCCAAGGTGGTTTGTTCTCGCTTTTTGGCGATTCCTCCCAAGGAACCTACGCGAAATTCTGGATTCAACTTCAAACCCTCCTGTCTCGCATGCAATCGAGTCGATTCGTCGGCGGTTTCCTCTCCCCGGATCGATGGTTCTCCTGGAGAGTCGCGCTTGGCTTCATCGCGATCGCTGCAAGCCTGCTTGTGCTTTTCAAAGCGATCCAAAGACTCTTTCCAAACCTCATCCCAAAACGCTTGCACCGAAAATCATTGCTGCGACGCAAAAGCTACTCCAGGGTGGAATTCTACGAGAAACTCACCAAACTCCTACGCACCCTTGGCATGCGCAGGCAATCCCACCAAACGCCCCAGGAATTCCTTCAACTTGCCTCCTCACGACTCAAACTCGCTCAACTAGACCTCGATCTATCCGATCTGTCCTCAGCGTTTTATGCAAAACGATTCGGCCAACACGATACGCTCGATGAATCCCAAGCCAATTCGATCCAAGCGACCCTAAAGTGCTTGGAAGATGCGATCGGCTCGGGACTAAAAAAGAAAATCAATTCCTTAACTTCCTCTTAAAACGTTTTTCTCTACCATGGACCAACCCGACATCGCATTAGCCATCGATCTAGGTGCCTCCGGCGGACGTGTCATCGCAGCCGAACTGCGAGGTGATATGATCCAACTCAAAGATGTTCACCGCTTCGAAAACGCCCCTCTAGCTGTCGGCAACCGATTGCTTTGGAACCTGCTGTCGCTTTGGAAAGAAGTGGAAATCGGCATAGGCAAAGCGGTCGAAGAACACCGCGACCGCATCGTAAGCTTAGGAGTCGATACCTGGGGTGTCGACTACGTTCTGCTTGACCGAAACGATGACCTCGTCGGTCCTGCCTTCTGCTACCGCGACCCACGAACCCGCGGAATGATGGACCATGCGTTCAAAAAAATAAGTCGTGACGAGATCTTCCAAGAAACCGGCATCCAATTCATGGAGATCAATTCGCTCTACCAACTCTACAGCATGCGCGTCGAAAACTCCCCTATCCTCGATATTGCCGACCGCTTCCTGATGATCCCCGATTTCTTTCACTGGATGCTCACGGGCGAAAAGGTCAATGAATTCACCAATGCATCGACAACCCAAATGATGCAACCCGGTGGCCTAGGATGGTCGTCGAAAATCCTCGATAAACTCGGTATCCCCGAAAAGCTTTTCCGTACCCCGGTCCAACCGGGCTGCTCGCTAGGGTCGGTCCGATCCCAACTGCGAAACCTTACCGGACTCTCGCAACGAGCCAAAACCATCGTGCCAGCCACGCACGATACCGGTGCGGCCGTACTGGCCGTCCCTGCCAAAGGATTCTCCGAATCGAAACCCAATTGGTGCTACATCAGCAGCGGTACATGGTCGCTCATGGGGGTCGAACTTAGCCAACCTCGCTTGAACGCGAAATGCTCCCAATTGAATTTCACCAACGAAGGAGGCGCCAACGGAACCGTTCGACTTCTGAAAAATATCGCCGGACTGTGGCCTTTGCAGCAATGCCGTGCAAGTTGGCAGCGACGGGGTAAACCCTACGATTGGACGACGCTGGCGACTCTGGCGAGCGAAGCCAAACCGCTAGCCCACTGGATCGATGTCCAAAACCCTGCCTTCATCGCTCCCGAGGACATGCTCGATGCAGTCGTCGGATACTTCCGACAATCCGGCCAAACCACTCCGAACACCGACGGTGCCATCGTCCGAAGCATCCTCGAGTCGCTCGCCATGCGATACCGAATCTGCTTGGGTATGCTCGAAGACCTCCTAGGCTATTCTATCGAAACGATCCACATCGTCGGTGGAGGTGTTCGAAATCAACTCCTGTGCCAAATGACCGCCGATGCGTGCAACCGTACCGTCGTTGCCGGACCTGTCGAAGCCACTGCGTTAGGAAACGTCATCTCGCAAATGCTCGCTCTGGGCAGATTCAAAAACGTCGGAGAGGCCAGAGCTTGGATGCTCCAAACCAGCTCCATCGATGTCTACGAACCGAAATCACCAGAGGCCTGGGACGAATCGTTCAACAAAATCGCCTCGCACCTAAGCTGATCGGCATGAGCAAAGCCTCTAGAACCCATTCCGCCTTGCAAAAACCATGAACTGCTGCCAATCGTACTCCAGCAGATCGTGATCCCCTTGGCGAAGATGATAGCCGATCGCTCCGTCGCCGATCGGAGTGTTGACCGCCGGCAAAACTTGGGCATCTAAACCTTGCTTGCCATGCAAGCGATAGGCGCTCGATGCATAATGACCCGACAGCAGTTCCCCTAACGGATCGGCCCACTTGTCATTGCTTGCACTTGCGATGTAAACAGGCCTAGGGGCAATCGCTGCGATCAATTGGTGCTGATCGAAAAGCATCTGGTCCTCGCGATCGTTGTACTTGCGAAAATTTCGATTGAACCAATGCGGAAACGACGTGTTGATCCTCGCGACCGATTCGCCATAGACGCGTTGACTCAGCGCCGCTCCGCCGCAACCGGAGTTGTTCGAGACGACCAATCCAAATCGTTCGTCGGTCGCCCCAGCCCATAACGCCGTTTTACCCAACCGTGAATGACCCACGACCATCAACCCCTTGGGATCAATCCCCTCGAGCTTCTCCAAGACATCGGCTAGCCTCGATAGCCCCCATGCCCAAGCAGCAATCGAACCCCAACGATTCGGGTGCTCAGAATCGCTCCGATGCTCCGGGAACAAACCATGGACACCATTCTCAAACCCATCGTCATAATCCGGATCGATGTCGCTGTAATGAGCCGTCGCGACAGCAAACCCACCCTCGAGGATCCGCGCGATCGGCCAACGCTCCGATTGATTCGCCCGACTCTCCTCGGTGGCTCGATTCTCGACAACTCCAGGATTGCGGCTATCGCACCAACTGCTTGTCAGCCGAACCTTGGGGTCGTCGCACGTGGATTGATTCCCGCGAAAATTCAAACCGAGAAAACAAGGGGCTTTCGGACCGTCGGTCGGAGACCAAACCAGCAAGTCGATTCGGACCTGCTTGCCGTTCCTTTCCAAATAAACCGCAATTTGCCTTCGCCGAATCCCCGGTTTGAGCTCTCCTGCTAAAACCGCTTGGCCGTCGTCAAGCACCTCAAAACGGACGTCTACCGAGGCCTGCGGTGCGTATCCATACTCCTGATCGGCAAACAGATCCAACAAATACTGCCGATGCCCAGGCCACTGATCCTTCGATTCGATAAGCTGACCTTGGGGTCCTGCCAAGACAGATCCAAGCTTGTACTTCGAGGCGATCGACTCGTCATAGTTCGGTGGTCGTATCTCTTGGCCGTACACCACGCCCCCAATGGCCGTATGCAAAAAAAAGTTAGCCACTAAGGCCCGTTGGGTCTTCCCACCCAGTTGCACCAACGGCTTGATCCGGATCCCCAAGTCCGACTCGCTCGTGCCGGTACCCGAACAACCATAACAACTCGGCTTGCTACTCCGAGAAGCTTCCTGATCGCTCCGGTCCGAGGACCAAAGCCCGCTGAACTCGAGCCAAAAACGCCAAAATTTGAACACCACTAGCGCCAGCGACGCAAGCACGATTGCGATTGTGATCAACCACTGCATAAGGGCTACTCCTGGTAGTCAAGCGAATCGAAGCGTTAGGTAGCTTTAGGAGCTTTTAAGTTTTCGGGAATCGATCAAGCATCCGCGACATTGACGTAGACCTTCAGTGCGCTGGTGTCCTCGACCAGCAACCGCATCATCTCCTGGTACTGGTCCAAGCCTTCAACGGGGTTGGTCAAGATCTTCTCGAGCACGCCTGGAAACATGACTTCGCCAAGTGCCAAATCGCGGATTCCCGATTCGAAATGCTCCCGGTTGGCATTGACGCTCCCGAGCAAAAGCTTGTTGCCCAATACCCATTCGATATTGATCTTGTCCGAATGGACCTCGGTCGTGTTCTTTCCACCAGTGATGCTCGTCCATACCAAAGCCCCGTTATGGGCGAGGCACTCCATGGCACCAAAAGCGATCTTCGACGATCCAGTCGCATCGACAATGATGTCCGCTTTGCCAACCTTCTTGGTCAACTCCTCCAAGCTCGTCTCGGAAGTCGCAATGTAGGTCGCTTCCATCCCTTCGACAATCGAACTTTTTAAATGTGGACCCTTGGCACGTGCCAAAGTGAATACCTCCAAACCCTTCAGACGCAAGACAAGCGTCGAGAGCAAGCCGATTTGCCCTGCACCCATCACGAAGGCCCGTTTAGGACTCCATACCTTCATGCGGCGCTGGGCTTCGTAAGCCTGCTGGATCGCCTTGGCCGCACAACTCATCGGCTCCATGAGAACGTGCAAGTTCTTGAGCCCCTTGGGGACCCGAACAATGTAGTCCTCATGGTCGACAAAGTACTCGGTCAAATAACCATGCAGAAGATTGATCCCTCGCTCATAGTAGGTCTCTTCGCTGGTCATGTCGTAAGTCCCGATCTTATCGTAGATCGATCCGCCAGGACGACGTACGGTGGCCGTGACATAGTCCCCAACCCGAATGTTGCGAACATTGGCGCCAACCTCGATGACTAGACCAAAGGATTCATGCCCAAGCACCAAGTAATCATCTCCCGGGGGAGCGTTGCCGTACAACGCGTCATTGATTTCACGATCCGTCGCGTCGACACCAACCTTGAGCACCTTGACCAAAACCCCTTTCCCATCCTTGATCGAGTCCAATTTGGGCTCAGGAATATCCCGTTGGTGAACGCTGTTGGGAGTCCCAGGACGTACGGCAATCGCTTTCATAAATGCAAAGTCTCAGCAGAGTTTCAGGAAAGAACCTATCCACAAAAACACAGCCATAAAAAGGCACCCAAAAGTATAGCCTCTAGAACCCGTTAGTCCCAACGGCAAAACGGTTCAACGTCGTGAAATCCACCGGTAAGCCTTCGAGGAATTCGTGGCGCAGAATTTCTCAAGGGCACCTTGACCCCTTTGGCTCGCATAGTCCATCGACAATCGCTGCACCGTCTTGTAGTCGGCCGCGAATTCACAGACCGGCCAATTGCTACCGTAGATGACTTTGTCCTCGCCAAAAGCATCCCACACCACATCGAGTGTCGGTCGGTAGAACTCCAAGTCACCAGGAGCCTTTTTCGAGTCCCTGGCTGCACCTTCGACCAATGCCGAGATCTTGCAATACACGTTCGGATGCTTCGCCGCGGCGCGAATCGCTACCTTCCAACCCTCAGGCGGCGCTTCGGAAGTGATTGCAACATTGCCGATGTGATTCAAGACAATCGTCAAGTCCGGGACTCGCTTGGCAAGCGAATCGACCACCCAAACCGTTTCAGGACCACCATTGAGATCCGCAGATATGCCCTGGCGGGCCATCCGCTCGAAAGGCTCAAGCTCGTTTCGATCCAAAAGCGATTTGGCTCGATCCTCCCAAATACGGATGCCCCGGTACAGTTCGTTGGCAGCAAAACGCTCAAGCTGCTCTGCAAAGACTCCCGATGTCGGATCCAATCGCCCAACAATCCCCACGATAAAAGGATCCGCTTGGGCAAGTTCGAGCAACCACTGGTTGTCCTCGATCCATTCGCTTGCCTCGACAATCACCGTGCCAGTGATCGGTCGATACATCTCTAAATCCCGAAGATCCTGCGGCAGTACCGTACGGTACAAACTGGAGTCTTTCGGCGGCCAAGGGACCCCCTGAGGACGACTTGGATCATAAAAATGGGTGTGGCAGTCGATGATTTCTAAAGCGGTATCGGTACCTCTTGCCCAATGGGAACTGGGCCCATTTCGCGCCCCAAAGAGCGAACCTCCAGCGACGGTCACTCCCAAGGCTTTCGCGCCAAGCCTCAGGAAATCACGGCGGTTGCTCTCGAAGCCTATCCCCGATTCGTTTGGATCGATGTTCATTCTCTTGCGTTCCCCCGCATACCGACCGTGGTCACCAATGCCGCCGGAGACCACGATTCTAAAAGTTAACAACGCACCGGCGGCGGCTTTGGTGCACCACTTTGTTCGTGCGTTTTCTCGTACTCGTACTCAGCATCGCGTTGTCGCTCGAATGCAATGCGTCCTCAAGTAAGATATCATAGATGTTTTCGCGTTTCATCGATCCTTTCCAATGTCGGAGTAGAAATGACAAATCGTGTTTCAGGTTTCCTCGCCATGGCGATGGCTGTCGGAACGATAGGGTTTGAAGGTAGCGACCGAGCCAAAGCGCAGGACATCGCGCCAAAGAAAGCCTATGGACCAGGCAATGGCGACTTCGTGGTAGGGCCAGAGTACCGCTTGGATCCAGACCTAAGCGATCGAGGAAACCCCAAGGGCAAGCAGTTTGAGTTTCGAATGCCCCTGGCTGAGAGCAAATTCTTCGCTGGGACTGACTCGACACTGGATCCGAAGAAAGAGGTCCGTAAGGAACGGAAGATCTTCGTCTACATCCCAGCCGCATATCGCGACGGAACCAAAGCTCCAGTGCTTGTCATGCACGATGGACCGAGCAACCTGAATCTAGTCCGCAACGCGTTGGACAATCTGACAGTATCCAAGGACCCACAGCGCAAACTCCCTGCGTTCATCGCCATCAGCATCGAGAATGGTGGGAACGACGGAAAGGGAAGTCAGCGGGGATTGGAGTACGATACGATGTCCGATCGGTTAGCCAATTTCGTCCACCAAGAGGTTTTTGCTGCCGTGCTTGGAAACACCGAAATTCGCGCCGCATATCCAAATCTCGCACTGACCGACGATCCCTCTGCACGCGCCGCCATGGGCTGCAGTTCCGGTGGAGCGGCCGCCTTGTCGATGGGTTGGTTTCGGCCTGATCTGTTCCGACGCTTGATCACCTATTCAGGAACCTTCGTCGATCAACAAGACGATGATGCAGCCGAAGAAGCGAAGCTTCCGTTGGGGGCATGGGAGTACCACTCCAGCATGAAGCTTATTGAGACCTCAGAGAAAAAGCCCTTGCGAATCTTCACGCATGTGGCCGACAAAGACCTGCGATTCAACGACCCTGAGGAGTCCTACCACAATTGGGTGATGGCCAACGAACGGACTGCCAAATCGCTTGCGGCCAAAGGCTATGAATACCGCTATGTTTATAGCCTCGATTCAAAGCACTGCGAGCGCAAGGTTTTCGAGCACACTCTCGCCGATACCTTGGTCTGGATGTGGCAGGATTTCAGCGACAAATAATCGTTCCATGAAACAGCGTGACAGACTTCCCCTTTGGGTTCACTCCGTCGCTTGGGGTGGACTCTTGATCCTCATCCTTTTATTGGTGTCGGTCGGTGATCGTTATCGCGGGCAAGGCTTTTGGCAAGCTTGGGTCCAGAGCCATGAATTTAGGAATCCGGGCTATTCGGAGCGAATCCACCCCGAGGATCTGTTTCGAACCCGAGCCAACACTTGGTCCAATCTTGCGTATGTGCTCGTCGGATTCTATAGCCTTGCATTGGCGTTTCATGATCGACAGCATTCAGGCTCGGTGGAAGGCAATTATTTAGTTTGCACCCCTGCGATGAGTCTATTGTTTGGCGTTGCCTGCTGCTACCTCGGGTTAGGTAGCGGGCAGGGCAACCGCATCTTAAATGATTGCTGCTAGGCAGTTTAGGAGATAGTTTTCGTCCCAAGCTGCTCGTTTTCGCTTCTTCCGAGTGCTTTCTTTCGAAGTGTCCAGGCTAAGGATGTTAATCGCGAAGCGTCGAAGC
>JAPLNM010000128.1 GCA_026692845.1 Planctomycetota bacterium | reverse complement strand
TAGCTGACGAACCTTGGGCTCCGGTGGCTCAAGGCCACCCGGGGGCCGAGATCTTATGATGGGTGCGCGTGGCTCTGCGAGCCAGAACATATATTCTATTGAGTTTACCATAACTCAACCAAACCCCAATTTGCTATAAGGCGTCAGCGGAGTCAAGCGGATCCCATTCCTAAAATCCTACTGAGCAGATGTTTACCGCAGCGCTTCCCTCTGGTTAGCGGCCAGGATATATTGAATTGGTGTTTTCAAGGTTATGTGGAATTTTGCTTTTCCAGGATATATTCGGCTCTTATGGACGCGGAATCAGAATCGCTTATCGCAGTCGTGCAATCGAAGTTGATCGATCAAGTGCGCCGAATCGGGTAAGGATATCCGGACTATCCAACAACTGCTCGGACACTCCGATGTGTCAACGACCATGATCTACACCCATGTCTCTCGCAACGCCGCAAGCGGCGTCGAAAGCCCACTGGATCGATTGTAATAGGACCTCGCGTCGTGCTTGACGTCGATCATCGGTCTGTTTTGGTGGTCTTGAAGATGAATCAACAAGTTGGTAGCCGTCAGGATCTTCGAGCAATTCCTGCAATCGTAGCTGTAGTTCGGGCGAGAGTCGGTCGAGCCACGTTGAATCAATGAGCCCAATCGAAATCAGGTCTAGCACCTCCCCTTCGTTATAGCGGAAACTACCGATGCGACCTCCATTCGAGTTCCGCCCGTCTTAGGCTCTGATCTTTTCCGACATAAACTTGAGCCTACGGCTGACTGTTAAACGAAATAGGGTTTCCCCCAGGGGTACCTGCCAATCGGCAGCTTAAGCATGCGGCCCGAAAAGCCTTTTGCTTGGGAGGCAAAAAAAGACACCTTCCATGGAAAGGTGTCTTAGGAGATTTTCGCAGTCGAGCGATCCGACTGGGTCTTCAATCCGACTGGGGCTTCTACCCGAATCGAATTAGAGGACCGTTTTGATCGTCTTGACGATTCGCGAGAGGATCTTGTACGGATCGGCTTGGGAGTTTGGACGACGGTCTTCGAGGTAGCCCTTGTAGCCTGAGTTGACGAAGCTGTGGGGGATTCGGATCGAGGCTCCGCGGTCGGCCACGCCGTAGCTGAATTTGTCGATCGATTGGGTTTCGTGCAGACCGGTTAGGCGCAGATGGTTGTCTGGGCCGTAGGCAGCGATGTGTTCGTCGCGATACTTGTCGAAGGCGGCCATGAGTTTCTCGAAGAACTCTTTGCCTCCGTCATCCCGGAGCTTATCGAACGAGAAGTTGGTGTGCATCCCCGAACCGTTCCAGTCGCCCCGGATGGGTTTGCAGTAGAACTCGATATCCAGACCGTATTTCTCGGCCAATCGGACCAGCAGGTACCGAGCGATCCACATGTCGTCTCCGGCCTTTTTCGAGCCTTTGGAGAAGATCTGGAATTCCCATTGTCCCTTGGCGACTTCGGCGTTGATTCCTTCGAGATTGATCCCTGCATCGAGGGTGATATCGATGTGTTCCTCGACGACGGTACGAGCGATATCGCCGACGTTATTGTAGCCGACTGCGGTGTAGTAGGGGCCTTGGGGTGCTGGATAGCCGTCTTCTGGGAAGCCCAGGGGGCGTCCGTTTTCGTAGAAGAAGTACTCTTGTTCGAAGCCGATCCATAGGTCGGCCATCTCATCGCACGTCGCGCGGAAATTCGATGGGTGGGGCTCACCGTTGGGTAGCATGACTTCGCACAGGACCAGATAGCCGTTTGTGCGGGTGCTATCTGGGTACAAGGCTACGGGCTTGAGCAAGCAATCGGAGCTTCTGCCCTCGGCTTGTTTCGTCGAGCTTCCATCGAATCCCCACATGGGAAGATCGGCAACGCTCGTGGGAGCCTTGTCGACGACCTTGGTTTTGCTGCGCATGTTGGGTTCGGGTAGATACCCATCCAACCAAATGTACTCGAGTTTGAATTTTTTATCCGAAGACATTTAGCTAACTCTTCCTTCCAAAAAACAGAAAATAACAAACGCCTGTGCACACCTCGCATCGCACTGAATCCCTTGGAGAAACCCGGCTCCGTCTACCCTTCGTCACCAGGTCTCAAATCGTCAGGATTTCGTCCAGGACTCACCACAACGAGGAACGCAATTGCTAAGCTGATATGCAGCCATGAGCTCCATAATTTAGCGAAGGCTTGGAGTGGGGCAAGCGACCCGCGAAGTTTCTTTAATCATAAAACAGATAGGAATCATTGAAGCTTATGCATTCCATGCCGATTCTCTTGGGGGTTCTCGCGGTCATGGCGGTAGCTTACCGCTATTACAGCGCTTTTTTGGCGGCCAGTGTGGCCTCCTTAGATGCAGGCCGCCAGACCCCGGCCCACGCGTTTAATGACGGGCAGAATTACCATCCGACGAATCGTTGGATCTTATTCGGCCATCATTTTGCCGCCATCAGTGGAGCCGGTCCCTTGATTGGACCGGTTTTGGCGGTTCAGTTCGGATATATGCCGGGTTTGATTTGGTTGGTTATCGGGGTTTGCCTAGCGGGTGCGGTTCAGGATTTTTTGGTTTTGGTTGCGAGTGTTCGGCACCGAGGCGAATCGCTTGCCAAGATTGCCCAGAGTCTTTTGGGTCCGAAACTTGGTCTTTTGACGTCGGTATCGATTTTGTTCATTGTGATCATCGCGCTTTCGGGATTGGGAGTCGTGGTGGTCAAGGCGCTCGGAGGTGAGCGCGTCGCGTTGTATCCAGGCAGTACGATTCAGTCTGGCGAGTCGATGGTTCCGCGGGCCTCTAGTTCCGGCCCGGTGACTTACCAGGTCCCGGCCGGATCGCGCGTTTTGTATCCCAATGGAACCGAGTTGGTCCGTAGTGAAGGGTTTGTGATTGAGGTTCCCGAGGCCGATTCGCATCCGACGACCGCGGCGCTTCGGGTACCGGAGAAGTCCTTTGAGTTGATACGCGGGAGTTCTTGGGGGACGTTCACGATCGCCTGTACGATTCCGATCGCATTGTTTGTCGGTTGGTACATGTATCGATTTCGCAAGGGGAGGATCATCGAGGCGTCGGTCCTAGGCGCCGTGGCGGTGTTGTTTGCTACGGTTGCAGGATCGTGGGTACAAGGTTCGGCGATCGAGCCTTATTTTTTGTTTTCCCGAAACGGGATCCTATTAGCCATCTGTTTTTATGGGTTCATCGCATCGATTTTACCGGTGTGGTTGTTGCTGTGTCCTCGGGATTATTTGTCTTCGTTTTTGAAGATCGGGACGATTGGGCTTTTGGTTTTGGGGGTTTTGGTGGCCAACCCCAAGCTTCAGGCACCGGCGATCAATCCTTACTTTGCCAATGGCGGGGGGCCTTATTTCAACGGGGCGATCTTTCCGTTTGTGTTTATTTGCATCATGTGCGGGGCCGTCTCTGGATTCCATGCGTTGGTCTCGTCGGGGACCACGCCCAAGATGGTCGATAATGAGAAGGACTTGCGGCTCATCGGGTACGGATCGATGCTGCTTGAGGGTTTAGTCGCCGTTTGTGCATTGATTGCTGCGGCATCGTTGCCTCAAGGGGATTATTGGGCGATCAACATCGACATGTCCAAGGCGCATCAGTATGCCGAGACGCTTGCGAAAATGAATGCGGACGTGGATCATCTGGACCAAATCGAAGCGCAGGTAGGGGGAGAGACACTCCGGGGCCGGACCGGTGGTGCGGTGACGCTTGCCGTCGGCATGGCGCAGATCATGACCCAGGCGTTCGGAATGTTTTCAAGCGGGTCGGTCGATTCTTTGGTCAAGTACTGGTTTCATTTTGCGATCATGTTCGAGGCGTTGTTTATCTTGACGACGATCGATACCGGAACGCGCATTGCGCGATTTTTGTTGCAGGAGTTGCTTGGGAATATCCATCCGAAGTTCCAGCGGATGGAGTGGTGGCCTGGAGTATGGCTGAGCACCGCTTTGGTGACCTTGGGCTGGGGGAGTTTGATATGGTCTGGTTCGATCGACACGATCTGGCCGATGTTTGGGATCGCCAATCAAGTGCTTGCGGCCATCGCATTGTGTTTGCTGACGACCTGGTTGTTCCGCGAGGGCCGCGGGCGCTATGCCTGGGTGACGATCTTGCCGATGCTCTTTGTCACAACGACGACCTTGACCGCCGCGGCGCAGATGCTTCAAACCCGATTTTGGCCTGACTTGGTCACCGGCATCAAAGCGGGGAATTTCGCGCAGACGCTCCGAGGAGGGCTAAGCGGCGGGGCGATCCTGGCGCTGGTCGTCGCTTATACGATTCTGTTGGCAAACGCCGTAGCTCGTTGGGTTTCCGATAAAAACCGACCGACAAAGCGTTGATTTCAAGTTATACTTTGGGGCTTTGGATATCTCTTGGTTCTTTCTAGGTTCATCATGCAAAACATTCGATCTGGAGTTCGAAACGCGTTTTTGGGGCTGTTGGTTTCCAATGGTTTGTGTGCGACCGACGGATCGCTTTGGGCGCAAAACGTGCCGGCAAGCACTGCGTCGGCAAGCATAGAGCCGCTCCAGACCGAGATTGTCGACAAGATCAAGCAGGAGGGGATGGAGCGCTCGAAGGTCATGGAGACGATCAGTTATCTGACGGATGTCTCTGGACCGAGGTTGACCGGTTCACCCGAGACGCGTCTGGCCGGCGAGTGGACCAAGAAGCGGTTGGAGGAGTACGGTTTAGAGAACGCGCATTTGGAAGCTTGGGGGCCCTTTGGTCGCGGATGGTCCCTTCAATCCTATCGAGCCAATGTGGTGGCTCCAAATTTCTTTTCGCTGATCGCTTATCCAAAAGCTTGGACTCCGAGTACTCCGACGACCGTCCGTGGCGCGCCGATCTATTTGGACGCCAACACGCCTGAGGAGTTGGAAAAGTATCGGGGTAAGTTAGGGCGGGCGATCGTCTTGATCAGCCCACCGCGTGAACTGAAGCCTTGGTTTGATCCGCCTGGGGCAAGGCAGACCGATAGCGAACTATTGAATCTTGCGAATGCCGAAGTGGGCGGTGCGCGTCGGCGCAGGGCACCTGGAGCCGAGCCCGGGACACCGGCCGGTGGGGTTTCGCCGGCAGGCACAGCGGGCTCCGCAGGCACAGCGGGCTCCGCAGGCACAGCGGGCTCCGCAGGCACAGCGGGCTCCGCAGGCACACCTGGGCCCAGCGGCCCGGCGCGGGGTGCTGGACCGGCCAGCAGTTTGACGACCGATAAGTGGCAGTTGGCTTATGACGAAGGCGCTGCGGTGGTGCTTGAACCGGGCCGAGGCGATGGGGGCACGGTATTTGTCGCATCGGCGACGATGCCGCGTCGTGCCGATCCAGGCCGCGAGTTGCGAAGTCCTGGCGAGGGAGGTCCGATGTCGCGAGGCGCAAGGCCTTGGACGGTCGATTCGCCCCCGATTTTGCCGCAGATGGTGCTAGCCGCAGAGCATTACAATCGGTTGGTTCGGATGGTGCAAAAAGGGGTAACGCCGGAATTGGAGATCGATATTGAGTCGACGTACCATGACGCGGAGACCAACTGTTTCAATATCATCGCCGACATTCCCGGAACGGATTTGAAGGATGAGGTGGTGATGATCGGAGCGCACTTTGATTCGTGGCATTCGGGTACTGGGGCGACCGACAACGCGATCGGCTGCGGGGTGATGATTGAAGCGATGCGAATTCTCAAGACGATTGGAGTATCGCCACGCCGAACGATTCGCGTCGCGCTGTGGACCGGAGAAGAACAAGGCCTACTGGGTTCGAGGGCTTATGTGTCCGAGCATTTTGGGACGTTGCAAACGCCACCCCGAGGAGGCCAAGGCGAGTCACGGCCTGGTCCTGTCTTGGAGTACAAGCCTGAGTACGAGAAGCTCTCGACGTATTTCAATCTCGACAATGGTGCTGGCAAGATCCGGGGCATTTACCTCCAGGGCAACGAGGCGGCTCGTCCGATTTTCCGATCGTGGCTTACGCCCTTTGGAGACTACGGCGCATCGACCGTCACATCGGCCAACACCGGGGGTACCGATCATCAATCGTTTACAGGGATTGGATTGCCCGGTTTCCAATTCATTCAGGACCCGATCGAGTACGACACACGCACGCACCATTCGAGCATGGATGTCTACGAACGTTTGATCGAGGACGATGCCAAGCAAGCCTCGGTGATTATCGCCTCGTTTGCTTATCATGCTGCGATGCGCGACGAGAAGATCCCACGGCGGGTCCTCGAGGGCAACCCGACGATGCAGCCGATGGGAGCCGCAAGCAGCGGTGGGGATGCGAAGTAGATTTGCTTTGCGGCAGATTCGCTTCGCGGAAGCGACTCTTGAAGAAACAATTTTTATTCCAACTGGAGTTCCTTTTGTCATGTTCGATCTGCGACATTTTCGGACGCTATGTTTGTCCATCCTTTCGATCGCAACTCTCTGGATTTTTTCGGTAAATACGATGGCCCAAGACCCTTTGAATGCCGGCGGGCAAGCCTCAGCCGACGAGGACCCTTATGCGTGGCTTGAGGATGTCTTGGGTGACAAAGCGCTCGAGTGGGTCAAGGCCCGCAATGCGATTGTGCAGGAGCGCATGGAGGGTGAGCCGAGTTTTGAAAAGCTGCGATCGGACTTGTTGGAGATTTTGGATTCGAATGCGAGGATCCCTTTTGTATCCAAGCGAGGGGAGTACTACTACAACTTCTGGAGGGACAAGACCAACGAACGGGGATTGTGGAGGCGAACGACGCTCGACGAGTACCGCAAGGCCGAGCCGAAATGGGAGGTCGTTTTGGATCTGGATGCGCTTGGGAAGACCGAGAATGAAAACTGGGTATGGAAGGGCGCATCGCTTTTGCGTCCAGATTACCAACGGGCCTTGATCACCCTTTCGCGCGGTGGTGCCGATGCGAATATCACTCGGGAGTTTGATCTCAAGACACGAAGTTTCGTTGCGGATGGTTTTGAGCTACCGGAATCCAAAGGGAGTGTTTCGTGGATCGACATCGATCATGTCTTTGTCTCGACGAACTTTGGCAATGGGAGCATGACCGATTCGGGGTATCCGCGAATCGCGAAGCTTTGGAAGCGGGGCACGCCGATCGATCAGGCCAAGTTGGTTTATGAGGGCAAGCAAGACGACATGTCGGTCGGAGCGGTGCATGACGACTCGCCAGGTTTCGAGCGCAACTTTGTGACCCGCAACATCGCTTTTTACAACGACGAGCTTTTCCTGGTCAAGGATTCCGGGGAGTTGGTCAAGATCGACGCGCCGAATACCGCCAGCAAGAGTGTGTTCAAGCGTTTTCTGCTCTTGGAGTTGCGGGAGGCTTGGACGGTCGACTCGAAGACTTATCCGGCCGGATCGTTGCTGGTTAGTGATTTCGAGCGTTTCGTTCAGGGGGAAAGGGAAATCCAGGTACTCTTTGAGCCCAGTGCCAACACCGCATTATCGAGTGTTATGACGACCAAGGACCATGTCGTGATCAACGTTCTCGAGGATGTCAAGAACCGCATTTACGTGCTTAGTCCTTCGACGAAGGCAAGCCAAGCAGGATGGCAACAAGAGCCCTTGGTGGGATCTCCAGCCTTTGGGACCGTCAACGTCACGGCCGTCGATTCCGACGAGTCCAACGACTACTTCATGACGTCGACCGACTACTTGACACCAACGACCCTATCGATCGGAACGATAGGCAAGTCGCCCGAGGAGCTCAAGCGGTTGCCTCATTTCTTCGACTCCGAGGGAATGCAGATCAGCCAGCACTTTGCCACCAGCAGCGACGGGACGAAGGTTCCATATTTCATGGTTGCAAAGAAGGGATTGGAACTTGATGGAAAGAATCCAACGCTGCTGTATGGATACGGTGGGTTCGAGATTTCGCTCCAGCCGAACTACAGTGCGACCGTCGGGAGAGCTTGGTTGACCCAGGGTGGTGTGTACGTGGTAGCAAACATTCGGGGTGGAGGCGAGTATGGGCCCAGGTGGCATCAAGCGGCGCTCAAGGAGAATCGATTGAGGGCTTATGAGGACTTTGCGGCGGTGGCCAAGGATTTGGTCACGCGAGGGGTCACAAGCAAAGAGCGGCTTGGGATCCAAGGTGGATCGAATGGAGGCTTGCTCGTTGGGAACATGATCACGCTTTATCCGGAGCTATTTGCGGCCGGGGTCTGTCAGGTGCCGTTGTTGGATATGAAGCGATACAACAAGCTTTTGGCGGGTGCATCCTGGATGGCCGAGTATGGGAATCCCGACTATCCGGATCAATGGGCTTATATTCGCAAGTTCTCTCCTTACCAAAATGTCCAGTCTTCGGTGGCCTATCCGAAGGTTCTATTTACCACCTCGACGCGGGACGATCGGGTGCATCCGGGTCATGCTCGTAAGATGATGGCCAAGATGGAATCGCAGGGGCATGCGGTATGGTACTACGAGAACATCGAGGGGGGGCATGGAGGGGCAGCCAACAACAAGCAGTCGGCTTTCATGCAGGCTTTGGCGTATAGTTTTCTCAAGCAAGAGTTGATGAAGTAGGAATTGGTTGGACCAGGAATCGGCGGATAGGGAGCCTTATGTCGCGGCGTCGTGTAGTTTTGGCGATGAGTGGAGGGGTTGATTCGAGCGTCGCTGCGGGGTTGCTGCTGGAGCAAGGCTACGAGGTCATCGGTGTATTCATGCGGCATGGCGAGCTTTCGAGTCAAGCTTGCGAGTTGGGGGATGGCAAGCCCAACCCCTTATTGCCGATTTTGGAGGGTCGGCTCGATCACAAGCAGGGGTGCTGTAGCGCAAGCGACGCAGCAGATGCCAGGCGTGTGGCCGATAAGTTATCGATCCCGTTTTACGCGTTGGATCTTGAATCCGAGTTCAAGCAGATCGTCGACTACTTTGTCGACGAGTACCAGCAAGGCCGCACGCCGAACCCTTGCGTGCAGTGCAACAACTGGATCAAGTTCGGACGACTGTTCGACTATGCCGATGCGGTGGATGCTTATTATGTCGCCACGGGACATTACGCCAGGATGATCTGTCCTGATTCAAACGCCTCAAATGCTTCGGATACTTCGGATGCTTCGAACGCGTCGGGTATCTCGGGAATCGTAGAACCCCAGTGGCAGTTGCATCGGGGTTTGGACGACGACAAAGATCAAGCTTATGTGTTGACTGGGATCAAGCGTCATTTATTGCCACGGATGCTTTTGCCTGTCGGAGGGTATCACAAGTCCCAGATCCGCGAGCGGGCCGTCGCGATGGGATTGAAAGTGGCCGACAAGAGGGATTCGCAGGAGATATGTTTTGTCACCAGTGGCAAGCATGCAGAGTTCGTCAGGAATAAAAGTACGCTAGACACTTCAGGTGAGATCGTCACTTCGGATGGCAAGGTGGTGGGTCATCATGCGGGGATCGAAGGTTTTACGGTTGGTCAGCGCAAGGGACTTGGGGTGGCGATGGGCTCGCCGTATTATGTCACCGCAGTGGATCGCATGACGCGTCGGGTGGTCATCGGGCCGCCCGAAGAGCTTGCTTGCAGACGGCTCAAGGGGATCAAGGGGAATTGGCTCGGGGATTTTCCTGTCGGTGAGCCGACACGCTCGCAGGTTCAGGTTCGATACAATTCGCCGCCCGATGAGGCTTGGGTGACCCGAGACGCGCAAGGGGGCTTTGAGGTGGATTTCCTCCAGGACGTCTTTGGGATTGCGCCTGGTCAGCTCGCGGCGGTGTTTATGGGGAGTCGCGCGATGGGTTGCGGCTGGATTATTTAGAGGGCTTGCAGCGTTTGGCGATCGAGCAGGAGCTGCAAGCGGATTTGCCGTCGGGACTCGAGCCGCAGGCTGCGCCTGATCCTGAGCCGCAGTTGGGTCCGCAGCCCGTTTCGATCTGTTGGTAGATTTCTGAATTGCGAATGAAGGCTTGGTAGATCTCCGAGAGTTCTCCGAGTTGGCTGTTGGTCTCTTCGGACGGATCGCCAAGGAATTCGAAGGCGACGGACTTCCCATCGATGCTTGAGGCGATTTCAAGCAGGGTATCTTGGGATTGGTGGTCGTTGAGGAAGGCTTGGCAGACTTCGACCGCATCATGGTTTAGGGCTTGGAGTTTTCCCCAGAGCCAGTGGTCTTGGGAGTTCGCATCGCGGACCCAGTTGGCATTTGCCTGATGCGACCAGGGGGAAGTGTTTGTCGATTCGGCGAGTTCTTGAGTATCGGCCAGGATTTGGCCCAATTCCAGACCGAAGTCGGATCGGCACACGACCCATTGCCCGCGTTGGAGACGTCGCAGGCCTGCGTGGACCGTCTTGAGGTCGCCTTGGGCGACCATCCGTGCGAAAGCGTAGGAGTTGGGAAGGTTCATGTCGCGGCTCGAAGGGTGCCCATAGGATCGATCCGTCCAGTATAATGAATTGGCTTAGATCCGGAAGGTGCACGCAGAGGTCATGGACCATGGGTACTGTCATGGGTACTGCCATGGATACTGCCATGGATACTGCCATGGATACTGCCATGGATACTGCCATGGATACTGCGGAGCCAGATGCGGTGGAAACAACCAGCCAGTTTAGCGCAAAGGGTTACGGGAATGCAACGTTCGATCGGTAAGCAAGTGCGATTGCTGGTGGCTGTCGGTCTAGGGCTTTTGATGGGAGTTGATTTCGACTTGAGGCATGCTGTTGCTCAGCAGGGGGCGGGCAAGACCAAGGATCAGAAGGTGCTTTTTGAGGAGGACTTTGCGCAGGGACATTCGCGTTGGGAGACGACCGACGCGGGTTCATGGGAGTTGTTCCACGAGGATGGGAATGCAACGTTTGGGCTTAACAAGCGCATCAGCGATTACCAACCCAAGGTGCGGAGTCCCCACAACATCGCGTTGATCAAGGGGTTATCGGCCGGTGATGTATCGATCACATTTCGGGTTCGCAGCACTCTCGACACGGGCAACCACCGAGACTGTTGTGTGTTTTTTGGTTACCAAGACCCCGAGCATTTTTACTATGTGCATCTTGGGGCCAAGCCTGATCCGGCCAGCGGTCAGATCATGATAGTCAACGGAGAACCTCGCCGAGCGTTGACCGAGAACAAGAACCAGGTGCCATGGGACGATCGATGGCATACGGTCAAGTTGGAGCGCAGGATGGAAGCCGGTTTGATCCAAGTCTACTTTGACGACATGGAACGACCGCTGATGCAAGCGACCGACAAGACCTTTGGAGTCGGTCGCATTGGGATAGGATCGTTTGACGACCAGAACGAGTTTGACGATCTGCGGGTGGCTTTGATCGATGAGTCTCCCAAGGCCAAAGCGCAAGACAAGTCCAAGAAGCCGCCAGAGCGTCCCGAGCCTACGGTTGCCGACTACGTTTATGGCAGCGAATCGTCTAGGCAGCGGTTGGATTTTTGGAAGGCCGAGTCGGATCGACCGACGCCGGTGGTTTTGTTGATCCATGGAGGGGGCTGGAAGAATGGGGACAAGACCGGGTACGGGAACAATCCGATCAAGAGGTACTTGCAAGAGGGCATATCGGTCGCAGCGATCAACTATCGGTTTATTCAGCAGGCCATGGAGCAGCGCGTAGAGCCTCCGGTGAAGGCACCGTTGATGGATGCAGCACGGGCGTTGCAAACGCTGCGATCGAAGGCTAAGGAATGGAACATCGATACGAATCGGATTGGAGCCACGGGCAGTTCGGCCGGGGCTTGTACATCGTTGTGGTTAGCATTGCATGACGACCTGTCCGACTCAAGCAGCAGCGATCCGGTGGCTCGAGAGTCGACGCGTCTGAATTGTGCTGCGGTCGTCGGCGCGCAGACCTCGTTGGATCCGGTTCAGTTGCGGAATTGGATTGGCAACAGCATCTATGGTGGGCATGCGTTTGGATTTTCGGCCGAGGGTCGCTCGCGCGAGCAGGAGTTCGCGTTGCTGCTGAAGAATCGCGAAAAAGTCCTGCCGTGGATTCGCGAATATTCGCCAATTGAGTTGATCAGCAAGGACGATCCACCTTTGTACCTTGAGTATCCGAATCAAAAGACCAAGCCTGAGCTCGGAGGGATCGAACCGGATCCGACCCATTCGGCGATGTACGGAATCGAGTTCCGCAATGCTTGCCGGGCGTTGGGTGTCCGATGCGATTTGGTGTTTCCTGGGAGCAAGGAATCGGAGTTTGGTAGTTCGCAGGAATTCCTCATCGAGCACCTCAAGCGTTGATAGGGAGCTTGGCAGGTGCCTATGCTCTTTGGGTGCCGATTCTCTTTTGCATCGCAAAATTTTTGAAGTTTAGGTTTATGGAAACACAAGAACACAAAACGGCGCTTACCGATTGGCATGTTCAAAACGGGGCCAGGATGGCATCGTTTGCGGGGTATCAGATGCCGATCCAGTACACAGGGATTGTTGCAGAGCACACAGCGACTAGGCAAGCGGCTGGGGTTTTCGATATCTCGCACATGGGCCGATTGCGGTTTGACGGTCCGAGGGCCGATCAGTTGCTCGAGCAAGTGCTCACGCGTCGTGTCTTGGACATGCAGCCTGGTCAGGTCCGTTACTCACTGGTGTGCAACGAATCGGGTGGGATACTAGATGATGTATTGGTCAGTTGTTTGGAGAGTCCCAGCGGGAAGGTTTACTTTTTGTTGGTCGTAAACGCCAGCAACAAGCCCAAGATTGTGCGTTGGTTGGCTCCCCATTTGGCGGACTTTCCGGATGTGGAATTCCACGATGTGACCGACATGACAGCGATGATTGCCGTGCAGGGACCTAAGGCGATTGAAGTTTGCGGGAAGCTATTTCCGGCGAGCGTCTTGGGGCTTGGGTACTATCGAGCCAAGGTGACCGATCAGATGTCCAAGCCGTGCATTGTGTCGCGGACTGGGTATACCGGAGAGGATGGATTCGAGCTGATTGTAAGGGCTGAAGATGCGCCTCGGGTTTGGGAGAACTTGCTCATGGCGGGTCGAGCCGTCGGAATATCCCCGGTGGGGCTAGGGGCCCGCGACACCTTGAGGCTTGAGGCTGGGATGCCTCTTTACGGCCATGAGCTCGATGAGAACATCGATCCTTACATGGCTGGATTGGGATTTGCTTGCCAATGCAAAGACAGGACCTTTGTCGGGCGCGATACCTTGGCAGTCCGTTCCAAGCAGGAGCTTGAGGTCAAGCGCGTCGGATTGCTCGTCGAGGGTCGTCGAGCGGCCAGGGAGCAATCGGCCTGTTTCGACATGGCAGGCAATCCGATTGGGACCGTCACGAGTGGGACCTTTTCGCCGACGCTTCAAAAACCCATATCGATGGCGTACCTCAGCCGTCAGGCTGCGGTCCTAGGAGCGGAGATTCAGGTGGACATACGCGGAACGAGCTCGAGGGCTTGGGTGCAGGAATTGCCATTTTACAAGAGGGCGAATTCCGTTTAGATTTCTGTTTTCGGATAGAGCATTTTCCTTAAGGGTTATCCATTCCATGACATTGCAACCAGAAAATTTGAAGTACCTGCCGTCCCACGAGTGGGTCTATGCGCCGCAGGACGGTAGCGGGATTGCGACGATTGGGATTTCTGCGTTTGCCGTCGCTGAACTCAATGATTTGGTCTACATGGCTTTGCCCAAGGTAGGTCAGCAGATCGAGGCTGGGCAGGAGTTTGGAGAGGTCGAGAGCGTCAAGGCCGTCAGTCCGATGTACAGTCCGGTCGGCGGTCAGATCGTCGAGATCCATGATGGGATTGTCGACCGTTTGGAGACCTTGAACTCCGATCCTTACGTCCAGGGGTGGTTGATCAAGGTCAAGATCAGCGATCCGAGCCAGCTCGACGGGTTGCTCGACTATGCGGCTTATCAAAAGCTCCTGGCGCAAAATGGTTGATTACCAGCGTGGGGGGATTCCAGGACCAAAGGGTTTCATTTGATGATGGCAAAGCCGCGGATGGTCGTCTTGGAGGATACTCCTCGTTTGGGTCCGGAGAACATGGCCATCGACGAGCGGTTGTTGCAAGACGTCGCAACAGGCGATTTAGCTTGGCTCGGTGGCCAGGATCACGCCCAGTGCGATCGTTTGCGTTCCTGGTTGAGCGTTTCGGATTCTCCGTTGATCGCGGTTCGTTTTTACACTTGGTCGGAGCCGACGTTCTCGCTCGGTCACTTCCAACGCATCGAGCAGCTAGGGCAAGCCGAGGATACCCGGGAGCATCCGAGCCTCGGCGCGTTGCCTTGGGTCCAGCGCAAGACCGGCGGTGGTGCGATCCTACACGATCGGGAGTTGACCTACAGCATCGTCGTGCCGATTGGAATTGAGTCCTTATCGTTTTCGAAGGGGCACAGTGAGATTTTGTATAGGGCGGTGCATCACGGGGTCGCCGAGGGTTTAAGAGCCTTGGGTTTGGATGCGAAGTTGTCCGAGTCGTGCAACTGTTTATCGAACGCTTCCAAGGCGAGCGATCCGTTCCTTTGTTTCCATAGGCGCACGCCTGTGGACGTGATCGCCTGGGACGAGCACGGTGCAGACCACAAGGTGCTTGGCAGTGCTCAGCGGCGGGTCAAGACTGGTTTATTGCAGCATGGAAGCTTCCTGATTGAAAAATCCAGGGCTTATCCGGGTCTTCTGGGGCTAGAGGATCTCGGAGGTTTGCCGGCCCCCTCGGGGGGGGGATTTGGCGGTAAATTCGATTGGGGGGATTGGTTTCAAGATCGCGTCTTATTAGCTATTGCGGGGTTATTGGGTCGGCCTGAGGATGTATTCCGATTGAATCTGCGAGAGCGATCGGTTAGAATTTGAGTAATTGCCCGTTTGACAAAACAGACCCCCGATGGATTCGCTCGCATCGCGGGTCCCCCGAGTCTTTGGTTATCCGTCGTTGGTAGACCATCGCTTGGAGCACTGGAGGCCTTTCTTCTTTTTTCACGAGGAAGCATATGAAGATTTCGCTCAAGGTTCTTTCAGGAAACCATGAGGGGAAATTGATACCGATCAAGGAGGAGAAATTCTTCATTGGACGCGGGGACGACTGCCAGCTCAGACCAAAAAGTGAGTCGGTCAGCCGTCGTCATTGTGCGTTGGTGCAGAAGGAAGGTCGATTGTTGCTGTTGGATCTTAAAAGCCGCAACGGCACCTTCGTCAACGACAAGCAATTGTCGCATGAGAAGGCCAAGATCCTCAAGTCCGGGGATCAAATCCGGGTGGGTCAATTGGAATTTGAGGTCGTCATCGAAATTGGGATCGCCAATACCAAGAAGCCTGAGGTCCATACAACGCAGGAGGTTGTTGAGCGGATCATCGAGCAGGCCGAGGCCAAGCTCTCCGATTCCAGGGAGAGTGTTGACATCAGTTCCTGGTTGCTCGAAGCCGACCAGGTCGATCGGCGGGTCGTGGAAGCCGAGCCCGACACGCGCAAGTTCCAGGTCGATGAGACGACGCATTTGGACTCAGAGATCCTTCATGAGTTGACAGAAGCCGAAGCTCAAAAGGATGCTTCAGACGACGAGAATCAATCGGGCACAGATTCTGGGGGCACGGATTCCGGGGGTACGGCGAGCAAATCCAAGCGTCCCGAGAAAAAGCCCCCGATGAAGTTACCCAAGCCGACGACAGGACCGACGACCAAGAACACCAAGGATGCGGCATCCGAGACGCTCAAGAAATACTTTGGTGGCCGTTAGCTTGCCTTGAAGCGTCACGATGCTTAGGCAAAACGCTTTTGAAAAGTCTTTGACAGTGCTCATGACAGTGCCCATGACAGGGCGAAACGCAAACAGGGAAGGCGAAGAGATCATGCGAACCGACTCTTGGCCTTGCCGATTCTCGTTGCTCGTCGCAGGAATGCTTCTTTTCGGGCCTTGGATTGATGGATCGATCGCCCAGCAGCAGACCCTGATTCTCGACAACGGCTTGGCCATCGGGCCCGGGATCCTCCGGGCCCAAGCTCGTTTGGACAAGAAAGGTTACGCAGGCAGCAACGAAACCCAGGCAGCCGTCCGGATCGCCGAGATCGACGACGGCTTGAGAATGACGTATGTCAGTAGCAAGCGCGTTGCTCGCGAGCCGATCGAAACTCCAGAGCCATTCAAGATCCAGATCAAAGTCAATCAGAGCGATGTGAGCAAGACCGATTCGGTGATTCAAGGGGGGCTTGGAAACGCATTTAGCGCGACGCCTTTCGATCCGTTTGGTCGGCGCATCTACATGTTCCAGTCGCCCAACAAGCAAGTCGTCCAGGGGATCACCGAGATCTCCCCTCAGTACGTCCGGATCCAGGGGCTCAGGGGAGACACCCTGCAGACCTCGATCACATGGGACATGCGCGTAGCGATGTCGGCCGTACCTCCAGCACAACTGCGAGAAGTTTTGCTTCGCAATGCCGATGCGAATCGAGCCCAAGACTGGCTCGACATTGTCAGCGTGTACTTAGCGGCCAAGCGGTACGTCGAGGCGCGTGAGATGTTGGTGCAAGCCATCCAGCGATTCCCCGAGTTGCAGACCAGTCGGCCGGAGATCAAGCGGATCGATCAGTTGCTAGCTGACCAGATGTTCGATGCGGCGTTGGTCTCACAAAACGCCGGACAATATGTGCAAGCCGAGCAAATCCTTCGTGGTTTTCAGGCCAACACCCTTTCTGTCGAGACACAATTGAAGATCGAGCGGCGGGTCGAGGCGATGTCCACGGTCAAGAAAGAGTGCGAGCAGATCCTCGATTCGTTGCGAGAGGATTTGTCCAAGGCGACCGATCCATCGGTGCAGCAGGAGTTCGGACCGGTCCTTGAAGAGATATCGAGGCATTTAACGGACGACACCCGTGTTCGTTTTGCCGACTATAACAATTTGCGGACCGATCCGGCCTTGACGTCCGACCAACGGATCGCCTTGGGCTTTTCCGGATGGCTTTATGGAGCCGGACTTGCGGAGCGAAACCTTTCGGTGGTCCGTTCTGGATACATCGCTCGACGGATGATTTCCCAGTTGCTTGGAGCAAGGCGCAAGGACGATGCGTTGATCCAAGGGATCATGAAACTGGAGTCAGGTACGCCTCGCTATGTCTCAAGGATTCTTGAAAACATGCCACCTGCGGTCCAGACCGAGCCGGCCACGGAGGTGAAAATCCAGGTGCCCAGCACTGAGGATCCTCAAAAGTTCGTCGAGTTGTCTGTACCTGGTCGGTTTTTGTTGGAGGTCCCTACCAGCAGGGAGCTTGGCGGACGCATGGTCCGGTACTTGGTTCAGTTACCGGCCGAGTACAACCCTTATCGGAAATATCCCTGCGTACTGGCATTGCCCGGCGAAGAGCTTCCCTTTGCCGATGCGCTCGATTGGTGGACCTCGTTGGACCGTACCGACTCGCAAAGGCGATGTTTTGGGGATCCTTCGCGCAACGGCTACATAGTGATTTCACCGGAGTGGAACGAGTTCAAGCAGCCGGTGTACAACTACACCGAGAACGAGCATCAGATGATCCTCCGGCCACTTCGCGATGCGATGCGGCGTTTCAGCATCGACTCGGATCGCATCTTTGTTGCCGGCCATTTCATGGGTGCCGATGCAGCTTGGGACCTAGCCCTTGCGCATCCGGATATTTGGGCAGGAGCCATCATCATCGGCGGGATCGCCAAGAAGTACATCATCCAATACTGGCCGAACTCCAGGTATGTGCCGACTTACTTTGTCAACGGGCAATTCGACGGCGACAATCCAATGTATTTAAACGCATCGACTTGGGATAATATGCTCGATGACCGCAAGGTCGACACGATGATCACGTTGTACACCGGTCGCGGACACGACCATTTCCAGGAGGAGCTCCCACGGATTGTCGATTGGATGCAGGTACCGACTAGGCGAAGGAACGTGGCTCCAGACCGATTTAGCGTAGTGACAAGCCGAGCTGGGGACCGTTATTTCTGGTGGTTTGAGACGGCTCAGTTGAATCCTGAGAAGCTAGTCCATCCGTTGCTCGAACCCGACCGATGGGACGAGTACGAGATCGAAGCGTCCTTGAACAAGGAGAACAATTCGGTTCGGATTCAGAAGGCGGCGGCCAAAGAGTACAGCATATGGCTCAGTCCAGACATGGTAGATTTCACCAAGAAGGTTACGATTGATGCCAAGGGAACGACCCGGCGGTACGACATCAATGGCTCGACCCAGGTGATACTCGAGGATGTGCTCGGGCGGGCCGATCGCCAGCATCCGTTCTGGGCCCGAATCGATACACCCCTGAAGTAGATTATTGCGAATTATTTTTTATGCCTGATGCATCGAGTACGAACACGATGGACCGCGCATCGCGCGTTCTGGTCTTGGGAGCCCATCCCGACGATGCGGAGTTTTTCGCTGGCGGGTTGCTTCATGAGCACAAAAAGCGCGGGTCCGAAATCCAACTCGTGAGTGTGACCAATGGGCAATCGGGGCATCACGAAATGAGTTCCGATGCGTTGGTCGCAAGGCGAAGGGCCGAGGCGCAGCAGGCCGGTTCGGTGCTTGGATGTCCGTACGTTTGCTGGGATTTTCCAGACGGATATTTGGAGCCGAGCATTGCGGTTCGCGAAGCGATCATCCGTCAGATCCGTGCGTTTGAACCTGATTTGGTCCTGACCCACAGGCCTTGGGATTACCATCCGGACCATCGGGCCGTGGGCCAAGCCGTGCAGGATGCCTCGTACATGGTGATGGTCCCGAAGGTCGCCCCTGGGTATAGGATTCCGAGTCGCGAACCTGTCGTGGCTTATATGGTCGATCTATTCACAAGGCCTTCGGCATTCCGTGCGGACTTTACACTCGATGCGACCGAGCATCTCGAGGGAATCCTTCGGATGCTCCAATGCCATCGATCCCAGTTTGCCGAGTGGATTCCTTGGATCGAACGCCTTGGGCCGGTCCCGACTGCCCCTGGGGAGTGGTCGAGTTGGCTCAAGGATTTTTTCCTGGAGCGTACTGCCGCAAGGGCGCAGCGATTTTGGAGCCGCGATTGGGGCCCGAGCCCGACGATCGTCGAAGCTTACGAGGTCTCCGAGTATGCCGGTCGGTTATCGCCGGAGCGACAGGCCGGCTTGTTCCCGGCCTGCCGGTCGTCAAGTTAAGGGGCTGCGCATGGAAACGATAGCTGTATTGGATTTCGAGACCGCCAACCATCAGGCCAATTCGGCTTGTCAGTTGGGGATTGCGATCGTTGAGCCATGGCGGATCGTGCGACAAAAAAAATGGATGATACGGCCTGGCCGGTTGTATTTCTCACCTCGATGTGTGGCCGTCCACGGGATCCGTCCGAGCGATGTCCTAGACGCACCGACTTGGGAGACCATTTGGCCGGAGGTCTTCGAGTGGTTGGATGGATCGGTACTTGTCGCACACAACGCTGGCTTTGATGCCAACGTGTTGATGTCGACATGCATGCACTACGACTTGGCGATTTCGCCCATGGACGTCCAGTGCACGCGATTGTTAGCCAAGCGGGGGTGGCCAAAGTTGCGTTCGCATTCGCTCGCATCGATGGCAGAGCATTTGGCGATCGAGTTCAAGCATCACGATGCGCTAGAGGACGCCAAGGCTTCAGCGCAGATCCTGATCCAAGCGGCTAGCCATTCCGGGGCTGAGAGTCTTGAGCAACTCGAAGAGCAATTCGGACTTGTGCGAGGTCGGGTCTGGAGCGATCGGGTCCGACATCCAAGGACGGTCCGTCGATCGCGCATCGAGAAGGCAGATGAGAATCCAACGAGAGTAGAGCCTAAGCGATTTCGCCGTGATGGGGGCCCTTTGGAAACCGACCCATTGCGTCGAGGGCGTCGGATTGCCGACGAAATTCTGACCCACTGCAAAGGGGATTTGCCGATGCAGGGCAAGCATTTGGTTTTGGTTGGAACGCTTTTGGGATTAGACCGAGAGGACTCCGCAGCCTTCTTGAGCCAGTTGGGAGCCAAGGTACAAACCGACATCAATATGCAGACGCACTATGTGATTCAGGGAAACCTCCAGGAGACCGAAAGCCAAGACGAAAGCCAGCAGGACCAGGCAGGAAGCTTAGCGGGTTTTGCGCAAGCCCTAGCGGGGATGACGGCTAGGCGTCAGCGGGACATACACGACCGGCGATCTGAGGGGCAGTCCTTAACGCTATTGTCGCAGAGGCAGTTGCTCGCGATGCTACCTTCGGGGCTGCAAGCTGCACAAGGCCAGGAGCCTTGATCGAGGCGATGGGATTCTTGCCTAGAGCAATCGCCGTTTTACTTTTTAGGGCTATGGATTGGAGATGGTAATGGAAGGAACAACAGGAGGGATGTCCTCTGGGATGGTACTCGGGATAGGCACCGACATTATTGAATGCGAACGGATTGCCGGGATGGAGCAAAAGCACGGCGAAGAGTTTTTGAGCCGTGTGTTTACCGCTCGGGAAATCGCCTACTGCGGCGATCGCAAGGTATCCGAATTGCATTATGCAGGCCGTTGGGCAGCCAAGGAGGCGGTTTTGAAGGTCTTGGGAACCGGTTGGTCGCGAGGAATCCAGTGGACGGATGTCGAGGTGGTGAATTTGCCCTCTGGGGCTCCTTCGGTGATTTTATGGAACCGAGCATTGGAAATAGCGACGGCGCTCGGGATCACCCGCGTTGAGGTATCGATATCCCATTGCAAGGCTTACGCGGTGGCATTCGCGGTAGGTTTAAGATAGATTGCGCGGGCTAACTCATCGTCACTCAGGATAGCAAGCCGGCGAATTCGATTTGTGTCGGCTCGGTGCACGAACTTCTCTTTAGCCCCTTGGCTTTAGTCCCTCTAGACTCGCTCAAGGGCCCCTTAAAACCGGCACGGATGGAACATTCCGCGCATCTGGTGCGCATGTTGCTTCACGAAAAACCGGTTTAAATTGATCTAATTAGGCAAAATAGAGAGTCTGTTCGGTTGTAAAACCCCCAGGATGTGACATATTTCTTGAAGAAAGAGTAACTTTCTTTCAGTTGCTGACAGGTTGCGTCACAAGCCTGGTAGAAAAAAACCTAATTTTGATCGTTTTTAATCGTATTTTGATGAATTCCCAAACCACTGCGAACAGTTCGATAGCCCGTCGGGCGCGGATGTTGGATGTGATCCGACAGCAGGGGTTCGTTTCGATTCCGGAGCTACGCGACGCGCTGGAGGTCAGCGAGTCGACGATTCGAAGGGATCTAGAGTCCCTCGAGGAGTCTGGCGAAGCGCGTCGGACCCATGGGGGTGTTTTCTACACTGGGTCGGTCACGAGCGTCAGGCAGTTCCAGCGTGGGAACCTCAACGATGGTGCTTGGGACAAAAAGCGTGCGATTGCCCTTGAGGCGGCCAAGTTGGTAAGCGACCACGATACGGTCTTGCTTGATGGCGGCAGTACGACGTACGAATTGGCCAAGCAGTTGGTGGGCCGTCCCCTGCAGATTGTGACCAATTCGCTACCGGTAGCGAATTTATTTTCGGCCAGTGAATCCGTCGACTTGGTCATTCTTGGAGGGGCGATTCACAACCGCACGGGCGTGACGCATGGGCCATTTACCGACCAGATGCTCGAGACGATCAACGTCCAGAAAGCGTTCCTGAGTGTCGCGGGGGTCAACGAGAAGGGGTTTTACAACAGCAATTTGCTGTTGGTAGAAACCGAGCGTTGCATGATGCGATCGGCCGACCGAACCATCATCGTGGCCGACAGCACCAAATTTGGGCGTTCGAGCCTAGCACGGATGCTCGAATGGAACCAGGTCGACACGCTTGTCGTCGACGAAGACCTTAGCGCCCCGTGGCGAGATCGCATCGATCAACTCGATACGAATCTGATCCTTGCTCGTTTGAACAACAGTCAAGATTCCCTATCCAATTCCATATCATGAATGCTTCACCTTCGAATAGTCACTCTGGCAGCATCGATCCTAGTCGCATCGAGGCCTTGGTCCGTTCGGCCATCGCCAACGCCTTGGGGGCAGCCGTTGGTCCCTCTACTTCGGACGCTTCGTCGACGGGTCTTTATGTCCCAAAGCTTGTTGTAAGTATTTCGGCAAGGCACATTCACTTGACCGACGAGCATGTCGAAAAGCTCTTTGGCAAGGGGAAGAAATTGACACCTGAGAAGGACTTGTATCAAGACGGATTCTTCGCGGCAGCCGAGACGGTCATGATTGTTGGACCACGTCGTCGGATGATCCCTAACGTGCGCGTACTGGGACCGACTCGCAAGGCCAGCCAAGTCGAGTTGGCATTCACCGACACAATCTCTTTGGGGATCGATGCTCCGGTCCGACATAGTGGAGACATCCGAGGGACTCCTGGATGTGTTCTGGTCGGTCCGGCCGGAGCCGTCGAACTGCATGAAGGGGTGATTCGGGCTGCAAGGCACGTGCATATCAATCCCCGCGACTGTGCTTATTACGGCGTCAAGAACGGTGAGTTCGTGGCGCTCAAGGTCAAGAGTCCCCAATGCGCAGTGACTTTTGACGATCTGTTGGTCCGAGAAGATCCGAATGCCAAGTTGGAGGTTCACATCGATACCGACGAGGGCAACGCTTGCGATTTGGATCATGCGACGAGCATTGAATTGAAACGACAGGAACCGTGCAAATGCCACGATCATCATTGATCATGGAGCGTTAGCACCACTCGCACGGCAGCGAAAAAACAATTTTGGTTTGTATCCCTTTTTTCTCTTGGAGTAGCAACTTATGGCAAAAACAAACGAGGCTCTCGGCATGATCGAGACCAAAGGCTTCATCGCATTGGTCGAGGCAGTCGACGCGATGATGAAGGCAGCGAATGTGAAGTTTCTCGGATGGGACAAAGTCGGCAGCGGCTTGGTCTCGGCTTTCGTCAGCGGCGATGTCGCTGCGGTTAAAGCGGCCACCGATGCGGGTGCTGCGGCCGCAGGCAGGATCGGACAAGTCCTGAGCGTGCAGGTCATCGCTCGTCCTCATGAGGACATCAGCAAGGTTTTGAGGGTCACGTCGCCTTCGTCATCGGCTGAGTAAAACCAACCCTAACTTTCCCAAATTCCGACGTTCCCAGAAAGAGTTTTTTATCATGCAAAATGCAATTGGATTGATTGAAACCAAGGGCCTCTTGGCCTTGATCGAAGCGACCGACGCGATGGCCAAAGCGGCCAGTGTCGAAATCGTCAAGCGAATCGATATCGGTGGTGCGTACGTTACGACCGTCGTCAGCGGCGATGTCGGCTCGGTGCGAGCAGCCGTCGAAGCTGGAGCCGCTGCGGCTTCCCAGGTCGGCGAACTCGTCAGCAGCCACATTATCCCTCGCCCTTCGGAAGGTCTGACGGCCGCTTTCCTGAAATAGTTTTCAAGTCAAGGATAGACAATGAAAGTCCTCGTTGCCAATTTGGGTTCCACCAGTTTCAAGTATCGGCTTTTTGACATGGCCGACGAACGACAGCTCGCACGCGGAGGCGTCGAACGCATCGGTGCGGCTGTAAGTCGTTGCTTTCTCGAAATCAACGCAGTACGCACCGAATCGGACCAGCCAGTTGCCAACCACGGTGTGGCCGTCGAGGCTTGCATCCGCCAGTTGACAGAGCCGAGTACCGGTTGCCTGAAAGATGCCTCGGAGATCTCTGCGATCGGTTTTAAAGCCGTTCACGGCGGTCGGGTATCCGGGGTTCAGGTCATCGACGATTCGGTTCTCGATGCCATGGAGGAAATGAACTCCGTGGCACCGGCGCACAACCCTCCGTACATGGCGGCGATGCGTCAATTGGCAAAGACCTCTTCGAAGATACCGCTCGTAGCGGCCTTCGAGACCGACTTTCATCAGTCCATCCCAGAAGCTTGGAAACGCTATGCAATCCCCGACGAAATCGCTTCGGCTCTGCCGATTCGCAAGTGGGGATTTCATGGTGCCTCGCACCGTTACATCGGTTGGCGAACCGCCGAATTGCTCGGGAATCCTGACGCTCGCGTCATCTCGTTGCACTTAGGTGGGAGTTCATCGATCTCGGCGATTCGAGGAGGAAAAAGCGTCGCGACGACCATGGGGATGAGCCCACAAACAGGACTCCCTCACAACAACCGCGTCGGGGATTTCGATCCTTACGCTCTGCCGCTGATGATGAAGCATACCGGATTGGGACTCGAGGATTTGCTCAAGCTTTTAGCGACCGAAGCTGGATTGCTGGGACTCTCCGGGGGCCTCTCGGGCGATGTGCGGGATCTGGAATCGGCAGCAGCCAGTGGAAACGCCAAAGCTCAACTTGCGATCGATGTGTTTGTCGCCGAAATCCGACGTCAACTCGGCTCGATGCTCGTGGCTCTTGGTGGCGCTGATGCAATGGTCTTTACCGGTGGCATCGGCGAAAACTCCACGACCATCCGCCATGCGGTTTGCCATGGACTTAGCGACCTTGGAATCGTCTTGTGCGATACCAGGAATGCATCGGGGGACAAAGAGCGACGTATCGATGATCCCACCAAGGATCGCGTCTCGGGTGGCTCGGTGCCCCAACGCAATGTCCAACTATGGATTGTACCGACCAACGAGGAGTTGATCGTAGCCCGGCAAACCGTCGCTGCGATCCGCAAGTAACCCAACGAGGCCTAGCGAGACCGACATCATGTTTGTTGCCAAAGTAACCGGTTCGATCGTGTCGACACAAAAAATGGATTCGATGATCGGGCAAAAATTGCTCATGGTCGAACCCTATCGACTCGAGCCCAAGGACCGACAGAGCATGGTCACGACCGGCCGTACCTTCATCGCCGTCGACGCCTTGGGAGCAGGGGTCGGCGACATGGTACTGATCACGCAAGGAAGCAGCGCTCGGTTTACCCCCGAGACAGGCAAGCTCCCAATCGACTGTGTCATCATCGGCATCGTCGATACCGTCAGCATCGAAAAGGCCAACATCTACAGCCGCCAATAACACTTCAAGAGAATCCACCCACGGATCATGCAAATCAACGAAACCCTCATCCGATCGGTCGTCGAACAAGTCATCAGCCAAGTACGCAGCCAAGCCGCTGGTTCAGGATTAAACCTCTCTGGAACCAGTTCGGCCAATCCGGCTCGTGGTCACTCGGGACTGTTCGACAATGTCGACGATGCGGTTGCCTCCGCAAGAAGCGCTTTCGAACAACTCCAAAAACGACCGATCGAAGATCGCAAAAAGATCATCGACATCATCCGACGTATCTCGATCAGCCAATGCGTTGAACTCGGGACGATGGAGATGGAGGAAACCAAGATCGGACGCCTCGAGCACAAGATCGCTAAGCTCAAGACACTCGGGGAAAAAACTCCCGGCGTCGAGTTCCTCAGAACCGAATGCTACAGCGGCGATCGCGGATTGGCGGTCATCGAGCATGCTCCCTTTGGAGTCATCGGCGCGATCACCCCGGTAACCCATTCGCTCCCGACGATCACCGGCAATGCCGTCAGCATGATCGCCGGCGGCAATACCCTCGTGGTCAATCCGCACCCTAGCGGTCGCAAGGTGGCTGCAGAGGGAGTTCGCCGATTCAACGAAGCGATCCGGGCCGAGGTCGGGATCGACAATTGCATCAGCTTGATCTGCGAGCCGACGCTCGAAACCGCACAACAACTCTTCAAGCATCGAAAGATCGCTTTGATTTGCGTCACGGGAGGTCCTGCCGTTGCCCGGGCGGCTCTCAACAGCGGCAAACGCGCCGTGGTCGCGGGCCCAGGCAACCCGCCGGTGGTCGTCGATGAAACCGCCGATCTAGATCTGGCCGCCCGTTGCATCATCCAAGGTGCTGCGTACGACAACAATCTGCTATGCATTGCGGAGAAAGAAGTCTTCGTCGTCAACAGCGTGTTCGATGCGATGATGGACGCGATGAGCCGAGCCGGTGCGGTTCGACTCCATGGGCCCCAGGTCGATCGTCTGACCGCAGCGGCCATGCAAGTCGTCGGTGAGGGCGCAGACAAGCACTATGCCGCACGCAAAGAGTTGCTCGGCCAGGATGCCGCGAAGTTGGCCGAAGCAGCTGGCCTACGCGTCGATCCGTCGGTCGAGCTGCTCTACGGCGAAACCTCCGTAGATCACCCCTTCGTCCAAACCGAACAGATGATGCCCTTTGTCCCATTCGTTCGATGCCCAAGCTTTGAGGCGGCTGTCGAATGCGCTCAACAGGCAGAACATGGATACCGTCACACGAGCATCATCCATTCCCGCAATGTGCGCAACATGACCATCATGGCCCGAGCCATGGACACGACCCTGTTCGTCAAGAACGGTCCGTGCATGGCTGCCTTGGGACTCGGAGGCGAAGGCTACCTGTCGTTCTCGATCGCCGGGCCGACGGGCGAAGGGGTCACCACTCCGCTTACGTTCACACGCGAACGCCGCTGCTCACTGATCGACGATCTGTTCATCCTCGGTCGCTAGTATTGGTTCTTCCCCGTTTCCACCACCACATCCCAACGAATTCCTTAGGCAAGTCATGCAAGTCGCCTTGGTCCTCGGCAATGCGATCTCGACGGTTAAACACCGCAGCCTGGAAAATGTCAAGCTGTTGGTCTGTCAACCGTTGGCCGCCGACGGCAAGTCCCGCGACGGTACACCGGTGATCGTTGCCGATTACATGGGTGCAGGGGCTGGTGAAAAGGTAATCATCACCAGCGATGGTGCAGCCGTTCGCGAACTATATGGTCTGGAGAACAGCCCATTGCGCTGGACGGTCATGGGTCTGATCGATCCAATCCATGCGCCGACGGCCCCGAAATCGAAGAAGGAAGGGAAGCGATGAGCGCCTCTGCGAATCCCAAGCTTGAGCTTTCCTCGATCGATATCGAACGCATCGTGCGCGAGGTCCTCGCGTCGATCTCACCGGCGAATATGGCTACGAGTACGGCTACGAAGGCTGCCATGAATGTTCAGGGGATTCCGACCGAGCCCATCGCTCCTGCGGTCGATGTTATGCACCTGACCGCTTCGGTTTTGAGCATGGATTCGCTTAGGAATCTACCCTCAACGACCAAGCAGATCACCGTGGCTTCGACGACTCTGGTCACACCGGCGGCCAAGGATTGGCTCAGGGAAAAGGGGATCGGTTGGACTCGGAAGGTCCAAGCCAGCCCTTCGGTGACTCAGGTTGAAGTTTCGCAAAAAAACATTTTGGATTCTGCGTTAAAGCCGGTTTTGGTGACTGGATCGGTGCTATGGTTGCGAACCCTCGAAAAGCAGCTTTGTCCGAAAAGCTCGCAGGTCGACCAGGTTCAAATCGATGACGTTGCGAGCATTCGAGCGGTGGCTCAAGCGATTCGAAGCGGAACACCAGCGGCCATTGCGGTGGTCAAGGCTCCGCATTCGACGCTCTGGCAAGCGGCTCGCGACGAGGCGCTTCGTCCATCGATCGTTTCGCAATGGAGCGATCTGGCCGAGGTCCTTAAGGAAGTTCCAACGAACATGCTGATCCTTTCAGCAAGCCGCTGGAATATCGCAGGTACAGCCAACATCGCGCGAAAGTTTATCGAGCACATTCAAGCGAATCGGTAGGAAGCCAAAGGATAAGCCGATGCATATTTTTAAAGTCATAGGAACAGTCACCTTGAACCGAGCCCATCCGACCTACCAGGGTGCTGTGCTCAAGTTGGCCGAACCGATCGGAGATTCACTCGTCGGAGGAGTCTCCAATGAACCCGATTCGATCGTCGTTTGGGACGAACTCGGGGCTGATGTCGATAGCATCATCGCCGTAGCCGATGGTGGCGAAGCGGCCCAGCCTTTTCGACCCAACCTCAAACCCGTCGACGCTTACAACTCCGCGATCCTCGACGAAATCAACATCAAACCCCACTTACTGAAAGATTAAGCAACGAGACGTTGACCATGAACATGAATGCGCACAAGATCAAGCAAGACATCTGCGAAATCGGACGACGGTTGTACAACAAGGGGTTCGCTGCGGCCAACGATGGAAACATCACCGTACGCATCAGCGACAATGAAGTCCTTTGCACCCCAACGATGCACAGCAAAGGGTTTCTCAAGGTCGAGGACATCTGCACAATCGACATGACCGGCAAGCAGATTGCTGGGATCAAGAAGCGATCGAGCGAAGCCCTCTTGCACTTGGAAATCTACAAGCAACGGCCTGAGATCAAGAGTGTCGTGCACTGCCATCCGCCCCATGCGACGGCTTTTGCGGTCGCTCGCGAGCCGATTCCTCAGTGCGTTTTGCCCGAGGTCGAAGTCTTTTTGGGGGATGTTCCTATCACCCGTTACGAGACCCCCGGCGGACAAGCGTTTGCCGATACGGTCCTGCCGTTTGTCAACAAGACCAACATCATCATCTTGGCCAACCACGGCACGGTGAGCTTTGGAGTCGATGTCGAACAGGCTTTCTGGTGGACCGAGATCCTCGATGCGTACTGCCGCATTTTGATGCTCTCGCGTCAACTCGGAAACGTAAGCTACTTCAACGAAAACGAAGAACGCGAACTGTTGGATTTGAAACAAAAGTGGGGATGGGCCGACCCGCGTAACACCGAAGAGTTCAAAAACTGCGACATTTGCGCCAACGATATTTTCCGCGAGTCCTGGAAGCAATCGGGTGTGCAGCGACGCGCCTTCCCGGCCCCGCCACCGATGTCCAATGCCCCAGCCGTTGCCAATACCCCGGCTGTTGCCAGTGCTCTGGCTCTTGCCAATGCCCCGGCTGTTGTAGCTCCGAGCCATGTAGCTCCGAGCCATGGAGCACCGCCGGTCTTGAGGGCGACGCCTGCGATCGAGGTCCCAGCGTCGGCTGGAGTGAGTTCGGCGGCTGTGAATTCTGCTGTCGCCAATTCCGGAGTTAACGCCGGAATCGATATGGAACAGCTTGTCAAACTCATCACTGCACAAGTGATGAAAGAGCTACAAAAATAATTGTCGACCGAAGCCATGCGTCTTCGGAGTCGTCAGAATAACCCAACAAGCAATTCATTTAGGAATAGAACATGAAAGTCAGTATCATCGGTGGGGGAGGATTGGTCGGCTCGTGCGCTGCGTACGCTCTTCAGTGCGGCGGAATTGTGCGCGAGATCGCTCTCTTGGATGTTAATGCGAATCTTGCTGCAGGCCATGCGCTAGACCTGATGCACGGATCGCCAAGCATCGCAGATCAATTGCTTACCTCGGGTGGATACGAACACGTACCGAATTCGGACGTGATCTGCATCACCGCAGGACTCAGGCGCAAGCCTGAAGAATCGCGATTGGATTTGATCAATCGGAATACCGATTTGTTCTCCTCGATTCTGACGGAGATTCAGAAGGTGGGAGTTAAAAAGTCGGCGGTGGTCGTCGTGGTCTCCAACCCGGTCGATATTTTGACTTCGCTTGCTGCCAGCAAGCTTGGGTTGCCTGTATCTCAGGTGCTTGGACTAGGAACCCAGTTGGATACCATTCGGTTCTGCTCGTTGATTTCCGATGCATTGAAGGCATCGCCGACACAGACCCGAGCGTTGATTTTGGGTGAGCATGGCGACAGCATGGTACCGATTTGGTCGAGTGCAACCGTCGGTGGATTGTCACTAGAGAAGTATCCGGGTTGGAATAGCATCTTGGCCGAAAAAATCTTCACACGGACCAAGGGTTCAGGGGCCGAGTGCCTTTCGAAAAAGGGTGGAGCGGGCTTTGCAGTCGGCATTGCGATTCGGGACGTGATCCATGCGATCGCGTTGGATCAAAACCGCATTTTGCCTGTCAGCACGGTCCAAGATGGAGCTTGCTATGGCATTCGCGATGTGGCGATCAGTATACCGACGGTCGTCGGTCGGACCGGAGCCGTGCAGCGCGTCGAGATCGATTTGTGGCCTAAGGAGTTGCAGGGATTGCGAGCCAGTGCTGCGGCGATCAAGCCGACACTCGATACGGTGATGAAGCGCGTGGGTTGATTTCGAATCGGGAACTGAAACTCCCGACCGGCAGTGAAATCGCCGGCAATGAAATCACCCGCAATGAAATTAAGTATTCTGGCTCAATTCCTTTGGAATTGCGTTGGCGGCCGGATCGGGGACTGCGTTGAAATCCGAGAGTTCACGGCGCAGAATACTCAGCGTGGTTTGCAGAAGTGTCACGGCCAGCGGGCCGATGAGAATTCCGATCGGCCCCAGGGCTTGGAGTCCACCGAGGACACTCAACAGGGCCAACAGGGGGTGGAGTTGGCTCTGACCATGGAGGATAAGCATTTTGATTAAATTATCGATTGTCCCGACGATCAAAAGGGCGTAGACAGCCAAGATGATCGCGTTGGGCATTTTGTCTTGGTAGAGTGCCATATAAATGGCTACAGGTACCCAAACGATGGCCGTTCCGACAAACGGTATCAGAGCGCAGACGATCGTCAGGGCTGTGAGCAAAAACACCGAGGGTGCGCCTAGGAAATAGTAAGCGATTCCTGCCGCGAGGCCTTGGGCGACGGCCGAGAGGATCGTCGCTACGACGATTGCGCGCGATGTGCGATCGAACTCCGCGAGGAGTTCTTCTTCGTAGCGGTTGTCCAGGGGACTCAGGTCCATCAGGGTACGGACCATCGAGGGCCCATCGCACAGGAAGAAGTAGAGCGATACGAGCAAGATCGTCAGGCCGACGAGAAGCTTGATGACGAAAGTGACCGAACCGCCCCCGAAACTGATCAGTTGGGGTTGTAGGTAAGCCAGCAGGTTGTCGAGGTTTTGTCGGACTTGTTCAGGCGATGGATTCGCGAGTTCCTTGAGGATCCCGACGAAGCGGCCTCCGGATAGATTTTCTCGGCAGGCTTGCCAGGAGGCATCGGTACTCCAGACGGATTCTTGGAGGCTCGTAAGATTCCCGATGTCCGAGGGAGCAAGACTTTTTAATGAATTGTTCAATTCCGCCGAGGCGATCGAGGCCTCGAGCGTCTGATCGATCAGAAAGGTTCGGGTCCGTGACAAGGGTTCGATCCAGGCAGGATCCAGTCCGTCGATCGCCATGATTTGCGACTTGATCGTGCCGGCTTGTTCCCTGAGTTGTTCGAGGTGATTTTCGAGATCCTCGGGAGCAGGAGCGTTATCGAGGAAATCGGGCAAGCTCGAGGTGAGTTGACGGATTTGCTCGAAGGTCGATTGCAGGTAGGCTTCGATTTTCTGCCGGACCTGGACGTCGAGGTGAGGCTTGCCGTTGTTCTTGTTTGCTTGGTTCGCCGAGTGGAGCTTGGAGAGATTGACGGCTTTGTCTTTGGCGTGTTCGAGAATCGCATCGGGGATTTCCTTTAAGCGGTTTCGTACATCGGCGATATCGCCAGCCATGCGGCCTTGGGGGTCGGTGACCTCTGCATAGCTGGTCGACTCGGCGACGACCTTTTTGATTTCGGCGAGTTTCGCATCGATCGAGCGGAATTGAACCGCGGCGGGTGATTCCAGATTGATGAATTTATTGGAGCGTAGTCGGCTCAATCCGAGCCGAACGTTTGATTCGTTGAATTCCCCGAGGAGCTTGAATCCTTGGACACCAGCGAGTCCTACGATCACGCCGGCCGGCACCAGAACGCTGCCGATGATCAGGAGCGTCGTGAGCGAGGCGGCGAGGTGGTTACGTCCTTTGGTTTTCTTGAGCACCCAGCGGTGAAGCGGTTGGAAAACGACGACCAGGACTACGGCGATGAAGACCGGTACAAAGAAACCGATCATGACCTTGTAGAACAGCATCCCGATGAGGGTTAGGATCGCAAGCAGAACAGCAAAAGAGATGTAGCGAGCCATAGAGACCAGGTTTAAGATGATGTTTTCGTTTCGGGGCTATATGGCCGGGATTCTAACACGGGCCGAGTTATTTTGCATCCACCGACAGAGCCTCAGGTGCCGGAGCCTGTGCATAGAATTGTCCAACGGCGTCGATGGGTACCCATGGCGTTGCGTTTTACGATTTGGGCTCTTGCCTTGTTTTTCTTTGGCTTGGCGCTTCGTCGCGCGGGTTTGGAGCTATCAAAAAGCGAAGTTCCGCTCGATTGGAAATCGGTCCGTTGGAGCTATTGGGTTCTGAGTGTTTTTTTCGGGGCCGTGGCGCTCGTGCCTCCGTGCATCGCGTGGCAAGCGATCCTCAGGGACTTTGGTCAGAGCGTCCACTGGGCAGATTCCATGTACGCTTATTTTCTGGGCCATTTTGGCAAGTATGTACCTGGCAAGGCGATGGCGGTATTGCTGAGGGTCAGCGAGTTGCATCGCCACGGAGTGATCGTACGACCTGCGATCGTGAGCGTCTTTATCGAGACGCTCACGAGTATTGCCACGGGTGCCATCCTAGGAGCGGTTCTTGTGCAGTGGATCGAATGCTCTCGGTGGTTTCAGCTTTCGGCCCTAGCCGGGATCCCTGGGGCGCTGTTGGTGATCTGTCCGCAACCGTTTCGGTTCATCGTCGGTTGGATCGCAAAGAGTCGGATTGGGAACATGCCCGAATCGGTCGTCCGAGCGATCGATGCACAACTGATGAACCGCACGGTGCTATGGAGCCTGCTCGGTTGGCTCTTGCAAGGCACATCGCTTTGGCTCGTGCTTCAATCGCTTGTGGATTTGCAACCCGCATCTGCCACTGGGCTAGAGGGCTTGCACAGTTGGATCGTTTGCGTCGCGAGCATGAGTCTCGGGGCGCTTGCCGGTTTTCTTTCGATGTTGCCCGGAGGGGCCTTGGCAAGAGAACTGGCTTCGATTTCGATCCTCTTGTCGATTGTTCCAGAGCCGATCGCGTTGATAGCGACCATTGTGGTTCGACTCACCTCGATCGTCGCGGAACTGTCGATGATCGCTCTGAGCAAATGGATCCAGTATCGCTACGCAGCTTAAATACCTGCCTTAGATCATCGACGGTTTGCGAACCGCTTGGGAGTAGATCGCTACGATGCTTCCGACGGCTAGCAAGGACCAGGGAAACCAGTCCTTGGGTTGAAAGATTTTTCCTTGGGGCATTACGGGCTGGGAGTTGAGCCAAGCGTTTTGCTGCAGAGCGGCTTTGGTGTCTTCAAAAATACCGGGTGCAAACAAAGCGCTTTCGATTGCCAAGCATTCCAAGCCGACGATGATCATCATCAGACCGAGGGCGCAGAAGAAGGCTCGGTACAGGTTGGCAGGTCGCAGGAACATCTTCACTCCGGGCACCTTGGGTTCAAAAAGAGATTTTGATTAAGACTTTTCTGAGGGTCCTTTGGAGAGTTCTTCGGTCTGTTAGGGGCTGGGAATTTGACATCCAGCTAGGGAAATCGTGGAAAAAAGCTAGGGAAGTCCCACGAAACCAAAAAATCGTCACGATGCATCCAAGCCATTCAACAGGCCCTCAGGTAGGCACGGTTTGAAATCCGCAGTGGCTTCGGGTACCTTTTACGATTAGTCTGGCTTTCGGACTCCGATCCGCCAAGCCTTTTACAACCTCTCTTTTTGTTTTTTGCAGAGTAGCCATGACCCATAAAAATCGTCGACGCTTCCTCCAATCCACTACGGCTGTTACGGCTGGTTATTGGGTAGCTGGAGGAATTGCTCCCAAGGAAAGTCGTTCTGCGATCGAAGAAATTCGTTTCGCTTGTATCGGAGTCGGGGGCAAAGGCTCCAGCGACTCGAAGGATGCAGCCAACAATGGAAAGATCGTCGCGATCTGCGATGTCGACGACAACACCCTCAATGGTCGAAAGAAAGATGAAGACTTTGAGGATGCTCAAACCTTCAATGACTTTCGAAAGATGTTCGACAAGGTCGGCAAAGACATCGATGCGGTGACCGTCAGCACCCCGGACCACACCCACGCGGTGGCCACCGGCATGGCGCTCAAGATGGGTAAGGCCTGTTACACTCAAAAACCATTGACCAGGACGATTTGGGAAGCTCGCAAAATTGCTGAGCTTGCAGCCAGTTCCAAGGTCGCCACCCAGATGGGGAACCAAGGCTCCGAGAGCCCGGGGCTTCGAAGCTCTGCGGCCAAGCTCAAGGCAGGCATTCTGGGCAATGTCAAAGAAATCCACATTTGGACCAACCGTCCCGTGTGGCCTCAAGGCATCCCACGCCCTGAAGAACAGCCGATTCCCAAGGAACTCCATTGGGATGAATTCATCGGCCCAGTCGAAATGCGTCCTTACAATGCAGCCTACCACCCCTTCAAGTGGCGTGGTTTCTGGGCCTTCGGAACCGGTGCACTTGGCGATATGGCTTGCCATACCCTCAACGTCGCCTTCGCAGGCTGCGACCTGGTCAATCCCGTGAGCGTCCAAGCGACCACGACCGGTCACAACGGCGAAACATTCCCTGGCTCCTCGAAAATCAACTTCGAATTCGCACCTACCAAGAACCGTCCGGCGATCAATATGATTTGGTACGACGGTGGTAACAAGGTCGATCCGGAGTTGCTCGAAGGACGCAAACGAAGCGACAGCGGATTGCTCATCATCGGCGACAAAGGCAAGATGTACTCGCCGAACGATTACGGCGCCGAGTGCCTCTTTACCGGAGTCGAGGACAAAGAAGTCGACTTCGAACGCAGCCCAGGACACTTCAAGGAATTCGCGATCGCGATCAAGACCGGCAAGCCGACTTGGTCGAACTTCGCGAACTATGCCGGCAAGATGACCGAAGTGATCCTACTGGGGAACCTAGCCGTTTGGGCCGCAGGCCGAAGCAAGCAAGAGGGTCAGCAAGTCTCCAGCGCCAAGCTCGAGTGGGATGCAGAGAACCTCAAGGTCAAGGGAACCAGCGAGTTCGACTCGATGATCAAACCTGCTTACCGAGCAGGTTACGAACTGTAAATTTTCAATTCCGGTGCGATCTTTACCGGCCAATGTCAAACCGGCCGATCTTAACGATTTTGCGGTTCGGATGGTCCGAAACAGCAACCGAAAACCTAAGACGCACGGGGTCTTGCCCCGTGCGTCTTGGCATTGATCCCCGGAGAAAAATAAGCCCTGTAAAAAATTCGGCTTCTTACTACTATGGAGAGCCTATCGATTGAAGACTCATCCAGACTTACTTCTCTATGACTGAATCAAAAAAATCAAGTCTTTCCAAACTCCTTTTGGGCTGGTTGATCCCGATTGCGATCGCTGCAGCAGGCGTTGCTGTGTACCTCGGATTGGGCCAGCAGGCTCCCAAGCAGGTTGAAAACGACGCATCGGATCCGCGGGTCATTCTGACCCGAATGCCGATGGTCACTATCGATAGGCTTGAGCAGTTCCAAGGAATCGAGACTCTCGATGTCGAGCTATCAGGAACCGTCGTGCCATACCGCCAAGTCACCATTGGAGCCGAGGTTCCCGGTCGGGTCGTTTTCAAAAGCGACAAGTGCCGCATTGGACGTTACGTCAATTTAGGTGAGCCCTTGCTCAAGCTCAATCCGAAGGATTACGAACTTGAAATCGAACGGATCACGGCATTGAAGGAAACCGAGTACGCCCAACAGCGAGAACTCGATCAAGAGATCTCCAATATTAAACGCTCGCTGGTTCTGGCTGAGGAGGAACTGGTCTTGCAGGAAAAGGAGCTCACTAGGCTCGCTTCCTTGCCCGAAGGCTTCGCAAGCGAAACCGAACGCGACCAAGCCAAGCGGCAGAGAATCGTCAGTGCCAACCAAGTGGTGACGTTTCAGAACCAGTGGCAATTGCTCCAAACACGAAGAGCCAGAATCGAATTGGCTGAACGATTGGCCGATACCCAACTGGCCCAAGCCAAGGTCAATCTCGATCGCTCCGAGATCAAGTCCCCCATCGCGGGTGTGATCGTCAGCGAATCGGTCCAAGAGGATTCGTATGTCCAGCGTGGAGATAAGCTTTGCGTGATCGAAGATACCGAGCGGGTGGAGGTCAGTTGCAACCTTCGCACGGATCAATTGCTTTTGATCCTCGATCAGCTCGCACAGGGGGGACTCAAGGATCCATCTTCCCAGGTACTGCGGTCTTCAAGTTATGAGCTACCTCCAACCCCTGTGCAGATTTCTTACCAAGTCGCAGGGCGAAGCGATGTGGTGTATCAATGGAACGGCAAGCTAAGTCGCTATGAGGGGATTGGGCTCGACACACAAAGTCGCACTGTTCCGGTGCGTATCACCGTCGACAACCCACGCGACGTGCGTCGCAATGGCGTGCCGATTACCGAGGAAGGCAACGGCGGTTTGCCGGCTTTGGTCCGAGGCATGTTCGTCGATGTCAAGATCCAGACAAAGCCTAAGCAATCGTTGATACTGATTCCCAAATTGGGCCTCAAGCCCGGTGGACAGCTCTGGACTTTTGAGCCCGAGGCGGCCAGCGATGTTGAGCCACAAGCTCCCGAGAAGACCGTCGCTGCGGACCTGAACCTTTCCAACCCCGACGACTGGGTGATCGGAAAAGTCAAAGTGGTCCAAGGGATCCAAACGATTCGGATCTTGAGGGTACCCCATTTGGCCGATGGCGAGTATTGGATTGCCGAAGGCGATGAGGGGCTCAAACCCGGAACGATGCTCGTGACCTCTCCGCTTGCGAATCTCATCGGCGACGGATCCGATAAAGTGCGCACCGCCAAGCAGACCATGACCAAAGAGTAAAAAAGGAGTTCTTCTATGAACGGAATTGTTCGCTGGGCTGTTAAGCACATGGCCGGGATCAACTTCCTGATCGTCGCGATCATGATCGGCGGGATGGCGAGTTTCTTTGGGATGCGTCGCGAGACGTTTCCGGAGTTTCAGCTTGAGGTCATCCTGGTGACCGTCCCGTATCCGGGCGCCACGCCCGACGAAGTCGAAAGTGGAATCTGCCAAAAAATCGAAGAGTCGGTTCAGTCACTGGCGGGAATCAAGAAACTCACGAGCATCTGTCGAGAAGGCAGCGGCTTTACGCTCATCCAGCTCGAGCCGAGCGTCAAGGATGTGCAACGCGTGCTGTCCGAGGTCCGTTCGGCGGTCGATCGGATTTCAGTTTTTTTTCCTGAACGAAGCGAGAAAGCGACCGTCGAACAGATCACCTTTCGAACCCCTGCGATACGCGTAGCGGTGCTCGGGCCCAATCATAGAGACGAGCAAAGCGAGCTGAAGCTGCGCAACTTTGCCGAGGATGTACGCAATCGTTTGATCGAGTTGCCGAATGTATCCCAAGCCCAAGTCGTCAACGTAAAGCCTTATCAAATCGACGTTGAGATCAGCGAAGACAACCTTAGGAAATACGGACTGACCCTAGGTCAAGTCGCCAGCATCATCCGAAAAGAGAATATGGAGCTGCCAAGCGGTCAGATCCGTAGCGAAGGCCAAGAGATCCTTTTGCGAGGCAAGAACAAGCGCGATCTGGGCGAGGACATCGCGAAGCTGCCTTTGGTCACACAACCCAATGGAGTGATCCTGACCGTCGGTGATATTTCCAACGTGCGAGATGAATTCGACGATGTTGCGGCGTTGAACGAGATCAACGGAAGACCCGCCCTGACGATCAGCATCGAGCGTACAAGCACCGAGGATTTGCTCAGCATTTCCGATGAAGTCCAGCGCGCGGTTGCAAATATCCCAGTACCTGAAGGGTATGCATTGATCGCTTGGGGCGATGAAAGCATCGATGTGCGAGACCGCATCCGGATGCTGCGCGAGAACGGTATCCAGGGTGGCATCGTGGTCTTTCTATTGCTGGCTATGTTTCTGAATCTAAGGTTGGCATTTTGGGTTGCCATGGGGATCCCGATCAGCTTACTGGGGGCTGCGATCGGACTTTATGCATTCGGCGAAACGCTCAACATGCTCACGATGTTCGCTTTTCTCATGGCCGTCGGCATCGTCGTCGACGACGGGATCGTCATCGGTGAGAACATCTATGCCCATCGCGACATGGGCAAGACGAACCTTCAGGCGGCCATCGACGGTGCGGCAGAGGTTTTGCCCAGCATCTATTCAAGTATCGCAACGACCATCATCGCGTTTATTCCTTTGTTTTATGTCTCGGGGGTAATGGGCAAGTTCATCGCGGTCATGCCCGTAGCGATCATTATGATGCTGTTGATTTCCTTGGTAGAAGCCACGGTTGCCCTGCCAGGACACTTGTCCCATGAATCGCATGCCCCGAAGACCATGATCGAAAAGCTCCAATATTCCTTGATGCTCCCGATCCTGCCCGTCGAGCGATTCTTCGATCGAATCTCTAAATTCAACAACTCGGTCCTCGATTGGTTTGGCGAACAGTTTTACGGACGCTTGCTTAAAATCTTCCTGCAGTACCCGCTGCTACCGCTGGCGCTAGGTTTTTCCGTCGTGGCCCTGGCCGTCGGCATGGTTCGATCGGGCAAAGTCCCCTTCGAGTTCTTTCCAGATCTCGATGGAAAAACAATCGTCGGTCAAGTCATTTATCCGGATGGAACGCCTGCGAACATCACGATGGCTGCAGCAAAACGCATGGAACTGGCACTTCGGGAAATCAGCCAGGAGATAGCCGATCAAGAGCAGAAAGAGGGGACAACCAAAACGCCTCCTCCGACCGATCCCTCTTCTCCTCGCGGTCCGGTCAAGCTGACGTTTTTGCGCGTCGGTTCGGCCGAGCAAGGGAATGAAGGGGCAGGAGACCGCAAATCGGGTTCGCACGTCGCGCAGGTCACCGCAGAGATCCACGATGCGACGGTACGAAATGTCACGAGCGAACAAATCATACGATGGTGGCGAGAGAAAGCCGGACAGTTTCCAGGGGCCGAGCGCGTCACGTTCCAGGCCGCTAACATCGGACCCGGAGGCAAGCCTTTGGAGTTTAAAATTTTATCGCCACGCGAAGGAATCGCACAGCTTGAGGCTGCAGTTGAGGAGGCCAAGGCCAAGCTAGCCACGTACGATGGCGTCTACGACATTCGCGACGACTCGAATCCTGGAAAGACCGAGTTTCAATTCACGATCAAGGATCGGGCGCAAGCCATCGGTATACGCCAAGACGATTTGAGCGAATCGATCCGAGGGGCCTACTATGGCGCGGAGGTCATGCGACTCCAACGCGACCGTCACGAAGTCAAGTTGATGGTTCGCCATCCTATCGAGGAACGCCGTTCCCTGGCCGACTTCCAAGACCTACGTGTCCGGGGCCCAGATGGGATCGAAAGGCCAATTACCGAACTTGCGGAGATCAAGGTCACGCAAGGTTACTCCGAGATCAACCGTCTGGATCAAATGCGTTCGATTACCATCTCCTCGGAACTCGATACGACCAAGGCCAATGCGACGACGATCGCAGGCGATTTGAGAAAGACCCTCGAGGCGGATTTCAAAACCAAGTACCCGGATTTGCGGTTCCGTTGGGAAGGGCAGCAAGAAGAGACACGCGAATCTTTCAATTCGTTGGCGATCGGTTTTACCGTGGCGATGGCGGCGATGTATCTGCTTTTGGTCTTCGAGTTTCGATCCTACCTGCAGCCTTGGATCGTTTTGGCCATTGTTCCATTTGGAATCGTCGGCGCGATCTTTGGGCATGGCATCATGGGACTGCCACTGACCCTCTTTAGCATGTTCGGGATGGTGACGCTCGCTGGAGTGGTCGTTAACGATTCGATCGTACTCGTGGACTTTATCAATCAATGCATTGAGAAAGGGATGAAGCCTGTCGATGCGATCATCAACGCCGGATCGCGTCGCTTGCGAGCTGTATTCTTGACGAGCGTCACGACGGTCGCAGGACTTCTGCCGATGCTCTTGGAAAAATCGTTTCAGGCCCAGGCATTGATTCCGATGGCGACGAGTTTGGCATTCGGACTCATCAGCTCGACGGTGCTTGTCTTGTTGATGGTCCCACTTCTGTACAGGCTCTACGTCGCGGTCAGTTTCACCGAGGAGCAGATGCTCGGTTTTGATCCCGAGACTCGTGTGCCGCTTCCAAAGCCGAGTTCCTACACCGAGCCTGTGCTTGGCCATGAGCTTGGGTCGGTCGCAAAAGCAATTGGATGAACGAACGACTGGCATTGACCGCCGCAGTTCAAACAGCCGTCGAGTTCTTCTTGGCCTCCGTCGGCTCTATGCCGTATGGCACTGATTTAAAAGCGGAACGGCGCAAGCCGTCCGGTGAAAAACATTGCGATATCGAGGTAAGCGTACACCGGCCTGATCGGCTTTTTCTCAGCGCATGGCCCGCTTGCGGGTAGATTCAAAGGTGCGCCCTTGTTTCTATCCCATTCCCAAGAAGATCCTGCTTATGTCTCGCTTGCCGTCCTCGAAAACCGCCCAGATTTGGGCCGAACGGATCGCCCAGTGCGAACGATCCAATGCTCCCGTCGCGCAGTTCTGTCAGTCGATCGGCTGCTCGCCTATGTTTTCATCGAGTGGAGTCGTACAGCGCGATCTTTGGGGGCGACGGACTGGAAGTCCGTCGTACAGCCCGTACGACGGACTTCCAGTCCGTCGCCCAAGTCTTACAGGTGGATCAATTGGCGCGACGGACTGGAAGTCCGTCGTACAAGGCGATCAAAACGTAAACTCGCTGCTAAGCCTCAAGCAACCGCCTTTGTGCGTGTGCAAACATCGGATTCCACTCCCCTCGGGAATCTAACAGCCTTACGCGCGGTCGGCCCCCTCAACCCCCCCGCCCCTTGCTCCCCCGGCCAAAGCCCCGGTGGAGAAGGGGGGCCAAGCGCTTGGATGGATCGGACGTGAGGTGTGAGGTGATCGGATCTTTTGCAAGATCCCCTATCCGACGCATTTGCAAGCCCCACGGCCCCTAAAAACCGAATAGGCCGCTGTACGCTTACATTGCAGCTACGAGCTGACCGGGGTTCGGTAACGCTCAGCGATTTGGAAACTCGGGTAGTCTTCCCAAAGGTGCCCCGATTTCAAATCCCAGGATGCCTAAGGGGATAGGGACCGGGACCGATTGATGCATATTCAGCGGGTCCCAGGCTGTTTTTTGTTGCCAGACTCCCAGAACCTCCATCCCTAGCTCGTTTCGAAGCAAGTTCGAATCGGTGTCGATTTGCAATTCTTCGCTCGACATCGACATTTGAACGCGGATCAATTCCTCGATCGACCCGCCGTCGTACGCGTTGTCGAGTCCCCGGAAATCGATCCAGCGCCCCAGATCATCTAACTTTTTGACTTGGCTGGCAAACACCCAGTCGGTACAGTCGGTCGCATCCCACTCAACGAGCGATTTTGCTCCCGCAAAGATGCATTGGTTGGCAACCCGCACGACGGCCACCGGATAAGGATTGGCATTGGACATTTGAATCCTCAGCCATGGCTTGAGGCTGATGCAGGTCGAATCGGCGATCTCGACACGGACCCGTGGCGAACGTTGGATGCTCCGGAGTGCTTGACTGACGACCATCGAGCCTGAGATCGCAAACCACGAATCTCTGATGCGGATTTCCAACCGATCGGTCGGGTCGGCATGGACAAGATCGCAATCGCCTCGCACGGAGCATTGCTCGATGCGCAGGTCCGAGAAGCGTTGAGCGTTCGGGTTGGGCGTCCCGTTAGTCGATTCGCGGTTCTGGGCTTCGATTGCCAAGAGGCTCGGTAGACTGCCTGCCGATGGTCCATTGATCGTCACTGTGGAGTTCTCCATGACCAAGCGGCTCCCGGGTCTAGCTGCGATCAAAGCTTTTGGGGAGGAGCTTGCCCCCTGAAGATTCCACAGGACATCGACGTCGGAAAAGCTCAACGGACCGCCGTCGAGTTCAAAGCAACAAGAATATTCGCCGGTTCGTCCAGACACGGCTGATTCGTCGATTCGAATCGAGTAGCGTTTGCCTGGCACCGATCGAATCGCGATAGCCCCCGCACGTTCGGCCCCCGCACGGTCGGCCCCCGCACGTTCGGCCCCCGACGGGCGGTATCGTTTTTGGACGACGCAATCCTGGGAGATCCAGATACGACAAGCCGTCGTCAGGCTCGAGGCTTCGGCCAGAGCATCATCGAGGGACTTGAGGGTTTTCGGTTTTCCTTCTGGGAACAGGCTTTGGAGCTGTGACACCTCATCGAGGTTATCCCCTACGAGCAGGTCGGTGACATTCGCATCGGCTTGAACCGTCGCGTCGGGTTTGATCTCTTTTTCGGAGATGGATTCAGACAGAGGTTTGGGGGCCTGCACGAGCGGATCGAGTCTAGGGTTTTTGTCCGTTGGTTTTTTATCGATTGGATTGCTGTCCAGTAGCCCAGTGGCAGTGCCTTGGTCGCCTGCATCGATCGAAACGTTGGCGATTTCCACTTTGGGGATTGGAAACACCGCGTCGACTTGGTTTGCATTCCATAGCCACAGCGTGACGGCACCGATGAGTGTCAAGCACAGGAGCATTGGCAGGAGGGCTTCGAGCCATGATCGTCTGGAGGGTCTATGGGCAAGTACGAATTCGGCCAGATCCGAACTCCATGCGAGGTTGTCGAGTTTGGCGAGCATGCGTAGATCGCTGGCAAGATCTTCGGGGGATTGATAGCGATCCCGTGGCTTTTTGGCCATCATTTTTTTTAGGATGGCTATGAGTGGATCGCTCAGATCGTCGCGGAACAACCGCGGGTCTTCGGGCATCTTGGTGCCGTGCATCAGAAGTTTTTGCAGCGCGGTGCCTTCGGGAAATGGTGGCTGGCCGGTGAGCAAAAAGTAAAGGGTGCAGCCCAGCGAGTAAATATCGCTTCGGGCGTCTGCCTCCCGTGGATCATGGGCTTGCTCGGGCGAGATGTAATCAAAGGTACCTAGGGTCGTACCGCTTGCGGTTTGGTCCCCTTGGGATCGGTCCAGTGCGGTGGTGCGGGCCAATCCCATATCGACGATCTTGGCTTTGCCATCGGTAGCCAGCAAGATATTCGACGGTTTGATATCCCGGTGAACGACCCCACGTTCGCTTGCATGCTGAAGCGCTTCGGCGACTTGGCAGGTGAAGTAAGTCGCATCGTCGACACTCAGCGGACCTCGGTCCAGGATGAGTTGACGCAAGTTGATCCCTTCGATGAACTCGAAGACGATATAATTCCAGTGCTGTGTTTCGCCGACGTTGTAGACTCGAGCGATGTTGGGGTGATCGAGTTTCGCAGCGCTTTGGGCTTCGATGCGAAACCGGCGCATCGCATCGGCTTTGCGGTGAAGGACAGGTACGACTTTGACGGCCACAAGGCGGTCGAGTCTTTGATCCGTGGCGCGATAGACAGCTCCCATCCCACCTTGGCCTACGAGCGATTCGATGAGGTAGTGGTCTAGACAGGATCCGACCAACGACTGGATATCGGTGCCTTGCTGGACGTGGGGTACCGTTGGAACTTCGTCGGTCAACTCGGGGGGCTTGGACCCACGGTCGCTACGAATCTCGGTCTTGTCTGGATCTTCCTCAGAGGAAGCCATGGGTTGGATTAGTTTCCGCCTGCGCTGCCGAACCCGTCATCCAAGGGATCTTTCCCCGATTCCTCGGTAGGAAGATTTTTCTTTGAGTTGTCCTCACCGATGATCGCCGCGATCGCTTGCTTGAGGTCGAAGACGGGTCGGCGTGTGGATGTTCTGATCACGTCGATGCTTGTGAGGGTCTCTTTGTTGAGTTCGTCTTGGAGCGATTCGATGCGTTTGACGACATCGGAGAGTTTATCCTTGCTGGCATCATCGACCAGGGCCATGAGGCCTTTGGGGTCGACCGGAGGAGTTCCCGGAACGGGCTTTCGTCCTGTTCCGGTCAATCCGTAGTGGGACCGTTCTAGTCTTTGCTGAAGGAATCGCCGAGCGTTTCGAACTTCTTTGGGTTGATCGTCAAATGGGTTTCTAGGTCTGGCAGGTCCGCCGAATCCAGGTCCACCGCCAAGTCCACCGGCAGGTCCACCGGCAGGTCCACCGGCAGGTCCACCGGCAGGTCCACCACCAGGCCCGCTTTCCCCTTCGCTCCCTGGTCCACCGAGTCCACCGGGTCCGCCAGGGCCACCGAGTCCGCCTGGGCCACCTGGGCCGCCGAGTCCACCGGGTCCGCCACCTGCCATACCTCCGAAGCCGCCTGGAGAGGCTGCTTGGGTTTGATCGCAACGCTTCGACCAAGCATCGATGCTTGATTTGACGAACTCAAGGGACCCTTTTTGAAGGGCTTGGACCTCTTCGGGTTTCAAGTCGGCGAATTTGACTTGGCCAAAACTCCACATCGCTTTCTCGGCGAGCCATTCGGAGTATTTCTTCGGTTCCTTTAGGATAGGCAGGATGATCCCAGCGAGCATAGTGTTGGCTTGCTTTGCCGCTTCCCCTTTTCCACCTGCGATGAGCGTTAGGTTTTCGATCATCAGTTCTTTGAGGTACTCGTCTTCTTTCTTTCCTCTTGCCGCTGGTTTTTGGCTCGCGAGGAACGCTTGCAGATTGGTCACGAATTGGCTGTGGGCGCGCTCCAAGCCGGTCGCATCGAGGCCTGGGTAGATCCAGTGCCTAGGCAGGTACGAGAGCGATGCGGCGATCATGCCATCGTTCTCGGCTTCTTTGGGGTCGAGCAAGTCGATCAGGAGTTTGGTGGCTGTCGGGTCACCTTGGCCTCCCGCGTTATTGGACGCCGGTTGTCGGTTGATGCGTCCGGCCATCACGGCAGCCACGACGCGGGCTGAGGGGTGATAGGATTTGCCTTCGTTGTCCTTCGAAAGAATTTCTTTGATTTGCCGCATGAGCATGCGGTTGTACTCCGAGAGCATCTCAGGAGATTGCTTGGCTCGGCGTTCGATCAATTCGATATCGGCGAGGATTTCTGCGCGGGCGCGATTCATCGACTCGGCAGTGGGCTGCGCCAGACGCACGAAAAGGCAGCTTTGGTAGTAGGCTTCGATCCCGGCGATATCGAACGCCTCGGGTTTGAGTTTTTCGTTCTTCTCTTTTAGTTTGGCGTCGTTGCAAAGCGATGCATCGAGATTCTTGGTCCGATACGTCGGGGCGGCGGCTTCCTGAGAATAGGCTCGCTGGCCGAACGGAGTGGTTTCCAAAGCGGGGACAGCCAAGCAAGTCCAAGCTAGGGTTTGAGTCAATAACCAGCCAGATCGCGCGTTTTTTTGACGAAGTAATCGCATGACGAGGGTGCCTTCTGGTTCGGAGAAGAGTGTCGCTGGATTCGAGCAACGGGAGGACCGAAAAAACCCGCTGATTCCGCTATTTCATTGTATCTAAAATAGGACCGATAAAAGCAGATCTGTGAACATTCTGAGATCAAAAGGGGCTTCGGAGGGCTAGCCCGACGGCATTTTCCTTCAAAACGGCCCTAAGGGACCCGCCGTCCTGGCCGATAGCCCACGCCGGGTGTTTTTCCCTGGCCGGTTCCCTTGCCGGTATCGGAACGCTGGCCTGGCGAGGGCCGCTGCTGTTTTTTGGAGCCTTTGCGCTGCGGATTTGACCCTTGATTTGCGTCGGTCGAATCCCCCTGCTCTGGCCGTTGTTGGTTTGCTTCAGGAGCCTTGGAGTTCGACGGATTTGGGATCGTATGTACGTACTCGCCTCGGAAACGAGCGTTCGCGTCGGAACGCCTCTTGTCGATCGCCTCCTTGGGAGCTTTCGAGGGGATCAAGCAATCGCAACCTTCGCCGATCAGGTCGCTGCGTCCGACTTGCCGAAGGGCATCTCGGACCTCAAAGTAGTTTTCGGGTTTGAAGAACTGCATCAGGGCCCGTTGCGATTTGCGGTCCTTGAGCGCCCGGGCGATGTAAACCTCCTTGAGGCTAAACGGATCCAATCCGGTGTAGTACATGCTCGTTGCGATGTCCAAGGGCGCTGGGATAAAGTCCTGCACTTGATCGGGTTTGTATCCATTGCGTTTGAGGAACAGCGCCAACTCGATCATCGATTCGATGGAACTACCCGGATGCGAAGCGATGAAATAAGGGATCAAGAATTGCTTTTTTCCCGCTTGAACCGACGCCTCTTTGAATCGCTCGGTGAAGAATTCAAAGTCGTCGTTGGCGGGTTTGCGCATTTTGTACAGAACATCGGCATCGACATGCTCGGGAGCCACCTTAAGGTGTCCTCCAACGTGATGCTCGGTCAGCTCGCGGATGTACTCTGGGGAACTGCGTGCCAAGTCCATTCGAATGCCGCTTGCGACAAGCACTTTCTTGATACCAGGCAACTCGCGAGCCTCCCGCATCAGCTCGATGACCGGTTGATGGTCGACCCCCAAGAGCTTGCAGATCTTTGGATGGACGCAGGACTGTCGTCGGCAGACGGCTTCGACCTCCGGTCGCGTGCAGCGCATGTGGTACATGTTGGCCGTCGGACCTCCGATGTCGCTGACGATCCCCTTGAATTCCTTGTCCTGAGTCATCTGGCGGATTTCGTTGAGCACCGATTCCTTGGACCGCGACTGGATGATCCGACCTTGGTGGGCTGTGATGGAGCAAAAAGTGCATCCACCAAAGCAACCACGCATGATCGTCACCGAATTCTTGATCATGTTGAATGCCGGGATCGGCTCGGTGTAGCTTGGGTGAGCGCGTCGGGTATAGGGCAGCCCGAAGATCCGATCCATCGCCTCTTGGCTAATAGGCAATCCTGGGACATTGCAGACGATGGCTTGATTGCCATGCCGCTGGACCAACTGTCTTGCGTTGAGCGGATTGGTCTCGTTGTGGATCATCCGTGTGGCGATCGAGAAGGCGACTTTGTCGCTCGATACGTCTTCGTAGGACGGCAGCTCGAGGGCTTCTTCGGGGATGGTTTCCGAGGCACCGAGTGCATAGGCAACCCCTCGCATGTCCCGCAGATCCTTGACGCTCTGGCCTGCTTCGAGTCGTCGAGCCATCTCGATGATCGAATTTTCTCCCATCCCGAAGGCGATCAAGTCGGCTTTGGCATCTAGCAAGATACTGCGCCGAACCTTGTCGCTCCAATAATCGTAATGGGCAAGTCGGCGGAGCGAGGCCTCGACGCCACCGGCGATGATCGGGACACCTTTGTAGGCCTGTCGAGCTCGCTGGCAATAGGCCAACGTTGCGCGGTCGGGCCGCAGTCCGATTCGACCGCCCGGAGAGTAGGCGTCATCGTTGCGGACTTTGCGATTGGCCGTGTAATGGTTGATCATGCTGTCCATGTTCCCGGCGCTGATCGCAAAGAACAATCGCGGCTTTCCAAACCGCTGCCAATCGTTGCACGATTGCCAATCGGGTTGACTGACGATCCCTACGCGAAAGCCTGCGGCTTCCAGGACGCGTCCGAGGATCGACATTGCAAAGCTCGGGTGGTCGATGTAAGCGTCTCCGGTGACGAAGACCACGTCGAGTTCCTCCCAGCCTCGGGCTCGAGCTTCCTGCATCGACATCGGCAATGGCAGTTTGGCGAGCGGACCGTGAGGCTGACGCTGGCCAAGATCGTCCAGGTATCGAGAGACGGTGTTTCCGTTGGCGTTTTGACCTACGGTGCTTTGATCTGCGGTGCTGGCAACTCCAGGTTCAACGATCGGCAATGGATTATTCATAGCTTCCTAAAACGACTCTGCGGGACCAGGAAATGAACCGGCTTGGACCTCTTTGCAGTATTCTCTCACCGCGTCGAGTGCCTGGGTCCGAAGATTGCGAAATGGCCGAACAAACTTCGGAACATGCCCGGTATTCCAACCGAGCATGTCGTGGGTCACGAGCACTTGGCCATCGCAATGTGGCCCGGCCCCGATCCCGATGGTTGGAACGTGCAGTTTCGACGTGACTTCTTTGGCAAGCTCGGCCGGGACACACTCCATCAAAACGCAAAACGCGCCGGCTTGTTCGGCAGCCGTCGCGTCTTTGATCAATCGCTCGGAATCCTTTTGGACTCGGTATCCACCTAGCGCATGGACACTCTGAGGACGAAGTCCGATGTGTGCGATGGTGGGAATCCCGGCGTCGACCAACGCGGCGATCGAGTCGGCCTGCTGATGCCCACCCTCCATTTTGACGGCTTGGCACTGCGTCTCTTTCATGATCCTTGCGGCCGATTCAACCGTATGGGTGACGCTGACTTGACCGACGGGAAAAGGTAGATCGACGACCACCATGGCTTGTCGGGCTCCACGCACGACCATCGCTCCGTGGTAGATCATCTGGTCCAACGTCACGGGTATCGTTGTCGCATGGCCTTGGACGACCATTCCCAGGGAATCCCCGACGAGCAAGCAATGCACTCCAGCTTGATCGAGCATCATCGACGTGGGATGATCGTAAGCGGTCAGCATGGTGATCTTTTCACCACGTTTTTTCATCGCTTGAAGGGTTCGAACGGTGATTGGCGATGGAGCGTTCATCTTGCACGTGCGGTGTTCTTGCTGGGAGCTTGGCTGCTGGGAGCCTGACCCTTGTACATGATCCGTTCTTTGGATGCCTCGGCTCTGGATTTTTCAAGCGACCGCAGGGCAAGGTCTCGACGCGACTGGGGCAGGCTCCTCCAAGCCAGACGGTAATAGGTTTCCACCGAAGCCCAATGCCCTCGTTGCCGAGCCAAATTGGCAAGGTTCAGATAGTACTTGGTCGCCTCGTTGTCCGTCTCGTGAAGCATGCTGCCATGGCCGGACACGTGGGGTTGATCTGGGGAATCGCCGCTGAGAGCGGCTAGGTAATCGTAACCGGCTGGAGCGGCGCGACCTCGACTCTTGGCCGGAAGCCTCGAATAACCCGTCGGATCATGCTGCTTGAGATCGGGCTCTCGAGGTACCTTCGAGGCCTGCGAACGGATCATCCGGTCGAGTTCGTCCAAATCGATCACCGTCGTGGAAACCGATGCCCCGGCACTGCCGGTGGCTTGTCCAGCGGATCGAGGCACAGAACGTCCTCCAGCAGAACTACCTACAGCGGTGCGATTGCCTCCAAGGAACGCCTCCCCAGCATCGGGGACGTAGGCCGAGTTGGAAATGTTGAAGGTTCCCATGCTCGGGATCTGGACGATTTGGGCCTGGGCGCTTGGCCAAAGTCCCAAAATTCCAGCAAGAAGACCTAACCAAAACCGCGTGATTCTCGATGCCTTTGTTGTCATGGCAGTCGAAATGCGAAATCTGGAAAGTTGTTTTGTAGCGAATTGCATGGGGGATCTCAAAGTCCGAACAGAGGTGCGGGTCCTCGAATCTGCGGTGCGGGTTCTTGATTCTGACCCCTATTGTAGCGAGACAGGTTTTTTTAACCCCAAAGGATTCCGCGTTTTTAAGGTTTTGTGCCTTGGATACCGATTTTTCCGGCACTGGCATCACGCCTTGCAAACGGATATTCTTAGATCGGATATGGTCACTCTGACCAAATCTACAGTTCCTCAGTTGATCCTTTCCCCAACGGAGAATCAGAAACTATGGCCATCGCAAACGCAGAAAACACCATTGCGTCAAAGACCATTGCCACCCCTAAAATTAGGCACACCGAGTGCTTCATCGACGGCAAATGGCGTCCGAGCGTCTCAGGCAAAACCTTTGCCACACTCAATCCGGCGACCGAAGAGGTGATTTGCCAGGTCGCTGAGGGGGACAAAGAGGACGTCGATCTTGCCGTGAAAGCCGCCCGTAAAGCCTTCGATCAAGGCTCCTGGTCCCGTATGGACGCTCGGGACCGAGGCAAGCTCATGTATCGATTGGCCGATCTGATCGAAGAACAAATCGACGAATTGGCGGCACTCGAAAGTCTCGACAATGGCAAGCCGTTCAATGAGGCTCGCTACGGAGACTTGGTGCTGGTCCTCGATTGCCTTCGCTACTACGCAGGCTATGCCGATAAAATCCACGGCTCGACGATCCCGATCCGAGGCAACTACCTGACCTACACACGACGCGAAGCCGTCGGCGTTGCCGGCCAAATCATTCCCTGGAACTTTCCGATGTTGATGGTGGCTTGGAAGTGGGGACCGGCACTTGCCGCCGGTTGCACCATCGTTATGAAACCCGCCGAACAAACTCCCCTTTCGTGCTTGCGATTGGCCCAACTGGCCAAAGAGGCCGGTATCCCCGACGGCGTCATCAACGTCGTCCCCGGATTCGGACCCACCGCGGGTGCCTCGCTGGTGCGTCACCCAGGGGTCGACAAGATCGCCTTCACCGGCGAACACCGCACCGCGCAAATCATCATGCGCGATGCGTCCGAGACCCTCAAACGTTTGACCTTCGAACTCGGCGGCAAAAGCCCCAACGTTGTCATGGCCGATGCCGATCTGGATCGAGCCGCCCAAGGCGCCTACGTCGGGCTGTTCCTCAACCAAGGCCAATGCTGCTGTGCCGGTAGCCGCGTGTTTGTCGACAAACGTGTCCACGGCGAATTCGTGGCCAAAGTCCAAGCACTTGCCAAAGCCCGAAGGGTTGGAAATCCTCTCTCGACGGCAACCGAACAAGGCCCACAGGTCGACCAAGCTCAATTCGACAAGATCATGAGCTATATCGAAAAGGGAAGCGCCGAGGGGGCCAATTGCATCGCCGGTGGCGCTCGATTCGGCGACAAAGGCTACTTTGTTCAACCCACGGTCTTCGACGGTGTTACCGATTCGATGTCGATCGCCAGAGAAGAGATCTTTGGCCCGGTCATGTCGATCCTGACCTTCGACGACTGGGAAGAACTGATCCAACGCGCCAACAACACCTTCTACGGACTGGCCGCAGCCATCTGGACCAAAAACGTCGGACGCGCTCACGAATTCGCCAAGCGGGTGCGAGCCGGAACCGTCTGGGTCAACTGCTACGATGTCTTCGATGCTGCTGCCCCTTTTGGCGGTTTCAAGATGAGTGGCCAAGGTCGCGAATTGGGCGAAGAAGGTCTCAAGGCGTACACCGAGTCGAAGACCGTCACGGTCAGCCTCGAACACTAAACCACCCTCTGGCTCAACCTAAGTAAGCTAGTGAACCAATCGATCCAAAAACTCGAAAACCAGACCGCTTCCAAGCCGGCCTGGTTTTCTTTTTGGATAGTGGTCCTTGGGCTGGTACTCTCGCTTCTGCCGAATCAAAGCGATGCGCAAGACTGGATCGTTTCACTGGAGCGAACCCATCGCGCGCTGACGGGACTCGATCTGCAAGCGAGCCGCGCACATCCATTAGCGCAAACCCCTGACGATCAACGAATCGAGGTTTTCAACAAATTCCTCAAAGATCTGTTGGCATCCGATGCCTTTGCCCAAGCCCAAGCCGATGCTTGGATGCTCGATCACTTCGCAACCGTGTCGGATCGGCTCGAGGCGTCCGGCTGGGATACCCCCAGCTTTCGCCGATGGCTAATCGATCGGTTCAAAGACAATACCCCCTACGATCAGTTTGTTCGCAGTCAACTCGTAGGCACAACCGAGCCATCCTCACTGCTCGCGACGCACGCCTGGTACCTAGCCGGTCAATGGTCTGACTACCAAATCGCCGAGTTCCCGACACCGATCGAATCGAATTTGGTAAGGCAGTTTCGAACGGCCCTTGAGTCGATCGAACGCTCGGAGCATAAGGACTGGCAAAGGCTCGTCGAGCAGACGCAAAAATTGCAGACGCCAAAGGGGGCTAATCCCGTACGAGACTTTTGGCAGTCCCTGCGCTCTTGGCCAACTGTCGCCGAACAGGAACGCGTTTGGACCTGGCCCGATCCAACCGTACAAGAACCCTCCGAACCTACCGAACCCGCCGCACGCTCCTCGGAGCTCGCCTTAAAAAAGACGCCCGTCGATTTCGCTCCCCGAGAGGCTCTGATCGTTTCGAATGCCTCAAAGCTTCGCGCAGTTCGCCCCTGGACGCTCGTGCTTGTGGGAAGCTTTCCAAGGGAACTCATCGAGCAACCCGAATCGGTGTGCATCTTCGAGCAATCTCAAACGGCTCAATCGAAGTGGGGGGATCCAGACCGCGCCCTGCGGTCGTTTCGAATGGAACTTTCCGAAGGTCGACTCGTCGTGCGGCTGATCCACGACGCGAGGATATCTTGCCAGGTGGTTCGTACCCAAGAGGCCTTGCCCGCAGATCAAACCCTCCACCTAGCGATTTCTAACGATGGTCTGGGACGATCCGATTCGATTCGCGTTGTGGTCGATGGCGTACGGATCAGCACCAAACCGGATGAGGTATCCTCGGGATGCTATAAAGAGATCGTTTCCAAGGAATCGAGTCCTTGGCGAATTGGGACCAGCGGACCTGCCGGATGGAGACTCGAGCAGGCCATGCTCTATCGCGAGTCTCTGAGTATACCGGAGATCCAAGGGCTCGCCGATGCGCTGTGGATCGACGACTGGAACGATATAGACCAACAGGTACAGACCCAATGGATCGAACACTATGCCATGCGTATCGATCCGCAGTGGCGCTACCAGCGCGAGAGTCGTGACCACTACGCATCGAACCTCGCGGCAGTCCGCGAGAGCCAATCGATGCTCCCGGTCCTGGGCACCCCCGTTGCGCCCATTTTCTTGGTCCAGCACGACCGATTCCCGAACACGTTGGTGGATCTAGCCGATCGGAACCTAGAAATAAGCCCCACCAAGGTGGTTCAGACCCAAGCCAATCGATGGCGCATTGAGGCTGGCCAGAGGCTTGAGCCCGAATCGGTTGCACGCAGCGAGATCCGACGCGTTTGGAAAACGATGTTGCGGCATTCGAGCAAGACGCATCGCGCGGGCGATGCGGGCGATAGTCTCGACGACAGTAGGGTCGAAACACTGGCTATCGAGTTTATGCGAGATTGGGACCGTAGAAAGATGGTGACAAAACTCATCGAGAGGTTGCTTCAAAGCGATGCAAATGGCCAGATAAGGCCCTGATGGATCCACACCGGGTCTCTCAAGATGCAAACCGGGTCGCTCAAGATCCGCTCGAGAGCAAGCACTTGGTTGTTATCGAAAGTCTCGCGAAGGGATCTCCAGGGGACCGATCGATTTGCTCAGGTCTTCGATTAGGCTTGCTACGACGTGGACGACTCCCTGACGGTTCTCGAGCGTGCCGTGGACTAGCCACGCATTGGACTGTTTGCAGATCAAGTAATGCGACTCCCAGGTCTTTGGGCGGACGACCAAGTTGATGCTGCCGGTCTCATCCTCCATGGTCACAAACGTGATCCCTTTGGCCGTCCCTGGTCGTTGCCTCAGGACGATCAAGCCGGCGACGCGAACCAGTTGCCCGTGGCTGATATTCGAGAGTTCCGCAGCGGATCGAACACGATGGGCTCGGAGTTTCTCGCGGTGGAATTGCATGGGGTGCCCCCGCAGGGACAGACCGGTCGTGGCGTAGTCTGCGGCGACCTCCTCGGCTGGATCCATTGGCATAAGCGCCTCTGGAATCGGGTCGTCGACATCCACACCGGCTGCTTCGAGCAGTGGCAACGAGGTATACGATCGGTCTTGGCCCAAGGCTTGCCAGTACGCGGCGCGGCGGTTTCCCGAGAGCGAGGCCATCGCGCCGCTGTCGGCAAGAATGGCCAAGACCGCTTGCCCCAATCGACAGCGTTGAACAAGTTGGCTTTGGTCCCTGAAGACCCCTTGGGCTCGGCGTTGGGCGGCGATCGCTAGCCCATCGCTTTGGTGCAAACCTCGAATCATGCACAGACCTAAGCGGACACGATAGCCGCTTGCATGGGGTTCCAGGGTGCATTCGAAGTCGCTGGTGTTCAGATCGACCGGAGCGATTGAAACGCCGTGGGCTTGGGCATCGGTGATGAGCTGGGCTGGGGTGTAGAACCCAAGCGGCTGGCTGTTGAGCATCGCGCAGCAAAAGACCTCTGGATAATGGTGCTTGATCCAGCACGACGCGTACACTAGGAGCGCAAAGCTGGCCGCATGCGATTCGGGAAACCCATATTCTCCGAACCCACGGATTTGGTTGAATACCGTTTCGGCAAACCGTTCTTCGAGTCCATTGGCACGCATCCCTTCGAGGAGCTTCCTTCGGAATTGATCGATCACTCCAGGGCGTCGCCAGGCGGCCATGGCGCGGCGAAGTTGGTCGGCCTCACCGGGGGTGAAACCTGCCGCGACGACCGCAAGCCGCATGGCTTGTTCTTGGAAGATCGGAACGCCCATGGTTTTGCGAAGGACCTGAGCGATCTGCTCGTTCGGATAGGGGGGCTGTTTGCCGGTTTGCCGGGCGGTCAAATAAGGGTGGACCATATTTCCCTGGATCGGGCCCGGTCGAACGATGGCGACCTCGATGACCAGATCATAAAAGCAGCGAGGTCGGAGCCTAGGGAGCATGCTCATCTGGGCTCGGCTTTCGATCTGAAAGACCCCAAGGGTATCGGCTTTGCAGATCATGTCGTAGACGCTCGGGTCTTCAGCAGGGATCGTCGCTAGGGTTAACGCGCGTTTGTGGTGCTGTTCGATCAGATCGAAGCTCCGGTGGATCGCTGAGAGCATTCCTAGGGCTAAGCAATCGACTTTGAGAATTCCGAGTTCATCCAAATCGTCTTTATCCCACTGGATGATGGTCCTGCCGCTCATCGAGGCGTTTTCGATCGGACACAATTCGCATAAATTTCCTTGCGTCATGACCATGCCACCGGTGTGTTGGGACAGATGACGCGGGAAGCCCAGGATCGATTCGACCAAATAGAGGAACCGCTTGCCGAGGTCCGAGGCCGGATCGATCCCGACCTGCTCGCAGCGCGTCGCTAGGTTTTCGATCCCCGAGCGACCATCGATGATCTTCGATAAGCTATCGATACGATCGTTGGTAAAGCCCAAGGCTTTGGCGCATTCGCGCGTCGCGGATCGAATGCGATACGTCGTCACCGCAGCGGTCATTCCCGCTCGATGCCGACCGTACTTTTCATAGACGTACTGGATGACCTCCTCGCGTCGTTGGTGTTCAAAGTCGATATCGATATCGGGAGCCTCGTTCCGCTCGCGGCTGATAAATCTCTCGAAGAGCAGATCGTAGCGGCTCGGATCGACGCTGGTGACCCCCAAGCAAAAGCAGACGGCCGAGTTGGCCGCCGACCCGCGACCTTGGCATAGGATATCTCGGGAACGCGCGAATCGGACCAAATCCCAGACGGTCAAAAAATAAGCTTCGTAACGCAGGTCCTCGATGAGTTTGATTTCATGTCGGAGCATCTCGACGACCCGCATCGGTACTCCTTTGGGGTAACGAGCTTGAGCACCCTCCCAAGTGAGTTTCTTCAGGTAGTCGATCGGACGTATGCCATCGGGTGACCATTCGGTCGGATATTCGTAACGTAGGCAATCGAGTTGAAAATCGATGCGGCCTGCGATTTCGACACTTCGGGCGATCGCATCGGGAGCGTTGCGGTAGAGATTTTCGATTTGGTCCAAAGGCCTCAGGGCTCGCTGGGCGTTGTAGGGTCGGAACCGAGCGACTTGATCGATCGTCGTGCCTGTTGCGATGGCTTGGAGGCAATCGTGCAGGATCATCCGCTGGGGTTGGTGGTACAACGAGCCACCTGCGGCGACCCAAGGGACCCGGCTTTGACCGCTGAGCTTCGAGAGCCATTGAAGCTTGGCTGCGTCGTTGGCTTCCAAATGCAGATGGCCGATCAAGTACCCACGATCCTGAAACAATTCTCCAAACTGGGCTGTCCAAGCAAGCCAGTTGCTAAAGTCCTTGGGATCGAACTCATGGCCGACGCGACACCATGGGACCGCCGGGATGGGAGGGACTTGTAAGGGACTTTCGAGCTTGTCGGGCGGGTCAGGCGAAGCGGAATGGTCGGTCGATTCGTTTGGGTTCCAATCGAGAATGCGAGCCGAGCGTGCGCTAGGGCCTGTGGGGATCAAGCCTGCGAGCCAGTGTTTGGAATACGTAGCCACATCGTGCCAAGAGATTTCGCAGGAGCCTTTCGGGGCTCGCAATCGACCGATGCTCAGGATTTTGCACAGGTCGCCGTAGCCTTGGCGATCGGCTGGCCAGACGACCAAAGCAGGACCATCGATGGGATTGAGTTCGCAGCCGACAATAAAAGGGAGCGATAGATCTTTGGCGGCCGTATGGGCGCGGACGATGCCAGAGAGCGTGTCGCGGTCACTGATCGCAAGTCCAGCATATCCAAGGAGTTGGGCTTGCTTGACAAGCTCCTGGGCGTGCGAAGCACCTTCGAGAAAGGAGAAGTTCGATTTGCAATGGAGTTCGACGTAGGCCGTCATACCTGAGTTAATTTACCTAAGCGGAGGGTGGGCTAAGCGGAGGTTAGGTTTGCCCAACGGGTCAGTAGTCATTGGGGGTAATTGCTGAATTTGAGTTGTTTTTCGAATGGGGCCCCGGTTAGAATAGCAGTAGTTGCTACGAAACGCATCGTAGCTGTGCGCAACCGTGCAAAAGGCTCCCGATTCTAGGCAACCAGGGAGTTTTTTTGCCTGGCTCGTTTCGAAAGGAGGTGATTTAGTGAATTCTTGTTCTACTAGCCAAAGGGGTGGGGCGTCTTAAGTATGCCGGCGGGCTGCCTATGACATGCAGCCCCTTCCCCAGCTTGTGGCAGAAATGAAACCATTTCGCCAAGACAAGCTAAATGATGGTAACGAGCCCGGACCCATGCGAATTGCATGGGTTCGGGTTTTTTTATTGCATAAGCCATCTTCGTTTCACGAGGTGGTATGGTAAAAAACAGCACATGAAAAACAGCGCGTAAAAACTACACAGGAAAGGCAGCACGGGAAATGTCGGATTATTGGGTGGCTGTTCTGGTGGGGATCGTCGAGGGTTTGACGGAGTTTTTGCCGGTCAGCTCGACGGCTCACATCGTATTGACGCAAGCCGCCTTGGGGATGCGCTTGGACGATCCGTTTTGGAAAATGTTCACGGTCTTCATCCAGCTCGGAGCGATCCTGTCGGTGGTGGTCTATTTTTGGCCCCGACTCGTCGCCTTCGTAGGCTCGTTCCTGGCAAGCATTCAGCGCAAAGGTTCGGCTCTAGACACCGCGTCGATTCCCACGTCGGTTCCCTGGTGGAAACATCCACTGGCGTTGGTGATTATCAGTTTTGTGGTCACCGCGATTCCCTGTTTTTTGATGGACGAGTTGATTGGCGAGAATCTCGAGAAACCCTGGGTCATCGGAGCCGCATTGCTATTGGGTGGGATCGCGATGCTTTGGATCGACCAGCGATACTCCCGATTGGCCAACACCCACTCGGTAGAGCAGATGACCCTGCGGCAGGCGATCTTCATCGGAGCGGCACAGATCCTGGCCGCGATGTTTCCAGGGACGAGTCGATCGATGGCCACGATTGCCGGTGGTCAGATCATGGGCCTATCGCGACCTGCAGCATTGGAGTTTAGTTTTTTCCTTTCGATCCCGGTGATGTTTGCTGCTAGTAGTTTTAAGCTTCTGCAGTTCTTAATCAAAAGTCCATTCGAAATCGACTCGCGTCAGTGGTTGACGCTGGGGATCGGTTTCATCACGAGTTTCCTGGTTGCCTTGGCGGTGATCGCTTGGTTTATGCAATGGGTCCGCTCGAGGGGATTTGCTCCCTTTGCGATCTACCGCATGGTTCTCGGAGTTGCGGTCATCCTCTGGCTAGGCAGGTAGGGTCACACGGACCGAACCACATGGAAGGCATGAGACTCATGGCGTAAGCTCGATCTGCAAGTTCTGCGGTCCCTTGGAGACCTTGATCTTGATTTTCGAGGTTTCTGGTAGGTAGTACCGTTCGGGGAGCTGGACCCAGCGGTCGGAAACTCTTGAAGCCGCTTTGGTACCTTCCGAAAGGCTCTTACGGACTTCGGGAGGAAGGTTGTCGCCCGGTAGCGTTGCCGGCCGAGTCGCTGGCATCGGCTCAAACTCTCGGTTATCGACGCCTATCATGACCTCGGCGACGGGCAGTACGATCTTGAACTTGCCATCGCGACCCAGTTCGCAGAAGCCCTCTACGGTCAGTTTGTTTTTAGGCCCGATGGAAACAAAGCTGAGCATTCCCCCGGGTACGGGCTTTCCATCAAAGATAACCTCCCCTTCGATGGTACCTTTGGGGCGCTGACATCCAACCAATAAAGCGAGGATGGCGAACATCGCCATCCATGAGGAAACCTTCATGGGACACTCCGGCCGTTTTTGAATAAAGACTTGCAAAAAGTAAAATTCGCTACTCAGGTAGGTTCGCTACTTCGCCACCGTCTGGTGTCAAGCTCCAGAACCAAATGCGGGAATCCATACCTCCGGACAAGCTACTGATCGAACCATCGACATAAGCCACCGTCATCAGAGAATGTTGGCTGGAGGCCAAGCGTCGATCGCATCGTCCGCCATTGGTTGCATTGGCAAGTGGAAGATTCGGGTTGACTTGAAATCGCGAGGCGATTCCGTAGGTAAAAATCACACCATCGCGACCCCGACCACCGCCGAAGACGGATGAAAGACGGTCTCCTGGGTAGCTATCGACCGGTACCCCGGAGTTTGGCTGCGAACCTCCGACTCCGCCGATTCGAAATACACCCCGCATCCACCAGTTTCCTCCGAGCCCCGAACCATCGCATCGCGAGAGTTTTTCAGCCAACATGATGGTGTTCGAGGAGCCGTCTTTGACTGTCGAAAACTTCGCTTTACCATCCCAACAGGTTTCCCAGGGCGCAGCGGCCGTTCCGCAAACGGCCGTGGCATTTCGATCGCCACCAAAAACCAAAAAATTACCGGCGTAGGAGGCATCGCCAGGAGTCCAATCCAACCCGTTTCCGAGCGTCGAATCACTCGGACATCGGAACGAGGGAATGCTGGTCTGACGAAGCCAAGTTCGGTTGGTCGTGTTGACCGATCCCCAGGTCGGCCAGGTATAGCCTAAGTTGACTGGATTGTTGGGTGTGGCTTGGCCAACGGCGGCCGCAAGGTCGCACGTCGAGGCCATGTTCCAAACATTGCTGAGCTCCATGTAGGGAAGCATATGGAAATACAGCGGGGCATACCAAGCCCCCCCAAAGTTCCCGGATTGGGGTGGGAATCGTTTGAGAGCCGAGTGGCAGTTGTGAAGCGCTAAGACTTGTTGTTTCAAGTTGTTTTGGCACTGCATCCGACGTGCAGCTTCCCGCGCGGCTTGCACTGCGGGTAGTAACAAACCAACCAGAATACCAATGATCGCGATGACCACTAAAAGCTCTACGAGGGTGAAACCACCGCTGGGCTTGTGCTTGATCTGACCGCGAACCGAAGATGTGCAAATCGACATGATCGAAACCTCGGGGATAGAAAAGAAAAGAGAATCCGAGTAATCAGGGCTAACGATTCGTTCACTATAACAGGATCGATACCCGAGCCGAAACTATCCCCAAACCAAAAATGTGAAAATTTCCCCCGTAGAGTAAGCCTCAATGACGAAAAAACCCCCTCTAAAGGGGGTTCTCGCGCCGCACCACCCCCCCCAATAGAGGGGGTTCTCGCCCCTTGTCACTCCCCCGTCGAGGCGGCGATCGCTTGGGGGATGCTCATGCGCCCCAATGGGGCTTTGTCATCAAACGGGCCATCAGAACCGCCTTTGGGCCAAGTCTGAGGGTCGGCATATTTGCCATCATCGTTGTAGAGTTTTTGTAAGCGATCGAGCTCCTGCTTCATCTCCCCAAAGAGCTTGCTGGTCGATTCTTTTTTGGATGCACTGGGCTCGAACATCAAGTTGTTTTGTTCTTGGGGATCGTCCGTTAGATCGAACAGCTCATAGGCATCCTTGCGCCAATAATAGATCAGCTTGTGCGTCGCGGTGCGTACGCCGTAATGGGCGCGCGTGTTGTGGTGTCCTGGGTCATGGTAATACCGATAGTAAACTGACTTTCGCCAATCGCTCGGAACCTGGCCTTCGAGCACCGGCAGGAGCGATCGGCCCTGCATCGACTCGGGGATTTCAAGGTTTGCAAAGCCTAAGAAGGTCGGTGCAAGATCGATGTTGGCGACCATCGCATCGGGGGTCGAACCTGGCCGGATGCCTGGGCCTCGCATGATCAACGGAGAACGCAAACCAGGTTCGTACATGAAACGTTTGTCGTACATGCCAAGCTCACCGAGATACCAGCCGTTGTCGGCGGTGTAGATGACCAGGGTATTTTCGGCCAATCCCTTTTCGTCCAGATAGTCGAGGATCGTCCCGACGCTATCGTCGACCCCTTGGACGCAGGCCAAGTAGTCTTGCATGTAGCGTTGGTATTTCCATTGGACCAACGCTTTGCCTTCAAGGTTTTGGCCGTCGACGGTAACACTCGTGGGTTTGACCCCGAGCCACTTGTTTCGCTCTTGGCCTTGCAACTCCTCGGGGGGATTGAGTTTCAGGTCGCGGCGAGTCAGGTCGTTGGCGATCGTTTGTTCGTTTTCCGGGAGGGCCGCCGGCCGCGTTTTGTAGTCATCCCACAGCGTCGGTGGTTCAGGAAACTCGCGATCGGCAAAAAGGGCTTTGTTCTTCAAATCCGGCTCCCATTCCCGGTGCGGTGCTTTGTGGTGGAGCATCAAGAAGAAGGGTTGGTCTTGGGGACGGGTCTCGAGGAACTCGATCCCCAGTTGGGTCGTGACCTGCGTGCAATGTCCTTCGATGGTGAGTTTCTTACCTGGAACGAGAAATTGGGGATTCCAGTAAGATCCTTGTCCGGGCAAGACGATCCAACGATCAAAGCCTGTCGGGTCGCTTCCCAAATGCCACTTGCCGATCATCCCTGTGTGGTATCCGGTGGCTTGCAAGTGTTTGGCGACGTTGTCTCTGGATCCATCGAAGCGGTTGAAAACAGGAACGCCGTTTACGTGCGAGTATTGCCCCGTCAGAAGTGTCGCGCGGCTCGGGGTGCAGATCGAATTGGTGACAAACGAATTCAAAAATCGAGCACCCTCAGTCGCCAGTCGATCCAGATGGGGCGTGGTGTTGACCTTGGACCCATACGCAGAGATCGCCGCTTGGGCATGGTCGTCCGAGAAGATAAAAAGAATGTTGGGCCGTTGGTCCCCAAGGGCCACAGATTCGCTAAACAGCCGAACGCAGGCAAGCAAAATGCTCACCGCACAAAACAAGTATCGATTCATCGCTGGTAGTCTCCTGGGCCTTCCAATGGGTGTACGTATTGAAACCGGGAAGGGCTTGCCCGGCCGTAGGGAGTCGTAAGGTCAGGCTAGAGGATACCTCAGAGCCACGCCGTCGCCAGGATAAAGAATGGATTGGTGAAAGCAACACCCTAACGGCAGCAATTTCCGGAAATAGAAAATGCTGCGCCTAGAGCTGCAGAGTCGAAATCCAGCAGGCCTACTCGATATCCAGCGGGCGAATCGCTTGAGTGAATTCCCCTTGGTCGTCCCGGGGAACAAACCAATCCATGACCCCTGCGGGAACCGGTGCGATCTGGCTCCCGAAATGCTCACAGAGGTCCGAGTTGGCCGATGATTTCTTTGCGAATAAACGTAAATTGCGAATGGCCGTACGGGTCAAACATTCGTCCCCTTGTTCGCAGTGCGTATCGAAACTATGAAAAGCCAATCGCAGGTACTTTTCGTTGGTCGAGACGGCCGACTCGCCGACCTGCAGCACATGGTCGCCGGGGACCAAATCCCGCCAAGAAAAGTGCGGTAGTTTCGTTGCAATCTTGGCGAGCTTGACAATCCTCTCGGGCGTGATGCTCTGGAGTAGATCGAACTGTCGGATGACGAAATAGGTTTTTTGAAATTCGCTGATCAAGTAATCGGTCGTCGCAAGCCTCAGCAGGTCCCGATCGCTCGATGGGTCGAGCAGGATTCGTGTCGGGAGGTTCGAGTCGATGCTAAATCGCGTTTCGCCAGGGGAAGACAGGATGCCCGCCCCGTAGGCCCGAATGGTTTGGTCCTCCAGAACGAGTCCAAACTCTACGGTAAACCAGTAGATCCGTTCGGCATAAAGCAGCAGCTCATCACCACGGCGCTCGATCGCCTGTCGCTCCTGCGGATCGGTCGAGACGGCCAAGGCATCGTCGCGTTCTTGATAGATCCTATTGCGGGCCAAACCGTGGCTTTGCATCAGTTGGGCAACCAACTTGATCGTGAAGGTCGAGACATGCCCGGCGACATCATGGCCGATATCGGGCTCTTGAAGGTAGTCTTGTTCCAAGGCTCTCATGAAGGTCGTGACCGGGAAGAACCGTCTGGAGTGGCAAGTGAAAAAAAGTTCGGCTGGTATGATCTGATTGACGGTTGCCAACTGCCATTGGGTTTGCTGGAAGATCCTCGCATTGAGGAGGTAAAAATCGGGGATCACCGAACCACCGATGGAAAAAAGCTCCTCGCCGTGCAGGTACTCGCGGCATGCATACCGATGCTTAGACTTCTGCTGCTCGGCGATCAGACATGCCCAGCTTAAGTTCTCTTCGAAGGTGTAGGCGTCGTAGTGTTGTGCGTTGGTATAGACGCCCAAATCGACCGTCAGGTCCGAGAGCATCCCGATCCGAAAGGGTTGGCCTAAGCAAGCTGCACGCAAGCACTCCTGGGCCTTGTCTTGAGGGATCGGAAACGGCACGTTCTTATCGGCAAGGCATTTTTCGAGGGCCACGAGGCGGTCTGCAAAGCTCGGAGCCGAAACACTCGCCAAATCCACTCCATGCCGCTGGGCAATCTGTCGGTATCGGTCGTTTGGCGAGTGCATCGCTTTCCTTTGCTTCGGATCGGTTTAAGCTGCCTGCAACCATTGGTCGCGAGCATGGCGATCAAGCCATTCTAACGGTCACGACGAATCCTATGCGTTCGCGACGTATTCGATCGAAAGACGATAGACATCAAGCCGATTGTGGTCGAAGAAGGGTTCTGTCATGATTGCCTCGATTCGATTACGAGCAGGAGCACCGTTTCACTGAGCACAGCACGACGAAATCCGATGCGATGCACCAACGCATGCTCTGTAGCTGCAAGTTACGCCTCCGCCGGGCAAGCCCGACGGTAGGCTTACACAGCGGCCATGGAGCTCTTCTTGGCCTCCGTCGGCTTTATGCCGATTGACAAAAAATTAAAAGCGGAACGGCGCAAGCCGTCCGGTGAAAAACATTGCGATATTGAGGACATTCCATCATTCACCGGAGTGCTTGCGCACTTCCGCTTACACCAATTCAACGCCATTGGTCTTTATGCCGGCGGGGCGAAGACTGGAAGCTACAGGGGCCATGTTGCGGGTCTGTTTTTTTCTTCCGCCGCAAGGCGGCAGAAGAGAAGAAAGGGCTGGGGCGGATCGCACGAACGGCAACCATCACCGAGTGGCCGCCAAAGTGGTTTCTAAAATTGAGCGCAGCCGATCGGCCACTTTGGTGCATGGTTTTGTTCTGGCTGTTTTTCGTGCTCGTGCTCAGCGAAGCGGTGCTCGTGCTCGTGCTCGATCGACCGTGCGATTGTATCATTCCATCCTGTTCAACGCG
>JAPLNM010000127.1 GCA_026692845.1 Planctomycetota bacterium | reverse complement strand
GGGGTGGCCGTCGGTGGAATCGATCCGTCGGTCCCATCAAGTTCGGATGCGGTTTGGTAGTTCGCGCGTTGTTCCCAGACGTGCGGATCGACCTGGGCATCGACACGACGGGTATTGAGGTCGATGCGGACAAGGTCCCCGGTTTGGAGTTTGGCCAACCCTCCTCCTGCGATCGCTTCGGGCGAGGCGTTGAGGATCGAAGGGCTTGCGGAGGTTCCGCTTTGCCGACCGTCGCCCAGGGTGGGGAGTTCCTGGACCCCTTGTCGGATCCACCGATCCGGGGGGAGCATGTTGACGACTTCTCCGCTGCCGGGGAATCCCAAGGTCCCGCACCCTCGGATGACCAGGAGGGTGTTGGGATCGCAGGAGTCTTGGATTTGATTGATTTTCTCGTGGTAGTCCTCGGGCCCATCGAAGACGATCGCGCGGGCAACGAAGGCGTTTGGATCGTCGGGTTTAGACAGGTATTGTTTTCGGAATGCGGGGCTGATGACGCTGGTTTTGATCAAGGCCGCATCGAAGAGATTTCCGCTTAGAACCATGAATCCCGCATCGTGTTTCAGGGGGTCATCGATCGAGCGAATGATCGCTCCGTCGGGATCGGGTGCATTTTTGAGTTGGTCCTCGATGGACTTTCCGGTGCATGTCAGGAGCGACCCATCGATCAGACCACCTCGGAGGAGTTCCTTCATCACCGCTGGGAGTCCGCCGCTGCGGTGGAAGTCTTCGGCCAGTTGGGTGCCGGCAGGTTGAAGGTTCACAAGCAGCGGGATTCGGTAACCGTGATCTTCCCAGTCTTGGATGCTCAGATCGATCCCTGCGTGGCGAGCGATCGCGATCATGTGGGGCGGGCAGTTCGTCGAGCCACCTAGGGCGGTATTGACGCGGATCGCATTGAGCATCGATGCGCGCGACATGATCTTCGAGGGGCGGAGGTCTTCGTGAACCATTTCGACGATCCGTTTGCCTGTGGCGTGGGCCGCTTGGGCGCGCTCGCGGTAGGGTGCTGGGATCGAGGCGGTTCCTGGGAGGGCCATGCCCATGGCTTCGGCTAAGCAGTTCATCGAAAGGGCCGTCCCCATGACGTTGCAGTGACCGGCGCTGGGGGCCGAGGCAGCCAGCAGGTCCATGAATTTTTGTTGGTCGATTTCACCGGCCGACAAGCGCCGTCGGGCCTCCCAGATGATCGAGCCTGCGCCGGCGAGTTGCCCATCGAGGTAGCTGTTGAGCATCGGTCCGCCGTTGAAGATCAGCGAGACGAGATCGGTGGTGGCTGCTGCCATCAACGCAGCGGGAGTGGTTTTGTCGCAACCTGTGGTGAAGATCACGCCGTCGAGGGGATAGCCGTGAAGGATTTCGACCAAGGAAATATACGCAAGGTTTCGGTCCAGGGCGGCGGTGGGTCGGCGGACCGATTCTTGGATCGGATGCATGGGAAAGACCAAGGGCACTCCCCCCGCATCGCGGACACCATCGCACAGGCGCGAGACGGTTTGCAGGTGGGCTCGATTGCAGGGGGCAAGATCGTTTGCCGACTGCGCGATGCCGATGATTGGCCGACCGGCTTGGAGTTCACCGAGGGTCATTCCGTAATTGAGGAATCTTTCGATATACAGGGCCGTCATTCCGGGGTTGCTCGGGTTGTTCCACCATTGCTCGGATCGCAGGTTCGGGAGTTTCATGGAAGCGGATCGATCGGAAGTGTGGGAAGTGTGGAAATAGAGAGCCGTGGTAGACGGTCCATGAAGGAATCTTCCCAAAGTCGAGTCGATCCGAAAAGGACCCACAGGGTGCTTTGAGGTTCTTTGCGATTTGGTGCGGGTCGCTTGTCGGTTTGCCTGCCGATCGGTTAGGATTCAGCGATATTCTTCTTAGTTTTTGCATATCCGAGCTCGATCGCCTGGGCAGGCCATAGCCCTAGCGATTTTGTACCAGAGGCCCTAGGACTTTTTCAGATGAAAAAAGCATTTTTGAACGATCTGTCCATCGACAACGGTTGGTCGCTTGGAAACCCTCAAAGGCAGTTGTCGTGGTCGCGAGAGGCGTATCGGAGCGATCGATCGTATCAACAGCTTCGGCAGTTGATCTACATGCAGATGGCGGCGACGGATTTGCTGCATGATCACGAGGCGATGGCTCAGGTCGAGTTGCCTGAAGGGCTTTTGGCGAACCTTGAGGAGAAGCATCGTTTGGTCGCGCAGATGCAGGCCCCATGCGATCGTCGGATCGAGGAGTTCCTCGGGGAGCATTTTCACGAGCTTGCTGGCGATTCGCCTTTGCGCTTGCCGATGCATTCGCTGGCTTTGAGCCAGCATGGGATGGCCAGGGAGTTGAGTTTACCCGATGGGGGATCGCTGTTCCACAACGCGATGGTCAGCTCCTATCGGCTTGCCAACGGCGTGTTGCACAATCCCAAGACCGACCGCAGGACGACCCAAGGGACATTTCATGTGGCCGAGGGAGGATTGCCGATTGCCGGGGACAAGCGAGCGGTGCCCAAGCAGGTGTTTATGCAATTGTTTCGCGCGGCGGTCGCGGCCCCGCTGGCGAATCTGCAGGTCCCTTTTACGTTGGAGCGGACCGAGCCAGTCTCTACGTGGGTTTCGTTGCTCCTACGGCCGCTTGTTCGTCCGAAGGTGCCCGGGTACTGCCAAGAGCAGACGATGGAGATTCGTTTCTTTGCGCCGGGGGGCTTGGTCAGCAACTTGGACTTTGTCGAGTCGATTTTTGGGAACGCTGGGGATCCGCTTTTGCCTGACAACGATGCGGCGTTGGATGTCGAGCATTGGACAGGACACACCGGATGCGTGATCTTGGCCCCGCACTTGATCGAGCTGACCAAGAAAGAGCTTGGGCTGTGCCACTGGGATCAAGCGACCGAGCGACAGCGTCGCGACGGCATGTGTTGGAAGGATCCTGGAGAAAAGTACAACGATGGGGTGGCGTTCAAGGCCACGTGCAGGACCGCCGGGGGAGTGATCGTCACGTTGATCGCCGACAACTACTACGGCTATTGCAAGAAGGAGGTCAAGACGCAGATCTCCTATGCAGCGAACTTGCTCGGAAACGTCGAAGAGGAGCATGCGGGTGGGACACTGGCGTTTATCACCCATAACCTTGGGGATGAGTTCCAGTGGAATTCACGGCGTTACAATGGCCGGACGATGGCCGATTTGCTGGCCGATTATTCTGAATTCATCGAGTGGCATCCCGACGGGTATGGCATCGATAAAAACTTTCCAAATCTGGTGTATGTGCGGGAAGATGCGCGCGCGAGCATTCCGCTGCGGAGTGTGATGTGGCAACTCGACGGCAAGGACAAACGCATCGATCTTGAGCAGGGGAAGATTTACATGTCGCCTAGCGGCTACAAGGTGCAGATGGACAAGCACCCGTGTGCACCGTCATGGCGACTGATCGGGACGGCTGGGGATGGCACGGTGTGCCACAAGCCTTGTACGGTCAGCGGGGGAGGCAAGAGCGAGATCAGCAAATCGCTGAGCGACTACATGCAGGGCGGATCGATCTTCGTTTCCGACATCGATTCGGACTTTGCCAAGCTCGATGAAATATTCGCTAGGGACTATGCCGATCGTTGGCGAGAGGGTTCTTCTGAAAAGCCCGATTACCAGCATCACGAAAGCCGACGATTGCTCGATCCCCGCCGTTCGCTCGGGAGTGTGATCAAGCTGCTGACCCCATCGCACGATTACACCGAGGAATACAACGGTTGGTTGTCCAAGATTCCGTCCCATATCTACGCGATGGCTTTCATTATCAAGAGGTTTTACAAGCAGGAGTGGCAAGGGCAATGGCGATCGCATTTTGGGGTCGACGTGGTCAATGGCGAGCCGGGCCATGAGCTCAAGTACGACAATCGCAAGCTCGTCGGCATGTACTTGCGGGTGGGTTTGGACAGCTCCGGTCGATGGCGGATGTACAAGCTTCGTCAAGACTTCGCCGCTGCGAGAAAGATCCAGCTTGAGGACGACATCACCGCGAGCATTGTCGTACCGGGTCGGGAGTTGAGTGAACCCTTGCGAGACCGGCTTGAGAGTTTCAAGTTTGTCAGCAACTGCGAGTACCGATTGTTTCAGCGGCCTGATGATGCGGTCCATCGTGGGCTCGACAAGCAGACCGAGCGGGACATAGCCGACGTGGGCAATTTCTTCTGCAACTTTGAACCTTTGGATCGATCGGCAGTCGCCCAGGAGGCATCGAATATCATCGAGCTTGAGCAGTATTCAGAGCCCATGCGTCAGCGGCTCGAGGGTTTTCTCCGAAGCGACGTGGATTACGTGGTTTCATCGGCTAGTCCTCGGTTGGTCGATGGCAAGCCATCGAAGAACCCGCGCTACCTTCAGGATCGACCCGACTTGGTCCATCCTCAGGATCGGTATGTTGCGTTTCGAGGGATCCAGCTTTTTCGAGGGGTGGGTTCGAATGCACCGGTTCCGCTCCCTGTCTCGGCGATTCTCTCGGGGCGTCGAAACAATCCGCCGGACCGAGCCGCCGGGATCCGATCCTTGGCGCTGTACAATCCGATCCATTACCATGAGCTTCCCGAATTGATGATGGATTATGTCTGTTCGCTCACCGGCAAGAGTCCATCGACGACCGGTGCTGGTAGCGAAGGGGCGCTTACCAAAGGCCCCTTCAACGCCTTGGCGATGGTTCATGACTTGAATGCGACCTTGGTGAGCATGGCCTTGACGGGGCTTGGAGGTTTTAGCACCGCGGCCGGCCACATCGGTCCGGAGATCGAAGTCGGTCATGACATCAGTATGTTTGTACCGGAGATCTGGTGCCGTCTGCGGCCCGAGGAGCGGGATCCAGTGGCGATGATTCGCGATGGGATGCTCGAAGCATTGCAGGATCGCGAGCACAACGGAGTGTTGGTTCCCGTCAGTCGACTCGGCTATCGGATCACCTCGCGGTTTGTGCGAAGGTATTTCGGACGAGTCTTCGACAATCCGTTGAAGGTTTTCGACGAGAAGATTCTATGTCCAGAGACGCAGGATCTCGATTCATTTCTCGACGGGGTGCTATATGTTGCCGAGGCTCAGCAGCGTGTGGCTAAGGTTTACATCGAGGACGGCAGCATCGCGGATGCTTGCCCGCCGCTGAAGGCTCTTTTAGAGATCATGGCCACGGGCACGTGGAGTGGAAAGACGGCCCAAGACCCTGGGTTTCGCCAAATGTTCACGCGCGAGTCGGTCTTGCAAAGCGATTGGTACGAGGCGAGATTGGCGGCCAAGCAACGGGTGGATATTCGGTTGGCTAAGAGGAAGCTGGCGAGTCTCGAGATGTATTGCCAGCAGGCCAATCACCAGCCGGTCATCGAACGGTTGCAACTGACCGAGCGATTGAAGCAGGCTCGGTTGGATTTGGATCGGTATGAGTCTGCCGAGTACTTGCAGAGTTTGCGAGGCTGTATCGGGGTCGACCCGTCGTTGTGAGCCAACGCCCTGGCTGAGCGGTTGGGCATCGCGGTGGGTCGTTTATTTTTTGCCAAGTCTGCGTTTGCGGTCAAAGAACTCCGTCAGGACTCTGCCGCAGTCGTTAGCCAGGACTCCGCCGACGGTTTCGCAACGGTGGTTGAGTCTTGGGTCACTGAGGAGTTCAAACAGGGACACCACGGCTCCGGCTTTGGGGTCGACGGCCCCGTAGACGACGCGCGGAATGCGGCTTTGGAGGATTGCCCCTGCGCACATAGGGCATGGTTCGAGGGTCACAAACAGCGTGCACTCGAGCAATCGCCAGGAGTTCAGATGGGAGGCGGCTTGGGTGATGGCGATCATTTCGGCGTGAGCCGTTGGGTCTGCAAGTTGTTCGCGTTGGTTGAAGGCGCTTGCGATGACCTTGTTGTTGTGCACGACGATGGCTCCGACGGGGACTTCGTCCTGTTCGGCGGCTTGTTGGGCCAGTTTCAAGGCGTGGCGCATCCAGTGCTCATCGCCTAGCGATTCGAGGCCTTGGTCTAGAAGCCATGAATCTTCGTCGAATTCCATCGGGTCGAGGTCGTTCATCGGGGGTGTTGTTTCCAAGCTTCCATGCGCGCGTCTCGAATGGCCTCTGAGCCGGTTTTCAGGGCGATCGAACTTGGGATAAAGCCCCAGAGGGACGACTGACGGACGCTAGGGAAATGCAAGCGATAGTCCATACCTCCGATTTGCATGCAAGCAAGCAGGGCGGCATCTCGAAGTTCGACGGTTGCCATCGGGCGATCTTGGCCACCGGGGATCGGTTGTCGAGGGACCATCATTCCCGGTGGGCTCAGCGAGGAGAGTTCCTCGCACACATCGGTGTTATCGAGCCATTTTTCGAGCAGGGGAAGGTCCTCGACTTTTCCGAATTTGAAGAAGACTTGGAAGGCTCTGGCCAGATCGCGTGGTTCGATCGGATCGATTGGGTCTTTGGTGGCTTGGTTTTTGTTCGATTCGTACGACAGGAGCATGCGTTTGGCCAAGTTTCTAACGGGCGAGAGGTTGGCTTCGACCATGATTTGCAGGGCGGTAGTTTGTTCGTAGCTACCGTCGATCTTCTCTGCCCATTGTTCCATCATCGTTTCGATGGGCCGTTTGGATTGAGGATCGCGGAGGCATTGGTTGTAGGGAGCACGCAGGAGGATTCGCAGTGCCATGGCGGCGATTTTGGATTCCGGGTCCCCTTGCGAAGCGCAAGCGCAGTAGAGCAGGGCCAGTCCGTCGGATTTGTCACCTTCGGTGCGTCGGATCTCCGAGTCTTGGATGCGGCTGAGGACTTTACGGCCCCGTTCGGTGGCGAGTTTGGGGTCTTCAATCGCCTCTTCGACAAGCTCGGGGTGGCGTTCGAAGAGTTGCAGGAACAAGCGTTTGGAACTGCGGCTCGGACCGGCCACACGCGCAAAGCTCGACCAGCCATGCAAACCGTGGTCGTTGAGGATCTCAGGATCGCGGAGAAAACCGCTGACGATTTGCTGTTGGCGTTCTGTTTTGAGTTTCGCGATGACGCTCGAGAGCCGCACGACGATTTCTGGATCGGTCGATCCATTGAGCAACTCTTGGAGATAGTCGAGTTGATCGGTCGAAAGTTTGCTGAGTTTCCCGGAGGCTCGATCGCGAACTTCGAAGCGGCTGTCACCGAGTTCTTGCACCCACTGCCGGAGGGTCTGAGCATCGGGATTCGTTGCGGGATCTTGGCTCAGGGCCCAGCACGGGAAGTATGCCCAGGGTAAGCAGGCCCACAGCAGGCAGCTTACCCAAAAGAGGCTGCCGACCCGGGTGCATCTGCCGACCCGGGTGCATCTGCCGACCGGGGTGCATCTGCCGACCGGGGTAGGCTGTTTGCTAGCCGTTGGCAGCAGTATTGGCAAAAGAGTGGGGATCATGGGGACGGGGCCGTCAGGAGCGGACGTTCGGGAGGGGGATTTGCGGTAGCACCCCCCCCTGTTGGTGCTTGAGTCGTTACAGAGGCATTTTATCCTACGGACTCGGAAGAAGAAGAGCCTGGAAGAAGAAGAGCCCGGAAGAGTTTTCTTGGGGGCGGAGCGAATCGCAAGGGGGAGTTTTTTGGTTGAAAAGGGTTCGAGAGGCTGAACCTTTGTTTTTTTTCCTTGTCTGAACAAGTAGGTCGATGCCGAAACATCGACGGATTGAACTTTGGTTGTACTTTTCGATTGGATCAGCTACTATTTGATTGTCTACTATTTGCTCGGATCTGCGATTTCTATCGTACCGGAGCGATTGGGTGGCTCAATTGGTGGCTTCATTGGTTGCTCATCGGAGAGTGACCGACTTTTTTTGTCCCATCTCATGCTGTGCCTAACGGGTGCAGGAGGATGTCATGCGTTTAATAACCAGTGCCAAACGACGGAATCACGTTTTTGCCAACGCGCAAAATACGGCAATCGTCAAAGCATGGAACGTCATGAATTCCCTCCTGCCCTATCTTCAGTCGCAGGAGGGAAGGATGACGTTTATGGGCAGGCCCATGGGGACATTGCGCCCCGTGTTAGCCAGTTCATCGGGAGCAAACCCCGTCGAGCGTTGTCAGCCGGTTGGTGAGGAACTCACCGGCACACGCAGACGGCAGGATCGCATAGCGATCGGCTCTTGGTCATAACGTCACATCCTTTGATTTCAAAAATTCGAATTTCCTGAGCACCCGAAACGGGGCTCAGATTCGAAAAATCCCTCAGTCACTTGGCGCACGATCCTTTTGCAGATGATGGTGTGATCGGCACATCCGATTCGCATCGATTGTTCTGTGAAATTCGATCGCTTCGGTTCTCAAAGAACACGAAGAATGCTTTGCATTATGGAGCAAGAAAGCATGTCCGATTTCATTCGAATCGACTACAGCACCATGAGCGTGGCTCAATTGGTCACCGCGGCATTGGCAGGCGAACGCGACGCGTTTGGCGAATTATTCCGAAGGCATGAACGGCAAGTCTTCGCGATCGCATATCGTCGCTTGAGCGATCGGGACGAAGCCGAAGAGATGGTCCAGGATGTGTTCATTCAGGCGTGGCGCAAGTTATCGCAGTTGAGCCAAGCCGAAGCTTTCTCCGGATGGTTGCGGCAGATCACTGTCCGCATGTCGATCAACCGAGGAACGCGACGAGCGAAGCTGGCTTTCATCGATCATGAGATTTTGGAAGCCACGGTGGAGTCTGGGCCGGATGCTCAGGCCGAATTGGTTCGCGAAGAGACACGCAAACGATTGCATGAGCAGTTGGCCCAGTTGAAGGAGCTCGACCGAGCCACATTGGTCGCTTACTATCTCGAGGAGCAGAGCATGCTCGAGATGGCCGAGCACTTTGGTGCTCCGGTCGGGACGATCAAGCGACGCTTGCACACTGCAAGGCAGCGTTTGGCCGAGGCTTGCCAAGACTTGGCGGCATGTTAGTGCACTCGATGACCTGGTTTGGCTCCGGAGTCGACACCGAGCAGGAAGACTTCTGTTCCGCCGGCTCCGGCAGCCGTGACCATTCCTTCGCTCAAACCGAACTTCATTTGACGCGGTTGCAGGTTGGCTACGATGACCACCAAGCGGCCTTGAAGTTGCTCGAGCGAATAGGCTGCTTTGATCCCTGCAAACACGGTTCGCGTCTCGTCACCGCCGAGACTGACCGTCAGCTTGACTAACTTCTTGGCCTCGGGAACCTCCTCGGCCTTGATCACTCGTGCGACCCTCAGATCGATCTTGGCAAAATCCTCGATCGTGCAAGTCGGTGCCAAGGGTTCGGCCACCAGCGGTTCGACGCCTACGGCCCCAGCAGCACTCGCTGCTTGGGAAATGGTTGCAGCCGGGGTTGCAACTGGGCTTTCGGTCTTGGATGCTTCTTTGCTTTCGTCGATCATTTGCTGAACTTTCTTGGGGTCTACGCGTTGCATGAGATGTTCGAACTTCGAGATTTGCGTCCCGACGAGTGGTTGTTGGCTATCGCTCCAAGCGACAATATCCCGCTGCATGAATTTACCGCACTGTGCCGAGAGTTGCGGTAATACCGGAGTGAGGTACACGCACAATTGCCTGAATAGGTTCAGCACAATGGTGCAAACTTCCTGCAAGCGAACATGCTGACCTGGATCTTTTTTCAAGGTCCATGGGGCGGTGTTTTCGACGAAGCCATTGGCCGCGTCTGCCAATTCCATGATCAATCGCATCGCGCGCGAATATTCCCCTTGCTCGTAGGCTTCGGCAATTTTTTCTCCGGCAACGACTCCGGCTGCATACAAGCCGCCATCGTGTGGATACTCTAGGCTAAGCCCTGTGGTTTCGACAAATCGCGCTGTGCGACTAGCCAAATTGACGACCTTGCCGACCAAGTCCGAATCGACTTTGGCGATGAATTCTTGCAGGTTCAAGTCGATGTCTTCGGGTCGCGAGCCGAGTTTGCTGGCGTAGTAATAACGCAAGTAGGACGGATCGAGCAGTTCGAGGTACTTGCTCGCACGGATCATTGTCCCTTTGCTCTTGGCCATCTTCTCTTTGTCGACGGTCAGAAATCCGTGGATATGGACAAACGTCGGCAAAGCGTATCCGGCCGACCTGAGCACCCCTGGCCAAAACAATGTATGGAAGTAGGTGATGTCTTTGCCGATGAAATGGTGGATCTGGGTCTGATCGCTTTTCCACCAATCGGCCAAATCCTCTTGATGCTCTTTGCACCACTGCCAAGTCGATGCGATGTAGCCGATCGGCGCATCGAACCAGACGTACCAGTAATTTCCAGGGCTATCGGGAATGGCAAATCCGAAATAGGGTTCGGGTCGTGAAACATCCCAATCGCGAAGAGGCTTGCCCAGGAAGTGGCCTTTAAGGTAGTTGGCGATCTCGGGTTGCAAGTGTTCGCCCGATTGGGTCCACTCGGTCAGGAACCCTCGTAGCTGTTCGAGTTGAACAAACAGATGCTTGGCTGTTTTCTTTATCGGTGTAGCGCCCGATAGAGTGCTGACCGGATCGATCAGATCGCTCGGAGAGTACGTCGCGCTGCACTTGTTGCAGTTGTCTCCATATTCGTCGGGGGACTTGCAGATCGGACAGGTCCCTTTGACGAACCGGTCGGCGAGGAAAGTTCCGGCTTGCGGGTCGAACAACTGTTCGACATCGGCTTCTCGGATCAAACCTTCGGAACGGAGTTTCTCCCAAATCTCGCTGCACAACTGATAGTTCTCGGCCGAGTTGGTCGAGCCGTAGTGATCGAATTGGATTCCGAAACCGGCAAAGTCCTTTTCGTGGGCTGCTTGCATCTGGGCGATCAGATCGAGTTCCGATCGACCTTCTTGCCGAGCCCGGATCATGATCGCGGTTCCATGGGTGTCATCGGCGCAGATGAAGATGCAGCGTCGGCCTGTGAGCTTTTGAAAACGGACCCAAATGTCGGTTTGGATATACTCGACTAGGTGACCGATGTGGATATGGCCGTTGGCATAGGGTAGGGCGGCTGTGACCAGGAGTTTCTTGTCGTTGCTTTTTTGATCGATCATGAAGTTCTGCCGGTGATTGTGCGCGGTGCCTTGGTCGCCTCCAGGGCTCTGTGCGCTCGGGAGGACAAGGATGGCGTTGGGCTTAGTTTATTCCCTTGGCGGTTTCCGGGTAGTCCAACGCAATTGAACGCGCCGGGTCTGAGGCCCCGTTTGGCCCGTCGGAGATTCCCGTTTAGAAAGGACAATTCGCCGTGCGTGGGGTTCGGGATTTGAGTATGATGATCTGAGGTGTTTATGATAGGTAAAACCCTGTCGCTTCCCTCCATCAACCCCTCCTGTTGGCTATGAATCCTTGGCAAATCCATCAAGCCCGAGTCACACGCAGGCAACTTTTTGGGAAAAGTGCAACGGGCGTCGGTGCGGCTGCGTTGTCTTCACTTTTTAATCGTCCTACGCTTTTGGGGGCTGCTCAAAGCGGCTCGGGTCGAGCCCAGGGCCAAGGTGCCTTGGAGGGATTGCCACATCATGCCCCGACGGCCAAACGGGTGGTGGTACTTTGGCAAGGAGGTGGGCCTTCGCACGTCGATCTGTTCGACGAAAAACCCGCGATGGTCGACTTTGCAGGCAAGGACATTCCTGAGAGTGTGCGAGGAACGACTCGGCTCTCGACGATGTCCAGCGGAAATGCCAGATGGCCTTGTTTGCCGGCCATCAAGCCCTTTGAGACCTACGGCAAGTGCGGCATGCGACTGAGCAGCATGCTGCCGAAGATCGGCGGAATCGCCGACGATATCACCTTGATTCGCTCCATGTACACCGAGGCGGTCAACCACGCCCCGGGAGTGACCTATTATATGACCGGCGCCCAAGTGCCTGGTCGGCCCAGTATGGGGGCTTGGCTCTCCTACGGACTCGGAAGCGAAACAGATAACCTACCGACGTTTGTCGTGATGACCTCGAGCGACCGGGGCAAGACCTGCGGTCAGTTGTTCTTCGACTACTACTGGGGCAGTGGATTCCTGCCGAGCCGCTACCAGGGCGTCCGGTTCCGAAACACCGGCGACCCAGTCCCTTATTTGACCAACCCCTCGGGACTTTCTCGCGAAGCTCGCCGCGCCATGCTCGATGATCTTTCCGCATTGAACACAATCCACCTTGAGGATTACGGCGATCCGGAAATCGATACGCGTATTGCTCAATACGAAATGGCCTATCGGATGCAATCGAGTGTCCCTGAACTCTTGGACTTCTCGGACGAGTCGGCCGCGACGATCGAACGCTACGGTAGCGATGCGTTGAACAAGGGGAGTTTTGCAAACAACTGCTTGGTCGCCCGAAGGCTTTTAGAGCGGGGAGTCCGATTCGTGCAACTGATGCATGCCGGTTGGGATCAGCACAGCAATCTCTACACGCAACTGGCCGAACAATGCAAGGACACCGAGGGACCCGCAGCAGCCCTGGTTCAAGATCTCAAGGAACGAGGCTTGCTCGACGATACGTTGGTTGTCTGGGCCGCCGAATTCGGACGAACACCGTTTGGTCAAGGAGATCCGAACAAGCCTAATGGTCGAGATCACTTCGGAAAAGCGTTCACCTGGTGGATGGCCGGCGGCGGAGTCCGCGCCGGACATGTCGTCGGTTCCACGGACGATTTTGGGTGGAACATCACCGATAAGCCAGTCCATGTGCACGACATCCAAGCGACCATCATGCATCTTTGCGGGATCGATCACGAGCGACTGACGTACCGATATCAAGGTCGCCAGTTCCGATTGACCGATGTGCACGGGAAAGTCGTAAGCGAGGTCCTCAAGGGCGCTTGATATCGCATCGGATTTCGCCGTACTCGTACTCGATGGCTTTTTGAACTGCGGCGATGCCGATCGTTGATCGAGGCGGTTTGGGGGAACATGCAGACCTATGGGCCGGATTGCAATATTAGATCGGATCGATTACGAGCACGAGAACCGTTTCACTGAGCACGAGCACGATGTTCCTACTCCATGCCAGATCGTCTGCGATCCGCTAAGCCGAGGAGATGACTCTGGCGCAAGTCAAAGACGAACGATCGAGGCCTTCGTCTGCAATGCTTGGTTCTGGCTGTTCGTCGTGCTCGTGCTCAGTCCGCCGCGGTGGACGGTGCTCGTGCTCGTAATCGAAAGGCGATAAGCGTCAAGTCGATCATGGTCAAACAAGTGTATCGCATCGGATTTCGCCGTACTCGTACTCGATGGCTTTTTGAACTGCGGCGATGCCGATCGTTGATCGAGGCGGTTTGGGGGAACATGCAGACCTATGGGCCGGATTGCAATATTAGATCGGATCGATTACGAGCACGAGCACCGTTTCACTGAGCACGAGCACGGGAAAAGGCACGAACAAAGCATTGGACCGAAGTGTTCGATCGAGCGTTTTTGACTTGTGTAAAGTCTCCTCCTCGCACCCGGTCAATGCGATCAGTAGCCCCGGCGTTCCAAGAGAGGTGGGGGTGCGAATCTCGGGGTGGTATTCCAGGCACCGCCGCTGGGGGGATTGCTGTAGGTTGGTGTGCTGTAGGTTGGGGAGTTGTAGGGAACATTGCGGCTCGAGGTGCTCGGGATGTGGCCCCCGGAGCTTGTGGGGACTCGGTTGGTGCTCAAGCGAGACGAGGCTGGAATCGCCGATCGCGAGGGGGTGGTGTTGTACACGCCCGTCATGGGAACGACATCGACGGTCTGCATTGCAGTGATGACGTACTCGCTGACCCCTTCTTGGCTCAGCCGGATCACTTCGTTGACATCGGGTCGGGTCACGACCCCGTTGGTTTGGAGTTGGGCGACGATGACATTTTCGCTCACACCGCTTCGGACCATGTAGACCACTTCGTCGATGCTCACGGGTCGACGCACCGGGGCGAGCCGCTGGGGTACACCGCGAGGCACAACGGCCGGGCTTCCGACGATCACGGTGGGTTGACCGACATATCCGTAGGGTTGGGAGTAGGTCTGTTGCTGATAGAACTGTTGGCGTTGTCGCTCGTAGGCTTGACGTTGTCGCTCGTTGGCCTCACGTTGTCGCTCGTAGCGATCGCGTTGGTTTCCTACCAATCCGCCGGCGACGGCACCGACGGCTCCGCCGATCAAGGCTCCTTCGGCGGTTTGATCTTTATGGTTGTGACCTACGACACCCCCGACGACCGCTCCGGCGAGTCCGCCAAAAACGGCTCCGGTTCGGGTGTTTTCCTGGCCGAAAACGATGGAGCTGTGGATTGGGCAAGCCAATGCTAGCCAAAGAGTCAGCTTAGAGATCCTAATTTTACGACGTCCAAAAATGGTATGATTGTTCATGATGAAGTTTGATCCTTGAACCTTCGAATCGTCGGGGATTTCTGAGTTTTTCGCCTTGGTTTGTTCCAAGGGCACTGGGAGATTTCGAGGGTCTTTCTGTTGGGATTTCTGTTGGGATTACCTAAGAAAGCCCTCCAGAAAGCCCCAAAGAGGCCTCTAGTGTTCCCGCTCGAGATCTATTGGAACTTACTAGATTATCGACTTTTCTAGGTCTAGACTGAAACTTTGTACCCACAGGCGGGTTGGTTCTTGGTATCCAACCACAAAAACTTAGGATCCCAAACTCACATGATTCCCTCATCGACATACAGCTCCGCGACGAGTGCAACGCCGAATCGAAAAGCTGGCCGACGAAGAAGTCTTTGGTGGCTTTTGATCCCGGCACTTGTCTTGGGGGGCGGACTTTTGTTTCCGGCATTGCGTGGTCCGGGCCCGCGAGTTCGGCAAACGGGAGCTGGAACTCGTCCGGAATTGACCACGGTATCGGCTGGGGTTGCTGCGTCGGCCGGGGTTTCTCCGTCGGCTGGGGATTCTCGGGCCACTGCGGGTGCGACACCCGAGGCCGATAGCAACGTCAATGAAAACGCCGATTCGCCCAACGTTGAAGCGTTGGAGTGGTCCCGTTTCCGAGGCCCCAACGGCTCGGGCGTTAGCTCCGATGAGACGATCCCGACGGCTTGGTCCGAAACGCAGAACCTTAAATGGTCGACTAGCCTTCCGGGACCTGGTTCCTCGAGTCCTGTGTTGACCGATCGGTTTGTTTTTGTGACTTGTTACGCTGGCATCGAGACCGAATCGCGTCAAGCCGATACGAGCAAGCTCAAACGGCTTTTGGTGTGCGTCAATCGCGAGGATGGCAGCGTGGTTTGGAAGCACACCGAGGACGGGATTCAACCCGAGGATCGGTATCAAGGGATGGGGGTTCCTGAGCACGGGTACGCGACGAATTCGCCGGTGACCGACGGGAAACGGGTCTTTGCATTTCTGGGTAAATCTGGAGTTTTCGGGTTCGACCTCGAGGGCAACAAGCTCTGGCACACGAGCGTCGGGACCGAATCGGGGAATCGAGGATGGGGTACAGCATCGAGTTTGGTCCTTTACGAGGATCTTGTGATCGTCAACGCATCGGAGGAAAGTCAGACCATCCGAGCGTTGAGAGCTTCCGATGGTCAGGAAGTTTGGAAGGCTACCGGATCGGCCCTGGAACTGGCTTATGGGACACCGATTTTGGCGAAGGTCGACGACCAGCGGACCGATTTGGTCATCGCCGTTCCGGGCGAGATCTGGGGCTTGAGCCCAACGACCGGCAAACTCATTTGGTTCGCTGAGACATCCCTTACGGGAAATCTTTCTCCGAGTTTGTTGCTCGATGGCGATACGGTCATCGCCTTTGGTGGTTATCGATCCAGTGGGTCGGTGGCCGTGCGCGTTGGGGGTACCGGAGATGTGACCAAAACACATACGGTCTGGACCAGTCGAAATTCTTCGTATGTATCCACACCGGTGATGGTTGACGACAAGCTTTATTGGATCGACGACAAGGGGACTTTTTATGCGAGTTCCGCCACGAGCGGCGAGTTGATTCAGCGCAGCCGGGTCTCGAACATCACTTCACGCGACAGACCCGTGTACGCTTCGGCCGTTTCGATCGGCAAGCATTTGTATTTGCAAACGCGTTTTGATGGGTTGATTGTCGCATCTCAAAACGCCGAGTTGGATGTCGTCAGTCAAAATCGTTTTGAGAGTGACAAGAGCATGTTCAATGCGACCCCGGCGATCGATCGAGGCGAGTTGTACCTTCGGTCCGACTCCAAACTCTACTGTGTCCGTTCTTCAAAGTAACGATCAGGTTTATAGCTTCTCTTTTCATAGGAAAAACCGCATCATGAGAAAATTTTTGATGGCTGCTGCGCTCTTCGGCGCAGCGACTAGTTCCGGACTTGCGCAGCCTCCCGACGGGCCAGGTCCTCAAGAGGGTCCAAGACCGGGTCAACCCCCTGAGCGGGGTCCTGGGCTCGGTGGTGGGAATCGTCCAAGTCCCGAGGACTTTGTGAACATGGTGATGCGGTTTGATAAGGATTCCGATGGCAAGCTCGATCGCGAGGAGTTGATGGCGTTTGCTAAAGAATCACCAAGGTTCCGATTCCAAGAGCGCGGCGGCCAGGGCAGACCAGAAGGCGGCCCTCCAGGAGAAGGTCCACGGGGTGAAGGACCACGGGGCGAAGGTCGCAGGCCAGAAGGCGGACCTCCGGGTGAAGGTCCACGGGGTGACGGACCGCGGGGCGAAGGTCGCAGGCCGGAAGGCGGCCCTCCAGGAGAAGGTCCTCGGGGCGAAGGTCGCAGGCCAGAAGGCGGACCTCCGGGTGAAGGTCCACGGGGTGACGGACCGCGGGGCGAAGGTCGCAGGCCAGAAGGCGGCCCTCCAGGAGAAGGTCCTCGGGGTGACGGACCGCGGGGCGAAGGTCGCGGACCAGAAGGTGGCCCTACGGGCGACGGACAACGTGGTGAAGGTCCACGCGGCGAAGGACGCAGGCCAGAGGGTGGCCCTCCAGGTGAAGGTCCACGGGGTGAAGGACCGCGGGGTGAAGGAATGCAAGGCCCGAGTCCGGAGCAGATGGTTGAGCGAGCGATGCAATTCGATCGTGATAAAGACGGGAAGCTTAATCGGGATGAGTTGATGGAATTTGCTCGTAGCATGCCCACGCCCGGACAGCGTCCGGGCATGCAGGGCCCGGGTGGTCCAGGCTTTGGCGGCCCAGGCTTTGGGGGCCCAGGCTTTGGAGGTGGCGGTCCAGGCTTTGGAGGCCCAGGCTTTGGAGGCCCAGGCTTTGGAGGTGGCGGGCCAGGACGCCAAGGTGGACCCGGTGGACCTAGCGGATCTGGCGGTCCCGGCGGTCCCGGCGGTCCCGGCGGACCCGGACAAGCACCTGATCGGCCGCGTCGCCCAGATTTCTAATCGGGGATCGTGTTAGGGTCGGAAGTTTTCAACGACTCCGACCGAGTGGATTCCTAAAGCTCTTAGGCTAGAGCAGGCATTTTCTAGAAGGTCGTTGGCGCTGAGTTCAGCGTCAACGACGACGATCGCCGCGTGGAGCGATTCGGGTGTTTGATACCCGACGAGCGATTGCGAATCTTTCGTAAGCACGCAGGAATCGAGAATCACCAGATCATAGTCTTTGACCAACCTCTGGACGAATTTCGCCATGCGATGGCCATCGGACGTGAGCATGTCCAGCGGTTGCGGTTCGGTCAGAGGAAAGATTGTTATTTTCTCTTCGACCGAGCAGACAGCGGCCTCGTCGATCGAAAGCCGATCGGTGATGCACAGATGCCATGAATTGGGTGCATCGATTTGGAGTTGATCGACCAAGCTTGGGTGTTGCAGATCGGCATCGACGAGAGCGACCTTCAAGCCGCCTTGGGAGGCGGCCCTAGCTAGGTGCATCGAGACGGTCGATCGACCGACGCCACGTTCACCGCTGGTGACAGCGAGGGTTTTTAGTCCGGCGCGGTTGGATGTCGCAAGGTGTTGGCTCACGCGGCGCATCGACTCGGAGTTGACCTCTTGGAGTTTCAGAACGACCTCGGGCCAGCAGAACGCGTCGACTTCCCAGCACGGGCAGATCGGCTCGGGCGAGTCCCAAGGTTCGATCGGCGCAGTGGCTTGTTCAAGTTGCTTGCGAACGCTTTGGGTCGGCAAAGCGGTTTCGGTATCCCAGGGGCCAAGAAACGAGACCGGTGTTTGACTCATAGTGACTCTTGCTTTGGTAGTCCAAGGAACATGTTTAGGATGGTTGGATTTGCGAAGGTGTTTATTCGGACGGCGGGGTGCCGATGGGTTGGTAAGGTTTGGTTGGAGTGGTAATCTCCATCGAGGTCGGTCTGCTCGGGAGCGCATTGCCGTAGTTGGTATTGGCGTTGTAGCTATTGCTAGGGAATGTTGCGGGCTGAGGCACATTCAGAGGCTCATACTTTTGGCGAACCGGCGGGTAGGTTTCCCCGCTGAATTGGACCGCCGAGGACGAATTGGGGTCCCGGTTGGTCATTTCGACCGGTTTGCCTTGTCGCAATCGGATCATGTCACGGGTATTGAGAGAGGCAGCGGGTATCGCGCTCGGGACGCTTGCGGAAAATGCCGCTGGGCTTACTGGTTGCCCTGGAGAGGGTTGGGCTGGCAGGACTTCTGCAGGCAGAGAAGCAACAGGCAGAGATAATTGCAGAACGTTGCCGGATGGCAATGGGCTCTGAGGCTCTTCGGTTTGGTAGCTTACCGGTTCGGAGATTTCCAGGATGGGTTTGTCGCTCGCATCGGCATGGATATTGGCGTTTTCGGATTCGGAGACGGATCGGTTGGATTGGGGGCCCAAGGGGGCTTGGTAGTTGGCGCGTTGGGGGCCGGCGTTGGCGATAGTGCTGCGATTGGGGTTTGCGTGCGTGGGGGATTCGTTTTGAGTCACCGGGGCGATCGAAGCTTCAGCGTCGTTGCTATGGCTAGTAGGCTTTATGCCTCGCGAGGTTTCGGAAGCTCGATCCGAGTAGAGTTTGGTTCCGATGAGCATCAGCGTTAGGGCCAGGAAACCGATGGCGGCGTTGAGTAAGCTGGCTGATTTTTCTTTTTGATGTTCGTCTCGGCGCGCGTCTATCGTGACCGATGGGGGGGGTACCAGCGGCAGTCGAGTCGCGACCTTAGCGATCGGCTCGGGCGTTGGGCTGGTGGGATTTGCGCGGGGGGATTCGCAGAGGTTTGGGAGAGAAAAAAGAACGGGAGGAAGGCTGGCTAGCGTTTCACAACGCCGCTGATTTCTTGTGGATTTGATAGGTTGTCGTTGGTTCATGGTGGGTCCTTTTGATTCCGTTCGGGGGACACCGTAGCTTGGAAGATTCCGACTGTACGGACCTTGGGCGTGAAAATCTATATCGACTCGGTCGAACGCAACGATTCGTTAAAATTGGAGGATTGGGGGGGATAATCTGGCTGGATCATCTGGCTGCGTCAAGAGCGATCGCAGCGGGGGCAGCATGAACGGTCAGGGTACGCGGGGATTACAGGGTGTTCGGTTCGGCTTGGAGTTGCTCTTGGAGTTTCTCGATCCGTTTTGGAGAGACGCTCATGCGAGTACCGAGTTTTTGGGCATGGATAGAGACGCGAAATTCTTCGATCATCCACCGGTAATCGAGCAAGTTGCCATCGGGGTGCCATTTGAGTTGGTGTTTGGCTAGTGCGAGTTGGCTTTCGAGTTCCGCGATGCGTTTTGAGAAATCTTTTGATGCATTGGCTGGAGCCAGATCCGATTGTTGGTCTTTGGGGGCTCCGATGGTGCGAAGTTTTTCGATGCGTAGCGCCAGGGCGTTGAGGAAGCGTGGGATATCCTTGACGAAGAGCCACGGGGTATGAAGAGCGTGGGCTGGGTCCATGAGTCCATCGAGCTGTGCGCGTAGGGGTGAGGGGGGTTCCCAGAGCGGTTTGGGTAAGGATTCCTTGAGTCGTCGGATTTGTTGGTAGGCTTCGGCGAATTTGGGCAACCAGCGAGCCAGTTCGACCGTTGCGGTTCCGATTTTTTGCACTTTACCGACGCGGCGTGATTCCCAGTCCAGCAGGGTACGAGGGCATGGTTCGAATCGGCCGGAGTCTTTGGTCCAATTCGTTTCGACCAGAGCCAAGCGAACCATCAGTTGGGCAACGAAATCGGTGAGTTTGTTTGCATCGAAGCGATCCGAGAGCCATAGAGTGCATTGGGTCCATTTGGGTAGGAATTGGATTTGGCTTTTGAGTTCGCGTCGTTCCTGGATGGCCAGAGCGCGAATCATCGTTTCGCGAAGTTGTTGTTCGGCAAGGTGCGGATGGTCGTAGATGGTTGTTGAGACTTTGGAGTCGATCCATTGGAGACTTGGATAGCGTTCCATACGAACGCCGCCGTTGAGCTCGATGATTTTTTGGGGGAGTTCGGGGATATCCCAAGCTTGCATGTTGGATCGTTGCCAGGGGTAGTTCGTTGTGATGGAACTCGTGGGCCGATCTGATTTGGGTTTGGAATCGAGTTGCAGGTGAGCGGCTTGTTGGATGGTTGGCAATTGGCGAGCGACGGCGATGTTTTTGCCTTTGGGATCTTTGAGTTCGATACGAAACAGCAGGTGTTCTGGCAGGGCTGAGGAATCGAAGTCAGTTCGTTGGACGGGTTGGCCGATGTGTTTCGAGCAGACATCGCACAAGCTTTTCCAGAAAGGTTCTGAGCGGGCGGCTGCATCGAGCATTTTCGGCAGGAGGGATTTGACCGTATCGGGGATAGGGACGAGTTGGCGTCTTAGGGGTTTAGGAAGTGACTTCAGGAGGGCAGCGATTTTTTCTCCGAGCAGGCCTGGGACGAGCCATTCGAGTTTTTCTTGGTGGAGTTGTTCGACAAATGCCTCGGGGACCTCGAGGGTCACTCCATCGAGTTGCGAACCGGGTTCGAAGCGGTAGGAGAGTTGCAGTCGGCTGGTAGGTCCGACTTCGAGTTGGTCGGGGAACTCTTTGGCCATCGATCCTGGATCGAGTTGCAGTTCGAGAGAATCAAGCGACAGGAAGGGAGCAGACTTGGTATCTTTGAGGGTTTTATCCCATTGTTCGAGGGAGACTCGATCGACGACATGTTCTGGGATGCATTTGCGGTAGAAGTTCAGGAGTGCGAAGGAATCCACGACGCAATCTCTGCGTCGGGTTTTGTCGCCGATGCGTTGGATTTGGTCGAGGAACGATTGGTTATGGCTCCAGAACTTGGCTCGCGATTCGAGTTGCAGTTCGGCCAAGCCGTGTTCGATGAGCAGATCGCGAGCGAGTTTAGGGTCCAGGGGAGCCAGGGCCACGGGGTGTCGGTTGACGGCTGGGAGTCCCAGGAGCGAACCGCGTCGCATGACCATCGCCGAGCCTTGTTTGCGGCTGAAATGGGGTTCATCGTAGGAGAACTTTAGGCAGTGTCCTAAAACTTTTTCGATCCAGACCGGATCGATGCGTGCATTGGTGCGAGCGAAGCGATCGTGGGTTTCGACAATTTCCGAGCAGACGATCCATTTGGCGTTGGAGCCTTTGAGGCAGGAGCCGGGCCACAAGAGCAGTTCCATGTTCGACGCGCCGCGGTATTTCCCTTGATCGTCGAGCATGGCCACACCGGAGGGTAGACCTGCGAGGATGGCTTGGTGGAGTTCTGCGTAACCGTTGGCAAATCGATCGCCGGGAGCGGGAGTCGTCTGGGAGGATTTTGCGGGAGTTGCGTCAGGATCGCTGATGGGGATTCGACGCGATTGGATCGACAGGCCGGCTTCTCGGCACTGTTCCATGAGTTGTCGGTGGATGTCCCCCCATTCGCGGAGTCGGGTCATGGACAAGAACGCATCGCGGCAGGCTTTTTCCAGGCGGCTACGACCGAGTTTTTCGCGAAGATTTTGGTAGAAATCCCAGATGCGAAGCAGTGTGAGGAAGTCGCTTTGGGGGTCGCGAAAGCGCAGGTGAGCGGCATCTGCGGCTTGTTGGAATTCGGGGGGGCGAACGCGTGGGTCTTGGGTTTCCAGGGCCGAGGCGATGATGAGCATTTCGTGCAGGCAGCCGTTGTCGTATGCGGCCAGGAGCATACGGCCGGTGCGTGGTGATACGGGCCAGTTTGCCAGGGTCCGACCGATTTGCGTTAGGCTTCCGTCAGGATCGATGGCTTGGATTTCGCGGAGGGTTTGAAGTCCTTCGCGGGTGCTATCGGGTCGTGGTGGATCGAGCCAAGCGAGCGATTCGATATCATCGATCTTCAGGGACTTTGCATGAAGGATTGTCCCGGCCAGATCGCATCGCATGATTTCGGGCTGAGCAAATCCGCTGCGTGAGAGGTAGTCTTGTTCGTCGAACAACCGGATCGCGATGCCCGGTCCCAATCGACCGCATCGTCCGCTGCGTTGGTTGGCTGAAGCTTGGCAAATCGGTTCGATGGGCAATCGTTGAACGCGGCTGCGCGGAGCGTAGCGAGAGACTCTTGCCGTTCCGGTATCGATCACGTAGCGGATACCTGGGACCGTCAGCGACGATTCGGCGACGTTGGTCGCAAGGACGATTCGGGTTTGGCGATGGGGTTGGAAGATCCGTTGCTGTTCGGCTTCGGTGAGCCTAGCGTAAAGCGGCAGGACCTCGACCGAGTTGTGCAGGCCGCGTTGGGTCAAATGGCCGCGCAAGCGTTTGCTCGCGTCGCGTATATCGCGTTCGGTGGGGAAGAAGGCGAGGATATCGCCGCGACCTTCGCTGAAGAGTTCATCGACGGCGTTGCAGAGTCGTTCCAAGAGCCAGTGGTCCGACTCGACCGATGGGGAATCGGCAAGGCTTTGGATGCCACGGTAGCGGATCTCGACCGGATAGCTACGGCCTTGGATCGAGAGGATCGGGGCGGCTCCGAGCGAGTCGTGAAAGTGTTCGGAAAACCGTTGGGAATCGATCGTCGCGCTGGTGATGATCAATCGCAGTTCGGGGCGTCGGTGGACCAGGTCGGCAAGGTAGGCCATGAGCATATCGATTTGGATCGATCGCTCGTGGGCTTCGTCGACGATGATGCAATCGTAGGCTTCCAGGAGCGGGTCGCGTTGGATTTCGGCCAGAAGGATTCCGTCGGTCATGAGTTTGACAAGCGAGGAGTCTTCGGTGCGGTCTTGGAAGCGGATTTTAAAACCGACGACTTGGCCGAGTTGGGTATCGAGTTCTTCGGCCAAGCGATTTGCGATCGATCGTGCGGCCAATCGGCGGGGTTGGGTGTGACCGATCCATCCTTGGCGAAACAATCCAGCTTGAAGGCAGAGCTTTGGCAGTTGGGTGCTTTTGCCGGATCCGGTTTCGCCGCAAACGATCAGGGTTTGACGGTTGGCAAGCAGCTCGAGGATTTCCTCGCGATGGTTGTAGATTGGCAGGTCGGGATCGTAGACGATGGAGTAGTTGGTTTGCAGCCGTTTTTCGAAACGGTTGTAGGCGGCATCGAGGGCCGCTTGCCATCGTTGCGTATCGAGCGATAAGCGGCTGGGATCGACGCGTTGCAAGCGAGCCCATTGGCGAGCCAGTCGGGTCGCATCATGACGAAGAAGGCGATTTTGGTCCAAGGGAGCTTGGGACATCAAGCTCATGACCGTTCCCAACGGATAGCGAAGATCCGAGCGCCGACGATAAAGCAAAAGCCGCACAGGGTCAGCACACCGAGTTCGAGTTCGATGTCATGGATCTGCAAATCGCGCCAGAAAATTTTGTTGTAGCCTTCCAAGGCCCAGGCGTTGAAGGTCAGCATTCCGGCGCGTTGCATCGACTCGCTCATCAGGTAGCGAGGAACCATGCTTCCACCCAGGGCCGACATGCTCAGGATGACGATCGTCGAGATCCAACTGAGTTGCGTGCGGGATTTGCACATGGAGGCCAAAAGCAGTGCGAAGCTCGAGGAGGCACCAGCCGTTACGAGCGTCATGGCAAAGAAGCCTTCGAGGTGATTGAGCAGATCGATACCGAAGACCAAGGCCCCCCAGGAAAACATGAACACCATTTGGACGATTCCAATGATCGTCAAATAAGCCCACTTACCTAGGAGCAATTGGTCCATGCTCAGTCGACTGCACAGCAATCGATCGAGGGTGGAGTTCTCACGCTCTTCAAGGAGCGAACCGCTGGCCGTCGTCGCCGAGAAAAGCAGGAACATCACCGCAATCCCGGCCGCATACATGGCGATGACCGGGTTGGTTTTCTTGCTCCCCAGGATATCGACACTTTGGATCGTTGGAAGTTCGGTCACCGGGAGAGGATTGTTTGCTGGGGCGTAGGCTACCGATCGAATCGGTACGGTGGGGACTTGCTTGCGTTGTTCTTCGGCAAAGGCGGTCATGACCGATTTTTGGACCAGTGCCGAGAGGACTTGGCCGGAGACTTGATCGTAGGAATCCGAGAGCAGTTGGATGGTCGGAAAGGAGCTTTGTGCTGCTGGGGCCAAGAAGACGACGGCAGCCGAGACCGAGCCGCGGCGGACGAGGTCTTCGGCTAGGCTCGGTTCGACGAGTTGAGCCAGTTGGTGTTCGACCGAATCGGCGTGGAGCAGGGCCGTGTGCGCGTCGGTGATGCGCAGCGAGGATTGTTCGCGGAGCAGTTCGATCGCGCGTCGCGAGACATCCGAGGGGTTTTGGTCCGAAAGGGCCACTTTGATTTTCGGGATCGAGGCACCCGAGGTACCTCGGGACCCGAAGATCAGGGCAAAGATACTGAAAAAAAGGATCGGGACGAGGAAAGTCAGCAGCAATTCCGAGCGATTATTTTTCAATCGCCGAAAGCTAACCTGAAGGATCGTCCAAACCATAGAGGGAATCTCGCCATGAGGGGAAACGGCTGGTCAACGGCTAGGGGGAAACGGTTCGAGGGGTTCGAGCCGATGGTATTCGAGCCGCTTTAGGGGAACAATATAAGATTGGGTGGTGGAAAAGGGAAACCCGGAGTCTCGGATGCCATCGGTTCGTTTATTTTGCTAGCATGAACTGAGTTTTCGGTTCGGATGCTTGCCAAGCTCGACGATGCTTAAGTTCTTTAGGCGAAAAGGGGGTTGGCCTGCAAGCTTATTTGTTGGGCCTGGAGTTTAAGAGCGAATTCGGAGCAAATTCGGAGCAAGTTCGGAGCAAGTTCGGAGCAAGTTCGGAGCGAGTAAGGAGTATGGATTGACCAAAACATCGGATGCGGTGATCGAAGCTGCGGAGCATTTGACCAGATCGCTCGGGGGCCTGAAGTTTTGCGAGCCGGTGCATACGGTTTACAAACCGCTTGAGTACGCCTGGGAGGCGCATCGGGCTTATTTGCAGATGTATGCGAGAGGTCCGAAAAAAGTCTTGTTTTTGGGGATGAATCCTGGGCCTTGGGGGATGGCTCAAACGGGGGTTCCTTTTGGGGAGATCGAGGCGGTGCGTGGTTTTTTGAAGATCCGGGGCAAGATAGGCAAGCCCGAGTCGGAGCATCCCAAGCGACCGATTCAGGGCTTTGCATGCACGCGATCGGAGGTATCGGGCCGGAGGATGTGGGGTTTATTTCAGGAACGCTTTGGGAGTCCTGAGGCTTTTTTCGGGGAGCATTTTGTGGTCAATTACTGCCCGTTGGTGTTTATGGACTCCGGGGCAAGGAACTTGACCCCTGACAAGTTGCCTGCGAGTCAGACCGAGCAGATGACGGAATTTTGCGACGCGCATTTAGAGCGTCTGCTTTTGATCCTGCGGCCAAAAACGTTGGTGGGAGTTGGTCAATTTGCAGAGCAATGTTTGGTGCGAGTGGCCGAGCGGGCCGGTTCGACCGCTAGAATCCTTAGGATCCTACATCCGAGTCCGGCATCTCCTGCGGCCAACCGGGGTTGGTCCGAGTCGGTGGAAAAAACGTTGGTTGGGCAGGGGATTTGGGAAGAAAAAAACCCCAGAAAGGCCTAAAATCGCATGGAATTGCGTTTCTTTGAGTCTTTTGCATCGATATTCTACGGTAACCTGCAGGAACTTTTTAGGCTGCTTGGTTCTCGGAGAGGTGATAGGAAACTTTGTCACCCATAATCATGATGCCTCCAGATCCCCAAAAAATTGAAGAATGGCTGAGCGGAATGCTCGATGGTGCCCTGTCCGAACAGGAGCAACGTCAGCTTGAGATCGCCATGCAAAATGATCCGTCTATCGCCGCGCAGCTTGAGCAGATGGCAGATCTTCGCCGCTCGCTCTTGCGAGGCCGACCCGTCGGTCGCCTAGGCGCTGAGTTTTCCAAGCGTGTGGTTCAGGCCGCACGGCAACGAGCTTCCCAATTGGATGCTCCTCCTGCGTGGATTTTGCCAGACGCTCCCAATGCAAGGGCTCCTTTGGGCCAGGAGCCTGTGGAGGATTCGGAAGCTTCGGAAGCACTGTGGAGCGAGGGCTATACCAAGCTACAAAGGCCGGTTCCAGAGGCGTTGGATATTCACCCTGCAGGCCGTCGTCAGAAGGCGATGGTCAGGGGTTTGATGGGCTCGGTTGAAGAACCCGAGCAGCATCCTGAGTCGCTTCGTAGCCGTTTGGTTCGCGTCTGGATGCCGTCCCTTGGAGTTGTCGCAGCCTTGTGCGTGTTGTTTTTAGCACTGCCACGCAGCGGCCCGTCCAATCTGGGCCAACTGGGTCGAGGCCAAACGGGCCAGGGGCAAACGGGCCAGGGGCAAACGGGCCAGGGGCAAACGGGTCTGGGGCAAACGGGTCTGGGCCAACCCGATTCGGTCGTCTCGATGATGCCTGTGGAGGTGGCTGAAGAGCCTACCCCCGAAAAAACCTTTGTACCTGATTCATCTCCACTTGTTCAAAGCCAAATCCCTAGTGTTGAACTACCTGTCGCAGATGGGTCGAAGTTGCCAGTTCCTCCCAAGACTGTTGCTGGTGCGAAATACATTCTGGTCGCCGAGATCGAGATCGATCCTCAAGCCGAGCAAAACGGGATGCTCTCGCAGTTGCTCGAAAAGTACGAGATCATTTTCAGCTCCGATGCCCCGTTGAGTAAGGTCGATTTCGACACATTGGTCGCGTCGAACGTGATCAAGAATCCGGCCGCTGATCTTGCATTGAAAACCGATGCTGCGACAACTTGCTATTTGGTCAAATCGAATCCTAAGCGACTCGATGCGCTTCTGACGGACGTTGCAAATCAGTATGCTGATTTTCTGAGCTACCGCTTGAATCTTTCTGCGGATCCAAAAGTTTACGCGATGATGGATCATCTTGCGGATTTGAAGGATTCCCCAAATTTCGCCAAGCGATTGGTGTATCAGGATTCCGAGACTGGTAAAGAGTTGCGTTCCTTCGAGTCGGCAAACCAGGGCGCCATTTTGGACATTGAAAGCCGCAAGGCTCCCAAGCCTCGAAAGCTTGCCGATGCATTGAGTACGAAAGAAGACACCTTCTTAATCCTCATGGTGCGAACCTCTAAGTAGCTTCGGTTGCTCGGGGCCTGCGGCGTTGGTTTTCCTTAAGCCGCTGCTGTATGAAAAAAGCATCTGCACGAGCGCGTTGCCAAGCGGTTTGATTTTCGAAACCCTCGCGGTGGAATAACACCGGTTGGTCACCGAAGACAAATTCGATCCAGGTATCTCGAACTTTGACACGCTGCAGATAGTCTACCGGGACGAGGATCCAGTGCCGCAGGTCGGCAATCATGACCCTCTGGCGGTTGAACCATTGACTATGCAGCAGATTGTCGGATGGATCCAGTTTGGTCTTGCGTCCTTTGCCTGAATGATTGAACTGACGATAGGCACTTCGGTCCGGGTTTGAGTAATCGCTGAACGCTTGAAATCGAGCCCAAGCATACCGGACGATCTCCGAGGCGATCCAACCCGATAGAACAAGAACCACAAGAACCATGGTGGGAATGGCCACCTCCGAGCGGATAGACCCAGAGACTTCCTGTGCGAGGCCGAGCCAAATCCCTAAGATCGCGAAGCCAATTAGGAAGCCGCCATTCGGTCGGAAACTCAGCGCTCGAGTTCGGTTCTTGAGCGTCCAACTTCTCTCGGGGGTCAGGATGTACGAATGCCCATCGGGGGGTGGAACCTGGTAGATCAGCGGTTCGAGAATACGGTAGTTTTTGCAACTCTCGCGCAGATCGAACCACTGATGCTCGAAAAAGCAAGTGCTCGGAATCATCGCCCAGGGGAGCACCGTTTCTGGATCCGGATAGACCAGCATTCCTCGGTTAGGGTTGGACATGTAGGACCTGAGGTTGGTTTGTAGGCACAGGTCGTTGTGCCAGACTGTCAAGCGACCGCTTGTTGCGACCCCGTGGACAGGTCCCTCCAACCATGGACGTCGTTTGCACAGCCGATTTGCTTGGTTTTTTCCAATGAAGCGTACCGCGATAAACCAAATGGCAATCGAAACTCCGACGGCGACAGTTGTCAGTCCGTAGACGCCAAAGCCTATCGACAGGATCGTCGCCCAGATCAGCGCCGAGAGCAGCACGAGAGGAACCACACAACCGATCTGCATTTTCGAGCCGTAGAATTTTGCCATCGTCGATCGATCGAGCGAACCGCTGAAGCAAACGACGCAACGATCAGCGACCGGGGCTTGGAGACTCGAGTCGGTTTGGCTCCAGGTCGACTCCCAAGGATTGGTCGGGTCTTCTGGGGGGTTGTGGCTAAGGGGGTTGTGGCTCAATTGCCAATTTCCTTTCCTGCGAACTGAGCCTGAAGTTGGCGAGTCGGCTTAGGTTTTTCATCGGTTTTTGGTACAATAAGAAACCATGAGCAACGCTAGTACTTGGAAACTTCCAACACCGATCCGACACAAATTATCCGAACTTCGAGGCCTGATCAGCCGAGTCATCGCCACCCAAGGGATTGCGGTCTTGGTGACTTGGCTACTGGGTTCTTTCTTGGTCTTTGGGTTGATCGATTATCTTCCGACTCGGTTTGGCTCGGAGGAATCGCCGCGGATCGTGCGGGGGATCATGCTCTTGATAATCGCAGCTGGAGCTTCTTGGATTTTATACCATTTTTTTTGGAATCGCTGGCTGGTCTCATGGAGCGATTCGGCGTTGGCCTTAGCCATTGAGCGTCGGTATCCGGAATTTCAGAGCACGTTGGTCACGGCGGTCCAAGCCGCAGGTCCAACGACGAAGGTTCGATCGAAGGATCTCGATGCGATCGAGCATCCGAATCGACCGGGAATGATCGAGCTTGCAGCAAAGCAAGCCGTCGAGAAGATTTCATCGATCGATGTGCGATCCTTGGTTCGACTTTCGACGCTTCAACTCGAGCTTGGGATCCTAGCCGGGGTTGTCTGCCTGACGGGTCTCGGGGCGTTATTCCACCCGGATCTTGCGTCCCATTGGGCCAAGCGTTTGTATGGATTGTCCGATGCGCCCTGGCCTCGCCGAACATCGCTTGGTGTTCTGGGTCTTGAGATGGAGATTCCTCCGTTTACCAACTCACCGACCCGCGAACGGTATTTGGTTCCGATCGAAAACAATCGGCTTTTGGCACCCAAAGGCTCTTCGGTCCGATTGAAAGCCACCGCCAAGGATTTGCTTGCAGAGCCTTACGATCAATGCGCTTTCCATTACAAGGACCGGGCCGGGAACCGAGGTCGGGCCAGTATGCTCAGCTATTCCAACGCCAATCCGCGCGAGTTTATCCTCGACGGTCCACCCTTGGAGGCCATCAACGATAATCTGTGGTTCTCCCTGGTAGGGGGCGATGCACGGCTATCGAATTTATTGCTCGAAACGGTCGAAGCACCTTTGGCCGTCGCGACCTATGTCGACGTCCAATACCCGAGCTATCTGCAACGCTCGACCAAAACCACCTGGGGCAACGAAAGGCTCGAGTTTCGAAACGGCATGAGGCTCCCCCAGGGGACCGAAGTCGGCTTTTGGATACGAGCCAATAAACCGATTCGCAAATGCGATGTGATGCAAGTCCGTGGGGCTGGAGCCGAGGACGTCCCAGGGCTCTTTACCATCGAGCTCGACAAGCCCGTGACGGAATTTTCTATTCCAGCGGCGGTCCTGCTCGGCAATCTGTTCGTCGAGATCCGGCTATGGGATGATCAAGGACTTTGCGCAACGCGGGTCCAGCAATTGGTTATCGCAGCGACGGCCGACAACGTTCCTGAAATCGATTTTGTGCTCGAAGGAATCTCGACTGCGATCACGGAAAACGCCAAGCTTCCGATCCGCAGCAAAATCCAAGACGATTATGACCTGCAGCAAGCTTGGGTCGAGACCAGGATCGACGAGCAGGAGCCTGTGAAATCCGAACTGCAATTGGGAACCCAAGTCGACGGCCAGACACAACTCCGCCAGATGCAGGTCGGCCAGATGGACATCGATCTTAAAGCCATGCGCGAGGCAGGCCAGAGCACCCCGGCAGTCGGCTCGACGTATTGGCTCATGGTCGCAGCGAGCGATTACTTTGATGTCCCCTTGAGTCCTCAGGCAGCGCCGATCGAGCATGTGGGACGCTCGACCCCCATCCAATTGAGCGTCCTAAATGAGGACCAGTTTTTGGTTCTGCTCGATCGCCGAGAAGCCGCCATGCGTCGGAGGCTCGAACAGATCATCAGCGAACTCGGACAACTTCGGGATCTGCTGGTGCTGACCAATAAAAACAACAAGTCTCCCCAAGAGACATCCGAGGCTCAGCCTGCCGAGGCTCAGCCTGCCGAGCAAGCTCAAGTCGAGGTCCAGGAGTCCAAGGAGACCAAGGACCAAGCCAAGGCTAGGATTCTGCTGTTGCGATCCCAGCAAGCCGCAGCTCAGGTGGCCAAGTCCGAGGGAGAACTCAAAGGGGTCTTGAGCGAAATATCCTTGCTCGTCGCTGAGCTGATCAACAACCGGATCGACAGCAAGGACCGACGCGATCGGCTTGGAGACAAAATCAAAACGCCCCTTTCCGGACTCATTGAGACCAAATGGAAACCTTTCGCCTTGGACATCCAACAATTCGAGATGTCGATGGCCAAGTGGTCGTCGGAGGAATTCGCGGGTAAGATCGACACGGCCATCGCACAAAACAACGAAATCATCGTAGGGCTCAATGCGATCCTATCGGACATGATCGAAATCCAAGACCTCAATGAAATCATCGATCGCGTCCGAGGAATGCTCGATCAGCAGTCCAAAACCCTCGATCGTACTAAGCAAGAGCAAAAGAAAAGCACCCTGGATCTGCTGAAGTAACCCAAACTCGTTCGGAGCCGGCCATGTATTACCAAACCCCAAGTCGAGTCGCTAAGCTAGCCGCAATGATGGCCATGACCGCTTTGGGTTGCCTGTGCGTCCCAACGGCCCATAGCCAAGAAGCCAACAGTGCGATCCAGGAACTGCAAAAGGAACAGAAGGCTTTAGCGACGCAATATGCCAACCTCGAAGAGGTGTTTTTGCGCATGAGCCAACTCGAGGGGGCAACGAATCCGACCCGCGCTGCGCTTCTGATGCAAGCGGCTCAGATGAGCAAGCAGATGGCTATCCAACAGCGCATGAGCCAAGCCAGTGATTTGCTCGCCAAGGGCCAATACTCTCGGGCCATCCCCGAACAGGAGGCCAGCCGAGAGAACCTAAAAAAACTCCTTGAGTTGCTCCAAAGCGAAAACCGTTCGTCGAGGATTAAGGACGAACGAAAACGGCTCGAAGAGGTGCTCAAGGACATTCGTCGCATCGAGAACATCCAGCGAGCCACGCGCGGCCGGACCGAAGCCGGGCAGGACAAGGACAGCGCTGCGGACGACCAGAAGGACCTGGAAAAGCAGCTCGAAGCGGCCGAAAACGATCTGACCGATAAGACCGATAAGACCGATAAGACCGATAAGACCGATAAGTCCGATAAGTCCGATAAGTCCGATAAGACCGATACCGATAAGACCGATAAGACCGATAAGACCGATAAGACCGATAAGACCGATAAGACCGATAAGACCGATAAGACCGATAAGACCGATAAGACCGATAAGACCGATAAGACCGATAAGACCGATAAGTCCGATAAGACCGATAAGTCCGATAAGTCCGATAAGTCCGATAAGTCCGATAAGACCGATAAGTCCGATAAGTCTGGAAAGCAAGAGAAGACCGATCCGTCCGATCCGTCTGATCCGACCGATCCGTCGGGAAAGCAAGAGAAGACCGATCCGTCGGATCCGACCGATCCGTCGGGAAAGCAAGAGAAGTCCGATCCGTCCGATCCGACCGATCCGTCAGGAAAGCAAGAGAAGACCGATCCGTCTGATCCGTCTGATCCGTCTGATCCGTCGGGAAAGCAAGAAAAGAGCCAGAAGAGCGAGAAATCCAATAAGCCACCGAGCAAGGAAGAGCAGGCCAAGGAGCGGGTTCAGAAGGCTCGCGAGCGGATGCAGAAGGCCGAGAAGAATCTACGGGAACAGAAGCGTAAGGAGGCCATTGACGAGCAGCAGCAAGCCGAAGAAGAGCTACAGCAAGCGATCGCCGAACTCGAGAAGATCCTCATGCAGTTGCGTGAGGAGGAAATCGAGCGCACGCTTGTGGATTTAGAGACGCGGCTTAAGCGGATGTCGGAGTGGGAAACGACGATTCGCGAAGCGACCGAGAAGCTTCAGAAGCTATCTGGTGAGGACAAGGACCGTCAGTTAGAGATCCAGGCCAGCAAGTTATCGACCGAGCAGCTCAAGGTGGCCATGGAGGGTCAGCGCGCAATGCTCTTGCTCAAGGATGAAGGATCGAGCCAGGCGTTTCCTGAGGCCTTGGAGCAGGTCATAGGCGATGCACAGTTGGTGGTCAATCGGTTGGTTGCATCGGATGTGTCAGGGAGCACTCAAGCGATTGAGGATGAGATTCTCGGAGCCTTGGACGAGATGATCCAGTCGCTACAAGAGGTTCAAAAGAAGCGTGACGAGAAGAAGCAGCAGAATCAGAATCAGAGGCCCTCTTCGTCGGGAGGTCAGCAGCAGGAGGATTCGCTCGTTGGGAAGATTGCCGAGCTGCGATTGATCAAGACCTTGCAGATGCGGGTCAATCGCCGTACAGGTCGATTGGCCGAGGCGTCCAACAATGGGGAGGATTTGATCGGGCAGGTGACCGATGCGCAGTTGCAGCAAGAGCTTCGGGAGTTGGCTACTCGGCAGGAGAAGATTCAGAGCGTGACTCGCGATATTCTTATCGAAGCGGCAAAGAAGTAGTCTCTAGGGTTGGGGCAGGTGGGGTTCGAACTTGCTGCGCGTTGCGAGCTCTGCGGCTTTGACGCTATCGACGGAGGATTGATAGAGCCATTTTTGCGATCTGAGGTGGCTTTGGCCGGGGATCGGTTCGAGTCGCTCGTAGCTTCCATCGTGATTGAGTTTCCAAGCGTTTTGGTTGTCTTGGAAATAGGTAGCCAGGAGGTCAATGAGTTTTTGTTTGCTCGCTTTGTCTTCGATGGGGGTGAGCAATTCGATACGTCGGTCCAGGGATCTTGGCATCCAGTCGGCGCTGGAGATAAACACAGCGTCTTGGCCTCCATGGCAAAAGTGCAGGATACGGGCGTGTTCGAGGAATCGGTCGACGATGCTCACGACCGAGATGTTTTCGCTTAGGCCTTCGACACCGGGTTTCAAGCAGCAGATGCCTCGGATATTGAGTCGCACGAGCACACCGGCTCGGCTAGCTCGATACATCGCCTGGATGATTTCCGGGTCGACCAACGCATTGAGTTTGGCGTAGATGAATGCTTTTTGGCCTTGGAGTCGTCTTTGTGTTTCCTCTTCGATCAGCGAGATGAGTTTTTTGCGGAGGCCCAAGGGAGCCGATTCGAGCAATTCGTAGGGTTGCGGTTGGCTGTAGCCGGTAATGGCGTTGAAGAATACCGAGGCGTCTTTGCCTAAGGATTCGTTGCAGGTCAGGTAGCTGATATCGCTGTACATCCGCGCGGTCGATTCGTTGTAATTGCCGGTACCGAAGTGAAGATAACGAACGATGCCGTCGACTTCTCTTCGAACGACGATGCAGATTTTTGCATGGGTTTTTAATCCCCGCACCCCGTAGATGACTTGGACTCCCGAACGTTCCAGTTCGCGGGCCCAAACCATGTTGCGAGCTTCGTCGAAGCGGGCTTTGAGTTCTACGACGACCGTGACGTATTTCCCAAGTTCTGCGGCTCGTTTGAGGGAAGCGACGATCGGGCTTTTTCGACTCGTGCGGTAGAGCGTTTGTTTGATGGCCAATACATCAGGGTCGTTGGCGGCTTCTTCGACCAAGCGGACGACCGGTTCGAAGCTTTCGTAAGGGTGGCACAAGAGGATGTCTTGGGCGGCGATGTTTTCGAACATCGATTTCGTCGAGTCGATCTGAGGGGGCCGTTGGGGTGGCCAGACGGTATCTCTGAGCGTGGGAAAGCCGTCGATTTCGATGATGCTCATCAGGGCTGAAAGATCCAGCGGACCAGGGATCTTGAACACGTCGCGTTGGTCTAAGCCTAGTTTCTCGATCAGGAAGCTCAGGGTCGCTTCAGATGATTTTGCATCGATTTCCAGTCGCACAAAGTCCGCCGATCGGCGAGAGCTCAGGACCTCTTCCATTCCTAGGATCAGGTCCGAGGCGCTGTCTTCGCGGACCGAAACATCGGCGTTGCGTGTGACACGAAAGGCGATGCATTCCTCGACCCTTTTGCCCGGATAATACTGCTCGACAAAGTGGCTCACGATGTCTTCAAGCATCGCAAAGTTGTACGTACCTCGATCCCCAGGGAGTTTTACGAAGCGCGAGAGTGTTTTGCCGATGGGAATAAATGCAAAACGATGGGGGGTGTCTTGGTCGCCGCTTGCCATCCGGACGCACAAGTAGAAGCCCAAGTTCGAAAGGAGCGGGAACGGAGAATCGGGGTCCAAGTCCATCGGGGAGAGGACCGGATAGATTTCCTGCTCGAAGAACCTTTGTAAGGATTCCTTGCACGGGGCATTGGCATCGGCTGAAATGACCCGGGTGATTCCTTCTTGATGAAGAATCGGTTCGATCGAATTTAGGAAGCATTCGTACTGGTCAGAGATGATCGTGTTGACCCGATCGTAGATCGCATCGAGCTGTTCGGTGACCGTCGCACCGCTGGGGTCGGGCGCATCGATCCCTTGGGCCTGTTGCAACTGCAACCCCCCGACGCGCACCATGAAAAACTCGTCCATGTTGCTAGCCGTGATGGCCAGGAACTTGAGCCGTTCGAGCACGGGCACTTTGGCATACTGAGCTTGATTCAAAACGCGTTGGTTGAATTTCAGCCAACTGAGTTCACGATTGATGTAGTGGTTCGGATCTGATTTCATGGTCCGAACATTCTACCTAAAACCGCCGCTTTTCCGCAGGGGCAAATCGCCCTGGCCCTCTTGAGCCGATCCCGATACACTCGAAATCTCGGAATCTTCTAAACCGATTTTTAAATCTCCTAAGCGCTGTTTCGACTTTGCCCCGAGCCGATCGATTATGAAATTCATTGGATTGATTCTCATGTGTGCGGCCAGTAGCATGGCTCTTTTGCTCCCGGCTATGGGGGTTGTGAAATTCCCTGTGTTGGATAACGGGATTGCCACGGAACTAGCTCCAGCTTCACTAGCCCCAGCTTCAGCCAGCAGTGGAACGCCAAGCCAAACGATGCCCGGGAATCTAACCGGGCAACTCACCGGCTTGCCTACGGGTAGTCTGTCTGGCAATCTTCCGGGCAATCTTCTGGGCCAGACGAGTGCTGCAGGCAGTAGCGATCCGCAAACCACAGCCGGATTGCTGGCCGCTGCGCAGGTCTCGGGCCAGAACGACCCTGCGGCGGACTTGGCCGATTCTCAGAGCCCCAATCGCCAGTGGCTTGGTAAGCTCCCCTTTACGGATATTCCGACGCAACGGCTCGGATTGGGGGTCTGGCTGTTGCTCGTTCCCATCCTGTTTCTGGGACTTGGTTTGTGGACGTTTGGGTCGAGCCCAAAGTCTGTGAAATAGCCGAGTTTGAGTTTTTGGATAACTCGCTGAGGGTTATACGCCGAATGCTTTTTGCATTTGCTCTCGGACGATTGTCAGTCGATCGACGCCCCCGCCGCCGACTTCGGCAGTCGTCCAGCCGCTCCAGCCGATGTCGTCGAGTCCCATGCGGACTTGATCCCAAGGCAAATCGTCTTCGGGCGAGGTGATATCGACGAATTTGTTTTTGGCTCTGCTGAAGCCTTTGACGTCGAGTTTCACGGCGCGGTGAGCGAAGGCGTTGAGCCAGTCGCGCGGCTGTCCGTATTTCCAATGGTTTCCGATATCGTAGTACATACCGACCCAAGGGCTCTTGAAGCTATCGACGAATTCGATGAAGCGATTGGGCGATTGTTCGGGGGGTGCATCGTGGTCGTAGTGGAGTTTGTTCCAGACGTTCTCGATCAAGATGGGTTGGCCGAGCGAGGCTGCCAGGGGCAGGAGCTTTTTGATTTCCTGCCTTGCTCGTTCGTTGACCTCCGACTCGGTGCCGTCATCGCCTCGGCCGACGACGATCAGTACGCCACTTCCACCGATGGCGTGCGCGACGCGTAGGCAATGGGTGATGTTGGCTACGCCGGCAGAGCGCACTTCGGGATCAGCGCTGGTGAGCCGTTTGTCCCAGTGTGCATGGTTGATTGCGTTGTGGCAGAAGACCCCTGACTCTTGGACCGCCGCGCGGGCTTCATCGACGGTAAAGCGACCGGCTTCGTCAAAGTCCACGCCGTCGAAACCCGCTTGTTTGGCCAATCCTAAGCGTTGGGCAAGGGTGATGGGTTTTCCATCGATATCCCCTTTGATCATCGACAGTTTGCACGACAGGAGAATTCGCTTCTCGGGTGGCGTGATCCATTTCGACAAGTTCGTTTGGGGTTGCTCTTGGGCTTGGACGCTTTTCCAAGATCCTGAGAGGGAACCTGAGATCGCTGCGGTGGACATGGCCGCCAGGGTCAGGAAGCCTCGACGGTTCGACGCTTGGCAATTCGATTCGACGGTTTTGGAGGGTTCGGTGTGCATCGCTCGGTAGGTACCTATCAAGAGAGGGGAATCGGTGTGAGAATTCCGTCATTCTATCGACCGTGGTCACCGATGTCGCCGGAGACCACGATTCAAAAAGTCAGGAAAGCACCAGCGGCGACTTCGGCGCACGACATTGCTCGTGCTCGTGCTCGTGCTCGCTTCGATCTAGTATAGCAATCCAGCCCAATGGTCTGCAAGTTACCGCGAACCGCTTTGATCAACGATCGGCATTGCCGCAGTTCAAACAGCCATCGAGTACGAGTACGACGAAATCCGATGCGAGGTGCGAACGGATTCCTATGTGGCGTATTACTCGCGTCGCATAGAAAAACCGGTGTAGTGCAGGCCGGTTTCTTCGTCGACGACAAACGCTCCGCCAGGTGCAAGGTACTTGGCGATCACCTCGAAGGGTGGCAGTTTCTTGCTTCTGACGGCGGTGATCAACGAGGTCAAGAAGGGGTTGTTTTGAGCAAATTGTTCGAGGTTGTCCATGTTTTGAGGGTCGGTGGCCAGGTCATACATCAGCCGCATGCTTTCCTCGGGGCGTTGGTAAGCCAGGATCGACATGTCGCTGTTTTTTAACTGGGCCTTGATCCTGTCTTGAACCAATTTGAATTCGATCGAATCGGACAGGAGTCCATCGCCGCTGGAATTGAACTTGATGACGTCTTCGAGTGCTTGGAGCGAGTCGCTCAGGATCAATTGATCTTCGAGGATGCAAACGGCAGGTTGCGGCAGGCGAATACTTCGGCCTTCGGTGGTCTCTGGTGCTCTGGATTCAAGGGTGTAGATGGTGGCCTCTCCAAAGACTTTGGTCGTCATGGCCGGACCGCCGGAGCTTTTGAGTTTCTCGAAAATCTTGGGCAAGATTTCCGACTTCATCTGCGAGGCATTTTTCACGTGGATGCAGTAGACGTTCGATTGGCTATTGATCTTCTTGGGTGGCACGATGACTTGCACGATGCTTATGCGATCGTCCAAGCCATCGATGATGTCGGATCGGAGGTTGATCCCTAGGTTTCGGTCGGCTTCCTTGACGAATCGATCGTTGAAGGTTCCTTCGCCTGCAAAGGTATCGACGATGCCTTCGATGGCATTGAAGGTTTTGGCCATATCCCAGTTCATGGTAAAGTAGCTGATGACTTGTTCGCTGACCCAGGGTTCAGGTTCGGTCGGGCCGGCTTTGGGACGAATGACTTTCATGATCCCTTGTCGGTTTGGATTCAAAAGCACATGGCCGTGGAGGATCGAATCGAATTCGTTCGGGGCGATGATGGCACTCCCGCCGATGCCTTTGATCCCATCGACTCCGAGGCTTTTTAAGCCTGCGAGAACGACGACCGATCCACTGGTGCTTTTGCCCAGTTCGCGGACCATGGCCAGCGGGTCGACGAAGAAGGAGACTTGGGGTCGTTCGCCTTCGGTCCCAACACATCGGGACATGATGGTGGTAAAGTCGCGGTTGTCCGAGAGGGGCTTGTGGTCGATTCCGTTGCCGGTCCAGACCATGGCCAGTTGTTCGACGTAGTCGGCTCGGTTGCTCGCGACCATGACTCCTGAGTCGATGAAGTAGGTAAGCGATTCTCGGTCCGAACGCCCCATGGACAAGAGTTTGATTTTGCCAACCTCTTTTTGCGACAGCATTCCGCCCCCGGCGTCGGTGGCTTGTTCGGCGCGCTCGATGAGGACTTGCAATGCGGGCATTTCATCGCCGGCTTCGAGCATCAGCACGACGGCGGGATCGGTTTTGGTAGCGACCAGAGCGATGGCCAATTCGCCGTTGGGGATCGAGAGCAGTTCGTCTAGGTTCAGGCCGATGATGTCCTGCATCCCTTGCAGCTGGCCGACGAAGGTCGAGTAGAACGTTCCGAGGATCGGGGCGATTTGCGGATCGTTCATCATCTTACCCATCCCGGTGGCCTCCATTTTGGCCTTCATGTCCCGGGTGTCGTCGACGCGCACGTAAGCTAACGTCTTGCTGGGGAACAGTTTGGGTGCGCTAAGGTGCCCTTGGGCGTTTGCCCATGAAGCACTGGCAAGAAGGAAACACGCCGTCAGAAGATGGAGAATGGTTTTCATAGTGCCGGTCTATTCGCTGGGTATCGCGGAATCTTGCCCAAACATCGCCGAGATTCTAGCAGCTTTTCGAAATCCAGAAGCCTTCGTTGGGTCGCCAAGGCTTACCAAGACTATTGGAAATGATCGGCTTCGAGTTCGTAGAAGACCCCTTCGAGGCCGTCGATGGGTTTTTTGCGAGTGCGCACCGAGAGGGTACCAGCCAGAGAATGGCGTCGGAGGGACTTCGAGGCGAACACTTCGCCGGTGAGCCTGACTTCGATCATGTGGGTCAGCGGAGGTTGCTGACCGAAGCAGCAGGTGGCCCAGTCAGGGACCAGGATGAAGGTTTTGGCGGCGTTGCTCGAAAGGGAGGTCGGATGGATGTAGCCTTTGAGGAAAACTTTCTTTCCATCGAGTTCCAACGCCGTATCGGGAGGGATATCAGGGGCTCCGACCGGGCTTTTCAAGGCGGCGAACGAAATGCGTTCGTAGCCCTCGGGCAGCTCGGTGTAGTAGACGTAGGTGTGTTTGATCGGGCTCGCAGCGAGCATCAACAGGCTGATCGTACCGCCGAGGCGGGCTAGGTTTTTCCCGCTCAGTTCGTTGGGGTATTTTTTGAGGTTGGCAAAAGCGACCAAGGCGAAAATCGCTCCGAGCATGCTCAGAAACAGCAGGAGCGGGGAGTACCAACTCAGAAGTCCTAGGATTCCGAAGACGAGGCTCAAAACGGCCGCTCGAGAAAGGCTCGTGTAGCTGTATTCGTCCGAATAGAGATCCGGTTGCGTCGGGCTGGCGACTTGGGGGCTGGTTGCGGTGCTCATCTTCGGTTTGAATCGGTTATTCGCTGGAATCTGTCACTGTCGAGATCATCCACAATGCAAGGCCGCTGGCCCCGACACTGCAAGCCAATACGGAAAAAACAATCCGAGAGTTCAGCAAAAAAATCGCTTCGGGTACCGGTTTCGCCGCTTCGGGGCCCTGGGTATTTTGGATTTCCGAGATTCCGATCGTCTGGAGTTGGCCGTCGGTGAGCGTCAGGCCGGCCTGGGATTTCCAGGCGACGATGCCCCCTGGGAGTTTCTTCCGAGGCGTCCAAGTCGAGGAGGATGAGGAGGGTATAGGCTGCGGAACAGCCTGGCCGGGCTTGGCTGCCGGGTTGGGGTCTTTCTCGGAATCCTTCTTGGGTCCGCCTGGGGTCGGGATGGGGAAGAAGGTTGCGGCGCGTTTGACGGCCTTGGGGTCGATTTTCTCAAGCTCGACCAACCGTTCCTTGGCCTCCGGCAGTGGGCAGGCTCTGAGGTAGTTGACCACCGGGACTCGAACCCAGGAGTTGTCGTCATTTGCTGTTTTGAACAGTTCGCACAATCGGTCGATTTGGGTCCAGTCACCCCAGCGGGCCAAGTCGGGGATGACCAAGTCGGCTAGGTCCGGCGCCGAGAGCAGATGCCGCATCGAAACCAGGATCGATTCCTTGGGGATTGCGTCGGATTCGGTTCCGTGGAATCGCAGGGCCATGACCGAGGCGTAGACGTCTGGGTACGTCGCTTTGCGGTTTGCAAGAAATTGTTCATCGATGAGTTTGAGTCCCTCGGGGCCTTGGAGCATCAGGTACGAGGCGATGAGCGCGTCGAGTCCGGAGCGTTTGTCCGGATCGCTGCTGCGGATCATCGACTCGAACTCGACGGCATCGGCTTTGGTCCCGCAGATTCCGAGCATCGTGTAGTAGAGCCTTTTGCGATCCGGGGAGATCGCTGGGTCGCGGATCCAATCCATGAGCTGGTCGTGATCCATCTTGCTCTTGAGCTTTTTGACGTCTTCGTAAGGTGCCAAGGCGAATTCGTCGTAGCTGTCGCGAGCCAACAGAGAGTCTGGGTGCTCGAAGTGCTTTTGGTAGAATTCCAAGCGTTCGATCGGGTCCTCGGGAAGCTTCTGGATCGCTTCGATGTACTTCTGTGCATCGGCCGACAAGGGCAGGGGGGAGGACCAAACCAGATTGCGTGGATCGACCCCGAGAAGCAGGAATTTCTTTTCGGTCTTTCCCGGGCCAAAGTAATTGGCCTCGACCTTCTGGCCCTTTTCAAGCAGAGACTCTCCACGCAGGACACGCTCGACGACAAACGTCGCGTTGCCGTCGATGTCGACTCGACCGTCGGTCACCAAGGTTGCAATCGCCACGGCATCCATCGACAGACTCTCCTGCCGGAGCGTTTGCGAGGCGGCTGAGCAGAACGGACAGCAGTTTTCCTCGGCCCCAAGAGCACCCTCGCAGAGCCCGACAAGGCCCATGATCACCAATGCCCCAAAAAACCAAAGGCATCGTTGGGGAGCTGTAGCTGCCAGTCGGGCTGCCAGTCGTGAAGTCAAGTTCGTAAAGATCATGGGAACGGGTCCTGGTCAATCGCGTCAAGTGCGTGGGAACTGCTTACTAATGTAAGTTAAACTGTAGGGAAATTGCGAGGTCTAAAGCCCGATTTTCTCCAAGCTCCGGGACTTCTTTTTCGCAGCGCTTTGGCCGTTTCGAATCGGCCCGAGACGCTGCGAAAAGACTTCGCCAAAGTCCTATCCGCAGACTCGGTCCGCAAAAAGGGGTGGCAATCCAACTCTTTGCGGCTACAGTGCTAAGTCCGCCGTCGGAAAAGCCCATGCGGAATCCCCTCGCATCGAACCCTTAAACCATCCCCTTTTGCAACCCATGAACGATTCGCCCATGAAGGCATCGAGCGACATCAACTCGAAGTCGATTCTTCCGATCCTCGGCTCGGATGCCTCGGCTCCAAACCCAGCGTCGCAAACCGACTCGGCTCGGATGGGTGGATGCGGTTCGATGGGCGGCACGATTCCCGCGTCGGGCAAGTTGTTCGAACCGAGCCGCAGGCTCCCGAGTTGGCTGAGGCGCGAGGTCCCCAAGGGCAACGGGAACCAGTTTACCTCCGAATTGCTCAAGGAATTGAAACTCGAAACGGTTTGCGAGAATGCAAAATGCCCGAACCGCATGGAGTGCTACGCGCAAAAGACCGCCACGTTCATGATTCTCGGGAACGTCTGCACGAGGCCTTGCGGTTTCTGCGCGGTGTCCCGGGGACGTCCGGAGAATCTTCAAGACGACGAGCCCGAACGTGTCGCGGAGGCCTCGGCAAGACTGGGCCTTAAGCACGTGGTGATCACCTCGGTGACTCGGGACGATCTGCCAGACGGAGGGGGAGAACATTTCTATCGATGCATCCTGGCCGTTCGCGAAAGGACCGGCGCGGCCGTCGAGGTGCTGACCCCTGACTTTGTCCGGCATCGACACGGATTGGATCGTGTCATCGAGGCTGCCCCCGAGGTCTTCAACCACAACATGGAGACGGTCCCGAGGCTCTATCGGCGCGTGCGAGGTCCCAAGAGCGAATACCGTTGGACACTCGAGTTGCTCGCGCACGTCAAAGCTCGCAATCCGGCGATCAAGACCAAAAGCGGGCTGATGCTCGGCTTGGGCGAAACCCGCGAGGAACTCCTCGAGTGCCTTGCCGACCTTCGCCGCTACCATTGCGATTTCCTGACGTTAGGTCAGTACCTTCAGCCCGGCCCCCGTTATCTGCCCGTCGTGCGATATGTCCCCCCTGAAGAGTTCGACGAGTTGCGTCAGATCGCCAAGTCGATGGGCTTTCGCAAAGTCGCCTCGGGCCCGTTTGTCCGAAGCTCCTACCATGCGCGCGATATGGCCGAAGACGCACCTGTCGCGTGATGGCCAACTCGGTCGCATAAACGATCCTCGTGGCCGTCGAAGATGACTCTCAGGTAGGCCAAGCCTTGCTGGATCATCCCGCCGTCGACGATGTCCACTTGACTGGATCGGCACACACCCACGACCGCATTGTTTGGGGAGACGATCCTCAAGAGGTCCTCGCCCGTAAAAAGACCGGGACGCCGAGACTGGCAAGAATCCCGTTTTTCTAAACCACAGAACACACCGAACACACGGAAATAAATCCTTCTGCCGTTATGTCATCTTTCCGTGTGTTCGGTGGTTCCTCGCGTGGGATTGGCTTCCAGCCTGTCCTCTTCTTCATGACGTTGGTTCGGTGATACAAATGGTAACAGTCTTTTTTATCCTGAAGCCGGACAGGCTGGAAGCCTATCCCACGTCCCTTAGTTCCGTGGTATTGATCTACGCACCGAATTGCCCTGCCCTTCTCTACGATAAAGCTTCAAGAGGGGCGAGCCAGCCGGCAAACGGAACTGCAACGCGAGTTCCCGCTGCACGTGGTCTGCTCCTGGCTGTGCAACTCACCACGCATCGCACAGCAAAGTTACCCGCTAGTCACCGAAGATGATTTTGCTAAGGCGGCCGGGGCGAAGAAGATGTTGGTGGAGGGGTGAGTGCTAGCTGGTGTCGGGAGGGTACCCGGCGACGGACATCCTTACCCGATTTCGGATGCCGTTTCGGTGAATCTGCGTTCTTGACGATTCGCGCGACTCGAAAAACGACTCGATTTTGGTTGCGAGACGCGAAATACAACGCCGCAGGCGCCATGCACCGAGTCGCATGGGCACTACAGAACTCCAAAGCAACTGGCAAGATATGCGAAAAACGCTGGGAAAACCAGGGTTTTGCAGCGGAGAGGACAGGAACCGAACTTTTTTATGTTTTCCCAATGTTTTTCCATTCTCTTTGGAAGCCGGTTCCAAGGCTCCCTCCTGGAGTTTTGGGCCTGTCTACCTGCCATCTACCCGCCTCCATCACCACCCAAAATCCCAAGTAGTCGTGAGTATCCCCCGGCGTACGGTTTTTTCCTGCCGACCGGAATCGACAGATCCGTTTGTTCCGGCCTACGCGACCGCCGTTCCCCAGCTCTCGGATCATGCTCCTTATCTCCATCAGCCTACCTATTACCAAATTCCCGCCCGAACAGCGCGTTGACCAGGATGGAATGATACGTTTGCGTGCTTACTTTGCATCGCTCGGTGGATCGCTCTGTTGAAACAGTTGGCCCAGCACGTCGATGAGCAAGCTCTCGACCGACGGGTCGACGTTGCTCGAAGAAGCTTGTGTCTCATAGCCACCTTCCTGATAAGCCCGCTCGGTTCCGATGTAGCCCGGACCGTAGTCCCCATAAGCGGCCATCATGACGCTCAAATCCTGACGCATCGCTTTGGCCGCGAGTTGATATTCGACAAACAACTCTCCGGGCAGATGCAGACAACGCGCTTTGCCAACCCCCAAGCACGAGATATCGATCTTGTGGCCGGCTTGGACCCGCCGAAGATACGCCAATTGATCGGCCAACGATACATACCCCTTGGCCGGTACCTCTCGGAGCCTTGCGACCAAGTCCGTTTCGATCAGATGGCGCGCGGTGGGCAAAGTGACGGGAAGGGAATTCCAAGTGACATCGTCAGAGGAAAGCGGGAACCGCTGCGTGCTCGCATGCGCTTGACGCATCGCATCGGCTAGCCGTGTCGCGAGAATCATTCGGTTGGCTTCGGTCCCATCGTTGTACTTGCCGGCTGTGACGTTTCCACCGGCTCCGTTGAAGTGTACATGCAGGGTGTTGTTGAGGTCCTGGCCACGGATGAAACGAGCGATCCCCGGGAAGTCAGGACTGGGGATCCCTCGCAGATAATAACTTTGGGGATGGCAAGCGTAGTAGCTCAGGATGGCGATCGGCTGTTGGTCTTTCCAGAAACTCAAGAGCGATACCGACGGATCGATGATCCCCTCGGGTTCGGCCCGAACCGCAGGGTCCTTGGTCGAACTCGTACGGGTGGCTTTGATCTTCCCGTCCGGACCTGAGATGCGACGCTGGCTGGCGACCTCCTTGACCTCGGCTTGGCCCACCCCATAGTGCGTGATCCCGACCGCGTTGGGGATCGCCTCTTGGATGGCTCGAGCCGCTCGATCGATCACCTCGCGGTGGAATTTGCCATCGAACCGCGAGTAGCCTTCGACTCCTAGCTCGGCAAGGATTTTCTCGGCGGTGAAGTCGCATCCGGGGGCGTCGTGCTGATGGAGCGTATGGACTGCGACGCGCTCGGGGCTCGTGCCAGCGGCGTTTGCCAACCCCTCGCGAAACGCGTCGTGACCCTCGTTGGCAATCCCGATCCAGTCGACGGCGCAGAGCACGATCGGTTCCTGAGAACCGAGGATCACCACCCCTCGGCATCGAAGCGTCAATTCGTCCAACCGCCGCACGGGCTGATAAGCCATCGCAGAGCCAATCGGCGGGGTTGCATCGACGTCGAAAACCGCGATCTTGATCGGCTCGCCCGCGAGTAAACGACCCGGTACGATCACCGCCCCGATCGCTACACCGATCGCTATAACGTTCGCTACGCAGAGGGCCATCACGATCGGCATACGGAGTGCTACACGTTGGGTTACTCGTTGTGCCAACGAGTACCAGATCGCTGGTCTGCGCGTCGCTTGCTTGTCGGTCGTCTGCATAAGGATCGCTCCGGTTGGGAGTCGCTATTTCAGGGGGGAAAAGCCGGTGGGTTTGAGGAACCAACTCTTGACCCCGTTGCCTGCCGTCAATGAGCCCCCGGCTCCTTTCTCGGAGTCGGTTCGGACTTGGTTCCAGACCGGATCGTCTCGGAAGGTACCGAAGGAGGCTTTTTGG
>JAPLNM010000126.1 GCA_026692845.1 Planctomycetota bacterium | reverse complement strand
TTTGTTGGCGAAGAAATCCGCATACTCTCCGCTTGCGAGCAACTGCTCGATCGCATCGTCGCGTTTGCCAGCCGAAGGGTTCGCGAGGAAACTCGCTAGCTCCTGCTCGGTCGGAAGACGACCGGCAACATCCAACGAAACACGCCGGAGGAACGTCGCATCATCGGTCAATTCCGAAGTCGGGATGCCAAGTTTTTTCAGATTGCCAAAGACCAACTCGTCGACAAAGTTTTTCGCCTCAGGAAATCGCTCCACCACGAAAGCTTGGGGGATCGATGCTCGGAACACTCCAACCATGCCTTGATATCGGACCATGATCGATACCGAACCGGGGATATCCTGAACACTCACCTTACCCGCTTCATCGACCGTCGCCATCGACGATTCGTTCGACTCGTAGAGTGCAAGTTCCGTTACATCTTTTTGCGATCCATCGTCATAATTGGCGATCGCTTTCAATCGCTGCTCGGCACCCGGCGCGAGGATTGCTTCGGCGGGTTGGATCTCGATCGAGCGGAGTTTCGTCGCGCTTTGACCATCGTACAGAGCCCCTTGGCGAATCCATTCGATGATCACCCGATACTGATCGGAATTCGAGTCCAATCGAACACCACCTCCGTGCGGCACTTGGCCGGTAGCCTTGAGCAACAGCAGACTCTGTTCGGGTGCCGTGTTGGAAAGCCTCCGGCCACGGCCCTCGAGGACCAAATGCTGGTAGTCTTCGAAGGGTTCAAAACCCAACAAAGAAAGCTGGAACCCGTTTTGACCATTGCTCGCCTTGGCATGGCAAGTCCCCGCATTGCAACCCGCCTTGGTCAGAATGGGCAGCACTTCGTTAACCATGCTCACCGGATGTACCGGTTGCACCTCAGCGTCGGGTTCCGAAGCAAAAGCGTGGCACAGAATAAGGTGCGTCAGAGCAAAGATAAGCAAGCAGAGCGATCGCATGGCGAATTGCAGCAAGCAACAGGGGGGTAGGGGAGGGTGGGGAAGGGCTGTACGGTTTCTCGACCCTCTCTCGGACCTAGAGAACTTTCGATTCCCAGACCTCAAGGGTACGTTTGCCCCATACTTACAGTCTACGTCAAAACCGATGGGCAGAGGGTAGGACCGAACGCGGATTGAAGGAAAACAGGAAAAACATCCAGTTCTAGGGCGTCCTGAGCACCCTTGTTTCCTACTTGAAGGCTTGGATTTTAGTCAGGACGGTTTCTAAACGGTCTTACGGGGGCACTAGACTCTCGATTCGATCAAGCGGTCGGCCCCTTGCTCGACGAGTTTCTCGGTGACGTATCGCGCCAGTGCCTCGGGGGTGTGGTCCGTGTTTTCGCCGATTTGAGTTTTGGCAGTTTGGGGTTGGTCGGTTTGGGGTTGGTCGGTTTGGGGTTGGTCGGTTTGGGGATCGAATGAATGTCGGACCCAGGCCGAGACCATCACCGATCCGTCGACGGAAAAGACTTTGGCTCTTAGGGACATCGTCGCATCGTCGATCGAGGCATAGGCAGCGACGGGAGCCAAGCATCCTGCGCGAAGGATACGTAGGACTTCGCGTTCAGCGCGCACGCAGGCCTCCGCGTGGGCGTCGTTTAAAACCCGAATGGCTTTTGCCGTTTCGTGATCATCGGCTCGGGTTTCAAGACCCAATGCGCCTTGGCCGACTGCCGGGAGCATCGTCTCAAAACCGAGTCGCGTCGCGAGGGAATGCGCAAGGCCCAGTCGGGCTAGTCCTGCGCTGGCCAGTACGATCGCACCGTATTGACCTTGGGCGAGTTTATTCAATCGTGTGTCGACATTTCCTCGTATTTCCTGGAGGTCCAAGTCCGGTCGCAGGTGCAGGAGTTGGGCTCGCCGGCGTGGAGAGCCGGTCCCGACGAGGCAGCCTTTGGGTAATTCCTCAACGGACCGATAGTGTTCAGAAACCAAGCAATCGCGTGGATCTTCGCGTGGGGGAACCGCCGCGAGTCGAAGTCCCTCGATGGGTTGGGTGGGTAAATCCTTGAGGCTATGGACAGCGACATCGCATCGTTGGTCGAGCAATGCGTTTTGGATTTCCTTGGTAAAGAGTCCTACCCCGCCACCTTGGCCCAATGGAGTGGTCGTCGTGTCCCCGGTCGTGGTGATCTTGACCAGCTCGACTTGGTTTCCGGCTTTCGTTAGTTCTTGGGCTATGTAGTTGGCTTGCCAGAGTGCCAGTGCGCTGTGTCGGGTTCCGATCCTGATGTGCATTGATAGATAAATCGTTGGATTAAAAGACCTGCCGGGTTTGGGAATGCGTGGTAAGATACTTATTGATCTTTCCCCGATAAACCTCTAGTTTCCCAGACTATTTCCGATTCCGCAATGGATGAAACCGCACAGAGTCTTACCGGACTTGATCTCCCGACCATCATCCTTGCGAGTGTGGTCTTGGGGGTTCTTGCCATCGCGTCGATTGTCGCACGAAATTTGAGCCATCGTCCGACACCGGCGATCAATCCTGCGTTGGTGCAACGGTTTGTCCAGCGGTTATGGGCGTGGTGGCTGATGTTTGCGATTTTGATTTCGGGGATGTTCTTACATCGCGTCGGGACGATTATCCTCTTTGGACTGGTTTCCTTTTGGGCTTTTCGGGAGTTCATCACGATGACCCCGACGCGCCGAGGGGACCACCGCGCGTTGTTTTGGAGTTTGGTGGTCTTTACCCCACTGCAGTACTTGTTGATTGGTCTTTCGCAATCGGGATTAAGTTTTTGGGGACACAAGATCGACTTTTACGAGATCTACAGTGTAATGATCCCGGTGTATGCATCGCTGTTTATTCCGGCGAGGATCGCGATCGCTGGGGACCACAAGCGATTTTTGGAGCGCTCGGCGCAGATCCAATCCGGATTGCTCATTTGCGTTTACTGTTTGTCCCACGCCCCGGCCCTCTTGGACTTGAATTTGATCCGCTCGGACGGATCGGCTTGGGAGGGCTCGCGATCGGGCCTGCTGTTCTTCTTCGTCTTGATCACCCAGCTTTCGGATGTGCTTCAGTGGATATGGAGTTATTTGCGACGAAACCGCGTCGTGGCCCCGGAGATCAGCAGCAGCCGAACTTGGGAAGGGGTTCTTGGTGGGACCTTATCGAGCGGGATATTCGGAGCTTTGCTCTATTGGGTAACTCCGTTTACACCATGGCAAGCCGCATGCATGGCGATGGTGATCTCTTTTCTGGGATTCGCCGGTGGGATGACCATGAGCGCCATCAAGCGAGACCGAGGTGTACGGGATTATGGTACGCTAGTCATGGGGCACGCAGGGGTCTTGGACCGAATCGACTCGCTGTGCTTCTCGGCCCCTATTTTCTATCACCTGACGAGGTTTTTCTTCAGCATCCACTAAACCCTGGCTCCAAACTGTATGACTCTTAGGAGGATCTTTGGATGAATGCGAATATTTCTACGCTTAAGCTTTTTTCGTTACCCCTTTGGCTCTGCGTCGCGTGGCTCAGCGTCGCGATCTGGATGCCTGTGCCGTCTGCGGCGCAAGACACCAAGCAAACCACCACGGAAAAGCAAAAGAGCATCGCCGTCTTTGGAGGGGGTTGTTTCTGGTGTCAGGAGGCTGTCTTTGAGCGAGTCTGGGGAGTCGATGCAGTCATCTCAGGGTACTCGGGTGGAACCTTGCCAAACCCGAGTTACGAACAAGTCTTAACGGACCAAACGGGGCATGCCGAGGTGATCCAAATCCAATACGATCCATCGATCGTTTCGTATGAGGAACTGCTTCGTATCTTCTTTAAATCCCATGACCCAACAAGCTTAAACGCTCAGGGTCCGGATTTCGGAACCAGGTATCGCTCGGTCGTTTTCTACAAGACCAAAGAAGAAAAAGAAGCGATCGATGGGGTCCTCGAAGAATTCCGAAAGAAACGGACCTTCAGAGGGAAAATCGTCACAGAGATCTCTTCGCTGAAGATTTTCTATCCCGCCGAAGAGTACCACCAAGACTACTTTGCCAAACATCCCGAAAAACCTTATTGCGAAATCAATATTCGCCCCAAGATCGGCAAGTTCGAGAAGGGCTTTAAGGACAACAGCAAGGTGCAAAAGGCCAAGCAAGAAAAATCGCAAACTCCTAAAAAGTAAATCTGCGATGCGTCAGCCGTTGGTGTGTCCGGCCAACACATCGCGCAGGTAGAAATGATGGCGTCCGAGTTTCCCGCCGTAATTGCCCCCGGTGATTTTTCGCACTCCGAGCTCTTTGCCGATCTGACAGACCGCAAGGATCCCCAACCGCATCGCTTCTGCAACGGCTTGGGGGGTCAAGCCATCGATGACCAATTCCAAACACGCGGTAGCTTCGTCAGGTATCTGGCTTTCGCCGCGATCGCGAAGCGTCGGGCAAAACGCATCGTTGGTCGAAGCCCTAAGCGATTTGTATTTGGAGCCTACCTTCGATCCGCTGCGAGCGACTCCCCCCGGAAAAGGAGCGATGCAACCGGGAACTTTCCGAATCGCGATGACGGCCGCGTTGCAAGCGTGCAAAGCGCCGTGGAGCGAGTCGGCCAAAACCAGAAAATTACCGCCCCCTACGGCTTTGGTTCCGTAGACGGTTTCTTGGCATACGAATTCGCCATCCATCACCGGGATACGCCAGTAGCGTTCGGAACCGATCTTTTTTGAAATCTGTTTTCCGTCACCGAAGTATCGAACTTGAGAACCAAGTGAGATCCGACGCTCGCTGGTCAAGCCTGCGAAGACCGACGTGCTCGGACAGGTCAAGACGCATTGTCCGATCCTTTTTTCGAGTTGCTTTTGAAGCGTCTCGTGATTGACAGCAAAAACCAGTACCGACACACCCGGTCGACCATCAGGAGTTTCGTCAGGATCGACGTTCCCTTCGATCCCGGCCTCGACCCCGCAACCGATGACACTCGTTGCAAACCCCGTCATCGCCTCAGCTGCGCGCATGGCCCAAGCCGGCTCGGCAGCCGTGATCACGATTCGCGTCGCAAGCATGTCAAAGGCTTCGGCGAAATTGTCTTGGATGGGGATTCCTTGAATCTGCATGGCGATCGACGGATTTGCTAGGGTTTACGTTTGCTAGGGTTTACGTTTGCTAGGGTTTACGTTTGCTAGGGTTCACGTTTGCTAGGGGGCACGGTGCTAGTGTTCACGGGGGGCTAGTGTTCACGGGGGGCTAGTATTCACGGGGGCCAACTCGCTAGGGTCGATTTCAAGACGTTGGACTTTTTAAGCTGGTTCATCGATAAATCTTAGCCGCCTTATGGCATTCCGTTCCGATTTTCGACCATAATTAGGCACTTGATGATCGAATCGTCCGAAAGCTGATCAGGAAGCTGATCAGGAAGCCTACAGTGGCAAGCCCGAACTGGTTTTAAGGAAGGTCCACAGCAGCTTCACTTATGTTAAGCGATTTCCAGGTTGGTTTTGAGTATCCATGGATGTTGCTCTTGCTCGTCCTTGTGCCGATCACTTGGTGGCTCGGGAGCAAGTCCCTATCGGGACTCGGGCAGACGCGTCGTTTGCTGGCTCTTATTTTTCGCAGCCTGGTCTTGCTGCTGATGATCTTAGCCCTTGCGGGAATCCAATGGATTTGGACCAGCGATCGACAAACGGTCATCTATTTGCTCGACCAGAGCGACTCGATCCCGGTCGCCAAACGGCAACTGATGCTGCGCTATGCGATCGACAGTGTGAAAAAACACCGTCGCGAGAAGCGGTTTGATCGCGCTGGCTTGATCCTCTTTGGCCGGGAAGCTTCGATCGAAGTTCCGCCTCTGGACGAAAACCTCCCCCCGTTGACTCGGCCCGAGAGCAACTTTGGCAAAGCCGACGCGACGAACCTCGAAGGGGCTTTGAAGCTCGCCGCAGCAAGCTTCCTCGAAGACTCTGCTAAGCGAATCGTGGTCATGACCGACGGGATCCAAACTTTAGGAACCGCGGAGACGGCAGCCAAACGGCTGTGCGAAAACGGAATCGGTATCGATGTGGTCCCGATCCGCTTGGATAACAACGCCGAGGTGATGGTCGAAAAAATCGATATACCCGGATATGTCCAACAAGGCCAAAAGGTCGATGCGCGCGTTGTGATCAATCGCTTCGGCACCTCGGAAAATCCCTCGCCCGAGATTCCCGGCAGGGTGCGAGTCGTGCGCCGAGTCGGTAGTGAATCGGAAGTGCTGGTCGATTCCCCCTACGTTCTGGATCGAGATATCAATGTCATTCCAGTGCCCCACAAGATCGATCAGACGGCCGGCTATACCTATGAGGCCGAGTTCATTCCCGACGTACTGACCGACGATACAATCACGCAGAACAATCGCGCAACGGCCTTCACCTACGCGCGCGGCCGATCGCGTGTGATGCTTATCGAGGATTCCAATGCTCTGGGCAATTACGAAGCCCTTGTCGATGCCTTACGGAAAAACGATATCGTCGTCGACGTACGACCGACCAACAACCTCTTTTCGAGCCTTGTGGAACTCCAAGGCTACGACTCGGTCATCCTCGCAGGCGTGCCTCGCACCAGCGGCGAATCGATGGACAAGATCTCCTCGATCTCCGACGGTCAGATGGAAATGATGGTGCAAAGTTCCAGGCAATTCGGGATGGGGATCCTCATGCTCGGCGGTCCCGAAGCCTTCGGTGCCGGCGGCTGGAGCAACACCAAGCTCGAAGAGGCCATGCCAGTGAACTTCACCATCAAAAACACCAAAGTCGAAGCCGTCGGGGCACTGGCAATGGTCATGCATGCCTCGGAGATGCCCGAAGGAAACCATTGGCAGAAGGTCATTGGCAAGTCGGCTTTGGAGTCCCTCGGACCCGGGGATTACTGTGGGGTCATCAAGTACGATGCGACGGGCGATACGTGGCTCTGGGGTGGATCCGACGGCATGCTCAAGGTCGGCGACCATGGGAGACTGATGCGCTCTAGGCTATCGCAAATGGTACCCGGAGACATGCCCGATTTCGATTCCTCTCTTAAGCTTGCCATCCGGTCGTTGAAGAATGTTCCAGCGGCGATCAAGCACATGATCGTCATCAGCGACGGGGATCCGACCCCCGCATCGGCGCAGGTGCTGAGCGAATTTACGAAAAACCAGATCAAGATCAGTACCGTCGCCGTCGGCTCCCATGGAACGGTCGGGACTGCGGAACTGAATCGAATTGCCAAGGTCACCGGTGGCAACTACTACGTCGTGACCAACGCCGCGGCATTACCTAAGATTTTCATGAGAGAAGCTCGACGTGTCGCACGGCCCGTGATCTTCGAACCCGAAGGTGGCGTGCAACCGCTCTTACGATTGCCAAACCACGAAATTCTTTCTGGAATTCAAGGCGACCTGCCCAGGCTTAGAGGGTTCGTCCTGACCGAGACCAAAGATAGCCCGCTTGTCGAAGTCCCGTTGCTAGCTTCCAAACCCGCCGAGCCCGAGAACGCATCCTTGCTGGCAACTTGGAACTACGGACTCGGCCGCACGGCGGTCTTTACCTCCGATGCAGGCAAACGCTGGGCCAGCGATTGGGTTGGCTCGCCCTACTACGATCAGTTCTTTTCTCAGTTGGTCCGTTGGACCATGCGGACCCAAAGGAACGACGACAAGTACAACATCGCAACCCAAGTCAAAGACGGTCGAGTGCAAATCATCGTCAACGCAACGGACAGCGAGGACAAATTCCTAAACTTCCTGGATATGAGCGCTACGGCCATGGGACCGGGCTTGGTACCCAAATCCATTCCGATGCGACAACAAGCCCCCGGTCGCTACACCGGAGAATTCACTCCAGAGGAAGCAGGTAGCTACATGCTGAGCATCGTGCCTGGATCCGAGAAGCAAATCCTAACAACCGGTGTGAATGTCCCTTTTTCCGATGAATACCGAATCCGGCAAGCCAACATGCGCCTGATCGAACAGCTCGCCAACAACACCCCCCAAGGAGGACAGACCGGCAAAGTCCTACCGGAGTTAAACGACTCGGAAATGGAGGCGCTTCTCCGCTTCGATACCTATAGACCAGGACTCCCCCCGGCCAGATCGCTCAAAGACATCTGGCCATTGGTTGTCCTCTTAGGTGCCAGTCTGTTTTTGGCCGACGTCTTCATCCGCCGCGTCGCGGTCGACTTCGGATGGCCGCTTAGAAAACTCGCTGCCTACATGAGCCAAATAAAAACATCCGAAGTAGACCAGGCAAGGCAAAAAAGCCTCGAAAGGCTCAGGTCGAGCAAGTCGAAAGTATCGACCGATTTGGAAAAACAACGATCCGCAACCTCCATGGAACTGCCCGATCCGCTAGAGTCCAATCCCAACGCCTCCAACGCCGAGACCTTCGGTACGCCTGCGCCCAAACCGACCACCCAACCCAAAGCCAACTCGACATCCAACTCGACCACCAAGTCGAGTTCTGATGGGCAGAACGATGATTACACCGCACGGCTTCTGGAAGCCAAACGCAAAGCCAAGAAAAACCAAAACTAATCAATTACACTATTGATTCAGCCCTTCTCAATAGAAAGCCCTTGTCCATGTCCAACGTCGCCGAGTCGATGCAGCAACAGGCCGAAGAATTCCGCCAACGATTCGCCGCCGTCCGAGAGCAGATCGGACGCGTCATTGTCGGTCACGATGAGATCGTCAACGGCGTCCTAACGGCCATGTTCGTCGGAGGCCATTGCCTGCTCGAAGGAGTCCCCGGTCTGGGCAAAACGATGCTCATTCGAACCCTCTCGGAAACCCTTTCACTCGATTTCAACCGAATCCAATTCACCCCCGATCTGATGCCCTCGGACATCCTCGGAACCAACATGATCGTCGAGGAAGCAGGCAGACGACGCTTCGAATTCCAAAAAGGCCCGATCTTCACGCAGATCTGCTTGGCCGACGAAATCAACCGAGCGACCCCCAAGACGCAGTCGGCACTCCTTGAGACCATGCAAGAGGGAACCGTCACCGTTGCCGGAACTAGGTACGAACTGCAAAAGCCCTTCTTCGTCCTGGCAACCCAAAACCCCATCGAACAGGAAGGCACCTATCCGCTGCCCGAAGCCCAATTGGACCGCTTCCTCTTCAAGCTCGTCGTCGGTTACTCCAACCGTGAGGAACTCAACACGATCATCGATCGAACCACGCGAAACTTCACCATCCGGCCCGAGAAGGTCATGGATGGAGCCGAGATCGTCCAATGGCAAGGCTTGGTCCGACAAGTCGTCCTGGCAAAACATGTTCAAGACTACATCGTGCGATTGGTTCTTGCGACGCATCCAGCAGGTGCACTGGCACCTGCGATCACCAACCAATACATCCGATGGGGAGCCAGCCCGCGCGGCGCTCAGACCATCGCGCTGGCCTCCAAAGTACGTGCCTTGCTCGACGGACGCTACAACGTCAGCTATGAAGATATACGCCGAGTCTACCTGCCAGCCTTAAGGCATCGCGTGCTGCTGAATTTTGAAGCCCAAGCAGAAGGAATCGAGGTCGATCAAGTCCTGCTCGACGTCCTCGAAAAAGTCAATGAGAAAGCCGATGACATCTAACGACCTGTCTTGCAACGTTTCCTCCCAAGGACGCCTAGCCCAGTTGGCACTGAACGGTGCTGCTTGGCTGCCTGCACGCATCGCACGCATCGCACGCATCGCACGCATCGCACGCGTCGGGCTTATCCGGTCGATTGGACTCATCGCCTCGATTGGACTTATCGTCTCGAGCGAGTCTTACGCACAAGTCGCATTTCGCAAAGACGAAATCGATGCGGGGGTCAATAAGGCCATTGGGTACCTGGTATCTCAGCAAAAACAAAATGGCTCGATCTCCGATCGTGGGCACGAGAATGCCATGACCTCGCTTGCGATCATGGCCATGGCCGCCGTTGGTCATCAGCCCTCGGATGCCACCCCCGAAGGGATTGCCATGACCCGGGGTCTGAAGTTTCTCCTCGGAGAGGGCCGACAAGACAAATCAGGTTATTTTGGAGCCGCCGACGGATCGCGCATGTACGGCCATGGCATCGTCACGCTGATGCTCACCGAAATGCTCGGCATGGGAGTCGACGCCGAAATGGACAAGCAGTTGCATGAAGCTTGTCAGAAAGCCATCGATTTGATCGTTCGCAGTCAGCGCATCAAAAAAGGAACCAACGCGCGAGGCGGATGGCGTTACACTCCCGACGCCGGAGACAGCGATCTTTCGGTCTCGATCTGGCAAGTGATGGCCTTGCGCAGCGCCAAAAATGATGGGCTCGACGTGGCCGCTGCAACCATCGACGATGCGATCGGATACTTGAAGCGATCGTTTACCTCGCCAGTCGACACCCAAGGCATCCCCAAGGATTCCAAGGCAGGGTTTTCCTATGAACCCAATGGAGGCGGTCCATCGTTTACCATGACTGCTGCAGGACTCCTGGCCATGCAAGTTTGCGGGCAATACGAATCGCCGCTGGTTTCCGGTTCTGCCGAATGGCTTTTGGAGCATCCCCCCAAATGGAACGAAAGGTTCATTCTCTATGGCCTGTATTACTTTGCCCAGGGCATGCACCAGCGAGGGGGCTCGCATGCCCAACGCGCCGCGAGTATCGTCTCAGAAATGTTGCTCTCGAAACAGAAAGAAAACGGAGCTTGGGAATCCTCCTCGGGAGAAGAACAAAACGCCGGTTCGGTCTACTGCACCTCGATGGCCATTTTGAGCCTTTCGGTCAAGTACCATTACTTACCGATCTACCAGCGATAAACGATGGGCCAGGTTTAGAATGGGCCTAGAGTGGCCCTAGACCGTTCAATTTCCAGAGAAATCAGATACAATCGGCCAGCCTCTGCTAAGTCTCGAGCAAACCGATTCGATTCGACTGCGCTTGAGCTTTAAGGCGACCTCTTAACCCATAATTCCGATCCTACCTTCGAAGAAACCAGGACAACACTCGATGCGATTCCAAAAGAATTCTAGCCTCACCAAAAATCATTTCGCTCTTTTTTCTAAAGCACTCCTTTCCGCAACGCTCGCAATGGCTTCGGCTCCACTTGCGTCGTTTGCCGACGATGGAGATTGGGCGCAATGGCGTGGACCTGCACGAGACGGCATCGCCTCGCAACAGAACCTTCTGCAGTCCTGGCCCGAAGGCGGTCCGAAGCTGGCCTGGAAGTACGACGCGGCCGGGCTCGGGTACTCCTCGAGCGTCATCAGCAATGGACGCTTGTATACCATCGGACAACGGGGCGAAAACTGCGTCGCAATCTGTTTGGATGCAAAAACCGGCAAAGAACTTTGGGCTCAGAAGTTCGGACCGGGTACCCAATCGAATGACTACCTAACGGGTTGGGGAGGCGGGCCACGCAGCACTCCTACGATCGACGGCCCCCATGCGTACTTCCTGAGCGATCTGGGGGATCTTGCCTGTTTGAGCGTCGCCGACGGTTCGGTCGTCTGGAGCAAAAATCTCATCAAGGATTTCGGTGGCGGGATTCCTCAATGGGGTTACAGCGAATCGGTTTTGATCGATGGCAATAACCTGATTTGCACCCCGGGTGGGAAAACGTTCCTCGTGGGTCTGAACAAGAAGACGGGCGAAAAAGTTTACGAGTCCAAAGGATTCGAAGATGCCTCCCAGTACGTTTCAATCATGAAAACCAACGTCGGTGAAACGCCTATCTACATCACGGCGGCCAAATCTGGGATGGTGGCATTTAACGCCAAGACGGGCGAACATCAATTCACCAGCCCAACGACAGGAAACAAAACCGCAGTGATTCCAACCCCGATCATCGTTGGAGATCAGATCTACCACTCCTCGGCATACAAGGCCGGAAACACCTTGATCAAACTCTCGGCCGAGGGTGGCAAAGTGAAGATGGATGAGGTCTATCACTTCGACAAAGAAAGCATGGAAAACCATCACGGTGGGTATGTGCTCCACGATGGCACGATTTATGGCTTTACCAACGCGCTGCGTGGAGCTTGGGTCGCCCAAGACCTCAAGACTGGAAGCATTCTTTGGAACCACAAGACAGGAAAAGCCCGTTCGGGGTCGATCGCCATGGCCGATGGCCTGCTGTATTGCTATGACGACTCCGAGGGAATCTGTTACTTGGTTGCACCCTCTCGGGATGGCTGGCAGGAAAAGGGTTCGGTCAAACTTCCCTCGGAGTGGTCCGGAGATCGCCAGCGCGGGGCAATTTGGGCCCACCCTGTCATCGCTGGACAGAAGCTCTTCATCCGCGACCAGGAACTGATCTACGCATTCGATATCGCAAGATAGTCTGGCAACGAAAAAAGAAAACAAAAAAAGCAAACGGTCTGTTTTGGCTCAGCGTAAGTAGCGTAAACGTTGGCTAGGTTTAGTTTAGTAAATGAATGAACAAACAGATGCTGGGCGTCCTTGGGGGCTCTGCCCCCAAACCCCCGGGATTTATCGCATTGTGGCCAAAGGCAAGTGGCAAGTGGCAGGTGCCGGGCGGGAGACTCTCGGCCTCTACGCCCATTGCACTTGCTTTCGGTCTCGCTCTTCGTGGATCGCCTTCTGTTTACCCGCCAGCATGTCGCTCGGGGTGATGTAGCCTATGGCACTGTGAAGGCGACGATAGTTGTAATCGCTCACGAATTGCTTGACGACGCGCTTTGCCTCCTCAAGCGACAGCGGGCACTTCGTTCGAATACAATCACTTTTGAGAGTTCTGTGATAGCGTTCGATTTTTCCGTTGCTTTGTGGGTAGTAGGGACTTGTGCGAACGTGTGTCATGCCGCTGAGTCGAACGAACGATTTAAAGTCGTTGGCGATGAACTGTGAACCCGTAGCCGCTCATGACCCCCGTGATCGACTCGGAGGTCTTGTTCTTGTTCGCGTCCCAGGTGTAGGCCATGTCGCAGAAGGTCGCCATGTGGACTGGATTCCCTTGGAAACTACGTCATCCGCTTTCGCAGCTGAGCTTGCAGTTCGGTTGCTAGCCTATCGAGTTCGGTCCTGGACTTGGATTGCAGTTCCTGGTCGGTCGACTGAGGGAGACTCAGTAAATTTTGCAACATGCGTATCTTGCCGAAAAGTTCGCCTTCCTCAAGACCTTCACGGCGAGCGGCGTTCAGGATCCATTGCTGGTCGCGGATGGCTTTTTCGCGTGTATCGTACATGGCTTTGTCCTCGGTCTTTTTGGCAATCCGGCCAATCGAGTCGGTCGCCTTCTGGAACTCTGGCTGGGAGAACAAACTCCCAAGCGTTTGTGCATCGTACTGGTGGGCGTGCAACAACCAATACAGCCAACGGTCCAGCAGGCTAGCGGTCTCAAGCTCGCTCTCCTGGAGAT
>JAPLNM010000125.1 GCA_026692845.1 Planctomycetota bacterium | reverse complement strand
TTGCTCTTGGCCGAGCCCCTCGAGGAGTCCTTCGGGCATGAGCGACATTTGGGAGACAGATCGCTGGTCGATTTCAGCGGAGAAGACAAGGACTCTTTCTTGTGCGGTTTGGACCGTCAATTCGCGAGGGGATTCCGAGACAACCACACCGGTGATGACACGTCCATCCTGCATGCGCAGCGCCGTGACGCGGTAGTTTTCAGCCACCAAGGCGCTTGGAGCGAGGATATTTTCGAGCCAGTACCGGAGGTTCGAACGCTGAGCGCCGGTGAGTTCTGGTCCGATTTGGCCTCCTTCGCCATAGAGTTTGTGGCAGTTGCCGCACTTGGTGATCCAGATTGCTCGTCCGCTGTTGACGTCCCCTTTTTGGATCACTTCTGAGGTAAGAAGGGATTCCTCTTTTTCGATCAATTCCTGGCGATTCCCTGAAAGTTCCAGCGATTTATTGAGTTTTCTTGCGCGTTCAAGCAGTTCCCAATTGCCTGCGGATTGGAATTGCCTCCAAGTCGTCGCATCGACTTGATCTTGAGGGATGGTGTTTTTTTCGATCGCATCGAGTAGGACTTCCATCGAATCGACACGGCTTGCAAGCGCCGAGATGATCCCCGTGCGTGCCGGTTGGCGGGCTTGAGCGTAGCGTTCGACTAGGGCTGCTGCGCGGGGTTTTCCCAGCGAGTATCGCATGGCAAACGCAGCCGCGTTTCCTAGATCCGGGTCCTCCATGAGTCGCTCGAGCCGCTCGATGGCTTCTGGCGTATCGATCTTACCGAGGGCCTCGACGGCCGCTTTGCGCTCTGGCAAGGGAACATCTTTCTTAGCGATCATTTGCAAAAGCGGTGTTGGGTCGTCGGCTCGATCGACGATCGAGCCGACCAGGACGGCCAATCGCACAACGGCTGGGTCAGGATGCTTGCTTGCCAGGGATGCTAACTGTTCCCAGTAGGCTGGTTTGTCGACCTGCGAGCGGCCTTGGTAAGCCCCCCACAGGGCCCGGATGCAAGCCGCATGGATCTCGGGTGTATCCCTTTGGACTGCGTCAGCAAAGAAGAATGCGAGCGCTTCGCTGGCCTGTTGGCTGTCGGAATGTTTCTCGGTGACCATCGAGGCAAGTCGCCTAAGGACCAACTCCTGAACTTTGTGCAAGGGGCTCGACTGGATCGATTTGACCATCTCCATGGGATTCTCGACGACGTGGTCTTTGATCCCGTACCAAAGGACCAGTGAGAACGTTAGATCATCGGCAAGATCCTCGCTCATGAGCAATTTCTTCACGATGGGTTCAAACACATCGGGGAGTTTGGGCAAATGCGATGCGAGGGTCAGCCGCAGATGAGGATGGGCATGGGGTCGCGAGTTGGCGAATAAGCAATCGAGAATTTCGATTTGGATCTCTCGATCCCCTGGGTTGCTGGTCGGTATGGGGCCCGATTTCCAAATTGGATCCAGGAGCAATCGGATGGCCCAGCTATGGACCGATTCATGCTGTTTGGTTTTAAGCAGATTGAGAAGTTTTTCGTTGTCGAGCAATTTGCAGGCCTTCAAGGCCCAGAGGGCTCGAAGCTGTTTGGTCACTTCGAATCGAGCCTCCTGGGAACGGAAATCCTTGGGGGCATTGATGGCCATTTGAACCAAGGGTCCAGGATCCTGCACGGGGCTTGTAAACCCATTCAGGGTATAGTGTTTGAGCAATTGCTGGGTGAACCAGACATTCGGGTGTGAGACGATCGAGACGACGTCTTTACCGGTAATCGTGGGTTGCTTTGCATTGCGATCGGCTCGGTACAGACCACTGAGTGTTTTCAGTAAATCGATGTAGGGCACTTGGTCTGGATTGTTATAAGACACCTTATAGATTCGGCCGCTGGTACGGTGGACGCCGTCGTCGTCGTGGCATTCTCCGATATCGGACCAATCGATCACGATGGCGCTTCCATCAGGGGATTGTGTAAGGTCCAAACCTCGAAACCAGGGGTCTTGCCAAAAAACCATATCCGGCCCATGGGTTGCCAGAAACCCTGCACCAGTGGGTTTGATGAAATCGCGGTTGATCCGACGGCCATGGAGGTTCAGAGCATAGACGTTGCCGTGGTACTCCTTGGGCCACTGGTCGGCTTGGTAGATCATCAACCCGCTGTGGGCATGGCCACCGCCGGCCGCATCGGTTCGATCGCTCGGTGGTCCTTTGCGCGTCTCGCGCCAGTCTTCGGCGCTTTGGTCCCAGTGGACGTGGTCAGCGATTTGAGGGAGGAGTTCATAGGCATAGGGGTCGGAGTCCTCGCCGTACATGCGCTGAAGGTGTGCATTGGGGATCGCGTGCCAAAGGTGTCCGATGACGGTGTTGATGAAGAATAGATTTCCGTGATCGTCCCAATCCATACCCCAGGGGTTGGTGGTCCCCTCGCAGACCATCTCGACGCGTTGGCTCGCAGGCTCGTAGCGCCAGATCCCGCAGGTCAGTTTGGTTTTCACCGGTGCTATTGCTATTGGTTTTGCTCTTGGTATTGGTATTGCTGTCGGTACTGCCGGTGGTGCCAACGTGCCGGGTGCCAACGTGCCGGGTGGCAAGGCGCCGGGTGGCAATGGGGGTCCTGGGGCGTAGACTTCGCTCGAGCCGAGGATGCCGTGTCGCCCATAGAGCCATCCGTCGGGTCCGAATCGCAAGCCATTGGCGAAATTATGCCGGATATCGGCGTTGAAACCCGACAGGACGATCTGAGGCTTCGAGTCGGCCAGGTCGTCGAAGTTCGTATCGCTCAGATACAGCAAATGGGGAGGGGCAAGCGCCCAAACGCCTCGGTTCGAGGAGCCTCCGATTTCGATGCTCGTGAGTCCTTTGAGACCTTCGGCGAAGACCTTGCGTTTTTCAAACACGCCGTCATGGTCGGTGTCTTCGAGGATCACGATGCGGTCGGAAAGAGTGGCATCGACTTTTTTGGCCGACTCGGCATAGGTATAGTTTTCGGCGATCCAGAGTCGGCCCGAGGGATCCCATGCCATCGCGATCGGTTGTTGGACATTCGGCTCGGAGGCAGCCGCAGTGATCGAAAAGCCCTCGGGCAGCTTGGTCGTCTTGACGACCTGCCCGGGAGTCATCTTGGGGATGGTCTCCTTTTGGCTATCGTAGATTTCCTGGGCTTGAAGGTTCGGTGCAAAACCGGCCGCGAATAAAAATGCAGCTAGGAGAAACAGGCAGATCCCAATCGGTGTGAATCGAATACGACGCATCGAACCATTTCCTTGTTGACGAAACAACACACCCTTTCGGGCAATCTTAAGGGGGTGGTAATCTGGGGGATAATCTTGGGGGCAATCGAAGGGGCAATCGCCCTGCGATGGGCTGTATTATGCCAAGTTTTCCGATACTTGCCTGTGCTACTTGGGAGCACTTCGTCGAGGGCCGCGAGTTTTCCAGCCCCAGTACATCAGCAGCATGGCCGAAAGGGCAAGGATTCTCCAAGTCCAATCCGTTGCATTTCCGAGTTGTTCGGCGATCGGTTTACCGATGTTTGTCGCAACGGTTTCGACGGTGTTTTCGACCAGTTGTCGGGTTCCATCGAGGAACGGTTCGGGGTTAGCGACAAACACCGCAAGCGCCGTTCCGCCGGAGAGGGCAAGTTTGTTTCTCCAGACAAAGTCCATCGCTCGATCGCCATAGCGACCGACGACACCGAGCAGATCGCTGTTTTTCGCAAGGCTCGCAGTAGGGGCCTCGTCGGCAAGCATCGCCAAGCGACGAGCGCTTTGCTCGGTCAGTTCTCGCATGGCCCCGACGGCGGGCGAACCGGCCGACGCGATGAGTTTCTCGGCGACGACTCCGTGTTTGATCAGGACCTCCCCGGCCTCTTGGCCGAATTGGCGGACCATTCCAAGTCGAACGGGGTTTTCTAAAGCACCGACCGCATCGTCGCCGTACTTGGAGATCAAGCGAGCCGAGATTGCGGCATCGGCTCCGGAGCCTTCGAGGATTCGCAGCGCGCGAGGGCCACCTTTTTCGATCGCGCGGAGCGCATCGTCGCCCGAGCGCACCAAAACGGCTTGAACCCTTATGGTTAGTTTCTCGACCCCTTCGTCGGCGACTTCTTTCGAGAAGCGGCGGATGAGTTGCTCGGCTAATTCCTTGGCTACCGTCACAGAACCTTGGGCCCAAAGATTGCTCTGGCCAAGGAGCATTGCGAACAGAAGCGCAGGAAGAATCAGCAGAGCGTTATGAGCGTTATAACTTCGTCGTTGGCAGAGCATGCGTTGCCTCATTGGGAAGCCTCACTGGGAAGCATCATTGGGAAGGAAAACTTGGAAAATCGCATCGCGTCGAATTTCATTTCGTTGGGTGATCCATCGAGTGAAGCGACCATCTAGACCCTCAGAGTCCGAGTCCCCTTTGCAGATCAGATCGTGGACCAAGGAAAGTTGCTTGGAGACTTGGTACTGCAGTTCGGCCTCGGGTTCGGACCACCAGCCCCAGATTCGCGTGACGAGCTGATCGACAAGGATCCCGGCAACTAGACCAATACCCAGAGTGGCCCAGCCGCTTGCGGCTCCCGTCGAGAGGATCCCGGCTGAAACACCCATCCGAATGGCCACCTGCGCCATGACCTCTCCGGCGACTAGGGAGACCAATTGGCTTTCGATGTTCGAAGAGAGGTCCTGGGAGACCACATCGGAAGCATGGGCAATGGCCTGTTGGAATCGAAGTTCCAGGTCGCTTGCGTCATGCGTTTCGATTCGGTCTAGCTCCGGGAGGCCCTCGATATCGGCTCGGATAGCGATGAGCATTTGGCTTTCGATATCACGGACTTCGTTGAGCCGTTCGCCGACGGCTTGCCGCACCGCAGATTCGATTTCTTCGGGAGAAAAGATGTGCTCTTGAAATTGATCCTTGAGGAAGCGGTTATGGCGATCTTTATCGTTCCATGGAATTTTGTCCAAGACCAAGTTCCACTTGCTCCTAAACCCGAGGATCGAGTCGGCGAAGGTCGGTACGTTGTCGTAGGCCTTACTGAAGATGATTTCGATGGCCGGGTAGCCTTGGCCAGCGAGTTGCTGGATTTGGGATTCAGACTTTTGAAGGTGTTTTTCAAGGAGTTCCCGAACGGCCTTGGATCCATCAGCCGGTACTAGGCCCGGTGCTAGGCCCGGTGCTAGGCCCGGTGGTTGCTTTGCTTTGACAAAGACGCATGCCGCAAGGATCGCGCAAAGGCCTGCAGCGATCCAAATCCAAATAGGTCGGATTCGAAAGGGGTTTCGAAAGTGGCTTAGGGAGGAATCCATCGATGGCTAGTCTGTGTTGGGTACGACCGCGTGGGTGTCGGGAATCACACGCGTTACACTTGGAATAATAGGAAGTTTACCAAACGAAGTTGACTAGGATGGTCCAAGATCTCTGGAAATTGAGGAACCTTGCGGGACATTGGGCGTCAGAATCGAACCGTAGGGTGGTGCTCGGCGGATCGTTTGAATGGGTGGCTCGGAATATGACCTTCTTTCAAAAACCCTTGGGAGCCACCCTGCTATTGGGAACGGCCCTCGGGACACCTTATATTCTCTTCGAGACGAAGCCCGGCGAGCAGATCCGCCGCGCGGTGTCTTTTGAGGAAGAATCCTTTGAGTTCGATTCGCTTCAGGAAGCTTCGGTCGAGCAAGCATCGGTTGACATTCTTCCGGTCGAGAGCACCCCAAGGCCGGTGGTCCTGCAGCGAGGATTTCAGGAACTCCCACCTGTTTCCAACCCTCAACCCCCGATCGATCTGCGCCAAGTCCTCCGATTCGACATCGATCCGGACTTTGTGTATCGAAGTTTCCCGAGGGTATCGACCGTTCTATCGGACTTGAGCTTAGACGGCCTTAGGGTCCCATTGGTCAGCGGGACCCAAGTTTACGATGTGGCCGGCTCGCTGACTTATTATTTCGATATCAACAAGTCCGTGCGGCGGATTCAGATGCAAGGGGTGACCGGAGATGCTCGACCGCTGATCGATTTGATGGTTAAGCATTACCGGCTCAACGCCGAACGAAGCCTAGGTGGGCAGTTGTTGACCACGCGTTGGAACAATCGTGTGACGAGTTTCATGCACGTGGCGCCTGCCCCGGTGGTAACATCGGAGAGCCCACACGCGAGGTTTGCATTCTATTTAGAGATCAATCCGCCGGCGGACCATTACGGACTGAGCCAGGAAGCAACGCAGATGCTAGTCCAAGCTCAGGCGGCCCAGCGCTGGTGAGATGCTGCCGGTAGGAGGCTGCCAGTAAGAGGCTAGCGATAATAAGTAGGTGGATAGACTTGTCCCTGGGCTTGGCCATACCCGTAGCCTGGTGGCAGCGTGTTCCCGTTTTGAGGTGGAGGGAACTGGGGCGGATAATTTTGGGGCGGATAGTTTTGTTGCGGGGGATAGTATTGTTGTGGAGGGTAATATTGTTGTGGGAGTTGAGGCGGCCAGTTGGGCTGTTGCTGGGGCGGAAGGCTGGGTTGTTGCTCAGGTGGCCAGGCCCCTCCTGGACGCTGATACGAAGCTTGGTAGCCTGGAAGGTTTTGGGTGGGTGTGGGGGTTTGCTGTCGATCGCCTGAGAAGGAACCGGGGTCGGAATTCGGCGCCCAATTGAACCCCTGCTTTTCCATTTCGTCGGCGATTTGCTGAGTCGCATCGCCGATCTTGTCTTTATGGAATTGGATTTGGGGTATTCCGTTCTTCCAGTCGACAGACATCGCACCGGTTGCCAAAAGACCTGCTCCGAGGGTCAGGATGATGCGAGATCCCATGGGACTCGAAGCGATGGCTCGAATTGGAGCCGGCGCAAAAATCAACAGCATCTCGATGATCCGCTGCGAAGTGGATTTATCCGGGAGTTTCGTAGGTCTCTTCGGTTTTGCCATGATGGTATCAACTTGTAGGGCAATTCGATGACGTGGGACAAGATCAATTCAGAACCCTAGGAACCCTAGTGCCCGGGAACCCTAGTGCACGCCTGTTGCCTACCCTTTGGACACCTAGAGAGTGCGTTTTCAGACGGATTAGAAAACCACCAATCCCTATGGGATTCGAGCAATAATCCAACGCTATTTTCAAAATCGGCCGCAGTCCAAGTTTTCCTAATGCCGAAACTTCGATTATAGTTGGGTGTTGAATTCAACGAGCAGGCAGCGATGTGCCTTACGAGATTTCGATCTGCAGTCATTCCATTTCCGGTTTTTTGTCAAATTTTTGACCGGTTTTTTGATGCGGAGGAGATCGATGTCTGCTGACTGGTATTTCATGAAGAAGGGTTTTTTTGGCGGTTCGAAGACCGTTGGACCGATCGCGGAATCTGTGTTTGTCAAAAAAATACAGAAGGGCGAGATCGCTCCGGAAACGATGGTTTCGAGCACCACCAAGACCCATGGGCATTGGTTGCACCTGAAGGACATTCGTGGGTCAGACCAACTGCTCAAGAAAAAGTCCCAATCTGGCCCTAGCTAGCAAGTTGGTTATCCAACCGGCAAGGGGTCGATGATTGGCCGAATCAAGAGGCGTGGGCTTAACCACGCTTTTTTTGTGCGCGCACCATAAACAAGCTTGCCTGTTAGAGCTTGCCTGTTAAAGCTCGCCTGTTAAACCTTACCGGTTAGGTTGCCCAAGACGTCACCCTATGGAAACGTCGCTCGAATTCTCCCAAGCACTTTGCAGGGGTCGTACCGATTTTGCCGAATAGTACCGATAGTCGGCTACCCTGTTGGTTGCGTTTTTGGACGCGGGCACTCAGGGCACCCCTAAGCCGACTTTTTCCTTACATAGAACTCAGAGTTCGCTTCAGTGGAATCGGCGGTGATGGTCATGGCAATGGATTGTCTATTCAATCGATGCGTTCAACCAATGCTAGCTTCTTTAGTTGTTGCTCAAGCGGCTTTGGTCTTGGTCTTGGTTGGCTCGGGCACAGGCCTTGCGCAGGTGCAGTTGGTCGAGCAGATTCCCGCGGATCGGCTTCCAGCGGATCGGACTCCTTCGGATCGAGCGACCGAGAGGCGAACTGGCGACGAACCGCCTTTGGATTCCGTCGTTGGAAAGATTGAGGAATCTCCAACGATTCCCAGGAGCAAAGAGCCACTTCGGGTAAAGTCCCTGTCGATTCCGAACACTTCGCTCGCCGGGATAGGTACCGGGACGACCCCCGAGGATGCCACCGAGGGCCGTCTGCCCAGCCCTATGGCGCTTCCTTATGGTCCGGATCGCGAGGCCGGATGGTCGGTTAAAACCAAGTGTTGGGTTGCGCCGGTGTATTGTCACCAACCGACGTATTACGACGATGTGATGCTCGAGTATCATGGACATGAGCGTTGTACACCGTTGCAGCCGATTTTGTCGGGTACTCGATTTTACACAGGGATTTTCTTCACCCCGTATCTAGCCACGCTCCGTCCTCCCTTGCAGGACATTCCGAGTACTGGCCATTATCGTCCTGGATCCTGCGCTCCGGCGATTCGTCAGCGTGCTCCTTATGATCCGACGGCGTTGAAGGTCCAAGCCGCCGCGTCGGCTACTGGAGTGATCGCTCTGCAGCCCTAGGACCGTGGTTCCGCGACGCCTGATCTTGTTTAACAGTCAGCCGCAGGCGTACTGTTAAACGAATCGGACCCTCAAATTCTGCTAACGAACCAAAAATCCTGCAAATACTTTGCGCAAAATCGTTGACAGGATCTCGAAATCCCCACAATAGGGTGTAGTAGCGATGGGTTCGAGCATCTAAACCCAGGCGCGTATTTTTGGTTCGGGTGCTGCACTCGCAGTCCTTGGGGGGAGTCGGCATGGATGGGCTTGGGGCTCTGATGCATCGGTACCGGATGGCTAGGCGTTTCGTTCGCAAAAGCACTCGGGGGCTCTTCGAGAGACTCGAGCGTGCCTGGTGTAGCTTTCGAAAGTCACATCGTTATTTCCCTCCCAAGGCCGAGGAATCGACCGGGGCTTATGGCGAGCGCTTAGCGATCGAGTATCTGCGACGCTCCGGGTACATGATCCTGGAGCGATCGTATGCTTGCCCCATGGGAGAAATCGACATCGTCGCTGCTTGGAAATCCTCGATGGTGGTTTTTGTTGAAGTCAAGACTTGGAGTTGCCAACGGGAGAACCAAGGTGGTCCGTCCGACGCGGTCGACGAGGTCAAGCAACGCAAGATATGTCGGTCGGCATTGCATTACGCCAAGCGTCATGGTTTGCTCGATACGCAGGGACGCTTGGATGTGATCGAAGTTGTATTGGGAACCGAGCCGTGCCGTCCGATTTTTCGTCATATCGAAGCGGCCTTTGAGAGTCGCGAGACTTTTCAGATGCACGCTTAGAGTCTTCTCTTTTAGAGTAGTTTCTTTTTCCAGTGGTCGACTTGTTGGGTGACATACTCAGGACCGCTTGAGCCGAAGGAGCGATAGGACGCGACGGCACCTTGGACCCCCAGACTTTTGCGGAGTACTTGGCCGACGAACGTCGGGTCGACTTTGAGGAAATCCTCGTCGCTCAGTTCGGCGAGGGTTTTGTTTTGCTCTTTGGCCAAAGCGACCAGCGCACCGACTTTGTGGTGTGCCGTCCGCTGAGGGATTCCTTGAAGCATGATTGCTTCCATCAATGCGGTCGCATCGAGATAGCCTTGATCGAGTCTTTTGGAGATTGCATCGGTTTGGAGCCGAGAGCCTTGGACGATCGGGACGGCCAACTCCAGACAAGCGATGACGGTATCGAAGGCATCGAACAAAGGCGGTTTGTCTTCTTGGAGATCGCGGTTGTAGGCAAGCGGTAGGCCTTTGAGCAGGACCAAGAGGGTTTGGAGATTTCCGATCACGCGAGCCGACTTGCCCCGGGTCAGTTCTAGCGTATCGGGGTTGACTTTCTGGGGCATGATCGAGCTTCCGGTGCAGAAGGCTTGCGGAAGTTTCAGGAATCCGAATTCGGTCGTCGACCAAAGGATCCATTCTTCAGCCCAGCCGCTCAGGTGCGTTGCGATCATGCTCAGGACGAATACCGATTCGACAGCGAAATCGCGATCGCTGCTGATATCGATGCTATTGGCAGCAACGGCTTCAAAACCGAGCAATTGGGCCGTCATCTGTCGGTCGATCGGCATGCTGGTTCCTGCGACGGCTGCCCCACCCAAAGGGCAGCTATTGACCCTGCGTCGGCAGTCGGCCAGACGCGATCGATCGCGATCGAGTTTTTCCATGTAGGCCAGCCAGTAGTGCGCTGCCAGGACCGGTTGTGCCCTTTGCATGTGGGTGTAGGCCGGCAGGATGACTCCCTGATCCAGATCGCAGCGGGAGAGAAATGCTCGCTGCAATTGCTCTAAGAGTTTGTCGACATGATCGAGTTGGTCTCGGACCCATAGTCGCAGATCGGTTGCGATTTGATCGTTTCGAGATCGCGCGGTGTGAAGCTTGCGTCCGACGTCTCCGAGCGCATCGATCAGGGCTTGCTCGATGTGCATGTGGATGTCTTCGAGTTCGATGCGAAACGGGAGCTCTTGGCGATCGATTCGATCTTCGATGACCAGGAGTTCCTGTTCGATTTGGGCGAACTCTGGATCGGTCAAGATCCCTTGTTTGGCCAACATCCGCGCATGGGCGATCGAGCCGCGAATATCGTGCTTGTAGAGCCGGTGGTCGAAGGAAATGCTTTCGCTGAATCGAGCCAGCGATTGATCCATATCACCGGAGAAAACACCGCTACGGGATGGGGAGCTCAAGTCGTCGACCTTTGGTACATCGGAAAAATCATATCTAGGAAAATCACAGTTAGGAGCATGCTGCAGTTCGAAATCTTAGCAGAGCCCCGTTTCAATCGATAGCAAGGATTGTCGGTGGACCGATCGCACCGGCCCCATCGACTGCGGCCAAAGCGATGGCTTGGACTTTCTTGCCTGGGTTTTTGCCAGACTCGATGGGCATGATCGGCATACGGTCGGTCTGGGCTCCGTGGATCGAGACTTCCCATTGGTTTTCGATCAAGCGATAAAGGCACCATCGGCGAACCGATTGGGGGTTCGATGAGCTCCAAGTGACCTGGGCGGGTTCTTCTGCGTTTGCCGGGTCGGAGCGCTGGAGGATCGCTAGCTTGGGGGCTGTGGTTTTCTCGACGTTTAGCCAGGGGCTCTGGGGACTCAGGGCTGCGGATAGGTAAGTATTGGACTTGAGTCGATCGGCGAGCCCTTCACGGTTTTCCATGATGGCTTTCATGCTGAAGTGGATGGTGCCCGAGCTGCCTTGCATCGTTCGGGCCAAGAAGACTTGGTCTTCGATTTGCTCGACGGAAAAGGGGCGATTTTTGTCACCGATACGGCTGGTAAAAATTCCCGGTGCAATGGTGCGTTGATGCGTGTTTTCCGAAACCCACCACTGGAGCAACGCGGGAAAGCTTTGTTGTTTGGCGTGGATAGGCCAGTACAACTGGGGCGAATAGTAATCGCACCAGCCTTCGTTAAGCCATAGTTTGGCATCGGCATAGAGTTTTTCGTATTGATTGAAGCCTTGGACGCTCGCAGGAAAGCCCGGCTTCCAAATCCCAAAGGGACTGATTCCGAATTTCACGTGCGGCTTGGTCGCTTTGATCTGCTGGTAGAGACTTTGGATGAACTGGTTCATCTGATCGCGACGCCAATCGTCACGCGATAGCTTGCCGCCGGTTTTAAGGTAAATGTCCCAAGCTGGATCGTCGGGGAAGGGGGCATCGTCGATCGGGTAGGGGTAGAAGTAATCGTCGATATGGATGCCATCGATGTCGTAGCGTTGGACCACATCGAGAAAGACTTTCAAGGTGTGTTCGCGCGATCGGGGTTCGCCCGGATCGAGCCATAGGTAATTGGTTTTGTCATTGCCGTAGCGTTTGACCAGTTCGGGGTGCGTTTTGCTGATATGGGAATCCGACTCGGTGTATTTCTGTCCGGAGTTGCGCGCTCGGTAGGGGTTGAACCACGCATGAAGCTCCATTCCGCGACGGTGGGTTTCTTCGATCCAGAACTCCAGAGGGTCGTACCAAGGCTCCGGGGCTTTGCCTTGCTGACCCGTCAGATAGTAACTCCAGGGTTCGAGTTGGCTTGCATAGAGCGCATCGCATGAGGTTCGGACCTGGAGCACGACGGCATTGAGATGCAGTTGATGGCACTGATCGAGAATCGCGATGGCCTCGGATTTTTGCTGCTCGGGGCTCAGTCCCGGGCGCGTTGGCCAATCGATATTGGCGACCGTAGCGACCCAAACGCCTCGGAATTCTCGGGGGACTTCTGGCAGCCTGGGGAGCTCTGGCAACCTGGGAAACTCTGGCAAGGGGCCAGGCGCGTTGGTCTCTTGCGCCAAGCCGATGGCACCCAAGGAATGCCAAAGCATTGCAGCGTGCAGGAGGACAAAGGGTAGCTTTGGAATTCGATACATCGAGAACCTATCCGGGAGACTTGAGGGACTATATGTCTTTAAAGAAAAACGGGGAACCAAAGGGCAAAGGGTCTTAGAGCAAGATCGGGCAGACATCGAACCACGAGCGGCCCTGGCGTTCCATCCACTCGCTGGATTCACTTGGTCCCCACATTCCGGATTCGTAGTTAAAGAGTTGTGGAGCAGCGGGGCTTCGCCAGGCTGCGATGATCGGATCCATGATTCTCCAAGCTTGTTCGACCTCGTCGCTTCGAGCGAACAATCCCGGATCGCCGTGCATGACATCGAGCAAAAGGCGTTGATAAGCGTCAGGAAGCTCCTTGCCGCTGGAGTCAAAACGAAAGTCCAGTTCGCTCAGTCGCAATCGCATATCGAGGTCTGGGACTTTGGACTGAAAGAACAATTGGAGGCCTTCGGCGGGTTGGATTTGGATGACGAGTCGGTTGGCTTCGGGGCGATAAGATTTTTGGTCGCCGAAGAGCAGGTGGGGAGGTTCACGGAACTGGACGACGATTTGGGTGGTCCGGCAGCTCATGGCTTTTCCGCTTCGCAGGTAAAACGGCACGCCGCGCCATCGCCAGTTATCGATATAGAATTTCAAGGCGGCAAACGATTCGGTCGGACTTCCCTTGGGCACCCCTTCTTCATCGAGGTAGCCTTGGTATTGCCCTCGGATACCGAACTCGGAAAAGTCGCTGCCGTGGTAGGGGCGTACGGCTTGAAGGACTTTGACCTTTTCGTCTCGGACGAATTCCCCGGTGTAGCGAACAGGGGCTTCCATGGCCGTGACCATCATGAGTTGGAACAAGTGGTTTTGGAACATGTCCCTTAGGACTCCAGATTTATCGTAGTATCCACCTCGACGGCCTACATGGACTTCTTCGGCCACGGTGATCTGGACGTGGTCGACGTAGTTTCGATTCCAGATCGGTTCGAAGATCGTGTTGCCAAAGCGCAGCACCAGGATGTTTTGAACCGTTTCTTTTCCGAGATAGTGGTCGATGCGGTAGATTTGGTCTTCGCGAAAGGTCTTGTGGATCGATTCGTTGAGGTTTTGGGCGGTCGCAAGGTCGGTACCGAATGGCTTTTCGATCACCACACGGCGGTGCCCGAGGGAATCGTCATGCATTCCGGCTTTGCCAAGCTGTTCGATCGCTGTGGCGTAAAGTTGGGGCATGGTCGAAAGGTAATAAGTCCGATCCGAGGGCTTGGACTCCTCGATTTGATCTAAGAACGCCGAGAGCTTATAAAAATCCTCGGTCGAGGAGATATCCGCCGCATGATAGTGGATGCTTTGGACGAAAGCCTCCCAACTGGCCGAATCGAAATCCGTTTTGGAGAACTGGGCGGTCGATTCACCCAACGCCGTCCGCCACTGCTCGGAAGTAAAGTTGCTGCGGGCCACACCTACGATGCGCGAGTTTACGGGCAAACGACCCCGTTGGAACTGTCGGTAAAGCGCTGGGATGAGCTTACGGCTGGTCAAGTCACCTGAAGCACCGAAAATGACCATCGTGTGGGACATCAAAGCGTTCCTTTTTAGGTAAGATATCTGCGGGATTTTGGACCCATTGTGGCGCAGGCGCTAAACGAATACAACGAGATGCCAACGGAAGTTGGGCAAAACAAATGAACTCTGGTCAGTTTACCTTGCATTTGGTTCGTCACGCTCAGTCAGCCAACAACGCCAAGCCCGAATCGCAACGCATTGCGGATCCTCCCCTGACGGACCTTGGGGTCGAACAAGCCCGGGCATTGGCTTCGGTGATCGGCCAACTATCGCCTGACCATCTTTTTTCGAGCCCCTTTCTAAGGACCTTGCAGACAACCGCTCCAGTGGCCCAAGCATTGGGGATCCTCCCGACGGTCCGAGCCGATTTGTACGAACAAGGAGGCTGTTATCGAGGCCATCGCATCGATGATCGGACTCCAGAACCGGGTATGCGCCGATCCGAGATCCAATCGTTGCATCCGACCTGGCAGATAGATCCTGCGATCGACGAATCAGGTTGGAATAAACATGAAACTTATGAGACACTCCAAGAGGCTCGCAAGCGAGCCCAACGCGTAGCGAAGTGGCTGGCCGAACACCCATGGCCAGATGGCGCGCGGGTATTGTTGGTGATCCATGCCGATTTCAAAATCAGGCTTCTGGAATCACTGCTAAGCAACTTAACGGTCGACGTGCAACTCGGCTCGGTCATCAACACGGCTTGGACGAGCCTGAGCTACCAAGCAGGTCGTTGGCAGCTCGATGAATTCAATTCGCACCCCCACTTAGAACCCCAAATGATCACAAGCTGAAGGCTTAGGTGGCTCGGGTGAAGGATTTGCGGAGCAGTTCAAGGCTCTTTGGAATCGCGGTTCGGTAATCCTCTTTGCCCTCAAATTCCAGAGACACCCAACCCCGATAGTTTGCCTTGCGCATCAACTCGCCGACTTTCTGGTAATCCAAATCCAGCGAGTACCATTCGCCCCCACCGTAGTAGGTCTTGGCTTGGAGCAGCACGGTTTTGGGAGCGAGTTTTTCGAGTTTCTCGTACGGGTTCTCCAGGAAGTTTCCAGTGTCGAGGGTGACTTGGAGCCACGGAGAATCGATCGCGTCGACGATCCGCAATACCCCTTCGGGGGTCAGCCCAAGTCCCCAATGGTTTTCCAGTCCGAGCACCACGCCGCATTTCTCGGCCGTGGGCAAGCAACGTTCCAAAGCGTCGATCACCCAAGGGAACCCGTCCTCTTCGGTGTATCCGGCAAGAGGCGGTTCGATGCCGCGGTTGGCCATGAGTTCATCGAAGTTCTTGCTCGTGCCCCAACGGCCGGTGTTGACCCGCATCGTCGGGATGCCTAGCGCATAGCAAAGCTCGATCTGTCCGATGGTCAATTCGATGTTTTGGCGCCGGACCTGCGGGTCCGGCGATACGAAGCCTTGGTGGGTCGACATCCCGTAGAGAGCCAAGCCCGAGTGCAAGGCCCGGCGTTTGATGTCCTGCAATGCGCCTCGGCTGAGCAATTCGGTTTGAGAGATCTGATAGAGCAAGATCTCCACGCCGTCGAATCCCATTTGGCCCGCGTAATCGATGCACTTGCCGACATCCTTGAACTCGTCGTTCTTGAACCGCCAAAGCGAGTAGGTCGAAAGGCCGATCGGAAGAGTGGTTCTGGCCCCTGATGAGGCATCGGCGGAGCCTTCGGCTGTAGCTTCGGCCGGGCCAGCCCATAGACTCCCGGTGTGGCTTGCGGCCGAAAGACCGACCGTTCCTGAGAGCACTCCCGAGAGCACTCCCGAGAGCTTGGTGTTGAACTGCCGACGTTGCATGGCTGATTCTTTCATGGCTTATTCGCTTCTTGCACAGCAAAAGGTTCTGAGTGAGGTTCCGAGTGGTTCGGATCGGATGGAGCCGATGGATCAAAAGGGGACTTTAGGAAGTTTCGCAGTAGCGCGATTCCGTTGGATTGGCTCTTCTCGGGGTGGAATTGGGTGGCAAACAGATTGCCGATCTGTACCGCAGCACAGAAGTCGATCCCGTAGTTGCTGGTGAGCCAAATCGCATCGCTGGCTTTGGGAACGGCGTAGTAACTGTGGACAAAGTAGAAATACGGGGATGGTCCAAGTCCCTGGAGCATCGGATCCCAAGCGCGATGCGATTGGACTTGATTCCACCCCATGTGCGGCACTTTCAAAGGTGCATGCGGGAGTGGATCGAACTGAAACTTGACGACTTGACCTGGGATGATGCCCAGTCCCTGGTGCTGGCCACCTTCGAAACTCACATCCAGCAGCAGTTGCAGTCCGAGGCAAATTCCTAGGAAGGGTCGATCGGCTGCGATCCAGTCTTGGATAAACTCAACCCAATCGCCGCGTCGCAGTTCAGAAATAGCGTCGCGAAACGCGCCGACCCCAGGCAGGATCAGGTGGGTTGAGGATTCAAGATCTTTGTAGGATTCGCACACCATGGGGATCCCCCCTGCGCGCTCGATCGCTCTGGAAACGCTTCGAAGGTTCCCCATCTGGTAATCGATGATTCCGACTTTGGGGATCCCGACTTGAGGCGGCTGGTTCATCGCGTCACGGCTTTCCTTGTAGGCTCGGAGTTCTGGCTCGTCGGACCGACACGTTTGTACCTTTTGTTGGAAAACTTTCCAGTTGGCTCAAAACATTCCTGCAAAATAGGTCCGAGTCCGAACGCTCTAACCCCTGAATATCCGCTGCTTTTCGCATTCTGGAGAATCGAATTGGTAAAAACTGTCTCGATTCGAGACAGTTAGTCTGAAAACTGCCAAAAACTCGGGATTGGGATTTGGTAAGCTTGACGCAGCATCGGAAAAAACCGCTTCTTGAGAAAGAAGTTTTTACAATCGGGCCAAGAAAAAAATCAAGGAAATCGCCATACCCCTCTGATTCCGCTTAAAAGACTGCATCTGTAGGAAACTTTGTATTTTTGGTCCAGCACTTGCATCTAGTTCTTTTCATCTCCTAAACGGTCGAATTGGCGAACCAAAACCTTCTCCATGGCGTCGAACGAATAGAGGGAGATCGTTTGGTTCCAACGCATGGAGCTTGTCCCGTTAAGCAAGCATCGCAGGACCGGTAAAATTACCCGCACGAGCAATGTTCGCAAGGCAGGAAGCGAGAACAAGATGAATAGCGACTACAAGATTGTTTTGATTCGAGAACTGCGGGATCAGCAGGTTCGATTTGCGCCGCGGAACAAGCGGAGCGAACAAGCGGATCGGGCCGAAAAGCTTTTGACGGAACTCGATCCGTCGAAGGATTACCCATTCGATTTCTTGTTCTATCGGGTCACCGAGGTTCGTCCCGATGCGCACTCGGTGCGATTGATCAAGGGCGAGGATGCGGTCCATGACCTTCGGCTCTTCGTCGAAGACATCACCGACTCGATGAATCTTCGTCTGGAAGAAGCTTCCGAACCGGTCCACACCGTCGAGGACCTCAGCAAGCGATTCAACGTTTCGACCAAAACCATTTCCCGATGGCGCGACCAAGGCTTGGTCTCCCGCCGGTTTATTTCCGAAGGTCGCAAACGGGTCGGATTCCTGCATTCGAGCGTCGAGCGATTCGTCCACCAAAACAAACTCCGCGTCGAGCGCGGCGAGCGATTCAGCCAAATGTCGGATGCCGAGCGCGATGAGATCATCGACCGGGCGCGTCGACTGGCAACCCAAGGCGACAACCTTACCGAAGTGATCCGTCAGGTATCGCGCGACGTGCATCGAAGTGTCGAGACCATTCGCTACACCATCAAGAATTTCGACAGGAAATATCCTTCCATGGCTGTTTTCCCCGAACAACGCGAAACACTTTCCGAAGAGGACAAGCGCGCTCTGTACCAACAGCACCTTCGTGGGCTTTCGACGGTCGTGCTGGCCAAACGGTACCGACGAACCCGCAGCAGTGTCATTCGAATCCTCAACGAGCAACGCGCCCTGCGGATCCGCGAACTGGCGCTGAACTTTGTCCCGAGCCCGGAATTCGACATCGACTCGAACGTCGATGAAATTTTGGCAGATACGCCCAATGCCATCTCGTCGTCGCGCAAGTTGCGAGCGCCCAGCGGACTGCCTGCCTACCTTGCATCCCTCTACGAAGTCCCGCTTCTGGAACCCCAACAAGAAGTCCACTTGTTTCGCAAGATGAACTTCTTGAAGTGCAAGGCGACGAAGCTTGTCGAAAAACTCGACCCCAAGGCTCCTTCGGTAGCCCTGATGGATCAGATCGAAAAGCTCTACGAAGACGCCCTGGGCGTCAAGAACAAGGTCGTCCAAGCCAACTTGCGACTGGTCGTTTCGATCGCCAAAAGGCACGTCGGACCTACCGGGGATCTGTTCGGTTTGATCAGCGATGGCAACGTCTCGCTCATGCGAGCCGTCGACAAGTTCGATTACAACCGGGGCTTCAAGTTCAGCACGTACGCCCACTGGGCGATCCGCAAGAACTTTGCCCGCTCGATCCCTGATGAGTTCAAGCACCGCGAGCGTTTCCGCACCAGCTCCGAAGAGATCTTCCAGAGCCGCGAAGACGTGCGTGCAGATCACCTAGCCATCGAGATCGATCAATCCACCCGAGCCGATCAGATCGGCAAGATCCTGCACTCGCTCGACGAGCGCGAGCAGCAAATCATCGTCCTGCGTTTCGGACTCGGCAAAGGCGCCGAGCCTCGCACCCTCAAAGAGGTCGGCGAGGAACTAGGGGTCACCAAGGAGCGAATCCGACAACTCGAACTCCGCGCCTTGGCCAAACTTCGCAACGCAGCCGAACGCGAAAAGATCGACGCGCCGGAATAAATCCAGCAGCCCTTTGCTTGGAGGATCGATCCAAACAAAGGGCAATCATCAAGCACTTCGCAGATCGCAAAGCCAACGCTTTGGGGTCTGCGAGGAGCTTTCTCACAAGAGTTGGTTTCACACACCAACTCTTTTTGCAATTTTTTTGCAGAAGCGAGATTGATCCATCTGCGATTTCTGGTAAATTATTGACTTAGGACGGATTCCCTTTCACGACCCACTCTTCCATCACGGACCAACGACGATGCTCGACCGCAAGCAACCCTCCCGCCAACGTGGCTTTACCTTGGTAGAACTGCTGGTCGTTTTGGCGATCATCGGGATCTTAGTCGGACTGCTTTTGCCTGCGGTCCAAGCTGCCCGAGAAGCAGCCCGGCGCGCTCAGTGCATGAGCAATCAGCGTCAAATCAGTCTGGCCCTGATGAATTACGAGAGCGCCAACCGCAGGCTCCCAAGCGGTTGGGTGGATTACCAACAGTCGAAGCTCCCGGGTTGGAGCTGGGCCCATGCGATCTTGCCATTCATGGAATCCAATACGATCTACTCGTCGATCGATCTGAGATCCCCCATCGATGCACCGATCAACCAAGCAAGTTTGATTCAAGTGGTTCCAACGTTTATTTGCCCATCGGACATCGGTGGCAACACCTTCGAGATCGGGATGGAATCCCACGAAGAGGAAGAAGAAGAGCACGAAGGTCACAACGTCGACGAAGGGACTAAGCTCTTTCGAGTTGCCAAATTCAACTATCCTGGCGTTTTTGGTACCCAGGAAATCGGAGAAGTCCCCTACAACGCCAACGGGACCTTCTACGGCAACTCGCCGATCCGATTCAAAGACATCGTCGATGGACTCAGCAACACCATGATCGTCGCGGAACGATCGAGCCGCCTTGGTGGCTCGGTATGGCACGGCTGGATCTCCGAAGCCGCCGAGCCAGGAGCGCGATTCCTAGGGGTCGCAGACCATACCCCAAATAACAAAGTGGGGCACTTCGAGGATTTCTCGAGCCAGCACGGAACGGGGATCCATATCGTCTTTGCCGACGGCTCGACCCGGATGATCTCCGATACGATCGATCTGGGGATCTATCAAGCGATCACCACGCGTCAAGGCAGCGAGATCGTCAGCGGCTTGGAATAAACGCCAAGTTGCTAAGCTGCAAAGAACAGCCGGGTTGAACGCAAAGGTGCAAAGATGCAAAGGCGCAAAGAAGAGGGGATCTGAAAAACTAAGGAGAGTTACACGAGAGCTGGAAGAGGTCGTAAAGGGGCCTGATTTTAAAAAATTTGCCTCGTCAGCAGAATTTGTGGGTCCTTTTTGGCTTGATAAGCTCAGGAAACCAATGGAATCGCTAGGGGAAACTGGTTAATCCCCCAGGATTGATCGCATTGTTGCCAGGTGCAAAGTGGCAGTTACCTGGCAAGAGAGTCCCATTTCGTTTAACAGTCAGCGGCAGGCCTACTGGCCGTCGAAGATGGCAATGAATCCAGTACGCCTGTGGCTGACTGTTAAAGGCGATCAGGTATACAATTTGTTCTGGTAAGGAGCGACCAAATCGT
>JAPLNM010000124.1 GCA_026692845.1 Planctomycetota bacterium | reverse complement strand
TCGAGAGATGCTTGTCGTTGAACACCGGACAACTCTGACCGGTCTGCTCAAAGACTTTGACAATCTGTTTGAACCAATCATAGCGAGGATACCTGCGTTGCCCTTTTTCATTGGTAGGATAATCGCCATGCTCGCCGATGAGGACCACGCCGTCGACGGCTAGCTTGGAGGTCCCAAGCGTCAGCGCTTCGGCGATGCTCGTTACCCGATTGAGCTTGTACTTGTCGATCCGCTGCTGCGCTAAATCACCTTGCTTTTGCTCTTGCTCGATGTACACCGATGCGACATCAAAACGGGGTGCTTGCCACTGGCCGGCCCAGGTATAGCCCATGCAGTGGCGGTCGAGGAAATGCTGAGCATGGGAATGCTGAAAGACCACTGTCCCGAGGAACGCAATTCGCTTGCGCGCCTCAGTGGCTCCGAGTCCCGTGGGAATCAGTTTGGTATGGGCACAAGCAACAGCGGCAGCAGAACCGGCAAGGAAAGTACGGCGGGGGATCATCTCTGGAAACTCCTTGAGCAAGTCAAAAGGCAGGAAATGGCATTACGTTTCGGAATCGTCCGGCCAAAAGAAATAAAGTGCAATCAATGGGAATACCGGCAAGACACTGATCAGAAACAGCCCGATGTCGTAGTTGCCCGTCTGATCCTTGAGCCAACCGAACCAAGGCTGCGCATAGGAGGACATCAACCAACCCCCTGTCGCAGATATCGAGGTCACCTTGCCCTGATGCATCGGCGAGACGTCTTGGGCAAACGAATAGTAGATCGGAAAGATCGCCAAGGCTCCGGCTCCTGATGCAAGCAGTATCCCGAGCATGGCGAATTGAAGCGGCTGTAGTTGAAAAAACATCTCGGCCTCCTGGCCCCATGTCTTGGGCGCTTGCGCTAAATATTCGGCTCCTGCTGGGCTTGCAACTGCTGGGCTTGCAACTGCTGGGCTTGCAACTGCTGCACCAATACGAGGGCCGAGACTATGGTTTAGGAAAGGCACCGCGATGATCGTCGAAAACAACGATACTCCCAAAAGCAACGAGAGGAGCCTTGAGGATTTGATCGACCATCCTTTGCGAGCCATCGTCAATGCGATCAGACCCGAAGCAAAGCAACCCAAGTCAGTAAAGATGTACCAGACGGAGTTGAAGATCAAGGTTTGGCGTTCGCTGAACCCATAGTTCTCCTGCATGATCAGTGGCAACCAAGCTCGGACGACTTGCCACATCGTATTGATGCAGATGATCATCAGCAGGACGATCGCAAATTTCCTGGTAAAAACATCGTGCCACCAAGGATGATTCGAAGGCGTTGGTCCATCGCCCGAATCGGTTTGGGGCACCATCGGTTGGACCAAGGCAAAGTCTTTATCCCGAACGACATAGAGCCATAGGAATACCCATAGGGCTCCGACAACGGCTATTCCTTGGAAGCCCGCTCGCCAGCTTCCAGGCTCGGGGCTCAAAACCGCAAGCATCACGATCGGCGTCAGGATCGCGCCGATGGAAGTGCCACTTTGAAGAACGCTGTTGCCCATCGCTCGGCTGCGCTTGCTGAGCAATGCTTGCGTTGTCTTTAGGCCGCAAGGCCAGTGTGCAGACTCGAAAAGCCCCAAGAGCAACCGGCATGAGTAGAGTTCGTCGTAGTCGCGAGCCCAACCCGTCAGGAATCCCATCACCGACCATCCTAAAAGCCCGATCGGGTAGATCCATCGCACCGAGATCCGATCGACAAGAAACCCCCAAAAAAGCGAACCTAAAGCAAAACTGTATCCGAAGATCGCTTCGACCCGTCCGTACTGCACGTTGTCGAGCGAGAACTCCGATTTAATCCGCGCAGCAGTCACGGCCAACGTTTGACGGTCCATGTAATTGACCGCCGAGGCCAACAGCAGCAACGCGCAAATCACCGCAACGCGACCTGCAGTTTTGGCTTCGTACTGCGGCTCGAGTTGAACCGGTCGACGTTGCTTGGCAAGCTCGATCGATGAAGATTCGATGGATGAAGACTCGTCGGGATTGGTCAACACAGGTGAATCGTCCTTTGTCTGTACGTGATATCGAATCGCGTCAAGCCTTGCATTTTACCAGTAGCGTTCGACCACATAGTGACCTGGCTCGTTCCGCTTATGCTTGCGCATCCCCCGGTCATTGAGGATTTGCTCGACATCATCGAGCATCTGCGGATTGCCGCACATCATGACCGCTGAAACTTCCGGACGCATCTGCACCCCAGCGATCTGTTCGAGCTTACCGCTCTGGATCGCTTGGGTGATCCGGCCCTGGAATCCATGCGAGCCCAACGCCCGAGAGACCACCGGGACGAATACCAATCGGCCGTCGTAGGCTTTGCTGTACCGCTCCAACTCGTCGGTGTAAGCCAGATCGGCCAGAAACCTTACCCCATGAACCAATACAATCCGTTCATAGGTGTCCCAAATTTTTGGATCCCTAAGCATAGCGATGTAGGGAGCAAGTCCCGTTCCTGTCCCAAGCAACCATAGGACTTTGGCTTCCGGGGTGTGGCTGAGGGTAAATCCGCCCGTGGCCTTTTCGCTGACGTCGATTTTCTGACCGATCTCCAGATCCCAAAGCTTCGGTGTCAATTCACCATTTTCGACCTTTACGATGAAAAACTCAAGGGTATCGCCGTGCGGGGAGGCGACTGAGTAGGGACGATGAAGGTGTTTATCAGGCTGCGGCAATCCGATTTGGAGAAACTGACCTGGCTCAAACGGCAGGACTCCGGGGCAGTGGATGGTTAAGGTAAAAAGGCCATCGGACCAGACTTTCTTGGCTTGGAGGGTACCGGTGATCCATTGAATAGCCATAAGAAACTCAGAGCAGATGCCAGGGAGGGTCGATGTGCGATATGAGAATTGTAACAGATCTCATCCTTAAGCATCGCCCAGCCGCTGAGCCATCGGCTTGTAGGTCGCAATTTTCCCCTGCGCCTAGGATCCCGTTCTAGGATCATTCCCCTTGGAGTCGCTTGAACTCCTCGAGCGTGTTGAACGACTCGGGCAAGAAATCTTCCGATAGGTCTCTCGGAATGGCCGATGGGGCTAAGCTTTCGAAAAGTTGACGCATCGATCGGCAACCGGACCTCCATGCCTGTTGAATCTTGGGCAAAGCATCCCGATGGATCATGCACGGGAATGGGTAGAAGCGATCGGCTTGGAAGTGGATCAGCAAAGCCACCTCAGGGACGGTATCCCCGCAATCCGTGTCGCTTGGCGGTCGAAGTCGCTCCGTCCAGCGAGGATCCCATTTCCAAAGGTCGCAGGTGATAAACAGTCCCCACGGCCAGACGGGTCGGCTTTGCGTGCCGGTCGCTTGTAGATCGATCAAGCCGGCGAGGATTCCTGCTACGGGGCCTTGGTCCGGTTCGATATCTCCTAGCGTGCGGAGACCGAGCGACTGGAATTCATCGAAATTTTGAGACACCGCGACGCTTTGCCAGGAGTCGGCATCGAGTTCTTTGGCGAGCCTTTGGATTTGGGGCACACCGGCGATCTTGACCAAGGCTTTGCTGGAACCAAAGCGTGAGCTTTTGCCCCCGGCCAAAATGTAGGCGAATCGCTCCGGGCTTGGCCCGTTATCGCAGTGGTACATCGCTAAAGCCATTTTCGCCCAAGCTATCTTGGACGGAATTCTCGAGCATGTGGTGCGGGAAGATCGCCCCGAGAATCATCAGCCCTAAGCTCGAGGTGTGCAGGAGCCAGCAGTTGTCGTCGGCAAGTATCGTTCGCAGCGTGATCATTGAAGCGACAATCATCGCGCCAAAGTAGCATGCCTCCGCGACGCTTCGCACCCTGGCCTCTTCGCAGAGCCTTGCAATCCAAAGACCCAGGATCGCCAAAATCGGCACGACCCAAGGAGTCCAGGCCGAGAAGACTTCAAACCAATAGGGAACATAAGGCATGTAGCTCGGCATGGGACACATCCGTGTGCTTGAGATTCATCGCTTGACGTTTCGCAGACGGTCCGTGTCCTCTGAAACGCGCTGGGATCATCCAAAATTCGCTCGATAAACGCAAGGCCCATTTTTCCCAGCCCCGCTCCTCAGCGGTAAATGCTAGCGGTAATCGGGACTTGCCCATTCCTAGCTCGCTATTGTTGGTTAGCACGCATCCAATCCCAAAGGGGTTGCAACGCATTCGCATCGGCAGGATTGACGGACTTCTTGGCGTAGGCCAATCGGCTGACCATCAAACCTAATTGGGTCAGCGACTCGGAGATTTCAGAGTACTTGCGCCCAAGTCGCCGGGAATACTCATCGGGGGTTTCGTCCTCTGCACGCGCGACCCGATGCTCCTTTCCCCAAACCGATACGGCATGAAACAGCGAACGGATGATCTCATCGGGCTCGTTCCGGTGGAGCTTGAACGGATCATCGAGTTCGCTGAAACGGATCGCTCGACTCGCTTGCGTAGGGGCGGAACTAGCGAGCTGAGTTTCTTCTGAAACTTCGGATTCTTCTCGATGAAACCAAGCCATCCACTGCCGGAAGTACTTCGCCCCGAAGACCAAAGAGACTAGCGCCAAAATTGCGATGATTAACCATCGGAACAAAGCCCCGAAATTCCAGTCGATCGAGGGTGGATTCCAAGTCTGCTGGGGTTGCTGCTGCTGGGGTTGCTGCTGCTGAGGTTGTTGCTGCTGAGGTTGTTGCTGCTGAGGTTGTTGCTGCTGAGGTTGTTGCTGCTGAGGTTGTTGCTGCTGGGGTTGCTGCTGCTGAGGTTGTTGCTGCTGAGGTTGTTGCTGCTGAGGTTGTTGCTGCTGAGGTTGTTGCTGCTGAGGTTGTTGCTGCTGAGGTTGTTGCTGCTGGGGTTGCTGCTGCTGGGGTTGCTGCTGCTGGGGTTGCTGCTGCTGAGGTTGCTGCTGCTGAGGTTGCTGCTGCTGAGGTTGCTGCTGCTGAGGTTGTTGCTGCTGGGGTTGCTGCTGCTGGGGTTGCTGCTGCTGAGGTTGCTGCTGCTGAGGTTGCTGTTGCTGGGGTTGTTGCTGCTGAGGCTGCTGCTGAGGTTGCTGTTGCTGGGGTTGTTGCTGCTGAGGCTGCTGCGGGGGTTGCTGCTGCTGGGGTTGCTGCTGCTGAGGCTGCTGCGGGGGTTGCTGCTGAGGCTGTTGCTGCTGAGGTTGCTGCTGCTGAGGTTGCTGCTGCTGAGGTTGCTGTTGCTGGGGTTGTTGCTGCTGAGGCTGTTGCGGGGGTTGCTGCTGCTGGGGTTGTTGCTGCTGAGGCTGCTGCTGGGGTTGCTGCTGCTGGGGTTGCTGCTGCTTGACTCCTTCGTTGCCCCAGCCCCATTGGCTCGGTGTTTGGTCCACGCGACTTGATAGTTTGAACGGAAGTTCCCAGTTGCTCGATCCGAGCATCGGCAGAGGTAGGATCGCCATGAGGACGACGAGTCCAAGGACCGAACCGATACCGGTGGCTAACCAGTTCCAAGACATCCCGGTTTGCATTTCGACATCCCGTTGTCGGACGTACTGTCGAAGTGCAAGCAGCGAGATCATGACCAACAGGGCGAGAGCCGAACCGAGATAGATTACTAGGCAGGCCAGTGCGACGCGTTGGGCTTGGCCGCTGGGCAAAAAGAATTGTCCGAGACCAAAAACCGGAAGGGCTAAAAGAGCGAAGTAGAGGATCCAAACCCCAGGGTTATGGTTGCGAGATTCCTTGATAAGGCTCTCTGGGTTGTCCGACACGCGAGTCGGTGGTTCAGGGGTACTAGCAGGTTCGGAGACTTCGGTACGTTTGAAAATCCCCAACGATTGAAGCAGTCCGTACCCGTGGCTATCGTGTGCATCATCGACACTGGTGCAGTCCATGGTGATTCGGTCGGCAAGAAACACGATCATCGCCAAAAACCCGATCAGGATCGGAATGCTCAATGGGGCCAATAAACCTTCGAGGACAAAAAAGCGTGGGGCGACAAGCAGGGTCGCTGCGCTGAGGAGTCCAAGGTAGGTGAATGACTGCGTGCGAGACTGCTCGATCGCGATTCGGGTGATCAGGACCGAGGCCATGGTAAAGAGGCCGAGGATCCACATCAGGCGTGCGTGGAAATCACCTCGGTAGAGCATGGTAATCAGGAAACAGACAAGCGACCCGATCATCAGAATGATCAGAACTGGCGAGAGAGCCGCCAGGGCGTAATCGAACGAGGTGGGTCGAAGCTTGCGATCGGTCATGATCGTTAATGGTAACGCGAACGCGAACGCGCACGCAAAGCGGGGAGGAAAAAAACGCAAAGGTGCAAAGGCGCAAAGAAAACCGAGGAGTCAAAACCTAAAAAGAACATTTCCACCCGGCCTTCATACCTGCATCCTGACTGGCAATCCTCTACCATCCCCCATCTTCTTTGTCTTCTTTGCGTCCTTGCGCCTTTGCACCTTTGCGTTTTCTTCTTCTCTTCTTTGCGTTTTCGCGTTTTAGTCGGCTGGACACGAAAAAAAATCAGCCGACTCGCCACTCGGGCGAATCGACTGATGGATGTCTTTTGGAGTAGTCCTAGGGAGCTAGGACGATTAAACCATGTCTTTGAGTTTCTTCAGTGGGCGAACCTTTACGGAGGTCGAAGCTGGCTTGGGATCTGCCCACTTCATTTCGCCGGTTTGTGGGTTGCGTACTTGGCGCTTTGGAAGGGCCTTCTTCTGGATTCGAACGATTTTGGCTAGGTCAGGAACGACGAAGGTTCCGACCCCCTTCTTTCCGATTGCGTTGGAGATTTCGATCTTGAGCGCATCGAAAACCTCAGCGATTTGTTTCTTGGACAAACCGGTTGTTTCCGCGATGTTGGAGAAGATTTGAACTTTGGTGAGAGGCTTTTCGGCCTTGCCAGCTGCTTTCGCCATGTAGAGGACCCTTGTACTTGATTCGGTGATGGACTCGAAACCGATTGGATGTTCGACAAAGAACAAATCCGATCAGGCTGAATTAAAGGTGGATATAAACAAAATGCAACTGGGACAGAGCCGAATATGGGCAAATTCCCAAGGGATTTAGGGAGATTCGCAAAAAAACCTTGAGGAAAGCCTCTGTTTTTTTGAGTAAATCCACCGAAAACCAAGCGAAATCGGTATTTACAACCCGCTTGAATCAGTCTTCACGAAAGCGGTACCCGACACCGCGAACCGTTTCGATCGCGTCGGCATTGGGGCCGATTTTCTTGCGCAGGGCGCGGATGTGCACGTCGATGGTCCGTTCGAGGACCAGTGTGTCTTCGCCCAATGCCGAGTCGATCAGCTCGGTTCGATCGAACGCGCGGCCTGGTTGCCGGATGAGCGTATCGAGCAATCGGAATTCGCTTTTGGTGAGTTCTACGAGCTGTCCTTCGACATTGACGCGATAGCGCCGTCGATCGAGGGTGATCCCGGCGCGCGTCACGACGTCGTTCTCATCGTCGAGTTTCGCTGTTTTACGGCGTTGCAAAGCCTTGATCCGTTCCATCAAGACTCGGACGCTAAAGGGCTTGGTCACATAATCGTCGGCGCCGACGGAGAATCCGATGAGCTGGTCGGCTTCTTCGGTCTTAGCCGTCAACATGATGATGATCGCCGTGGCCGTTTCTGGTTTGCTGCGTAGACGTCGGCAGACTTCGACGCCATCGATGATCGGGAGCATGACATCCAGGAGGATGACATCCGGGAGTTTGAGCTGGGCTTGGTTGACCCCATCGCGGCCGTCGATGGCCAAGGTAACTTCGTAACCGGCTTTGTCCAAGTTATAGACGAGGATTTCGGAAATCGCCCGATCATCCTCAATCACCAAGATTTTACTTTTTGGCATACACTTTCCATCGTCCAAGGTGCTCGCGTCATGATTTTGGCTGCTAGCTTGCTTGCCGATGCCGAATGATGACCCCCTCGACCATGTAGATCACATCCTCGGCGATGCTCACTGCCAGATCTCCGATTTGCTCCAGGTGCCTGGAGGCAGAAAAGGCGTGCAGTGCCGCTTCGACTCTCGTGGGATCGTTTTGGATCGATTGTGCCAAAACCCCGATCACTTGAACATTCTTTGCGTCGAGCGGATCGTCCATGACGATGACGCTTCGAGCCATGGCCGAGTCATTTCGGACGAATGCGTCGAGGCTAGCTCGAACCATCCGAGTGACCATGGAGGCCATTTCATTGATGCCGTTTGGGATCGGGAATTCTGGGTGGGGGCAAAGGCTATCGGCTCGTTGAGCGATATTGCAAGCTAGATCAGCCATGCGTTCGAGGTCGTTGTTGACTTTCATCATGGTCGTGACCCGTCGTAGATCGGCCGCTACCGGTTGGTGCAACGCGAGCATCTTCAGGCAGTCTTCTTCGATCCGGACCTCGGCGCGATCGACATCGGAGTCTCTACGCACCACATCGCTCGCTAAAATGCCTTGCCGTTGCATCAACGACTTGACCGCCAGGGCGATCATGTCCTCGACCATTCCGGAAAGCTTTAGCAACGAAACTCGGGCTTCGTCCAAATCATGATTTAAGTGCAATGACATCTTCCTCTACCACTTTTGAGTATGTTAGCACGCTTGTGTGAAGACGGGGTTAATGTAGCATGAAGAAGCCAAGGAGGTCAGTCGATAGTATTATGCGAGCACTTCGCGGACGACTCGCTGAGGTTCGACCCCAGTGAGGCGTTGTTCAAGGCCTTGGAATGGGAACGTGAATCGCTGGTGGTCGATTCCCATGCAGTGCAATATCGTGGCGTTGACGTCGTTGATATGAACGGGATTCTCGGCGATGTTGTAACTGAAATCGTCGGTCTTGCCGTATTCGATCCCACCTTGGATCCCCCCGCCGGCCATCCACATGCTGAAACACTTCGGATGATGATCGCGCCCGTAATTGGTCTTCGTGAGCCCCCCTTGGCAATAGACGGTCCGTCCGAATTCGCCGCCCCAGAGGACCAAGGTGGAGTCCAGGAGCCCTCGTTGCTTGAGATCCTTGATCAAGCCGGCGCAGGCCTGATCGACGTCACGGCACTGGGCCGGAAGGTCGCCTGCGATGTTCCCGTGTTGGTCCCAACCGCGATGGAGGATTTGGACGACCCGCACCCCTCTTTCGACCATCCTTCTTGCCAATAGGGCACTTGCGGCAAACGTCCCTGGTTTGGAAACTTCCGGGCCGTACATTTCCAGCACATGCGCTGGCTCTTCTTGGAATTCGACAAGTTCCGGGACGCTCGACTGCATTCGAAAGGCCATTTCGTATTGAGCGATTCGGGTTTGGATCTCTGGATCGCGGAGGCTCTCAAAGCGGTGTTGATTGAGGTTCGAGAGCGCATCGAGCATCGCTCGGCGGTCTTGAGGAACCACTCCGTCGGGATTCCTTAAGTACAGCACTGGATCGGCTCCACTTCGCATCGCAACGCCGGTGTATTGCGTTGGCAAAAATCCGCTCGACCACATGCGTGTGAAAAGGGCTTGGGCCATCGCGTTGGCTGACCAAGTCGGGGTCAGGACCACAAAGGCCGGAAGATCATCGCTTTGGCTACCGAGCCCATAGGAGAGCCATGAACCGAGACTCGGCTTGCCGGGTACTTCGTTTCCGGTCATCACGAAAGTGCAGGCGGGGTCATGATTGATGGCGTTGGTATGGACGGTTTTCAGAACGGCCAATTCATCGACGATCTCGGCCGTTTGCGGAAGCAATTCGCTGACCCAGCGGCCGCATTTCCCGTGCTGCTGGAACTTGAATTTACTCGGAGCCACCGGCAATCGGGCCTGACCGCTGGTCATGGTGGTTATCCGTTGGCCTTGGCGAATCGACTCGGGGAGGTCCTTGTCGTATTGCTCGTTCAACTCGGGCTTGTAATCCCAAAGATCGATCTGCGAAGGTCCTCCGTTCATGTGCAGATAGATGATCGACTTTGCCTTCGGTGGAAAGTGAGGCAAGCCGTCGAGAGCAGGGTGGACCGTGCCCGAGGATTCCGCCGATACTCGAGCCTTCGCGTCGATCGCAGCCAATGCGATCGGACCCAAGCTCAAGGAAGCTTGCTGAAAGAAACTGCGTCGGTTTGGATTCCACATGTTTAGGTTCATATTCCTGTTCATGTTCATGATCATGTTCATGTTCGGTTTTTGGAATTCGGGTTCGTTCAGGCGGGTAGATCCGTTGGGCCGCATGATTTCGAAGGGCCGCATGATTTCGAAGGGCCGCCTAATTTCGGGTGACGGTCTCGTCGAGGTTCAATACCAAGTTGCAAACGAGCGTCCAAAGGGCGACTTGGTCACTGGCCAGGGTAGTGTCTGGCCAGCGTTCACCGGCACTTGCGATCTTGACTGCATCGGCCGGGTTCGACGCGATGCGATCGCGGGTTTTTTCGATGAATCGCAGAAGTTGACTTCGTTCGTAATCGTCCGGATATCGCGCCAAGACCCGCTCAAAGAGTCGATCGATCTGCACGTCGTCGCCCTGCGGTGATTGCTTGATCAAATTTTCAGCCAAGCATCGCGCGGCCTCGATCTGCTGGACATCGTTCATCAATTGGAGTGCCTGCAGAGGTGTGTTGCTACGTTCGCGTCTGGTGCAAAACGACTCGCGGTTGGGCGCATCGAAGTTCGACATAAACGGCACGGGCGCGGTGCGTTTGACGTACGCGTAGAGACTTCGACGGTATAGATCCTGGCCGTGCTGTTGGATGTAATAGCGTGTATTGGAGTCTCCGTATCCGATGGGTTCCCAAATGTTGGGCGGTTGGTACCCGCGGAAGCCGGGGCCACCGAGTTTGCGATTGAGAATTCCGCTGACGGCCAACGCATTGTCACGGATCTGTTCGGCATCGAGCCGTATCCGGGGCCCCCTGGCCAAGTACCGGTTTTCAGGGTCCTGGGCCAGGGCTTGCTCGCTCTGGGTTGCGTCTCTGCAGAAGGCTTGGGTCATGACCAGTTCCTTGATGAACGCTTTGATATTCCAACCGTGGGACTCAAAGCTGTAGGCCAGATCATCGAGCAGTTGCGGATGGCTTGGCGGGGTTCCTTGGGTACCAAAATCATCCGACGTTTTGACCAGCCCGACGCCGAAGATTTGCTGCCAATACCGGTTGACGGTCACTCGAGCCGTCAGCGGGTTTTGATCGGAAACGATCCAGCGCGCAAGCTCCAGGCGGCTTGAGGGTTTTTCGTCGCTCGGGTTCGCTTTGGGCATAGATGGCAATGCTGCAGGAGTACCTGGCTCGACGGGTTCTCCCTTGCTGTCGTATTGGCCTCGGAGCATCACGTGCGCCTGACGTGGTTTGCCGAGGTCTCGATAGATCATGGTGCCAGGAATGCTGTCTTCGAGCATCCGGCGTTGGGTTTCCAGGGAGGTCCAATTCTGGCGTGCCTGGACAATCTCCTTGGGTACCTCGCTAGCGATCCAGGCGACAAAGTAGGTTTTGACATGATTTTTAAACTGCTTTCCTACTTCGGAGCTTTCCCCCTCTTGGATGGCTTCGAGCAGATTGATCCCACGGAATCTTGGGGTTTCCAATTGAGGAACCGGTTTTTTTCCGTGCTGTTTCCACCAAGCCATCGAATCGCTCAAGAGGTTGTCTTCGGGGCGGACTGTGCCAGTGATCGAAAGGCCGTCCCAGTAGCAGATGCCACCGTATAAACCCACTTTGATTTCGCTGACCATCGCGCCGGGAGGAAGTCCATCGGCTCCAAACGAGAGAAGCTGCCATGAGCCAGCAGTAGGTAGCTTTCCGACGATTCGCTCAGGGGTTGCATCGACGAGTTTGGCGTTTTGAGGTTGATCGGACCAGACCCATCGCTTCGCACCTTGATCGCTTTTGATTTCGACAAAGATCGCCTCGGGGGGTTCGTCGCAATCGACCTGGACCCATACACTCAATTGACTGTTTTCCAAGATCCATTTCGGGACAAGCCCCCCTTGGATGGTTTGCTCGAATTTATGGCCGAACTCGGTGACCAACGCGCGTTTGCCCATCGGCGGTGTGACTTCGTCGATGCTCCAGCGTTCGGCATTGCGCGACGTGTTGCGTTGGGTTGCACCCAAAGGCAAATCGTCATCGATCCAAACATGCGTCGCGGTCCTCGGGGCTGCCGCTTGGGGTTCGGTGGGAACTTGGGCCCTCCAACGCTCGGCCAACTCGTAGAGATTCTCGAGCGATCGCTTGGATTGCTCGGCCAGTAGATCGAGCTGGGCCTGCTGCTCGGGGGTAGTGAGTTTGAGAAACGGTGCGGTGGTTTGGATATTGCCGTCCATGGCTGGATCGGCGTTGTTGTAAAAGAAGGCGTACATCGAGTAGAACTCGCGGGTGCTGAGCGGATCGAATTTATGATCGTGGCAAACTGCGCATCCACCAGTCAGACCGAGGAAGGCTTGGATGGTCGTACTGGTTCGATCGACGGCGTATCGGAAGAGGAACTCGTCGTTGATCGCGCCACCTTCGGAGGTGGTGACATTGCAGCGGTTAAAGCCGGTAGCGACCCGTTGCGATTGCGTCGGGTTCTCTAGCAGATCGCCTGCAAGTTGTTCGATGGTGAATTGGTCGAAGGGCATGTTGTTGTTCAAGGCATTGACGACCCAGTCGCGGTAGGGCCAGATTTGCCGATGGTTATCCAGGTGCAAACCATGGGTGTCGCCATAACGAGCCACATCGAGCCAGTGCTTGGCCATCTCTTCGCCAAAATGTTCGGAGGCCAAATACTGATCGACGAGTTTTTCATACGCCTCCTGCAAGGGGGCTTGGGCAAATCGGTCGACGTCTTGGATCTGTGGAGGTAGGCCCGTGAGGGTAAATGCCAGCCGTCGGACCAGGGTCCGTGGGTCTGCAGACCCCAAGATCGGAAGGTTTGCATCGGCGGCTTGGCGCTCGATCGCAAGGTCGATCCAGGCACGCGGAGGCTCTGCGGGAGTGCTGGGGTTTGAAGCTACGTTTGCCGAGGGTCGGATAGGCTCAAATGCCCAGTGCTTTTCGTACTGGGCTCCTTGAGCAATCCACTGCTTGAGGATGTTTTTTTCCTGTTCGGAGAGTTGACGCGTCGCGTCTGGAGGTGGCATGACTTGGTCTGGATCGCCCGATACGATCCGTTGCCACAGCAAGCTCTCGTCGGGCTGGTTTGGAACGATTGCCGAGCCCGAATCGCGTTTGGCGGTTGCGAATTCGAAGAGGTCCAATCGCAATTCGGCGCGGCGGTCTTGCGTATCTTGCCCGTGACAGCGCAGGCAGGCAGCCGACAAAATCGGGCGAATGTCGCGGTTGAACGCCAGGCGTTCTTCGGGTGCAACGCTCGCAGGCAACTGGCCAAAGTTCGTTTCGACCCGTCCGAAAAGAACCAATCCCAGAACGAGGAAAACGAGGAAAGGGTATCTGGCGGCCGACCTAGCCGAGATTGTTGAGCAAGGGAAAAAAATCATGGAGGCTATCACGGCTGGGCAGCCATTTTTCTGAAACCGCAGAGAGAGTCTAAGTTAGAACCGTTGGATTGTAACCGATATTCTCTGGCTAAGTACCGATTTGAAGACCAAGGCTCAACGCCCCCTTCGGCGTCGGATCACCAGTCCAGCGCCGATCGCTAGGAGACCGAGCACATCGATCGGAAGGTAAATCAGCCGGTCGCGAACCACGGTGCGGACCTCCTGATAAGCGACCCCTTCGGCATCGAAGTCGAACCAAAGATCCTCGTCGCTCGATGGCCAGGTCGGATCGTCCCAAGCCGTCAGCCACATCCGATGCGGGACCGATAACGATCCGTCAGGGATCGACTTTCCGAGCAAATCGTCGAGTTTGCTTGGCTCCATGGGCATCGAAAATCTAAGCTTTCCACGGTTCCACCCTTGGCTCGAATCGGGTTGCCCCAATATCCCAGAGGCTCGCCCCGGACCGACGACGAATATCTTCAACAAATTGCCACGTCCCTGCTCGGAAAACTGGTCCTTCGGAACCCGATAGGGAAACACTGGCTTGTCGGTCGCAAACGAAATCCGAACACTTCCAACCCTCGTTCGCTTCGTATTGACATCGTATTTGAAAGCAGTAATCAGCCAGCCCCTTTGCACGTAAGGCTCGACCCAATCCTGCAAATCCTTGCGGACCTCGTAGTGATTCTCCTTGAGCCACCCGACGAGCTCGTCCGCATCGCTTGCCCTGAGGACCGCGACCTCATAGCCGGCAACCTTCTTGCTCTGCAAGACCGAGACGCTCGACTTGGGAGCCGCGTCGGAATTGACCCTGAGCGCCGTTTGACTCGCGGCCAACAAAAAAGGGGACAAGGCCAACGGAAATGGATTCACGCTCCAGCGTTCCTGGGTCTGGATCCTAGGCTCGATGGCTGTCTCGAGAAGATCAAAAACCTGCGCATCGGCCTCTTCAATTTGGGGCTCGCTGGGCGATGGGACCAAGAACCCAAAATCATCCGGCTCGACTCCTTCGGTTCGCTCAAGAGTTAACGAGTCGTCCTGCGCGTTTTTTGGCTGACTGCTCTTTGGCTGATCGAAGGCGGCTTGTCGGACGAAATGCTCGATCTTCGTCTGCGGGTCCCAAGCTACCAGAACCCTTTGGTCTGCGATCCGAAAATTCTTGCCAGACCGAAAGACAGGGCAGCAAGCATCGACTCGCACCGGGCGTTCAGGCAAAACGAAAACGATCGCCAAAGCAGAAAACCACCAAATCGGAACCCTTCGTTTCATGGATGGAGCTCTCCGGATTGACTAGATAAATCACTGGGTGTTACGGACCGCCTGAATGCTCGATCACTTTTCGCGACGGGAACCCGGGCAGGGCGTTCTTTCCAACCGCCCCCAGTGGTAAGCGATTGGTACCATTCTTTTAGCCAATGCAACAAACTGTTGGCTAGCCATAAGGCCCACACGAGCATGAGCAATCGATAATACCAGATCGAGACGGACAGAACCCAGGGCTCGGGCAACTTTTTGTCTGAACGAGGCGTGAACCAATTCAGGTTCCCCTCAAAGGATTCGTTCCCGACAATGAACATGCGGGGCGAGCCGAGCAAGCCCGCAGTCACGACCCAAACCAAAGCCCCTATCGCCACGGCGGTTAAAATCCCGTTGGCCACCTGGAGGAAATTGAACTCCCAGGCCTTGAGCGAACTGGGCTGGAGCTTTCTACGGAAACTGATTGAGAACAACCAAGCGACCACCAGGAGCGAAGCGGCGATGTGGACTTGCGTCAAGCCGATGGCCAAGAGCATCCATTCCCAGGTCTTCAGCGGCGAATCGGAACGATTTCCCAAAACCCACGCCACCAAGAGGGATAACGTTAAAACGACCCAGAATCGAACCGCCGGACCTCGCTGCGGCCCGTTTGCCCAAAGGATCCATCGCGAGGTGGGGATGCTCATCTGCGATCGGATATTGGCCACCTCGTCGGGCATCTCGATAGCTGGCAAGGCGATGAGACTGTGGATCGGATTCTCATCGGTCCACTCGATACGAACCTCTTGCGAGCCAGGTTGAAGATTGAACAAGACTTGATCGCCCTGCCTGCGGATCGGAACACTCCGTTGACCGACGAGCATCTCGGTGACCGTCGCGCCTGCTGGCAACGGGATGGCTTGTTCTCCCCCTAGACTCGATTCGATCTCAAAGGACAGTCGTGATTTTCGCTGCCGACTCCCGACCTCCATCTGGTGGGACAACGACTGAATCGTCAACGACTTGCCCGCAACGGCCGACGGGCGCTGGAAGTTGAGCACTACTGAATCGCCTGGCCATGGATTCCACTCGGGAACCAAGTTCGGTTTGCTGATATCGAAAATCGGCGTGCTCCCTTCGGAGCTCATGCTCCAAACCGGTGAGGTTTCCACCAACCACTTTTCGACAAGATTATTCGCAGGTTTGGATGCTAGGGTGATACTCGGCATAATCGGCAATTCAGACTGCCACTCCCAATCCATCTGCTCGGCTCCGAAGTTGACCTCGACATTGCCGTTTTGGACGGTGACCCCGGGTGTAATGATTTGTTCTTTATCCAAAGCAGGGACCGAGATCGATACCGCTTTGCCCGGTCTGCTCAGCCGACGGACCTGCGTATAGACTTTCCATACCAAGCCGATTTCGAAGCGCCGTTCAACTAGAAAGACCGAACGAAAATTCTTTTGATCGTAGGTGGCCTGTCCTTCTTTTAACTGCTCCTTGCGTACAAAGATCACCTGACTCTCGGGCTTGCCGTCGCTTTGAAGTCCGCTCCACGTCCAATCCGTCGCTTCGATCGATAATTTACGAGGTGCAAGGATAAAGCCCCAGGACCACTCGGTCGATTCGACGATCCGACCTTCGGCTGTCAAACGGTGGATCCCCTCGGGCACCAGGACCCACAAATGCCCATCGTCGCGTCGTACCACTACCGCGTCTTGATCGTCGATCTGGATTCGGCTTGGAAACCACGTTGGACTTTTGCCTGGCAACGGCACAGCGACGGGACGGATCGCATGGACTGTCGCCTGGACTTCCAAACGATTTTCGATCACCTTCAAACGCATTTCGGGGATTTCTGCCGCATGCTCCAATGCATCACTTCCTCGCTTGACTCTCTCTCGAAGCTCATCGAGCATCGGCTGGTCAGGAACTTGTGCCGATGCGAATTGCAATGGTGAGCAGGCAAGCGTCGCGAAGAGAGCAAGCAGCAGCGTCCGTGCAATGCCTTGGGGGACCTGCCCTAATTCCGGTTCTAAATCCGGTGAACTGTTCAGTGACTTGTCCGGTCGCCCGAGACGGCGCTTCGGCCACGGTCCGACGGTCCCACCGAGGAGCATGCCAAGCAAAAGGATCATCAGCATAAGCCGAGCGATCGTCATGAGACGATGGACGTTGCAGGAGATCAACACAGGGCGAATCGATTGGGTATCCGAGACCGGACCGTCCCAAACACAGACGACGGAATTGCCGAGCCACTGCGGCTTGGCAACTCCGGTCTGGATGCTGGTCTTAGGATCGAAAAGCATATTGGTCACTTGGGATTGCTGTCCGATCGCTTGGTTCGATGCCTGGGGCATCGGAATTTGATTCAAGGCCGGGGCATTCGTTTGGAGCAACTGCGATTCGCCGATTCGATCGACCCTAGCGTTGGAGGTTTGATCCATCCATTGGAAGAGGGTTCGATAAGGCATATTCACGTTGTTCGGTTCGAGTTGCGGATAGATCCCGTTTTGGATTTGTGTCGCTGCAAACGGAATCAAGTTCAACAAAAGCACCCCTGCGGCGATATTCTTCCACCAATGGAGAACTTTGATATTTCGTTCCGGCCCGATGACCCTTATCAATGCCAGGGGAATCAAAAGAAAAAACCAAGTCCATCTCGGGGATCCAGGTTCGTGGTACGTCAGCGCAAATCCTGCGAATGCAATCAACCCCGGGATCCATCCATAGAGCCGCAGCACGGCCAAGCTGAAGACCAACAGCAAGAATAGATCCAGCAGAGTCCAGGACGTCAGCCAATCCCCTTCGACTCGGTCTGGACCAAACAGCGCGAACATTCGCCAACCCGGTGGCAGGTACAAGGTCACCGAGAGGTGTTCGGCCGGCGTCTGCCAACCGGTCGCTGGGATCGAAGCGACGTTGGTCGCTCGTCCGACGGCTTCAATCGTCGGCCTGCGGATTCGAAGTTCGACCCCCTCAGAACCGTTCGTTGGGTTTTGCGTGATCAGTTGCCTCTCGCCCTGGATTCGGACCACCCCGAGCTGATGCTCCTTGGCCACATCCAATCGCGTGATCTGCTTAGGCTCTCCCACGAGCAAGTCGACATAAGTCATCCCGCGTCCATCGTCGTCGAGCCATAGAGTCCTTTGGATGTCTAGTTGGTTGGGTTTCTCGATACCCATCCCTTGATTCTTTTGGACCCAACTCGCAGGCGAATCGGTCTTCCACTGATAAACCGTCAAATTCCTCCAATTGGCGGGAAATTGCGTCGTCGCCGCGTCGATCGGTAAGACACCTTGGAGCTCGACGGTCCGTAGGTTGGGTGCTCCTTGGAGTGCCAGCAACTCGATGGGCTGAGCAGGGGGCGTCTGCGCCGAGTACTTGAGCTCTCGAAGATCCTCGGTACGAAATGCGTCGATGAGGATTTTCCAGTTTCCGGCCCGAACCTGGACCTTGAGCTTGCCCATCTCGTCGATCGCCACTGGGATCGGACTGTTGACGAAAGACAATTGCCAACCCTCGGGCAATACAAACCCAAGCTCCTCCTCTCGGCTTTTGCCCGTGGCCGTCAAATCGATCTGAGTGCGCAGCCAAATCGGCGAACCGTCCTGGAGCAGACGATACACTTCGAACGAATAGTTGTCCTTCTGGATCTCGCCGACCGTGGCCCGATTGAGCCACAGTTGCCCGGCGTTGTCCCAATTAGGGTTGGGGACAGGTTCATTGCGGACCTGCAGGCGAACCCATCCATAGCTTTGTGGGACTGCAATCTTTTGAGGCATTTGGTTCCACTCCCAGAGCCCCTGCAGGACGTACTTGCCCGGCTTGAGCTTGACGGCCGCACTTGCCCCTCGCTCGACGACGACCAGCTCCTGGTTCCCATCGGTGACCTTCTGCGGCCAATGCTCGAGCCCACCGGGCAACGGAAACCATGACTCGCGAAAGACATCCACGGGAACTTTCCAACTCCCGTTGCGATCCTCTGCCTGGATCTCGACTTGCGATGGCCAATAGTCGATCCGCTCGCCGGCATTGCGATAAGTCGATGGAGATTCCGAGATTCGCTCGTCCCACAAGACCCAGGGAATCCACGGTTTGAGGATCTCCGGAACGGATTGGGTCGGATCGCTCGATGCCTCGCGAGCTTTGCTAGGTCCTTCGATGGCCTTGCTTTGGGCTGTGCATGTTGGGCTTAGTCCCAGCAGCACCAATACTGCGAATCCCAGGACTGCGGATCTTAGGAACAATCCATTGCACCGACGCCAATCAAATCGTGGAATTCGGTTCATAATGCCCTTGCTAGAATTAAGGTGATGCGGGCTTCAGGTGCGTTTTTAGAAACTCGAAAGTTCCTACGCCATGGATCGTATGGGGGCCATTGAACCATTCGATGGTCGTTCGATCTGGAATACCGAGTCGCGCCGAATACATCCGGCGGACTTTGGCAAACTCCAATCCCACCCGTTCATCCGGAGCCACTCCGTCGGAGTGGCCCCGTTCGACCATGAACGGACGCGGTGCGATCAGTGTCGCCATCTCAGCATAGTTGAACTTGCGCCCAAGGTCGAATTCAAAGATTTCATATTCCATGGTCCACACGTAACTATAGGGTGCCGAGGTGCTCGCGTTCTTCCATACCCAGTCGTTAAAATCTGCAGAACAGATCGAAAGGCAATACTCTGGGACAAGTGCTGGGATGCGCATGGCGCTTTTGCCTCCATAGGATAATCCGTAGAATCCTATCCTCTTGGGATCGACCTCGGGTCGACTCGCGAGCCATTGAACTATTTGCTCATGTTGCGAGACGATCGTCGAAAAGAGGGTTCGGCCCAGCGGATTGCTCTTGCGCTGAAGCGTTCGAAATCGATCGGTAAACAAGTATAGGTTCTGCGGTGCAAAGACCACATAACCTTGTTCGGCGAGCTGGGCCGAAACGTCATGGTATGCCGGATGATCCTTGACAATCGTGTCGGTCGGACGTCCTTCGAGTCCGTGTTGAAACACCACACAGGGACGATTCAAGATCGGCTCGGTGGACTTAGGAACCAACAGAATTCCGTAGGCGATCACGTCGTCGAACACATCGAGCACGACTTCATAGCCCCGCCATTTTTCCCGTTCATAGACCAAGCGAGTTCTCGGTGCCAAAGGTTTCTTCTCGATATCCCAATGGCCGATGACCTGATGGCGAAATTCGTCGCGATAAGGTTCGACAGTTTGAGCGAATTTCTCAGGGGTCGATGTATCGAGGTCTTTCCAGTGCGAATCGCGTTCGTACTGGATCAGATCGAGCTTGCGCTGTTGCCAGCGGTCGAGTCCCGCGAGCCATTCCAAACGGCGCGACTCGGCCGCTCGGATCTCCCCCCATTGTCCTTGAGCAATCGGTGTACGCATTGCACCAAGGCTCGCCGCATCGAACTTCGAAACTCGATCGAGTTTTCCAATCGCCGTGGAGATCGCCTTGTCGCTTATGGACGCTTGAAGGTTGCTCGCTTGATCCGTCGGTTCAATCCACTCCAAGCGATCTTGTAGATTCCAATGGGCGAGCATTCGCTCGACGCGATCGAACTCGGATCTGGCCTGCGAGGCTTGCGGGCCTTGCAACACGCCAGGGGCTCCCCCGTCACCTGCAATCTGCACACTCGGACCAGCGACCGGATCGACCACGAGATGACGTGGAGCGATCAAGGCCGCGAGCTGGGCGTCACCAAAATGGTTCAGCAACCCATGCACATTGCGATGGATCGGTTCGCTCCAAATGTTCTCCCGTGGACCGAAGTGGCCCGCGACGATCGTCGCATCGATCCGTGGGTCGCTAGCCCCAGTGGCCAGTGCAATCCAGCCACCTTCTCCCCAACCGGCGACCAGGATAGGCCGATCCGGAATGGTTTTCTTGAGCAAGTCGACGGCCGACATGTTCTGATGGACATGATAGCCCAGCAGATGCCTGCCAAGTACAAAGGCGGATCGGTAGAGGTATTCTTGATCGGTCATCACAGCGCGACCGAGCCGAGCCTCGCGGTGCCGACTGGCAACCTGCGGGATAACGACTAGCCCCCCTGCTCGGGCCAGGGCAAGCCCGTCGGTGCTCGAGCCTTGCCCGACCCCGCAGAGATTCTCGGGCATCTGCGATGCGTCGGGGACAAGCACCGCTCCGAAACGGATCTGTTTGGGAATCAAGAGCAATCCGCTCGCTTCCCAGCCTTCGAGGACCGGCCAGCGAACTCGCTCGATTCTCAGCGTCTCGTCGCTTGCCAAACCAGCACGGTCGAGAGATTCTCCGGAGGATTCCTCGCGGGCGATGTCCTGGAGGTTTTTCGGAAGCGATCTTTCCAAGATCCACTCGGATGCTTCGACCCGAGGATCGATCAATCCGATACGCTGGGAATACTCAGCTCGGAGCTTCTCGATTTCCTCGGAGTACGAGCCACCGGTCGGACTGGGTTTGGGCCAACTCGATTCCCTGGTCTGGATCGACGATTCGATCTGCTTGAGCAAGAATCCATCGACTCCGGCTACCAATTCCGAGGCGATGTCTCGTTGGACACTTAGACGCTGCGTTCCAGGCAACTCGATCGCAGCGCTGGGCTCGATCTTGTCAAAGTGATCGGCTGGGAATTGCCCCCAGGTGTTACAAGTACCGATTGCAGACAGGGCGAATGCCGTGAGCATTCGGGACGCAGATCGAAATTTTGAAGGGAGGGTAAGCATGAGGCACCAGCAGGTAGGAGAATCACCGAGGGGATCAAGAGGGCGAGAAAGCGACATTCTAACCGATTCTAAGTTCGGGCATCGCACTGGATTTCGTCGTCCTCGTACTCAGCGAAGCGGTACTCAGTGAAACGGTACTCGTACTCGATGGCCGCCGGTGCTCTTCTGACTTTTTGAATCGCGGTCTCCGGAGACATCGCTGACCACGGTCGTTCGTCGCCTCGCAGAGCCACGCGCACTCATCATAAGATCTCGGCCCCCGGGTGGCCTTGAGCCATCGGAGCCCAAGGTTCGTCAGCTAGCTGGCGGATCTCCACCAACCCCAATGTACGACCCTTGCCGCCTTGTGAGGAAGGGGAAGCAGATTCCGTCAGCGCGCGAAGCTTCGCTTCCGGTTAGCTCGCGAAGCTTGGCTTCCGGTTAGCTCGCGAAACTTGGCTTCCGGTTAGCTCGCGAAACTTGGCTTCCGGTTAGCTCGCGAAACTTGGCTTCCGGTTGGGCAAGCCAACCGGGGGCCTGGGGCATTCCGACCACAGGATCCCACCGTGCTCGTGCTCAGTCCGCCGTGGC
>JAPLNM010000123.1 GCA_026692845.1 Planctomycetota bacterium | reverse complement strand
GCCTTCGAGTTCCTGGCGATGCGAACCTAGTTTTTGCAATCGCTCATCGACTTGCTGGTATTTTCGGATCGATTGGATTCGATCACTGGCCTTCAGAATGGAGGCCTGGAGATCCTCCGAATCACGGGTTTGGAGAAATCCGCCGATCTCATTTTGCAGTCGCTCGATCTCCCTTTTCTCGGTCTCGACGCGCTCCTTGGCCTGCTTGAGGCGGGTCTGCTGCGTTCGAACATCACGCGCAGGGCCTGCCAATTGACTGATCGCAGGACGGCTCAAATCGGGTAAGCTCGACAGCCGCCGATCGTTAAGCAAGGCTTCTTGATCGGAATCACTGAGTCCGAGACGCTTAGCGTCCTCGACAAGCTGCTCCTGGGTTTGTTGGTGCTCGGACTCTAAGCGTTGAATTTGCTTTTGCAGTTGAGTGATCCAAGGACCTTGCTCGCTTGCCGACTCGATCTTGCTCGAAAGCCCCAAAATATTTCGGTTCAATGGGAGTGCATTGGCCTGTTTGCGCAGGGACTGGCGCTCAAGGACGACGGCTTGAATCTGCTGCCGCTTCTGATCGATCTGCGATTGCAAATCGACAAGCTTGGCCCTGGATTCCTCCTGCAGATCGATTCTGGCATGCACCTGCGTAAGCTTCTCGCGAAGTGCGTCACGCTGCTGCCATGGCTCGCGAACTTGCATCGCCGTCTCGACAGTCTTTGACTCCAAGTCCCACTGCTCAATGCGTTGCTTGATCTCCACGATCTCATTCTGCTGGTTGCGACGGACCGAAGCCAGTTCGCCCCAGCGTCGGCCTCGTAGAGTCAACTGCTCGATCTCATCGCGAAGCTTCTCACGCCTAGACTGCATCGACTGCAACTGCGCGCTTTCCTCCGAATACGAGGCGATGGAGGTCCTTGCGGTTCGAAGCTGGCGAATCACGTCGACCAACGAAACCCGATCGAGTCCACTCGATAGCTTGTACAATTCGTCGGCCGCTGCGGTATCGTCTAACGTGCTGAGTTCCTGAAGCTCTCGAAGGCCGATAGCAAAGACGTTCGTGAAAATCGATTCGTCGACGTTTCCAAGCAGCGAGGTCAGTCGATGCTGGCCTTGGGTGATCCCGTCGGAACTCGTGACGGTCAACTGCCCGAAGACGCTCGAATCATTGAGCGTCGCTCGTCGGGCAATCTCATAGCCACCTCCAGGACCCGATACGCGCATCGCACCTCCAGGCTTGCCGCCGTAAACCGGGGGCAAGTACCGAGCCCGTCGCTCCGCGGTGAACCCATAGAACATCGTTCGCAGGAAGTTCATCAAGGTTGTTTTGCCCGCTTCGTTCGGTCCGTAAAAAACCGTCATCCCCTCGGGGATCGAATCGACGCTCAACCCACTCCAAACTCCGAAACCATCGATTTGTACGTCGCGAATCTTCATCCTCGGGTCCCTCCGAATCTCCTAGTAGGAGCCATCAAATCCACCTTGTGCCCACGGAGCATGTCCACTCCCAAGAGCGTCGCACGATCCAATGCCGCACCGGTAACTCCTGGTGCATCGTCGATCAATAGCTGTTGCCAAGCCGCAGTGCCTGGGGTCTCCGACTCCAAGAGCGGCTTGAGGTTTAAATGCTGTCCATGCGTTTTGCGATGCTCCTGGGATGTCCTCAGGAAGTCGCCTAGGATTGTGTCCTCTTCTTGCCACTTGGCAGGATAAGCCTTTGGTGAGCGGAATTCGATGTCCGTCGACCAGACACTACAAGCCCCATGGCTGTACTCTCGCCTTAGCCAACCGAGAATCTCATCGATCGCCTCGGGTCCGACCATCGAGGCATTCTCAAGATCCAATTCCACTCGCCAGCGGACGATCAAGTGCCTTGTGCCATGCTCGCTCTGAAGCCTCGAAATCCGCTTGCTCATCAACTCACGTATATCGCGACCCATCGCAAGGTCCTCGACATCGAGGGTTTGCGTGATGTACCGGAAGTAATCGCAGTCGCTTGCGGCGATCTGTGCATCGTGCGTCCCATCGACCTCGACAGTCCAAAATCCATGAGCTCCTTCCTCGTCAAAACCACGGCCTTGAGGAGATCCGCAGATTCGCATGTGAGGCGCCTCGCCGTGAAGCGTCTTGCGGGTGTGGTCGTTACCTATCGCCCAAAAATCAATCCGCTCGCTTAGAAGCGATTCGCGGTCGGCATGGCCATGAGCCAATGCGATCACGTAAGTCCCATCGGCATCGCATTGGAATTCCGCAGAGCGGATCGATTCACGGCCGTCGCTTGATCGACCTAGGATCGTGGCCAAGGCAGAGCCGTTGCGGCGAAATACGACCGATTGGACTTCTTTTTTCGAGAAATAATGAACGTTCGCTGGAAGCGATACGGCTTCGGGCCAGCGATCTGGATCATCGACCGAACCGCCTGCCCAATAGACCGAGATATTGCGTTGAGCGAGCCGCTCGAATTGATCAAGCAAAAACGCCGGCCCGGCGGCGCCCGTCGAGATCGGGTTGAGAAGATCCCCCGTCAGCAAAACGAAGTCGACGTTCTCGATGAGCGCCGTCTCGAAGAATGCTTCGGCGGCCTTCCACGGCGCATCGACAAGAGCGGCCTTGAGATGTTCCGGGATGTCGGTCAGATCCTGCATGGGTCTTTCCAAATGAAAGTCACCGGAATGCAAAAACCGAATAGATTCCTTCCCCATGGACCACCCTCCTTTAGTGGAACTAGCAAAACTGGATCGAAGCGGGAGTTTAGTGGAGATGGAGGGTTTGAGGCAATGCCGATTTTTCGCCTGGTATCGTATGGGTCGGATCAGTCGGATCGGACGGATCGGGCAGCGGCATCAGGTGCCTGGCACCTGATGGAAACCCTGGAACGCTAGCAAACCGAGGCAGCGGCAACGGGTGCCTGGCACCGGAGGGAAATCCCCTGGAACGCTAGCAAACTGGGGCCAGCGGCATCAGGTGCCTGGCACCTGAGGGAAATCACCCGGAACGCTAGCAAACCGAAGCAGCGGCATCAGGTGCCTGGCACCTGAGGGAAATCCGCTGGAACGCTAGCAAACCGAGGCAGCGGCAACGGGTGCCTGGCACCTGAGGGAAACCCCTGGAACGCTAGCAAACCGAGGCAGCGGCATCAGGTGCCTGGCACCTGAGGGAAATCACCCGGAACGCTAGCAAACCGAAGCAGCGGCAACGGGTGCCTGGCACCTGATGGAAATCCCCTGGAACGCTAGCAAACTGGGGCCAGCGGCATCAGGTGCCTGGCACCTGAGGGAAACCCCTGGAACGCTAGCAAACCGAGGCAGCGGCATCAGGTGCCTGGCACCTGAGGGAAATCCCTGGAACGCTAGCAAACTGGGGCAGCGGCATCAGGTGCCTGGCACCTGAGGGAAATCACCCGGAACGCTAGCAAACCGAAGCAGCGGCATCAGGTGCCTGGCACCTGAGGGAAACCCCTGGAACGCTAGCAAACCGAGGCAGCGGCAACGGGTGCCTGGCACCTGAGGGAAATCACCCGGAACGCTAGCAAACCGAAGCAGCGGCATCAGGTGCCTGGCACCGGAGGGAGTCTTCCGGATCAGTCCGATCAGTCCGATCAGTCCGATCAGTCCGATCGGTCGGATCAGTCGGATCGGGTGCCTGCTTTAGTTTGAATAAATTTTGCTTATCGGATCGATGGCCCTGGAAATTGGAAAAAATGGACCCGCCCTGGAATCATTGGGCTGGAAAGATATCCAAAAGGAGTAGGTTTTCCCGCAATCGAATCGAAACCCACACCCGATAAGAGCTTACTAAAGCCCTGCGTAACCGCCAGAGTTTTCCTAACCGTTCAACCAACAGCTATCCTGACTCTAGACCCCTGACCCGTAGATCGAACGTCATGAGCCGAAGCATTCGAGCCGAAAAACGCAATCGCCCCAAGGTGCCCTCGCGTCGTAAGCTTGCCATGGAATGCTTGGAAGAGCGTCGCGTCATGGCGGTGCTACCCTTCGGAGCCACTTCCCAAGACACCGGCGAGTTTATGCTCGGACGCATCGCCGTTACCCCTGTCTTTCTGGAAAGCACCGGAGCGGTAAGCACGGAGGACTGGACGCCCGCTTATGTCGAGGCCGTCATGGGGAACATCCAGAGCGGTTTGCAGTGGTGGAACCAACTTTTGGCGACCAAGAGCTCCGTGCACACGCTCGAATGGGTTATCGATCGGACCTACGTCGATAATCGTATGCCGATTACCTTCGAACCGATCAACATGACTTCCGAAGGCTACCTGCAGTGGGGCCCTCAGTTCCTTCAGGGCGTCGGGTTCAACAACACCACCAGTTTTGAGACCAACATCCGCGCCTTCAATGATGCGCAGCGCGACAAACTTGCCACCGACTGGTCTTTCACGATCCTCGTGGTCAATGCGATGAAAGATCTCGATGGGAGCTTTGCCCCAGGGGGATCTTTCTCTCGCGCTTTTGCATTCGCCGGTGGGCTCTTTGAGGTGATTCCCTCGAGCCGTCCAAACTCGACGTACACCCACGAGACGGGTCACATTTTCTGGGCTCGCGATGAGTACAGCGGTGGCGGGAATTACTTCGACAAGCGCGGGTACTACAACGCGCAAAACACCAATGCGATCGACCTGAACCCCACCCCGAATTTTTCGCAGTCGCCGAGCATCATGTCTTCGGGCTCGTCGTTGACGACTGCATTCAATCGAATCGTATCACCCGAAGCGACCCTTGCACAGATCGGTTGGAAAGACTCGGACAATGACGGCATCTTCGACGTCCTGGACGTTCCGCTGAAACTTGAAGGTACCGGACGCTTCAATCCCCAGTTCAATTCGTATTCCTTCAGCGGACTGGCTTCGGTTCAAACACTCCCGAATCGAAACTCTTCAGGCACGCAAAACGACATCACGCTCAACAAGGTCCGTCGTATTGAATACCGTATCGATGCTGGTCCTTGGACCTCGATCCAATCGGCCGATGCTTATTCAGTCAATTTGAACCTTCAGATCCCTATCCAGGCCTCTCAGGTCGGCAAGTCGATTGAAATCCGAGCGATGGAAACCAAGTTGGGGCTCTCGAGCAACATCTTCTCGGGCGTGATTGGCAATGCCCCAGATGTTACGGTTAAGCACGGGATCCAGGGTTTCGTATGGCGTGACACCAACAAAAATGGCCAGTGGGATTCGCTCGAAAGCGGTATTCCCAACGCCACGGTCACGCTGGTTCAAGTGGACAACCAACCGCTACCGCTTGAAACATTCATCGATCCGGACAATTACGTCACTGGGAATCTTGCTGGAAAGCTCGGAACCTTACCCAATCAAGTCCTCATCGATACGATCGGCAACGACTCCCAAGGACTCATCGGGGTTTATCCAAAGAACAATCTCAATGGACCGAAGTTCTTTAAGCCTTACTCGTTCTGGGCTCGACGCTACGTCGACTCCTTTTACGACGAAGACCTTCAGCTTCGCGCTCGATTCGACCAATCCCAGTCCTACGTCTCGATCGAAGCGGTTGCTCAAGCGGACAACTCGAATGTTCGATTGGATGCATTCGATGCCAACGGAAATCTAGTGGCTCGATTCGAACGCAAAGGATTGCTCAAAGACCAACGCATCACCATGGAAGTTGCTACAGGAAACGCAACGATAAGAACCGTTGTCGCCCGCGGTTTCCAAAACTCCTTCGTCATGCTCGACCACTTGCGGTTTGGTCCTAAAGTCCAAGCGACAACGGCCAGCGATGGAAGCTACTTTCTGTCGAACCTGCCGCAGGGTAACTACCGTTTGCTGGTGAATTCAAACCTCGCGGGCTTTCAAAATTCCAATACGACTGACGGTGTGATTGAAGTCGCCTACGGATCTGCTTCGACGGTCCAGCACGTGGACTTCGGGGGATACCTAACACCTAGCCCTTGGCAAAACGAGTTCTTGCCCGAGGATGTCACTGGAAACCAAAACGTAAGCCCATTGGATGTGCTGACGCTCATCAATGACATCAACGCCAATTCCTCGCGATCCCTCGAGGGCACTCCTTCTGGCATTTCGCCCTTCCTCGACGTCAACAGCGATCGATTTCTCAGCCCGCTCGATGTGCTGATGGTCATCAACTTCATCAACCGTTTCGGTGGAGGAGGCGAAGGCGAAGCATCACCGTGGCTCGAGCAGGACGAATCGAGCCCAAGCGGCCCATCGCGGCTAAACTCCTACGTCTTTGATCGCGACCCTTCGGCTGGTAGCCGTATCCTTTACCAAACCAATGCCTTTACGATGGCCGACCAAGGTCCAGATCGATGCGGATGCCAAGGATGCTTAAGCTTCTTGGCCGCCGAAGGTGAATCGAAAGACACCAAGGTGCCTGTCGGCAAGCACGGCCGAGTCCCAGACCATTGGGTCAAGGACGATCTATTCGCACAGTGGGATTAAACTGCAGTGGTTAAACTACAGTGGGATTAGCAACCGGCTTTAAGAACGGGTTTGCGGTGTGCACGGCGTTTTCAGTGTCACACGGCGTTTTCAGTGTTACACGGTGTTGCACGGTATTGCACGGCTTGGCCGAGCGCCTAGAGATCTTCTAGGAAGGGCTTGCCGTTGTCGATGGCTTCTCGAAGCGCATCGCAACGCATTTGCAGATCCAACGTGGCGAGTTTCTTAGCAGCTTCGATCTGCTCGATTGCCTCGTCTTGTTTCTTGGCGGAATGCAGCGCGACGGCTAGAACGTAATGCGAATACCAAGTCGCTGGCGCTTCGTCTTGGTGCGCTTCTTGCGCTATTTCGACGGCACGCCCTGCGTTGCTGGGGGTTTTTGCAACACGTTGAGCGTAGAGCAGTGCAAGCGCGCGTTTCGCATCCTGTTGCATCGTAGGTACGGTGGTCAAGGCTTTCCATTCGATCTCTGCGATATTGAGTTGGTTCTGTTTGCAAGCCAGCCTAGCGCGAAGCCAACGGCAGTAGGGGTTGGTTCGTTCGATCTTGATGGAATTCTGCATAGCGAGCTTGGACTCTCGATCTTTATCCATTCCATCGAGCACCAGCGCTTTGCACATCAGTGCGATCGGTTGCAGAGGGCTTGGGGATTCTACGAGTTCATCGAGCAGCGGCTTGGCTTGGGAGTAATCGCCTTTGCGTGTTCGTAGGACTGCTTCGGCGAGTTGGGCCGGTGGATTGTCTTTTCCGCGGGCTTCGAGGGCTTGCAAAATGGCTTGGATCTCTTGGTCGGAGAATACTTTTTGTGGATCGGTGAAGCTCCAATACTTTTCAAAGAATTTATTTCCGCCGAGTTGCCATTGGCGGTAGTCCTCTTCGACTTTCATCACCTTTTGAATCGTACCAAACCTCGTTTGAATCGCTCGTTGGGCTTCTACGCCGAGTTGTTGAAGTTCTTGGCTACGCATGAAAGTATTCATGTTTTCCATCATGCGATTGGCCATCAACTGCTGCTGCAACTGCTGCCGCATCGCAAAGTCGTTTGGGGAGTTGTTCCCACCCGGCGCCGATCCGATGCTTCCGATGGTATTGGAGATTTGGAGCGAGTTCATCGACGATTGAAGCGCCGCGAACTGCTTGATGACTCCTTCGTTTTGAATCCGATTCCATTCGGCTTCGGTCTGTTTGAGTGAAGTCTGCAAATTTTGATAAGCTTCCACAAGCGTCTGCTTTTGCTTGATGTATTCCTCGAAATCCTGATGGACATTCTCGATGGCTTGGACGCGTTTATCCGACGCAGCAGACGGTGCGTTGGGGGCCGCTTGCGGGTCGTCTTGGGGACCGGCCTTTGCATCGGCTTGCAGAAGATTTGTGCTGAAAAAAAGAATGGCAAAGGCAAAGTAAGCCCTTGCTTGAGCACTTGCCATTTGAAGAAGATACACGCCAAGCCCACGACACGTCACGTTCGAAGCCATTGCAAAGGCTCCTTGATCGAAAGAGACCAACTCAACAAAACAACGCGGCCACCATTGGGGATTAGTATAGTGGTGCGGACGGCTAAAGTCGTTACTTTTTGATCTCGAATTCGGATTTCGAGGTACCGAATTTGTTGCCCGTCAGATCTTCCATGCTCAGGATCAATTCGTACTTGCCCGATTCGACGTTCGGCGGCATGTAGATCATGTAGACCAGGAAATAATCACGACGCGGGCTGCTGCACACATCGGGTTCCATCGGCAGGATTTGCTCGACGATACGCTTGCCTTGGGAATCGCGGATTTCATAGGTCCCGCGGATCTTCGACTCGTAGCCTTCGCGAACCCGCTGGCTCGTGACGTGGTCGAGCTCGCAATAAAGCAGCACTTGCTGCTCGGGTTTGAAGCAATTCTTATCGAACTTGTGGGTCGCTCCGAATCCATCGACTTGGGTGCAGAAGATCGGGGGGCTGACTTGCAGGTTGCTCAGGGCCGAGAGTTGGCGATCGGCAAGTTTCTGCTCGGCGGCGACTTGGGCCCAATGCCTAGGCCGGCTTGGGTTCGCATCGGGGCTGGTGGCCTGGAACAAGGCGGTCAGTTGGTGATCGAGGTACTCTTGTTCTCGTGGATTGGCCTCTGGGATCGGACGTTTGGCCATCTGAAGATTGCGCTGGGCCAAATAGAGCAGCCGGAGCGTCATTTCGTGGTGTTGTCGGGTAGCCGGTTCGATGTCGCGTACGGCCTCAAGGTGTTTTTCCAAAGCGACAACGGATTGGTTCAATTCATGGGACCATCGCGATGGGTCTTTGGGATCCAGATCTGCCGATTTCTCCATTAGCGATTTTTCGCCGGTGAATGTTTCGCCGGGGTGTTTTTCGCCGGGGTGTTTTTCGCTATTCGCTTGACCGGAGATCTTTTTCCGTAGGACCGATTGGTAATCGGCTGGTAGAAGGGCCAAAGCACCCTCGATATCAACTTCGGATTGACCGGAATCAAGTACAACGTTGGGTGGGGGAGTAACGGGCACCGTTGCGGACGCTTCGGACACGCTATCTTTTTTGTCGGCAACGGGTTTGTCGGCAACGGGTTTGTCGACAAGGGGCTGCCCTGGCTGAGTTTCGGTGGCGTTTAGGGCAGTGCTCACAGCGGAGTTTTCTGCAGAGATCTTTGGAGTTGCTGTTTGCTCAGCCGTTCGGTCTGCCGGGGAGATTGTTGGTAAGGTGGGGGCTGCGGCGAGTGTTGAAGCGAGATTCGCTTGAGGCTTAATGCCGGCGGCAGTTGACTCAAGGGCGGCCGTTTTCGGATTGGGAAGAATCGCGAGATCCGGATTCTCCGCGGTGGCTTGCGCAAGCTCCTTTTGTCGATCTCTCGGTAAAGTTACTCGATAGGGTTTATCTTCTATTCCAGCGTTCTCTAGGGATGAAGGTTTCGCGAGCGAATTGTAGCTTGGGGCTACTTTGGGATCGTGATCGCTCGGAGCGTTGGGGTGTTCCCAGTCATCGGTTTCCTGGGTTTCTTTCGTGAAACCCAGCAGCGATTGGGTTTTCGAGCGATTCCACCAACCTTGGCATCCCGAGGTGCTAGATACGAGCAATGCCAGTCCGAGAGCAGTGAAATGAACAGTTCGTCGATTCAGGAACGAGTTGCGCATCATGGACCTTATGGGGTGGGCATAGGGATCGAAGCGGGAGTGGTATTCGTCAGGGTCGGATTGGGCAAATCGCATCGGGGCATTGCGTTTGCGATTTGAGCCGTCTTGGGGTTCTCGACAGAAGGATTCATTGTTCCGACCACTTCGCGTGCCAAGGCTAGGTAATCCTCAGCACCGTTGCTTGTCGGCGCGTAATCAAAAATCGATTGCCCGAAACTGGGGGCTTCGGCCAGACGGATATTTCGTCGGATTTTGGTTGGGAAAAATTTTGCCGATGCCCAGACGGGGTTTTGCGAAGCGCTGGCCTTAAGGAATTCCTCGATATCGTTGCTGACTTCGGCGGCCAACCGGGTCCCGGATTCGTACATGCACAGCACGATGCCTTCGAGTCGCAGGGCTGGATTGAGGCGTTTGGAGACAATTTCGATGGTTCGAAGCAATTTGCTAAGTCCATGGAGGGCCAAAAAATGAGGCTGCATTGGCAAGATCACTTCGTCGACGGCGGTTAGGGCATTGAGGGTCAATACCCCTAGCGATGGTGGGCAATCCAAGATGAGGAAATCAAAGGGTTCGGAGTCTTGTTCGAGACGATCTCGAAGGATCACTTCGCGGCCGACCTCCGAGGCGAGCTCCATTTCGGCGGCTGCAAGGTCTAGGTGCGAGGGTAAAACCGACAGATTCCTCGAAAGGTCGCGACGGACTTCGGACAATGCCATTTCGTTGCAAAGCACGTCATAAACGCTCGGCTCGCCTTGATGCAAGGTGACCCCTAGATGCAACGAGGCGTGCGCTTGAGGGTCCAAGTCCAAGAGGCAGACCCGATGCCCACAGGAAGCGATTCCTGCGGCTAGGTTCACTGCGGTGGTCGTTTTGCCCACGCCCCCTTTCTGATTGATGACAGCTATTTTTCTCATACAAATCCAATGCTCAAAAACCGACGACTCAAAAAAACTTAAACGCCGCTTTTCCAGCCGATTCCCAGTCGAAATGCCACTTTGAAACCACTTTAGTGGCCCGCCGGAGGCCTGCCAGCAGACTTGCTAGGACGGGCCAGACTAGCAAGTCTCCCCTAGTTATTTCCAGACCAATCTCGATAATCTGACCACCCTGTTTCGAGAATTTCGGTCGTTTGAGCAAAGGATCCCTGGGTGTGAGAAGGTTATTCATCGCTGGCAATTGGAAAATGAATCTCAATCGCGGTCAGTCGCTGAGCTTGGTTCAAAGCTTGGTAGAATCCCTGCGAGGTGTCTCGAATGTGGACATCGCGGTATGTCCTCCGGCCGTTTATTTGGGGGAGTTGGGCAAGGCCCTGCATGCTACCAACATCGGCTTGGGCGCCCAGAATGCGAACAGCAAACCTGAGGGGGCCTATACCGGGGAGATTAGCTGCGCGATGCTCAAGGATGTCGGATGCAGTTACGTGATTTTGGGGCATAGCGAACGCCGGGCGATCTATGGTGAAACCGACCCAATGGTCAACGAGAAACTCCATGCGGTCTTAACCGCCGGCCTGACACCGATCGTCTGCGTCGGGGAGACCCTCGAGCAGCGCGAAGCCGGACAGACCAAGCAGGTCGTCGCTTCGCAGTGCATCGGCTCGCTTAAGGGCCTGACTGAGGATCAAATGCTCAAAACCGTATTGGCTTACGAACCGGTTTGGGCCATTGGAACTGGCAAAACCGCTTCGCCTGCCCAAGCCGAAGAGGTCCACAGGGACATCCGAAATCTCCTTGAAACCCATTTCTCCAAGGAGACTTCCCAAAGAGTCATCGTGCTTTATGGAGGAAGTGTCAAAGCCGACAACGCCCTGGAGTTGCTCTCGGAGCCCAACATCGATGGCGCCTTGGTCGGCGGTGCATCGCTCAAACTCGATTCCTTTGAAGGAATCGTCAAAGCGGCCACGTCGGTCCGCAAGTGATTTTATTTTTGTCCTCTATTCCCAAGGCCCTTCCCGATGCGAGCCAGCGAGTCGACGAATCTGTATTTCAATCAAGCAGCCGATCAACTGGAACTTCCGGATTGGACACGCAAGCTGCTGATCACACCGAAGCGAGAGGTGACCGTCCAGGTCGCCTTTGAGCGCGATGATGGAAAAATCGAAACCGTGCTGGGGTATCGCGTCCAGCACGACAACGCGCGCGGGCCGATGAAAGGTGGGCTTCGGTATCATCCTGCGGTGGACCTCGACGAAGTCCGGGCGCTGGCTTCGTTGATGACTTGGAAAACCGCTGTGGTCGATCTGCCTTATGGAGGAGCCAAAGGTGGCATCGGGATCGATCCGCGAACCCTTTCGAAACGGGAGCTCGAGCGGATCACCCGCGCTTTTGTCGACCAAATTCATGAGATCGTCGGACCGGACTCGGACATCCCTGCCCCAGACATGGGAACCAACCACGAAGTCATGGCATGGTTTAGAAACCAATGGGAGAAATACCATGGCTTCAATCCCGCGGTGATCACCGGCAAACCGGTCGAAGAGTACGGTTCACGCGGTCGTGAAGAAGCGACAGGACGGGGCGTCGGGACCCTTGCGGTCAAAATGCTCAAACGTCTGAACCGCAAACCCGAGCAGACCCGCACGGCCATTCAAGGCTTTGGAAACGTTGGGTCCCATGCGGCCAAGTACTTGTACGAATCGGCATTCCCGATCGTGGCCGTCAGCGATGTCACGGGTGCCTATGTGAATCCTAAGGGGCTCAATATTCCTGAAATGCTCTCCTATGTTTTGAAAAATAAAGGTTTGCTCGACGGTTACCAAGGAGCCGAGAGGATCGATCCGGATCAACTTTTGGCTTTGGATGTTGAGCTCTTGATCCCAGCGGCCCTGGGCGATGTCATCACCGCCAACGGTCCGATCGACCCCGAAGCAGACGCGAAACTCAACGAACGGAACGTTCTGGTGCTTCCAGATATCCTTGCCAATGCAGGTGGGGTCACGGTCAGCTACTTCGAATGGGCTCAGAATCGGCAACACTACAAATGGACCCTCGATCGCGTTCGCCAAGAACTCGATCGAACCTTATCCGAAGCTTTCGAAAGCGTCTGGCAGGAATCGCTCAGCAGGAAGGTATCGTTGAGGACCTCGGCGTTCATGCTCGCGATCCAACGCGTCAAGCGAGCTTCAGAATTGGCAGGTTGGTTTGTCTAAAGCCCAAGCGTCTAAAGCCCAAGCGTCGAACGTCGATGCGATAACGTACTACCAGCCGCCCAGCCGAGGACTTCAGAATGTCGAAACTTCCCGACCCCCATGGCAGTGAGTCCGAAGATTTTTACCCGTCGGGTAAGGTAAATCCGGTTCGTATCGGGGGAATCGAGTGCGGGGCCTCCGAATCGATGACTTTGATCGCCGGCCCGTGCGTCATCGAATCGCTCGATTTGTGTCTTCAAATCGCACAGGCCGTATCGGATGCTTGCCAGCGACTTGGAATCGGATACATCTTCAAGGCATCTTTTGATAAGGCCAATCGGACCAGCGGTTCAAGTTTCCGTGGACCGGGCTTGGACGATGGGCTCGAGGTGTTGTCCAAGATCAAGGATCGGCTTGGTCTGCCGGTGACGACCGACGTGCATTTGCCCGAGCAGGCGCAATCGGTGGCTCAAGTATGTGACTTGCTACAAATCCCAGCGTTTTTAGCGCGTCAAACCGATCTGCTGGTCGCTTGTGCAGCGACCGACAAGCCCTTGAATGTAAAAAAGGGCCAGTTCATGGCCCCGGGCGATATGAAATTCGTAGTCGACAAGACCCGAAGTGCCGGCAAAGGGGGAGTCCTATTGTGCGAGCGAGGGACTTTTTTCGGGTATGGTCGACTGGTCAACGACATGGCCGGCTTGCCCCAGATGAGGAGTCTGGGGGTCCCAGTGATTTTCGATGCAACCCATTCGGTTCAGCAACCCGGAGGGCTCGGTGGAGCGACCGGTGGCAACCGAGCGATGGTCGAACCGCTGGCCCGGGCTGCAGCAGCCGTTGGTGTGGACGGTTTTTTCTTTGAGACCCACCCTGATCCGGATCGCAGTCCGAGCGATGGTCCGAATATGGTGCCATTGTCGGATTTTCCAGGGGTCTTGGCCCGAGTCCACGCTCTGTGGCGAACCACCCTGCCCTGGCGTGCGTAACACACGTATCCCTTTTCGGTCCTGACGCTGTGTTTTGTTCATGACGAATCTACCCTGCGCATCTTGGTTCCATCGCTTATCTTCCTTGCCCCTCGACGCTTGGAGACTTCTTGGTGTTTGCACTTGGGTCACCTGCACTTGGGTCACCTGCACTTGGGTCACCTGCAGTCTGATCGGATGCGTCGACCCGGCCCAAAGAGACATCGAGAGCATCCAAAGCGAATCGATTGAACAGAAAGAGAAACGCGATTCGCTCAAGGACGCATTTCAGTACTTGCCACAACTGATTCGGATGGATCGGACGGTGGCCATGCAAGAGATCAACTATCAGCTCAACTCGTGGTCTTCGAGCGTTGCGAACCCTCCGGAATGGAAATCCTCCTCGCTCTTGGAGTCGATCCCTGCGTCGTTGAGAACCATCGACTTCGCCCAGCGCATGCCCAAGCTTGAATTCGGCGAGCCCGAATGCGAATACATGATGCAGTGCCAGATGCTCAAGCAAGTCTCTGGCTGGGTTGTCGATAAACCTTATCGCGATCAACTCTTTAGCCCTTGGCTCGCATCGCGAAAAAACGACCTGAGGGCCGAAGAATGGTCCCGACTCGAAACGACTTTAAAGCTTTTTGACTGGACCGTCTGCAACATTGCCGTCGAGGGGGATCCTAAGCAGGTCGAAAAATTGCTGGTCAACCCCGACATGCCACCGAGCGATCAGGCCCCCGTTTACCGACAACTGCCTTGGCAAACCCTGATGTTTGCCCGGGGGGATGCATGGCAACGCGCTCGTGTCTTCACGCAGTTGTGTTTCGCACAAGGGATCGATGCGGTGGTCTTGGCCGTACCGAGCATCACCGGTGCGACCGAAAATGCAGCAATCCGTTTATGGTGCATCGGAATTCCAATCGGCAACGAGATTTACTTGTTCGAGCCCAATTGGGGCCTACCCATTCCTACAGCCAAAGGGGACGGGATCGCAACGCTTGCCGAAGCCAAAAACGACCCGACGGTTCTCCGCCGCGCAAAGCTCCCAGGCCGATTCGATTACCCGATCGAGTCCAAGGATATCCAAGATACCATCGCACTGGTGGATGTCGAACCGTTTGCAGTCGGGCGGTCGATGCACGTGCTGGAGCTCTCGCTCACAGGCCAAAACCGCCAACGACTCAGCTTCGATGCCGACGTGTTCGAAAAGAGGCTCCTGCAAATCGATCCGAAGCTCTCGATTCGGTTGTGGAACGTCCCTTGGTTGTCCCACGTGTACAACCTCTCGGTCCGAACTAGGCTCGATGATATGTCCCCGTTTGCCATGGCCTACCTAGAGCGTTTCGGCAGTTATGTCACCGATACACCCATCAGTCGCGCACGTGTCTTGCACTTCAAAGGGCAGCTCGAGAGCACCATAGAAGCCCCTGGAGCGTTGCGGATGTATATGGACTGCCGGATCGATGAGGAAACCATCCGCGAGATGGAGTACGACAGCGAGTTGCAAAAGTCGTTCGGACTCATGAAGCGTCCCACCGAGCCATTGGAAAACTTTCAGATGCGGCTCAGGATCATGGGCAATTACCTGCGTCAATCCAAGTACGACATTGTCGCATTTCTGGCGATGGCCAACACCGACCTGGGGAAACCCGAAACAGCCGCCGACTGGCTATCGAAGCGATTGCTGGCCGTAAAAGGAACCGACCGATGGCATGCACAGGCCCACTATTTGCTAGGGCGCAGCCTTGAGACGACCGGCGATACGTCAGGGGCAATCGAGCAGTACAAATTCGACGCGACCCCTCAAGCGGCCGGTAACCGCATACGGATTCGAAGGCTCGAAGCGAGCTCAAATCCAACGGCGGCGACGGAAGTAGATCAGTAGTCCGCCGGCGACTGACCCCATGATGGCCAAAGACAAGAGGTATCCGTAGCGCCATTTGAGTTCAGGCATATTCCAGGCCGAAACCTCGGGGTCGAAATTCATCCCGTACACTCCGGCAACGAATGACAGGGGGATGAAGATCGTCGAGATGATCGTTAGGAGTTTCATCACCTCGTTCATGCTGTTGCTGACGCTCGAGAGGTAGAAATCTCGAAGGTCCGAAGTGACTTCGCGATAGGTGTCGACCGCATCGACGACTTGGATCACATGGTCGTAGCAATCGCGCAAGTGGACCCGCGTTTCGGGGTGAATTTGAGGGATGGAATCTCGGACCAGTTCGTTGATCATTTCGCGATGGGGACGGATCGAACGCCTGAGCGAGAGCAGTTGGCCACGGAGTTCATGGATGCGTGACATCTGCTCGGAACTG
>JAPLNM010000122.1 GCA_026692845.1 Planctomycetota bacterium | reverse complement strand
TAGCAGACCAAGCACACTTTGCAAAAAAGGATCCCTCGCAAGCGATTCATCTGGGACTCTAGCAATATCTAGCACAGGATAAGACATCCGAACCCCGTACTCGAATGCTGCCTTTGGACCACCGATGAGTTCCTCGAGGCTTCTGGGAGCTAACCAGTATTCCTGGCCGTGATAGACCACCAGCGGAAATACAGGGCACAAAGACTGACCGCTACGCAGTCGCTGCTCCCATATACGAACGATGTAACGCAGAAGCTGAAAACAGGTCATCGGATCCGACCGGCTCTTGTGCTCAAAGAGCAGATAGACTTGTCCTTCGAGAGGCCCACCTTCGTGGTCCGCAAGCTTCACCGAATAGAGCAAATCCGAGAAACTCTGGCGCAGATCCTCATCGACAAAGGAGTCTTTCTGAAGTTCAAGGGATTCAAGATCCAGGACCTGAACCAGATCGGCTGGCAGATGCGTTTGGATCAAATCCCTAGCTGCCTCGACATGCGAGAGCGCATAGTGAAAAAAGTTGTTGTGCGGCGTTGGTAGCTTGGAATCGTCCATAGCTCCCAATTTTAAGACTCAGTGGAATTTATACCCGTTTTTGGTCGAGATTTTTTTGACCGAGCACCATCGCAGCCTGCTACCGACATGCTGCTAGCTTGTTTGTTACGTCCATCGGCGGTCCGGCTTGGTTGTTCTTTGCGAGCTTTGCGCCTTGGCGAGAAATCCCCCTGCGATGTTGGATTGCAAAAAAAGCTACAGTAGGATCTTGAACTTTTCTAGGGTAAACTTAGGACCGGAGGGTCTAGCTATGGTTGAGTTCAAAATCGTCGGCGAAGAGTTATGGGCCAGGATGGAGCGAGCTGTGGAAAAAGTCAATGAACGCCTGCGGAAAACCGTAAGAATCCTCGAAGATGCCAAGGTGTCTTATGCAGTCGTCGGCGGACATGCCGTACGGGCTTGGGTCGCCCAGGTCGATGAAGCCGCATTGCGTACTACACAGGACGTAAATATTCTCGTACGCCCAAACGATTTTCCTGCGATGAAGGATGCAATGACCGCCGCAGGGTTTCATCACCGCAAAACACTCGCCCGGGACATGTTTGTCGAACATCCAGACGCCTCTGCCCGCGATGCTGTTCATGTCGTACTTGTCGGTAGAATCGAACGAGCCGGCGACAAACCCAACCCCGACATCGAACCTTTGTCGAGATCCAACGATTTTCAAACCGTTCAACTTGAAACTCTCGTCTTCATGAAGCTCAATGCAAATCGTCGGAAAGATCAAGTTCATTTACTGGACCTAGTCTCACTAGGTTTGATCGATCAAACATGGACAGAAAGGTTTCCCGAACCTCTGCGATCTCGGTTGATCGATCTGCTCAACGATCCTGATGGCTAAAAAGACTCATTGCGAGCTCGGATCCGCAAATCCGTTGTGCCGCTTTCGAGCAAACAACGCAAAAGGAACTCAAGTCTTTTCCTCAAAGTCCCCCGTCAAGTCTCTTTGCTCTGGTCGTAGCGACTTTTGCTTGATGATTTCGAACTGCTCTTTTTAGAACTATACAGACCGGCCATGTCGGAGATCTGTTCAGCAAGGATCTCTCGAGCGCTTGCAGGTTCCAGGAGTTCTGCGGCCGAGCCGAGTCGGAGAATCTGCGGGATGACTTCTAAGGGGTGAAATGCTGGCACGCTCAGAATGGCCGAGCCATCGGATTGCATTTCGATGGTCTGTTCGGCGTGCCAAGGTTCCTCTTGAACCCATCGCACGGCTTTGGATGTCAAACGGACTTTGTAAATCGAGGGTTTGTCCCCGCTAAAAATCCCCCCCGAACGGCCCAGGTGCACATCGAGGTCGATATCTGGATCCGGTTTGAACCATTCATCCATCGCCGCAGCGAACTGGAATCGATCGAGCTTCCAGTGCCGAAGGCGCTCCTCGGGTTCCAAATCCAGGTGCTGTCCGAATTCGCTTGCTACCAAGTAGATGCTCGATTGGTAGATGATTAGCCCATAAGGCTCGAGAATGCGCTGCCTAGCTGGGCTACCGGTCGATTCGTAGATCGCATCGATTTTGCGATGTTCCTGGATCGCTCGGTTGATCGTTTGGAGCATCCCGCGCTGCTTTTCGTACGTCTTGGGAACCACGCCGATGACGCGCAACGTTCGCCGATAGCGTTCGTAGTGGTCCCAAACGCCTTCGGGCAACTGCTCTTTGACTTTGTACCAGAACGCCTCGATCCCCTGCCAAAACTGGGTACCAGCAAGTGGGATCATCAAATCGCGTCCCATCGAAAGAGCGATCAATTCGCTCGCAGAAATCGCAATCTTATGGAGCCCTGTGTCGCTGCGATTGAGCTTCCATACTCGCCCTCGTGCCGAATCTTGCGTGGTGATGGGCATGCCAGCCGATTGAAGCGCTTCGATATCGCGTCGTATGCTTCGGGTATGCAGTGTTCCTAGTCCAAGCTCTTCGACAACATTGCTGCGCAGTTCCTCGAGCGTCACACCGTAGCGTCGACGCTCCAAGACTTGGAGGATTTTGTGCTGACGGATCAGTTGTTCATTGCGTGCCAAAGTTCTGGACTCCTTTCCCTGAGCTCCAAGTTCCGATGTGGGTCCAAAGCAGGTGGTTTTAAATCAACGGGGCTTAATCTAGGTAGGTGGTCCAACTGGCCGCCGACTCGTATTCCTTGGCCAGGGCCGCTGCGACTTTTTCGTCGAGTTGGCCGCCGGTGACCCGCGATTCGAGCCGCTTTTGGAAATTGGTATGCAACCCTGTAACGTCGTACCTTGCAAAGGTAACCATGTCCTGGATCTTGCTCCCGGGTACGATTTTCGAAACGTGGAATCGTCCGTCGGTTTCGATATGGATGGAGGCTTCGTTGGGTACCCCAAAAAGGTTGTGGTACGAACCCATGACCTCTTGGTAGGCACCGATCAAGAAGATCCCGAGGAAGTAATCGTTTCCTTCCTTCCACTCGGGCAGCTCGAGGGTCTCTTTGACGTCTCTTAAATCGACGAACTTGTCGATTTTTCCGTCGGAATCGCAAGTCACATCGACCAACGTGGCAAAATCGATCTTGGCATCCTGCAAGCGATGCAGTGGCACGACAGGAAAGAGTTGACCGATCGCCCAGGAATCCGGAGCCGAACGAAACAATGAGAAATTGCAAAGGTACTTTGCCGCGAGAACCTTTTTGACATCCTCGAACTCTTCGTTCGGATTTCGTGCCTGTTCGGATTCTTTTAACGCACGAGCACAGATTTCCCAATAGAGGACCTCGCCCTTGGCTCGGTCCTCGAGCGATACCATGCCGAGGTTGAACTGGGTGTACAACTCGTCTTTGTGTTCGACCGCATCGTGGTAGTACTCGAAGTAGTTTTTGCCATTGATGTCATCGAGCAGCCACTTCATCTCCGTGATCACTTGTGGATCGTCTGCGTCGATCGTCACCTCAGGCAGATCGTCGGCGAAGGTTTCGATTTCTTCGCGGATCGATGTGACCAAAACGGTGTGATAGGCCGTCATCATCCGACCGCTTTCGGTCACTAGGTTCGGATGCGGGGCGTTTTCGTGGTCGCAGACGTTTTGCACGGTGTAGACGACGTCGTTGGCGAACTCTTCGACGGTGTAGTTCATCGACGATTCGGCACGTGTCTTGGATCCATCGTAATCGACCCCCAACCCACCGCCGATGTCGAGGAATTCGACTGGATAACCGAGCTTATGGATCTTGGCATAGACGCGGGCTGCTTCCTTCATGGCGTTCTTGACCCGCTTGATGTCGGTGATTTGACTACCGATGTGGAAGTGAAGCAGATGGAGCAAGTCCTTTTTGCCGTTCTCGGTAAGGAGCCGCAAGCATTCCAAGAGTTCCGAGGTGGTCAAACCGAACTTGGCCGAGTCCCCACCCGAGCTTGCCCATTTCCCGCTCCCTTTGGTGTAGAGTTTGGCCCGCAACCCGATCCACGGATAGATGTTCGTCTCGGCGCAAACGCGGAGCAAGATCTTCAACTCATTGAGCTTCTCGATGACAATGACGACCCGCTTTCCCGATTGAACCGCCAGGAGGGCTAGACGGCAAAACGATTCATCTTTGAATCCATTGCAAATCAAGAGAGATTCGGGGTTTTGATCTTGGGCGATGGCTGCATACAGCTCGGCCTTCGATCCGCACTCAAGTCCCACTCGGTACCTGCTGGTGTCCTTGAGAAACTCCTCGACCACCTCGCGCCGTGGATTGACCTTCATCGGAAAGACCGGGAAATGCTTTCCTTTGAAGCCGAACTGCTCGATCGCTTCGCGGTACGATTCGCTCAAGATCTTGAGCTGGTTGGTTAGGATCTGTGGAAACCTCAGCAGGATCGGCAATTGAAGTTTTTTATCTTTTTGCAAATAGTCGACGACCGTCTTTAAGTCGACGCTTCGAGGATCGTTCATCGCCGGATGGGCAACCATGTTTCCGTGGTTGTTGACGCTAAAGTACCCCGCAGACCAATTTTCAATTCCGTAAGTTCTCGTTATGCGTTGCAGGGTTTCGTCATTCATGTTGCATTCGGTTTCCTGGGCAGAGAGAAAGGGTGGTCCAGATGGTCTTAGCATTCTAACGGGAAATTTGAATTTTTATAGTAACCCGAGCCCCAAGCCGGGTATCTACGAGGTCGGCTTGCGCACGGAATCACTATCGCTAAGGTCACCGTCGCTAAGGTCTTTACCGTCGGGTAGGGCTGGCCGTCCAAGGGTCATCGGGCCAAGAATGTTTGGGATAGCGTCGCTTAAGCTCTTTTTTGACCTCTGCGTAGCCACTGGTCCAGAACGAAGCTAGATCGTTGGTGATCTGCTGGGGCCGTCCACTGGGTGCCAACAAATGCAGGAGCAAAGGGACTCGTCCACGCGCGATCCGTGGGGTCTGCTTCCACGAAAAGACCTCTTGGATTTTCACCGCCAAAACCGGCGGCTTGCCCGCAGCATACTCGATTTTGATCGAACTTCCCGAAGGCACCTGAATCCTCTCGGGCGCCTCGACCGATAGACTGCGTCGCTGCTCGGGCGACAAAAGATTTTCAAGCCAGTCGATCCACGCCCCGGCGCGGACTTGGTCCAAACTGCGCTTGCCACGGCAAATCTCCCAAGCGGCCCTTTGAAGCGTGGGCAGATCGAGTTGGGGTAGCCCTATTTCGGGCACCCATTGACCAAGAGCCCCGACACGCTCGATCCATTGCATGACCGACGGATCGTCTTTGGGGAACACACTTTCCCAATGCGATTGGACCGCCTCGAACAAACAGTCTGCACAGGCTTGTTCGTCGGCGATGGCAACGGGAGTCTCGGCAAGGCACAAGTCCAACCAGTAGGTACGTCGCCTGCCTACGACCTGTTTCTGTGTAGGATGAAAGAACATTTCATCCCGAGTCGCAAGGGTATCGCCCTGCAACCACTCAAGCCGCACGCCGCTTGCTTGTTGCACGAAGGCTTCTCCCGAGGCTCCCTGCGCCTCGACGCACAAAAACAACTCCGAGTCCCGCACTCCAGAGTCAGGGCTTAACTGAACTCCCTTGCCTCCGACCATCAGCCCCTGGGGCTTGCCCATCGCGCGTCGTTTGGCCAACCGATCTGGAAATCCCGCGAGCAGCGACCGCTGGAGTCCTTCGTCAGATGTTTGACACTCTGTCCTATCGAGTTTTGTGGGCTTCGAACCGTTGAACAATCCTTTGCAGACTTGTTCGATCTGCTGGGCCGATTGCTTGATCGTCTGGAATCCTCCGGCATGGAGCCAGCCAAAGGGAGTTTGCCGATCTACCTGTCCAAGTTGCAGGCAACGGGCACGCTCGATGCAGTCGCTCTGCCAAGCGTTCGCACTTCGGGTCGGGATCTGCCGTGTACCCGAGGTGTTTTGCTCGGAGTTTTTTTTCGATGGCCCTCGCCGATCGAACGGATCGCGTTCGCTTAGCATCGCTGCGAGCCAAACCGCCCGTTCGAGGCATCCATAGGCTTGGGCTTCGATGCAAAGCCGCGCGAGTCTCGGATGCAGGGGAATGTGACTCATCTGCTGGCCAAGGGGTGTGATTTGGCCACGATCGATTGCGCCGAGCTGCGACAGCAACCGACCTGCAGCATCCCAGGACTCTTGTCGAGGAGATTCGATCCACGGAAAATCCTCGCGGTCGCCTTCGCCCCAAGCGTGCAATTGGAGCCTTGCGTTGCATAGATCCACGCGTCGAATCTCGGGGTCTAAAAAAGCGGTCCTGGCTCGGTCGGAAACTTCGGACCACAGCCTTATACACCATCCGGGCCCGACGCGTCCCGCGCGACCCGCTCGCTGGGTGGCCGATGCGCTCGAGATGTTTTCCAGCTCCAATCGGTCCAGCCCTATGTCGGGAGAGAATCGCAAGACTCTAGCCAGACCACTATCGATGACGGTTTGGACCCCGGGGATCGTCAGTGAGGTTTCGGCGATATTTGTTGCGACGATGATCCGCCGCCGAGGCCCGATCTGGATGGCTTGCGATTGCTCTTCGATTCGCATCGAGCCATGCAGTGGTAGCACATCGAGCGCATCGGTTAGTCGATGGTTTCGCAGTATTTGGCAACAGCGTTGGATTTCCCCGGCCCCAGCAAGAAAAATCAGCAGATCTCCGGGTCGATTCAAAGCCACACGCAATGCCACGTTGGCTGCGTGCTCGGCGATGTCCTGCCTTGGCTCGGGCGGGTGGTATTCGATCTTGACCGGAAAGCTCGGCGTGGAGATTTGAATCAATGGAGCCCCTGGCAATGCGCTGGCAAGCCACTGCTTGTCGAGCGTCGCCGACATGATCACGATCCGCAGATCGTCTCTCAATTCCGACTGGATGCGTCGGAGCATGCCCAGCAGCAGATCTCCATCGAGCGAACGCTCGTGGAACTCGTCGAGAATCACGATTTTCGTTTCCTGAAGCGTCGGATCCTGCAGCAATTTGCGGATCAAGATGCCTTCGGTGACGACCACAAGCTGCGTTTGTTGGGAGGTTTTTTGATCGAAACGAACGGCGTATCCGATCTGTTGTCCGACGCTTTGATTGGATTCACTGGCGATGCGTTCGGCGACGGATCTTGCAGCGATTCGTCGGGGCTGAACCAAGTAGATCCGTTGGTTAGGAGTATTCAATCGCAGCAACGAGGGTGCGATTCGGGTGGTTTTCCCGGAACCAGGGGGAGCTTCGATGGCCGTAATGCTGTGGGAGCTTACGGTATGAGTGATGGATTCAAGATGAACGTCGACTGGGAGGGGCTGCACGCGCTAGCCCTGCCGACGCTTGGGGTATCCGCCATTGCCATTGTCGTTGTTGACCGAAGGCTTATTCATGCGCAAGCGGTGGCTGGATTCGCCGAGCAGATCGTCCAAGCGACTGCGTAGTTCTTGCGTGATGTTGACTTTGTGTTTGGTGCTGACCATGTGCACGAGACTCCCCGATGCGAGCTTGACTTCGAATTGAAGTTCGCGATCTCCGGGGTAACCCCGGAGGACTTCGGCAAGACGGTTTACAGTGTCTTGCGAATGTTTGGATTCATCGAATAAGATGGTCAAGCCTGAGGTGAAGCGAGCCTCGACTTCCGCAATGGGGATGACCTCGTCGACGATGAAGTTGATTTCCTCTTCGCCTCGTTTATCGATTCGACCTCGGACCAAAACGATCGTATCGGCGACGATCCACGGCGCGAAGCGTTCGTAGGTGTTTGGCCAAGCGATCGAGCGTGTGATGCCTTCGAGATCCTCGAGGTCAAAGTTCGCGTATTTCGTCGGTGAGTCGGGTTTGGGGTTTCGCGTGTGAGCTATTTTGATCGAGGAGACGACACCTCCCATCCAAACTTCGGTGCGGTGGGCAAGGGACTTGGCACCGATCGAATGGCTGGTGCAACAGGATCTTAGGGTCGATTCGTATTCGGCTAGGGGGTGCGAGGAAAGGTAGTATCCGAGAACCTCTTTTTCCTTGGCGAGTTTTTCTTTTTCGGGGAATTCAGGGATGTTCGGTAAGCTTTGGATCGTGCTATCGGATTCCTCGACTAGGTCGCCAAAGAGGCTCAGTTGGCCGCTCTTTTTGTCCTTGGCCGCCGCGACTCCACCTTGGATGGCCTTATCGAGGATCGCCAAATGCTGGGCGCGGGTTCCGCCTAGACAATCCAAGGCTCCGGCCATGATCAGTGACTCCATCGATCCTCGTCCGCATTGCGAGGAATCGATGCGATTGCAAAAATCGAAGATGCTTTTGAAAGGACCGCGGCGCTCTCGTTCCTCGGCTAGAGCATCGCCGACGGATTTGCTGCATCCTTTGATCGCCGAGAGCCCGAAAAGAATTTTCCCTTCGTGGACTCCGAACTCGCCCCGCGAGGAATTGATGCTCGGTTGTTCGACCGGGATTGCCATCCGCTGGCAGTCCTCGAGGTGCTCGACGAGCGGATCTTTGCGTTTGAAATTCCGGTTGGCGATATCACCGGTCAGCAATGCGGCCATGAATTCCACTTTGAAGTGGGCTTTGAGATAAGCGGTTTGGTAGGCGATGAATGCATAGGCAGTTGAGTGGCTTTTATTAAAGCCGTAGCCGGCAAACTTGAGGATCTTGTTCCAGAAGTCTTCGGCATCTTTCTTGGCAAGTCCCAGATCGAGGGCACCTTGGAGGAACTTCTCCTGGTTGGCTGCGATGATCGACTCTTTCTTCTTGCTGATCGCCTTGATGCACGTGTAGGCCTTAGCCAACTCGATCCCACCTAATCGGTTCAGGATCCGCATGACTTGCTCTTGGTAAACCATCACCCCGTGGGTTTCCTCGAGGATTTCTTTCAGGACCGGGTGCAAATAGGTGGCGGATTTCTTCTTGAGCTTGACGGCGATGTACTCATCGACCATCCCACCTTCGAGTGGACCTGGTCGGTACAAAGCGTTCGTGGCGATGATGTCTCGGAAGTGGTCGGGCTTCATGCGTTGGAGCAAATCGCGAATGCCGCCGCTTTCCAACTGAAAGACCCCTTTGGTTTCCCCACGGCGCAGAAGTTCAAAGGCTTTTTCATCGTCGAGTGGGAATTTCATCGGATCGACACGGATGCCTCGTGTCTTTTCGATCATCTCGACGGCTTTCGAGAGGATCGTCAGATTGCGAAGTCCCAGAAAGTCCATTTTCAGGAGCCCTGCGGCTTCGACGTCCCCCATCGACCATTGGGTGATCACATCATCCTTGCCCGAACCTCGCATCAACGGGACGTATTCGGTCAGGGGTTTGTCGGCGATGACGACAGCAGCCGCGTGGGTTCCGATGTTTCGAGCCATCCCTTCGACCCGCTGCGCCAGGTCGAGCATTTCGCCGATTTCGGGGTTCAACGCAGCTTTCCTAAGATCCTCGTTCGATTCGATGGCTTCCTTGAGCGAGGTCTTGCCGTCGTCTGGAATCATCTCACTGATTTCCGCCACGCGGCTCAGCGCGATGTTGATCGTGCGCCCGACGTCCTTGATCGCCCCTCGGGCCTTGAGGGTGCCAAAAGTTCCGATTTGGGCGACGTTGTCCTCGCCATATTTGTCTTTGACGTAGCGAATGATTTCACTGCGGCGGTCCTGACAAAAATCGATATCGATGTCCGGGGCTTCCAATCGGCTCTCGTCGAGGAATCGCTCGAAGAGCAGATCGTACTTGATAGGGCACACGTGCGACAAATACAGGGCATAGCAGACCAGCGCACCGACACCGCTTCCGCGAGCAGTCGCCGGGACCCCGATTTGACGTGCGTGGCGAACAAAGTCCCAAACAATGAGGAAATAATTGGAGAAACCCAGTTTTTGGATCACGCCCAATTCGCGGTCCAAGCGATCCAAGACGACTTGGGCCAACTTTCCCTCGGGGATCATTTCCGCATCGCCCTCATAACGCTCAAAAAGGCCTTGGATGCACAGGGCTCGAAGGTATGCGTCGGTGCTGGTCTGTTCTTTTGGGATTTCGAACGAGGGGAAATTCCGAGTTCCCAGATCCAGTTGGATATCGACCGAGTCGGCGATCTGTTGGCTGCGCGCCACGGCATGCTCGAGGCCTTGGAAACTTTCGTACATTTCCGACTGGGAGCGCAGAAAGAACTGGTCGTTGTCCATCCGCATGCGGTTGGTGTCGGTCCGGAACTTGCCCGTGCTGATGCACATCAAGACATCTTGGACCTCGGCGTCTTGGCGTTCGGGATAGTGCGCATCGTTGGTCGCAACTAGGGGCAATCCCATACGGTTGGCGATATCGACCGCCCCGAGCAACTGCTCGCGTTGGATCGGGATGCCGTTGTTCATGATCTCGATGAAGTAGCGATCGCCAAAGAGCTTGGAAAACCAAGCCGCGACGTCTTGGGCCTGCTCGATCGATCCAGCGGTATCGGATCCTCGGAGGATGAGTCTGGAAAATTCGCTCGACACGCATCCGCTCAGACAGATGATGCCCTCGCTGTAGAGTTCTAGCAACTCCTTGTCGATCCGAGGCTTGTAATAGAAGCCTTCTAGATGAGCGCGGGAAGCAAGGCGGATGAGGTTCCGAAAACCGGTTTGGTTTTGTGCAAGGAGCGTCAGGTGGTAAGAGGCTTCCTTGGCCGAGTCGGCGTCGCGGGTGTATCGGCTACCTGGGGCGACATAGGCTTCGTAGCCGATAATCGGGTTGATTCCGGCCGACTTGGCTTTCTTATAGAACTCCAAGGCCCCGTGCAAGTTACCGTGGTCGGTAAGCGCCAAGGAGTTCATTCCGAGAGTTTTGGCCCGTTGGACCAGTCGATCGATCGTGCCTGCGCCGTCCAGAAGGGAATAATGGCTGTGGCAATGGAGGTGAACAAATGGCTGGTTGAGAGCCCCTGCTACCTGATCCATGCCCGAACCCTCCTTGAACGACCCGATTCCTAGTTGGCGACTTCTTGGGCTTCAAATCCGGCTCTGGAAATGGCTTTGAGCGTCGAGTCCAAGTCCAAATTGCCTTTGTACTTGACGAAAACGATCGGGTTGTCGATCGCATCGGCTTGCTTTTGCGGTGCGAGTTCGATGCCGATGACCCCTTTCTGCTTTGCAATCGCCGATTTGACACTTGGATAGCATCCGCTCGGGCAGGTCATTCCTTCGACTTTAAAGGAAACCAATTTTGGCTCTGCGGTTTCGTCCAAAGCAGCTTGATCGTCGCTCGATGGGGAGCTTGGGGTGGCCGATAAGGGCTGGTTGCAGGAGGATTCGCAACCTGGGAAAACCAGGAGGCTTGTCGAAAGAGTGAGCAAGCAAGCGAGTCGAATTTTTACAGACATGGATCAAATCTCCTACTCGGGATAATACAGTTCGGATTTGGAGCACTCTAAAGCCCCACGCAACAGTTTACGGCATTACCCTGAATTTGGAAACCTCAGCGAGCCTACGAAAACTTTCCAAGTCGGCTATAATCGGACGCTGACGGCTTTCATCCTACCGACTCAATAGGCGGGTTTCTGTTGGCTGACAGGACCTCCTTCCAACCTCGATCAAGGCGAATTAGGCATGCGACGAACGATTTCCAAAAACAGGGTTTGGTTCTCTCTTTTGGCAGCGGCGAGCTTTACCGGCTCGTTTTTCCCAGGCAGTTTGCAGGCGCAGGACAAGTTTGACGCCACGGCGGTGGCGAGCCAGGGGGTATCGAAACTGAAGGTCAAAGCCAAGGATTGGCCTCAGTGGGGTGGATCGGCAGAACGAAACAACGTCCCGGACTCGGGTCCTTTGCCCGTCGCGTACGACGTTAAGACCGGCAAAAACATCCGCTGGTCGGCCGCCTTGGGCTCGGAAACCTACGGCAATCCCGTCGTGGCCAACGGCAAGGCTTACGTTGGGACCAACAACGGGTCGGGCTACGTCAAGCGCTATCCGGCCACGGTTGACCTGGGTTGCTTGATCTGTTTCGACGATTCGACCGGTAAATTCCTTTGGCAGCACAGCAGCGAAAAACTTCCAACCGGACGGGTCCACGATTGGCCCAACCAGGGCATCTGCTGTGCACCGCTTATCGATGGAGATCGACTCTGGTATGTCACGAGCCGAGGCGAAGTGGCTTGCCTGGACACCGAAGGCTTCTTGGATGGCGAGAACGACGGCCCGTTTAAAGAGGAGCCCAACGACAATCAGGACGAAGCCGACGTGATTTGGAAACTCGACATGATGTCCAAGCTCGGCGTCTCGCAGCACAACATGTGCAGTTGCTCGGTCACCTGCGTGGGGGATCTGCTGTTTGTCAACACCTCCAACGGCGTCGATGATGGACACATCACGGTTCCGGAGGAAAAAGCACCAAGCTTCATCTGCCTGAATCGATTCACCGGCGAGGTCCTCTGGACCGACAACTCCCCGGGCCCAAACATCCTTCACGGACAATGGTCCTCGCCGGCCTATGGAGTTCTGGGCGATGTCGAACAAGTCATTTTTGGAGGCGGAGACGGCTGGCTCTATAGTTTTGACGCCAAGGGAGAAAATGGCAAATCCAAGCTCCTGTGGAAGTTCGATTGCAACCCGAAGGATTCGGTCTACAAGCTCAACGGGGCGACTCGCAACCACATCATCGCTACACCGGTGATCTACGACGGGAACGTCTACGTTGCCGTCGGTGAAGACCCCGAGCACGGCGAGGGGGGCGGTCACCTCTGGTGCATCGACCCGACCAAGCGCGGAGATGTCAGTCCAACGCTCGTCTACAACGCCAAGGATCCGACCGTCACGATCGCGCCGAAGCGCAAGCAAGCCCTGGTCGCAACCGAGGGGGATTTGGAGCGAGACAACCCGAACTCGGCAGCAATCTGGCACTACGTCGGATCGAACCCTAAAGACTTCGAACAAACCATGCACCGGACCTGCGGTACCGTGGCGATCAAAAACGATCTGTTGGTCATCGCCGATTTCTCGGGGGTCATCCATTGCCTGGATTCAAAGACTGGGACCGCCCATTGGACCCATGACATGCTGGCAGCTTCCTGGGCTTCCCCACTGATCGCCGATAACAAGATCTACATCGGGGACGAAGATGGCGATATCTTGGCCTTTGAACTCTCTCCAGAAAAGAAGGAAATCGCTCAGATCAACGTCGGTTCGGCCGTCTACACAACCCCCATCGCTGCCAACGGGCGGATCTACATTGCCAACCGAAACCGCCTGTTCTGCATCGAGGAAGGAACGCAATCCGAAGGTGTCAAGTAACGAGCAATCAGCACCTGCAACTTCCGAACCTGCTTGGAAACCTTTGACGGCCAAGCAGCGTCGGGTGCTCGGCACGCTGATGGAGAAATCCAAAACCACCCCCGATGCCTACCCGATGTCGTATGCCGGTCTAACCACCGGCTGCAACCAAAAGAGCAATCGGGCTCCGATCTCCAACTACTCCTCCGAACAGATCGAAACGATCGTCGACGAACTAAGGGCCCTAGGGGCCGCTGCGATGATCCAAGGAAGCGGGCGGGTGACCAAGGTTCGGCACTATGCCTACCATTGGCTCGGTTTGGAGAAGGTCGAGGCGGCTATCATGACCGAACTGCTCCTGAGGGGTGAGCAAACCCTCGGCGAACTTCGCACGCGCGCTGCCCGCATGGAGCCGATCAACGACCTTGACGAGCTCAAACGACTCGTCGATGGCCTGATCCGCAAAAATCTGATGGTCGAATTGACCCCGCCGGGACGAGGACAAATCGTCTCGCACAATCTTTACCCAGAATGGGAACTCGCAGCCGTTGTTAAGAGTGTCGCGGCAGGTCTCTCGGGTGGACTTGCAAACGGCACCGACAGCGAGGATTCCGAAGAAGTCACAGGGTCGGATACCGGGGGTAATTCCGGAGCAAACTATCCGGGCAAAGTTCGATCGTCCAATACGGGCCTTCCAGGCTCAAACACCGGATTGGCTGCCGAAGTCCAAGCTTTGCGAGAGACCGTTGCGCTGCTGAGCGAACGGCTCGAACGGCTCGAAGAAGTCTTCGAAAAAGAGCTTGGAAACGGTAATTGAACCTGGGCGGTGTGCTGCACAGATTCCGCATGGAACGTTAGGATTTAGACTCACGAAACTTCGCCCGATCGCCTTGCGATGCCGGGCCCATGTTCATGGTGGCAGCTTCGCTGCGACGGACACCACGACAGGCACTTACTACCAACTAATCCAATCCAATACGGCGGAGACTCGATCGGGATGGCCAAGCCAAAAGCGCTCATTGTCAGAGCACCAGGAACCAATTGCGACATCGAAACGGCTTATGCGTTCGATCTTGCCGGCGCCGAATCGGTTCGTGTCCATGTCAATCAACTCATCGATACGCCCAACCTTGCCGAATCCTTTCAAATCCTATGCTTCCCGGGCGGATTCTCTTACGGCGACGACATCGCTGCTGGCCGGATCGCCGCCGTGCTGTGGCAGACGCGACTGGCCGAGGTGGTCAGTTTGTTTCAAACCCAAGACCGCTTGGTGTTGGGAATCTGCAACGGCTTTCAGATCATGATGCGTTTGGGAATCTTCTTTGACGTCGAGGAACAGAGCCCTCCGGCAACATTGACCTGGAACACCCAAGGTCGTTTTGAGACCCGTTGGGTTCATCTCAAACCGGAATCCGACCACTGCGTATTCCTGCGAGGGATCGACAGGATCTACTTACCGATGGCCCACGCCGAAGGCCGCTTGCTGATCCGCGATGAACAAGCATGCAAGGAGATCGTCGAGCGCAAGCAGATAGCCGTCCGGTACTGCACGCCCGAGGGAACCACCGGCGACGAAGGATTAGGGTTTCCCACCAACCCCAACGGCGCTCAATGGAACATCGCCGGAATCTGCGATCCATCCGGTCGAATCTTTGGTCTCATGCCCCACCCCGAGCGATTCCTTGATCCGACCAACCATCCCTCGTGGACCCGCCAATCGTCGCTACCCAAGCAGGGCGAGGGGCTCAAGATCTTCACCAACGCAGTCGAATACTTCGCTTGATCGAGTTCTATGAAAGTTCTCTCATCCTCTGAGGAGACCTACCGTCTTGTCGACCAGATGCGCATGGAAGGCAAACGCATTGGACTTGTTCCAACGATGGGTGCATTGCATGAAGGACACTTGTCGTTGGTCCAGAGGGCCAAGCAGCAATGCGACATGGCGATCGCTACGATCTTCGTCAATCCCTCCCAATTCGGACCGAATGAGGATTTTCAGAAATACCCTCGGACGCTTCAAAACGATTTAAATCTGCTTGCTGACAAAGGTTGCGATCTAGTCTTTACACCCACCAACGCGCAGATGTACCCCCAAGGGCACTCGACGTTCATCGAACCGCCGAGTGTCGCCGAAGCTTGGGAGGGTCCGATTCGTCCCGGGCATTTCCGAGGGGTTGCTACGATCGTTCTCAAGCTCTTTCAAATCCTACCGGCTCATGTCGGGTATTTCGGACGAAAGGACTATCAGCAAGTCGCCGTGATACGGGCGATGTGCCGCGACTTGAACCTGCCGATTGCGATCGAAGCTTGCCAGACGGTCCGCGAATCCGACGGTCTAGCCATGAGCAGTCGAAATCGTTACCTTTCCCCATCGGAACGCCAGCGGGCTCTAGGGTTATTCCGAGCGCTGGAGGCTGCTGAAAAGCTGATCCAAGAAGGATGCATAAGCGGTCGGCAGGTCGAGCAAGCCATGCGCAAGGAGCTCGAGACTAGCCTCGTCGATTCGATCGACTATGCGGCCATCGTGCATCCCGATACGCTCGAGTCGATCGAAACGATCGACTCGGAGGTCGTTGGAATCATCGCCGCGAGGCTTGGCGCAACTCGCTTGATCGACAACGCCACGTTCAGGCTCACTTAATCCAGTATTCAAGGATCGATCCTTACCATGCGGCAAACCCTTTTTTATCTCCCGCATGAAATCGGACCGCTCAAGCTCTTTGGGTTGGTCAGTTGGTCCATGCTCGGTCTTGTGCTCTACTTAGGCATCACACTTTTTTACAGCTATAGGCAACCCAAGGGCATATCGAATCTGTACGAGGGATTTTTCAATTGGATCGTCGGTGCGGCGGTCCTTGGGTTTGTACTGCCGGCGATTGAAGCCAAGGTTGCCCCGGGTACGGCCGACCAAATTGTCGTCGGTCTACCCGTTCGAGGCTATGGCATGATGATGATGCTCGGGGTTTTGACGGCCGTAGGAATCTCCTACCGGCGAGTCATGCAACTCGGGGTAGCCAAAGAATCGTTTCTGGGTTTAGTCCTCTGGACGGTCATCGGAGGACTGCTTGGAGCAAGGCTCTTTTACATCGTTCAAAAGTGGAGCGAACTTGAAGGCACATCCATTGTCGAGAAGCTTTGGACGGCCCTTCAATTTACCGAAGGTGGATTGGTCGTCTATGGAGCGATCCTCGGTGGGATCGCGGGGATCCTCGGTTGGACGCTTCTGCAAAAGGTTGCTCCTTTGTCGTTGCTAGACGCGATCGTGCCAGCCTTTTTTATCGGACTTGCGTTCGGTCGGATCGGTTGCTTGATGAACGGATGTTGTTACGGAGGCGTCGTCGAATCGGGCTTGCCGGCCATCGAGTTTCCTCGCGGCGCGCCGGCTTATATGGACCAGCTTTCTTCGGGCCGCCTTTTGGGAATCCACACCAAGCCAACCGATGCGCATCAGACGGCCATCGATACGGTCGACCCGGGGAGCTGGGCCGAACGCAACGGTATCCAACCGGGCCAAATCCTCGATTCGGTCCAAGTAGGGTTGGTTCCTTTGGCACCCCAGCGACAAGCCGAGGCGATGCGTAAGCATGCCCCAGCTGAGCTTGAAGGTTTGGTCCGCACCGACCGAGTTCGGACCGTGGTGCGGGAGCTGCCGACTCGAAGTTTGCCGGTTCATCCTTCTCAGATCTACGCGTCGATCACCGGCTTTTTGCTCTGTTTTTGGAGCTTGTGCATCCCGCGATGGGTCCAGCGACCAGGCTTAGTCTTTGGCTCTGGTTGGCTCGTCTATGGGATCCTTCGATTTCTCGAGGAAATAGTCCGGGTCGACGAAGGGGGCCAGTTCGGGACCGAACTGAGCATCGCGCAATGGGTCAGCATCGTCGGCATTCTGTTCGGAGCGATTCTGACGGTATACTCTTGGTCACGCTCGAGGGCGAAGTCCCCAATTGGCCAAACCGCAGTTTAAGCAACACTCTGGCACGAACCGTTAATTCCCGAACGCATCATGCACGTCCTTACCAAACTTTCATCGCTCAAGTCCCCTGCTCAGTTCAGCAAGCATGCCGAATCGTTGGGGATCGACATCCCGCTGGCCTCAGAGGTCCATCAGCCCTCGGGCAGTCCATTGATGGAGTCGCTAAACTGGAACTATCGCACCATAGGAAACCGGATTGCAGTCCAGCCTATGGAAGGCTGGGATGCAACGACCACAGGTGGGATTACCGAGCCGATGGTTCGACGCTGGAAGCGGTTTGGGGAATCGGGGGCGAAGTTGATTTGGGGAGGAGAAGCCATGGCGGTGCGGCCAGACGGACGCGCCAACCCCAACCAATTGATCTTGATTGAATCGAATCGCGAAGGGATCGAGCAATTGCTCGATGGGCTTCGTCAGTCCCATCACGAGCATTGGGGGAGCACCGACGATTTGGTGATCGGCTGTCAGCTAACCCATTCGGGCAGATTTTGCCGACCCAGCGACCACCATCGATGGGAGCCTCGCGTGGCCCATCGCCATCCACTGCTGGACACGAAGTTTGGGGTCACGGACGACAGCCAAGTACTTACCGAGCAAGAGATCATCGAACTGATCGGGGCTTACGTGCAAGCCGCCAAGCTCGCCTATGAGCTCGGCGCGGACTTTGTCGATATCAAATGCTGCCATGGGTATTTGTTGCACGAGTTCCTGTCGGCTCGGACACGAAAAGACAGTTTCGGAGGGAGCCTTGAGAACCGTGCGCGGCTGCTGATCGAGATCGTACGCAGAATTCGCAAAGAGGTTCCGGGACTTGGGATCGGAGTCCGCTTGGGTGCCTTTGATTCGATTCCCCATGAGCCGAACCCAGATACGGCCCTCGACGGCAAGCTTGGCCAAGGCCGACCGAGGATGCATTCGCATCTGCTCCCTTACCAATGGGGTTTTGGAATCGATCCTGACCGACCCACGGAGGTCGACCTGAGCGAGCCGCATCAATTGATCCAGTGGATAGGCGACGAGGGAGTCGCGTTGCTCAACGTCACCGGAGGGAGTCCCTACTACACCCCCCATATGCTCCGTCCTGCGGCTTTTCCACCCTCGGACGGCTACCAGCCGCACGAAGACCCCCTGCTCTCCGTCGCCAAACATTTCCAGGTCACGCGCCAGATCAAGCAGCAGCATCCAGCGATGCGCGTCGTGGGCTCAGGGTATTCTTACCTGCAAGAGCATCTGGCCGCCTCGGCGGTCCATAACGTGCAGGCCGGCTGGACCGATTTCGTCGGACTTGGACGAACCATCCTTTCCAATCCTAAAATTTTGACCGACGCGGTGCTCCATGGAACCTCCGAGCGCAAGCTCATCTGCAGGACGTTTTCCGACTGCACCACTGCGCCGAGGAACGGGTTGCCATCGGGATGTTACCCGCTAGATGATTACTACAAGGGGACCGCTACAGCCCAGGAGGTCAAGCGAATCAAAAGTACGTTTTAGGCCCAAAAATCAGGCCCCAAAATGAGGGGTTGTGATAGTTGCGGGAAAAGGGGTCTTGTAGAAATCTCTTCGGTGGGCTACATTTTTAGCCCTGAATCAAAAAGGTCCTGCACCATTCCGTTCCTTTTAACCCCCATTGGATACTACCCTGTACCCCTCGAAATTTCAGAAAGACAAGAAGTTCGCACGGAAGCGGACTCGAGTGAAGGTCAAAATCAAGAAGAAGGACCCGTTGCTCGTCGATGGCAAGCGTCCTCGTCCGATGTATGTTGACTACAAAGACATCGAGCTGCTGTCCAAGCTGGTCAATCGTCACGGTCGAATTGTAAGTCGGCGTAAGTCTGGTTGCTCGGCGACCAGTCAGCACGCTGTTGCAGAGGCGGTCAAGCGAGCTCGGTTTATGGCATTAATGCCGTATGTCGGCGAGTAGTCCGCCGATATTTACTTGGGAGAGGCGCGTCGAGTTTTCGGAAACTGACGCGGCTGGAATCGCTCACTTCTCTTCGTTTTTTCTCTACATGGAGCAGGCCGAGCACGCGTTGTTTCGGCACTGCAGATGGTCGATTTTTCCTCGCCGGAGTGAAATTGCTCCGCTTGAATCTCTGGCCGTCTCTTGGCCACGTGTGCACTGCTCGTGCGATTTCAAAAGCCCTGCCTTCTTTGAAGACCTGCTCAGCGTCGATCTATCGATCGAACGGCTTGGGAATACGAGCATCACGTACCGGCACGTCATTCGGCGCGGCAGTACGATCCTGGCAATAGGCCGAGTCACCACGGTTTGCAGTCGATTCGATTCACAGACCCACCAGATGACCGCTTGTCCAATCCCAGAACACATTCGAGACAGGTTCCAAGTGAGACAACCATGACGGAACCGGCAAATACTGCTTGGAGGTATTCGCTCTTGGTGCGGAAAATCAGAGAACCGCGGAAACCAGGGAACCACGGAAACCAGGGAACCATGAAAACCAGGGAACCACGGAACACACGGAACGCACGGAATACACGGAACACACCGAATACACGGAAGCAAGTTCATACCATCCCTCCAAGGATTTTCTACACTATTGAATCCTCCTGCAAATACCTCTCGAACTCCCGAGAAACACAGGGAAAACACACAAAAGTTCGAGTCCTGTCCTCTGCGTTAGCTTTCTGAAGCCCGTGCTGCAAAACCCTGGTTTTCCCAGGGTTTTTCGCATTTCTTGCCAATTGCTTTGGCTTTCCTGCACGTCCATGCACGTGCATGCTTGCACATGCTGCCCCCGATAAATCAACAACCCTAGTGCGCTGCCTTGGTACCTGGTGAGTCGTCCAGTGAGTCGCCAGAGTCGCCTTAGAACCCCCTGTTTTCCATGGAAAGCAGAGGGTTTTGCAGCAGAGGGGGTAGGATTCGAACTAGGTGAGTGATGTTTTGGAGTACGGGGGCGGTGAGATTAGGCCGAAACAGCCTATCACTCCACAAAATTTTTGATCCGCTCGCAAGTGCCTGATATCATTCAGCTTCATAAGATCTCGGCCTCCGGGTGGCCTTGAGCCACCGGAGCCCAAGGTTCGTCAGCTAGCTGGCGGATCTACACCATCCCCACTTCACGACCCCGGCCGCCTCGTGCGGCCGGTGAAGCAGCCTCCCGCTATGAAGCTTGGCTTCCGGTTAGCTCGCGAAGCTTGGCTTCCGGTTGGGCAAGCCAACCGGGGGCCTGGGGCATTCCGACCACAGGATCCCATCGTGCTCGTGCTCAGTCCGCCGTGGCGGACTGAGCACGAGCACGAAAAACAGCCAGAACAAAACCATGCACCGAAGTGGCCGGTCGGCCGCGCTCAATTTTAGAAACCACTTTGGCGGCCACTCGGTGATGGTTGCCGTTATTGCCTAAACTAGGATCGCTTCACGATGGCAACGTTCGAATTCAATTTGTCGGAACCACCAAGCGATTCGCGGCAACGCGAACTGTGGCTCCAGCATGCGATTGGGTTAGTACTTTTCCAAGACGTTCGCAATTACGCATTGCAACAAGTCGATCCGTTGCTGAACGACGAGAAAAAGGTTGTTGCCACCAAAGCAATCAATGATGCCGTATACGGATTGATGATGGTGCTGGACGGGGTAACCGGTACCCTGGCCAATGAGACCCAACGCGTAAACCTCCGTGTGATTGCAGAATTGGTTGACGCCAAATCCGAACACCTCATTGAGTCGCTTGACTTGATGGATGGCGACGGAATGTGTATGGGGATCATGGCTGGCTTGAGAACGACTTTGGCGCCATCCCACCGTTCACGACGGAGCCAAACTCACAAGAAGACCGGCAATAAATCGCTTCAGGATGCCCGTTGCCGGGCACCCTCCTCACACACCAACCAGTCACTCCACCATCACCTTCTCCACGCCTGCTGCTTTGGCAAAATCATCCTCGGTAACCAGCAAGTAACTTTGCTGACCGTCATGGTTTCACAACTCGCATAATCAGGTGTTTACGTTCAATGAAGATAGATGTCGCCAAGATCATTGTTGATCTTTCCAATCCGAACAAGACCCGTGCGGCCGCGGCATCTGCGGATCTGGCGTCACAGATTTGGGCGGGTTCGATTGACGAGGCAACTCTAATCCAATGGCTAGAGAGCGATGATGAAACTCTGTGTGCAACTACAAGTTGGGCCGTTTGGGACGCTGGGAGTCCGCCTCATGCGTTAAAGCGACTCATGGAACTCGGGACAAGTGACAAGAATGAGACGGTACGGCTAAACTGTCTCCGTTCTTGGATAGACTATCATCCGAAAGACGCCTTGCGTTCAATTACTATCGCGAATTTCTGCAATGATGAGTGCCCAGCGATTAGCACGCGAGCATCGAATGCAATTAAGGCACAAGGACCGTAGGACCTCGCAGAAATCGTGTAAGGATGCCCGTTTCCGGGCACCCTCCCGACACCACCTAACATCTCACCCCTCCGCCATCACCTTCGCCACGCCAGCCGCCTTGGCGAAATCATCCTCGGTAACTAGCAGATAACTCTGCTGTGCGATGCGTGGCGAGTTGCCAAGCCAAGAGCAGACCACGTGCAACGGGAACTCATGCTGCAGCCCTGTTTGTCTGCTGGCTCGCATCGAATGGAACAACCGTGGCCAACCCGAAACTCCGGCACGGCGCAGCAGTCGCGTCATTTCGGTGCGTAGGTTCGAGTTCTTCCAACCCATCGCGGTGTTGGCGGCAGCTCGATACTGCGGTGCGGCGACCACATACTCGCTCTTGTCGCCGAATATCTCGAAGGCTTCGTCGAGGATCGGTCGCAACTCCGGGAAGATTGGGCAGCTACGAATGCCACGGCCTTCGTGATGCTCGACCTTGGGCTCTGGGATACTCATTCGATTCATTTCCCAATCGATGTCTTCCCAGCGTAGCGCATGTCAACGAACACTCTTTTTTTAGCGGTTTGATACTTTTCTGCATTTTCGGGTAATGAGCCAATGAATTGCCCGGCCGAGGAATGCTCGATACAATTGGCCTAAAGGACACTGCGAAGGCATCGTCAAGTGGCAGATCAAAACTGGAGAATAGGAAGCTGACATGGAAAAGAAAAAATCAGTCGCCGATGCTGCTAGACCCATTTTTGAATCATTAAAAAACCAACTTGAAGCGGATCACTTGAATCGGTTCGTAGCTATTGAACCCTGTTCGGGCGAACATTTTATCGGTGATACGCTAAGCGAAGCGATTTGTGAGGCGAGACGACTTTATCCCAACCGGCTTGTACACACATTTCGGATAGGGCATGCCGCTGCGGTACACTTTGGAATGCAAACACGATGAGAGGAGTCGTCGATGATTCAGGCAGAGCAATCCTGCCGATCGAGATTCTTTGTCCTAAATATCCGACGGGAGTTCAAGTCGACGCTTGGATCGATACCGGTTTTACGGGTGATTTGGTGCTGCCTCAATCCTTGATTGACGATTTGCAGTTAGAAGTCACAGGTTCGATCGATGGCGTCCTGGCAGACGGGTCAGCAATTGAGCTATCAACCTACCACTGCGAGCTCGATTGGTTCGGTAAACGAAGGTCATTGGAGGTGATTGCGAACTCAGGCCAGACGCCTTTGCTGGGCGTGGGGCTATTACTGGCAAAAGAACTCCGAGTGGATTACTCGAATCTTGAATTGACCCTAACACTCAAACCGAAACGAGCAAGGTCGTAACGCGACAATCAAACGCCTCTCATAGTCAGTCTCTCTAGATCGTGAGGCGATCGATAGAGCAACTGGCACATCCGTTCCTGAAGTGGGTTGGCCAGATAAAATGACTATTCTGTGGATTTTTGGTAAAAATGCATCGTCCAACGTGTGCCTTTCGAACTCCTCAAGAACATTGGAAAAACACCCAAAAGTTCGGTTCCTGTCCTCTCCGTTAGCTTTCTGAAGCCCGTGCTGCAAAACCAAAGGTTTTCCCAGGGTTTTTGCACATGCTGCGTCGTCTAGTGCGCTGCCTTGGACCCTGGTGAGTCGTCCAGTGAGTCGTCAGAGTCGCCTCCGAACCCTCGTTTTTCCAGGGAAAACAGGTGGTTTTGCAGCAGAGGTGGTAGGATTCGAACTAGTTGGGTTCGAATCGTTGTATCGCGCTTGGTCGGAAAGAGCCTGTCACTCTAACCATTGATTGATCGGCTTGTCGGCGACCGATATCATTGGATTTCACTTCAAGGCAAGCTTGTGTGATAGGTTGCACTGGTACGGTCAACAGAAATAATATTGGTGCACCTGAATTCAATCTCCATGCAGCGGGGGCAGTGATGAACCGAGACAGACTAACGACACCGATAGTGTTCACCCCGGACAACGAGCCGTATCTGGGACGGCCCCTCCTTTTCCAATTCGACCAAATCATTAGTTCAGTGATGGAGCAGAATCGGCATACGGCACCGACGACTCATGGTCGCTCCCTGACAGATCATCAGCGGATGGCAGCTCAAGTCATCCCGCAGACGCTCAGCATCATGCTTTCAATCCGCGAACTCATACGGCAGGGGTATCTTTTCGGGGCACACGTTCTCGTTAGGGCGATGGTGGAACGAACAGCGATTCTGCTCTACCTAAATCTCTACCCCGAAAAAATAGACTCCTGGAATCGTGGTTGGCATAATAACGATGCGCCTGGACTTGCCAAAATGTTCGATGCCATTCAGGTGAAGCAACAACGCAACCCGACGGTCCCCGGCCGTGACCTCACGGCGTCGATGAACAGCCTCCTCCACGCAAAGCCCGATTCGGCTCCGTGGAACCTAGTTCCTATTGGCGGAGATAGACTTGGACATGCTGCATCAAAGATACTCAATCGACCTGAACTCTGTGACGATTTGTGCGCGAATGTGATCCCATGGGTCGCGATTGTACAAGGAATGATTTCGGCTTATTTTCACAGTGAAACAGTCGCCGAAATCGGGTAAGGATGCCCGTTGCCGGGCACCCTCCCCACACCACCTAGCGACTCACCCCTCCACCATCAACTTCGCCACGCCTGCCGCCTTGGCAAAATCATCCTCGTTCACCAGCAGGTAACTCTGCTGGGCAATCCGTGGCGAGTTGCCGAGCCAGGAGCAGACCACGTGTAGCGGGAACTCACGCTGCAGTTCTGTTTGTCGGCTGGCCCTCATCGAATGGAACAATCGTGGCCAACCCGAAACACCTGCGCGTCGCAAGAGTCGCGTCATTTCGGTCCGTAGGTTTGAGTTCTTCCAACCCATCGCGGTATTGGCTGCGGCGCGATACTGCGGAGCCGCAACTACGTATTCGCTCTTGTCACCGAATATCTCGAACGCTTCGTCGAGGATCGGTCGTAGCTCCGGGAAGATCGGACAGCTACGAATGCCACGACCTTCGTGATGCTCGACCTTCGGCTCTGGGATACTCATTCGGTTCATTTCCCAATCGATGTCCTCCCAACGCAGCGATAACGTTTCCGAGGGTGTTCGAAGCCCACCGTAGCGACTCAGACCCAAGATCACTTGCCAGACTGGGGGGCCTTGTCGACGCGAGCGACCGCTCAAGCCCGTGCGACCGCCCTGTGCTTCTGAGGACTAGAAATCCTCGACTCATGCGATTGACTCTGGTAAGATAAACTTGGAGGGTTAATCCATGTCGGTTGAAACGTTGATTTGCAATTTGACTCAAGACGAAAAGCGTTACGCCTTGGAATTGCTTTGGGCCTCACTTCGGGGTGATGCCCAAGGATACACGCCACCTGAGTGGCACGCTGAGGT